>NZ_JAAGVY010000006.1 GCF_010686655.1 Cryomorpha ignava | reverse complement strand
ATAGGGCTCGCCGCCAAAGGACGAAAACTGACCGCCAACTAAAAGCTTACCGTCCGGGAGTTTGAGAACCTTGTTTATCCCGGTTCCTGCTATTGGACCTACTGCTGGTTCCCACCAATCATCCCATACTGCTTCGTCAGCTCCCATGCCTCCAAAAGTATTTGGTACAATTTGACCATTGTCTCGAATTTTCATTAAGCGCTTATATGTCAAACCATTTACTTCCAAAAAATAACCAGCAAGGATAAAGGTTCCATCGCTATCTTCAATAATAGCAATAGGAGAAGTAGCGGTAGGAGATGTAGGATTGTTTATATCATTGCCCAGATAAGTTATAAACACATTTGCCTGAAATGACTCGTCTACTGAACCATCTTGAAATAAGCGAACGAGTCTGCTTGAATAATTGGGATAACCTATTAAATCAGTTTCAAGCGATTTTGTTACCCAAAGTCTATCCTGACTATCTACAAATTGAACCCACGATAGATAGCCTTCACTTCCAAAGGGGCTTGTAAATTCCGTATTGACTGAAAAGTCTGCATTGAGCTTGGCTATTTTATGCGAAGTATGACCTTCTACTTCAGCAAAATGACCGGAAATAATATATTCTCCCGTACTTAATTTGTGAAGTGTTCTAATCGTTGCATCAACGGGTTGGTTGCAACGCAGCATGGGGAAATCGGGTACTGGTGCACCCGTAGAATCAACCATACATAGCTGACGCAGTGCCAAATGACTTTGTGAAGTGCCAAGCAATGTAGAATCTGTAAAAAAGCGACCGGCTGCCAGAATGTTTTCATCTGGGGTTACCATGGCATCATAGACATAATCACTTAAAGGACCGCTGTAAGAGTTTTTTGCAAACTCAAAACGAAACGGAGTCTGAATTCCATTAAAATCAAGCATTCTTAGCTGAAGATTATATTGTAGCAAAAAATTTTGATACTCTATTATGTGAGAACCACCCACCATGTTTGGTTCAATTAGTTGACCTGTATTTGTTATTAAAGATCCGACTTCAATAGGCGAATCATACCCCAAAAACCATCCCATAACCATGTAGTCATTCTGCGAGGTTACCATCAAATCATAAACCTTTCCTCTGTTAAAAAGTATGCCTGAATTAAAGGTGGGGTCAATGGTATAATCAATCACTTGTGCAGGCAGTGTGCCTGCGCAAGTGATTATTGTTATAAACACTAAAATTAACTTCCTCATAATCTTAATGAGTTATGATAAATTTACCGTCACTCACTTTTTTGCCATTTTGAACCAATTGATATAAATACAATCCATCGGTCATTTTACGGGTGTAAATCAATTCTTGTCCTTGAAAATAGATCTCATTTATTTGGCACATAGCGTAAAACTAGAAATTGGTTCATGTTTTAGATACTTTAAATCTAAGCATTTTTTCGATAAATTACCGCAGAAGCTTGTATATCTGCTAAATAATGTATCACTTTCATATTGATTTATAACAATTAATGAAATGGATGAGTTTGTTCTCAAATGATAATCGCTAGAAGAATTATGGATCAATAAAAGTAGTTCTTGACTTACTACTTAACGTAAAATAGGCATAAATAGCGTGAAGTGTAAAGAATGGTTGTAGATTTCAGCTTTCCGCAAGCAAACCAATTAAATAGAATAGCGTAAAGAATCTGAAAATACGTTTAGATAAAAATAAAAAACCCTTACAGCGACCCTTTAAGCTCAACCAAAAAAGACTTAATATTTTCCAGCTTCGTAATCACCTCTACATTATCAGAAACATCTTCTTTATTGTCTTTCAGCTTTTCTTTAGCGCCTTGCAAAGTGTAGCCACGCTCTTTTACCAGATGGTAAATAATGCGTAGATGATCAACGTCTACTTTCGTGAAAAGGCGATTGCCTTTCTTGTTTTTCTTGGGCTGAATAATGTCAAATTCCTTTTCCCAAAATCTTATTAGCGAAGTATTTACATCAAACATTTTGGCGACTTCGCCAATGCTGTAGTACAATTTCTCAACTTCTCTGTCTTTATACGGCATCTTAATCAAAGGATTGGTTGGCGTGCGATGACATTTCTATCATATCATCATATTCTTCGGGTGTAAGGTCGTTAAAATAAAAGTTGGCCGGGTTAATTTTCTTACCATCTTTTATTACTTCGTAGTGCACGTGAGGCGCGCTGCTGGTTCCGGTGTTTCCTACCAATCCGATAATATCGCCGCGCTTTACTTTTTGGCCGCGCTTTACATTTACTTTATTCATGTGGCCGTAAAGCGTTTCATAGCCGTAACCGTGGTCTATCACCACGTGTTTTCCATAACCGCCGCGCGAGAGTATAACCTGGGCAACAGTTCCATCGCCGGTTGCAAATATCTCGGTGCCGGTTGGAGCAGAAAAATCCATTCCCCAGTGCATTTTACGCACCTTGTAAATAGGATGCATTCTATATCCAAAACCACTCGCCATCCGCTTCAAGTTTTTATTTGGCACAGGCTGAATTGCAGGAATAGAAGCAAGCATTTTTTCTTTGTTTTTGGCCAAACCAACTACCTCGTCAAATGATTTTGTTTGAACGTACATGCGCTTGGCCAATTGGTCAAGCTTCTTATTGGCATTAATTACGACATTTGAATATTGATAACCATCGAGATTTGAATAGCGGTTTACCCCACCCACACCGGCTTCGCGCACGTTTTTAGAAATCGGTTCAGATTCCAGAATTTGACGGTAAATATTGTCATCCCTTCTTTCAATATCTTCAAGTACCGTGGCAAGCCGATCCATGTCGCGGTTTAATAATTCGTATTGTTTACGCAATTGGGTGTTTTCGCGTTTTAAAGTAAGCTCCTTTGGCGAATTAATAAATGTATAGGCCAGCGAAAGGGTAACCGATGCAAAAAACAAGCTCACGAGCAAATACGTAAAAATCTTTTTCAGCCTATCTTTTATAGTAAGCTGTATTTTTTCGTAGTTAAGTGTGCTCGGATTATACTTGTATTTTATTTTTGCCATAGTTTAAAAAAGGGGTTGGGGCTTAAAAGTATTAATTAGACCTTTGTGCACCATTTACTTTCATTTAAAGTTGCTCATACAAACGCGAAGTTAGAATAATCTATTTAATGAAAACTGCTGAAATACGCCAAAAATTCTTAGAATTTTTTGAATCTAAAAAGCATACTGCTGTAGATTCTGCTCCCATTGTTGTAAAAAATGATCCTACCCTTATGTTTACGAACGCTGGGATGAATCAGTTCAAAGATATTTTTTTGGGTAATGAACCTGCTGCTAATGAGCGTGTTGTTGATACTCAAAAATGTCTTCGCGTAAGCGGAAAGCACAATGACCTGGAAGAGGTAGGTGTTGATACCTATCACCATACCATGTTTGAGATGCTGGGCAACTGGTCGTTTGGAGATTATTATAAGAAAGAGGCGATAGAATGGGCTTGGGAGTTGCTTACTGAAGTGTATAAAATTGATAAAAGCCGGATTTATGTAACCGTTTTTGAAGGCGACAAAGATGATCATCTTGAATTTGACCAGGAGGCTTTTGATGTTTGGAAAAATCTAATTGCCGAAGAACGCATTATATCTGCCAATAAAAAGGACAATTTTTGGGAAATGGGAGATGTAGGTCCCTGCGGCCCATGCAGCGAAATACATGTGGATATGCGCAGCGATTCTGCACGCGCCTCTTCAAATGGCCGCGATTTGGTGAACCACGACCACCCCGAAGTAATAGAAATATGGAATCTGGTTTTTATGGAGCTTCAGCGGAAGTCAGATGGCAAACTAATCCCACTGAAAAGCAAGCACATTGATACCGGAATGGGGCTGGAGCGTCTGGCGATGGTTTTGCAAGGAAAGCAATCAACTTACGATACAGATATTTTTGTAAAGCTTATTGATAGAATTGAAAAGGAAACCGGCAAGAAATACGGTTTTAAATCTTCTAAAAGCGATATTGCAATCCGGGTAATGGCAGATCACGTAAGGGCTGTTGCCTTTGCTATCGCAGATGGACAAATGCCATCTAATACCGGTGCCGGATATGTAATACGCCGAATTTTGCGCAGAGCCATCCGCTACGCGTATAGTTTTCTTGATGTTCGTGAGCCTATTCTTTACAAACTCGCCGAAGAACTTATTGCGTTAATGGGCGGATTTTTTGAAGAGCTCAATAAGAATAGCAATCTAATTATTCAAGTAGTAAAAGAAGAAGAAGAATCTTTCTTGAAAACGCTGGCAAGAGGAATTGACCTGATCGAAAAAATAAGCTTCGAAACAAAAGGTGATTCCATTTCTGGTCAGGTGGTTTTTGAACTCTATGATACTTATGGTTTTCCGGCCGACTTAACGGGATTGATCCTATCAGAAAAGGGAAAATCTTTTGACGAAAAAGAGTTTGAAGCAGAGCTTGAAAAGCAGAAAAACCGTTCAAGAAAAGCGGCTAACCAAGAAACCGGCGACTGGATAATCGTAAATGATGACCAAGGAGTTACAAGTTTTGTTGGCTACGATTCGCTTCAGACCGATTTGAAAATTATGCGTTACCGCAAGGTCAATCAAAAAGGTAAAGATCTTTATCAAATGGTTTTTGATCGTACCCCCTTTTATCCGGAAGGTGGTGGCCAGGTGGGCGATCAGGGATTTATTCAGGCTGATGGTGCGAAAATTCCAATCATTGGAACTTTTCGGGAAAATAATTTGATCATTCATCTGACAAATAAATCACCTGAAGGTGTAAATGAATCTGTTACTGGTTTTGTAGCGAGCGATAGCCGAAAGCTCACTGCAAAAAACCATACTGCAACCCACTTGTTGCATTACGCTCTTCGAAAAGTACTCGGAACGCATGTTGAACAAAAAGGATCATTGGTAGAAAAAGATTACCTGCGCTTTGATTTTTCTCATTTTTCTAAAATGGCTGATGAAGAGATTCGAAAGGTAGAGATCATCGTTAATAAGTTGATTCGTGAAGATATTGCCCTAGATGAACGCAGAAATACTCCAATGCAAGAAGCGAAAGATCTTGGAGCCATGGCACTTTTTGGCGAAAAGTACGGTGATGAAGTACGTGTAATCAAATTTGGCGATTCTGTGGAACTTTGCGGAGGTACGCACGTGCAAAGAACAGGTGAAATTGGATTTTTCAAAATCACATCTGAAGGGTCTGTAGCAGCAGGTATCAGAAGGATAGAGGCTATTACTGCCGATGCGGCACAAACGTATCTCTTTGATCAGATAGACGTTCTATCTGAAATAAAAGGTCTTCTAAAATCTCCGGGAAATCCTTCAAAGTCTATAAAAGATATTCTCGAAAGTCAGCAAAAGCTTACCAAAGAAATAGAGCAGTTGCATAGAGAAAAAGCCGGAAGTCTAAAAGACGGGCTTGTAAAAAGCATTCAAAAAATAAACGGGATTAATTTTATTGCAGCTGAGGTAGACCTCGATGCTGCATTAATTAAAGATTTGGCTTTTCAATTACGCAAAGAGCGTGCGCCGTTGTTTTTAGTTTTGGCGACAGCCGAAAAAGAAAAAGCCACAATTTCTGTGGCTTTATCAGATGAATTGGTTAATCAATTCAATGCGGGAAATATTGTAAGAGAGCTCTCTACATTCATTCAAGGTGGCGGTGGTGGACAAGCCTTCTTTGCAACTGCAGGAGGGAAAAACCCCGCAGGTGTTGATCAGGCTCTTAACCGCGCAAAAGAAATATTAAGCGAGAGCTGAATTAGCAGGTACTCCCTGTTCGCCGTATGCAGGTCCTTCATACTCTACATCGTAAGAGAGACCCAGATTAAGTATGTAGAATCCGTTAAAGACAATTACTAAAATGTAATCTACGATACTATGCTTTCCAAAACTGTTGCAAAGCTCAAAATATACTTTGGGAATCATATACAGCTGGCCGTAAACAGGAATAAGGAAAAGAAAGATGTGACTTGCAGGGCGACCTACGACACGAAGAAAAACTATGAAATTCCAGATTGGAACAATGCTGGCTATTCCGGGCTGACCCGCTTTCTCGTATAATCTCCACTGTGCTACTACTCCGATAAAACCGAAGAGTATGGCTATTACGAATATACCATCTCCAAAAGATGAATAAATTCCCATGATAAAATCTTGAATTGAATGTAAGAAGCTCATAACGTTTATTTTTTTGTAACCTTTTGTAAAAACTACCGTATCTTTACGATTGCATTCACAAGACGCAGTAATTTCAATAGGGTTGCCGAAATTGTATACGGTTTAGCCTTTCATAATGTTATTATTCTCAAAACCAGCTTTATAAACTTCTTAAAATTCGCTTAGCCTTCCAATTCTTAGGTTGAATTTGACTGTTCTATATCAGTTAATTAACAATTGCTTTTACAATTGCGCATAACTATCTTCGCGATAATTATGAATTTGATCGCAAAAGCGTGTACTTTGTCGAGTTATTCATGCAGTTCATGGATTTCTCCTGATTAAGGTGCTACGTACATTATTAACCATACAGATTGTTTTTGCAGGTCTGGCTGTTCGCAGCCAGGATGTTACTATAATTAATCAGTATAACGGTTTGGAAGATGTTGCATCGCCTGAAGATTATGTTCTGAAAAATGTAACGGAGCATACCTATATTATTAACGAATACGAACTTTCTAATACGGGTATGCGCAGCAATCTTGATCAGATGATAAGTTATGGTTTGCGTTCTTATATTGACAATAATTACCACATTTTTGATGGACGGGTAGAAGCAATTGCAGGCCAAAATGAGTTTATGACGGCTACTGCAAATATAGTTAAGAACGCCGTGTGGATTCACGACCAGCCCTTTGCAGATGAATTTCCCGGATTTTCAGAATTTATCGAAAAGCGGATAAATCAAATTATAATGAGCGATGGATACCAAATTCTTACAGGAAAGGATACCAGAAAAGAAGGGAAAGAATCGGAGATAGGTCTTTATACATTTCAGCGCATGGTTTATGATCTTAAAAAGGCTTGTGAACTTGAAGCGAGCTTTTTTCTGGACAAGTACCTGCCCAGAACTTCTGATCGAGGTTACGGCGAAGTGAATGATTCTTATCTTTCTAATTCTGATTACAACCTAAAACCTATAAATCGAAATTTGGTTGAAATGAAATCTGACAAGCTCGACTTCAAAGAACTATTTCCCGAAGAGGCAGATCAGACCACTGATACAAAACGTAAAAAGCGCAAGAATAAAAATGCTGGCGATAGTGAGCTAACAGAACGGGTAATTGAGCTGCTGGAGCAAAACAGTAAAATCTTGAATAGCCACAACGATCGGTTTACCTATTTACAACAACAAATTGATGAAGTACGCAATACTCCGGGAACTGAAATAAGTAAAGAGATCGCTGAACTGCGCTCTATGATTCAAGATCTTGCTGAAGGTAAGGCAATACGAGAAACGGATGGATCAACTACCGGACTATTGCAGAATCAAGAAGTTGAGGTGATTTTTGAGAAAAATGCACATGAACTTGGTTTATCACAAAAAGCAATTTTAAACAAAGCCTTAATCGTGCTCCGGGCTAATCCTGCGGCAGCGGCTTTTATTACAGGTTATGCCGATAAAACGGGGAATGCTGAATTTAATGCGTGGATATCAAAAAAACGTGCCGAGGCTGTACGTGATTACTTGAGAGCGCAAGGAGTCGATTCAAAACGATTGGTTGTTAACTTTCTGGGCGATGCAGAAAGCGACTCTGCAAATCCGCTTGACCGCAAAGTATCGGTGAAATTTGTTGTGAATTCTCCCGCGCGAAATTAGCGAAGAACGGCTTTTAAAATGTCGCCGGCCTGCTCTACTTCTTGTGCGCCAATTTCCAAATGTGTTACCATTCTTATTCGGTTTTTACCAAAATTAACGGTTCGCAATCCTTTCGACTCAAGCGCCTCAATGAAATAATCAGCGCCTTTTTCAGGATTTACATCAAAAATAAGAATGTTGGTTTCTGGGGTGATTACATTCGTTACTTGGTTTAGGCCATCTAAGAATGAAGCGAGCAACCGGGCGTTTTTATGATCTTCTGCAAGTCGTTCTACATTGTTGTCTAAAGCATAGATCCCAGCAGCGGCCAGAAGTCCTGCCTGTCGCATTCCGCCGCCCATAACCTTGCGCACGCGTCTTGCTTCGTCAATAAATACTTTTGATGCAATTAATACAGAACCTACCGGAGCTCCCAGTCCTTTGCTTAGGCAAATAGAAATACTTTCAAAAAGCTGACCATAGGTTTTTGGATCGTGATTGTGCTTTACAATTGCATTAAACACTCTGGCTCCATCCAGATGAAAGTGCAAATTTTTTGACTTGCAATAAGCCGAAAGCTCTTTTAGTTCTTGAATGTCGTAGCATTTTCCGCCACCCCGATTTGAAGTGTCTTCGGCTACTACCAGCGAGGTACGTGCCAGCCAGTCTTTCTTGTCATTTACCAGCTCATTTACTTCGTCAGCAGTCATAGTCGCCCTTTCACTTCTTACAAGCTTTGTACTCGCAAGAGAATTTCTGGCAATTCCACCACCTTCGTAATTGTAAACATGCGAATTTTCATGGCAAATCACCTCATCGCCGGGCCGGGTATGTACCTGAATGGCAATTTGGTTGGTCATCGTTCCCGAAGGACAAAACAAACCGGCTTCGTGTCCAAAAATTGCTGCAGTTTTTTGCTGTAGTAAGTTTATAGTAGGGTCTTCGCCAAATACATCATCGCCAACTTCTGCATTTAGCATAGCCTCCAGCATCGCAGATGTTGGTTTTGTAACGGTGTCGCTGCGTAAATCAATTGTTTTCATTCTGCTATTTTTCGGGCAATCATTAAGCCATCCCGAATCGGAAAAAGTACATTTTCCACACGAGCATCTGCCATGATTTCTTCGTTGTATTCAACCAGCGCTTTGGTATCGGGATCGTTTTCAATTTCTTTTCTGTCCAGAATTTTTCCGCTCCACAGTACATTGTCAGCTATAATATATCCGCCTACAGGCACTTTTTCAAATATGGCTTGGTAATAATTTAGATAGTTTTCTTTGTCGGCATCTATAAAAACGATATCGTATTTGTGATCCAGATTCTCAATGATCTCAAGCGCCTCGCCAATGTGATGATGAATGACATCTTGCAGGCCGGCTTCTTTTATATACCTCGTTACAATTGGTTCCAGTTCTTCATTGTGATCAATAGTGTCAATTCTTCCACCTTTCTGAATACCTTCTGCAAAGCATAGGGCTGAATATCCGGTATACGTGCCGATCTCTAATACATTTTTGGGTTTTATCATATTGGTAATCATGCTTAATACCCGACCTTGTAAATGTCCGCTAAGCATACGCGGCTGCAAGATTTTTTGATGTGTCTCGCGATTTAGTGAGCGTAATATTTCACTTTCGTGAGATGTGTGGGCATTAACGTACTGCTCAATTGCAGGATCTAAAAATTCCATTTGTCGTTGTTTAAGTTCAAAGCTATAAAAAATCGGTTATCACTGTTTTGCCTGATGGAGCCATCTGGTCTAAAAATCATAAGGTTTTGAATCCGTTAAGTCAAAAAAAGCCGCAAAGCGGCTTTTAAAATCTTTTTTCAGTACGAAAGTTGCAAATTATTCAAAAAGTCCGTGAATTTCAGCGTCTATTGAACTGATAATCTTACCAAGGTCTTCCTGATTTTCGTGAAAGGCATTGTTGTCAACGTCTATAATAAGCAGCTTCCCCTTGTCATAAGTAGAAATCCAGGCCTCATAGCGCTCATTTAGCCTTTTTAAATAATCTAGACGAATGGAATCTTCGTATTCGCGGCCACGTTTTTGGATGTTGTTTACCAGGGCCGGAACCGTGGCGCGAAGATAAATCATCAAATCTGGAGGCTCTATAAATTTTTCCATTGATGAAAACAGAGAAAAGTAATTCTCAAAATCACGCGTGGTCATAAGCCCCATGCTGTGCAGGTTTGGAGCAAAAATGTATGCGTCTTCGTAAATGGTACGATCCTGAACAACATCCATTTTGTTTTCTCTGATATCGATAATTTGATTAAATCTACTATTCAGGAAATAGATTTGAAGGTTGAATGACCAACGCTGCATGTCATTATAAAACTCCATGAGATACGGATTTTCATCTACGTCTTCAAACTGACACTGCCACTTGTAGTGCTTCCCCAGGAGCTCGGTGAGCGTGGTTTTTCCTGATCCAATATTTCCAGCAACGGCTATATGCATAATTCTTAATTGTATCGGCCAAAAGTACAAATATTGACCTATCCCCAAACGGTATTTAGGGTTTGGAATTCTTTAAAATAAAAATCTTCTGATCTGTGAGCAGCACAATCTGATCTTTTTGAAACTGTGCATCCCTGCAAATATAGGGTAATTCTACTTCTTTAGTTTCAAATAAAAGGGTATTATACCTTATAATATGGTTGTTTTTTAAATAGATTAACTCATTTTCGAATATCTGAAAATCGCGAATGCCCGTAATCGGGATCGTTTTAATATAGGTTCCAAAAATATCAAATATTAAAATACCCGTTTTTGGGTTGTTTATATAGAGTTTATTCGCAAATTCTACCATGCTTGTAGGCGCAAAATCAATTCCGAGTATTTGAGATAGATTGCCCGTAGCGGTTACTTGTTTGAAGTTTTCATCAGTTCTGATCAAAGCAAATTGCATGGCATCGTAAATCCAAAAATGATTTTGAACAGATGAGCAGGCGAGCATCCCAAGACTTATATTGTAATCGAGTAAATTTACTTTTCCACGGTTGCTGCTTAGCGTATTGTCTAAGAGCACCAGGTAATTTAAATCAGGATAAACCACAAGTGGTCGCAGGGGGTAAGATACATCCACACTGCCAATATTGCCTAGTTGCATATCGCTATAGCGGAATTGCAGCTCACCCTTCTCATCATACTTTTTTATTTCACTGTTGTTAACGAGATAGAGATTGTTGAGGTTGTCAATTTCTAAATAGTCAGCAGTAGCAGCAAAGGAATCTATTGCCACCCATTGAGCATTTACATGAACGGTGGTGAAAAGAAATAAGAAAAAGAAAAATTGTTTTTTCATCGCGCTAGCTAATCAGCCATATCAGAAAGTATTTCGTCAACAAGTTTTCTGTCATTAGAGAGTCGCGGCACTTTATGTTGGCCGCCAAGCTTGTCTCTTTTTTTCAGCCAATTATAAAAAGTTCCTTCCGGAACGGCTTTTACAATAGGCATTTTTAATGATAAATCGCCTGTACGCTTTGCCTCATAATCGCTGTTTACTTTTTTCAATTCAGCGTCTAGTACTTTCGTAAAGTGCTCCAGATTATCCGGCGCCTGGCTAAATTCAATCAGCCACTCGTGTGCTCCCTGCGCAGTATCGCTCATATATACAGGAGCTGCTGTAAAATCTAGAATCGTACAATGGCATATTTCGTTAGCGCGCATTATGGCTTGGTCTGCATTGTCTATTATCAGCTCTTCGCCAAAAGCATTGATAAAATGTTTTGTGCGACCTGAGACTTTTATTCTAAACGGGAATACGGATGTAAATATTACAGTGTCGCCCAGCCGGTATCGCCATAAACCGCCGTTGGTAGAGATAACCATTTCGTAATTTTTGCCCACTTCCACCTCTTTTAGTGAGATCGTTTGCGGGTTTGTATCGTGCACATTTTCAATTGGAATAAACTCATAAAATATTCCGTAATCGAGCATAAGCAACATGTCGTGAGCACCGGCTCTGTCTTGTATTCCGAAATATCCCTCACTGGCATTGTAGCTTTCGTAGTATTGAATGCGATTATCGGGAATGAGTTTTTCAAACTGTTTTTGGTAAGGTTCAAAGCTTACGCCGCCATGCATATACAACTCAAGGTTTGGCCATACTTCCCTTATGTTTTTCTTCCCGGTAAGCTCTAGTATCCGTTTCATTAATACCAATGTCCAGGAAGGAACGCCGGCAATATTTGTTACATTTTCATCCTTAACGCTTTGCGCCATTTTTTCGATCTTAGGCTCCCACTTGTCCATGAGTGCTATTTCGCGATCGGGTATGCGCTTCATCTCTACCCAAAAAGGGAGATTGTTGATGATTATTGCAGATAAATCGCCGTAATAAGAGTCTGTTCTGAATTCATTTACCTGGCTGCTTCCGCCCAATACAAGCGATTTCCCATTGTACACTTTGTTGTTGGGATGGTTGTGGTTGTAAAGTGCGAGCAAGTCTTTTCCGGCTTTGTAGTGGCAGTCTTCAAGCGCTTCGCGGCTTACCGGAATAAATTTGCTTTTATCGCTGGTGGTTCCCGATGATTTTGCAAACCAATTAATAGGAGTTGACCAGAGTAGATTCTGCTCTCCCTGCTGCAATCTTTTTACATAAGGCTTTACATCTTCGTAAGTTTGCAATGGAACCTGCTCCCGAAAATGGGTTTGAGCCATCATTTGACTAAAATTATGATCTTTGCCAAACTCGGTGATTTTACCCATGCCGATAAGTTTTTCAAACACTTCGTTTTGAACTTCAATGGGATACTTCATAAAGAGTTCGATTTGGTGTAATCTCTTTTTCATAAACCAGGAAAAAACTGAATGGAGGGCCATATATTCGCAAATTATTCTCCAAATTAGTAAAATAGCATCAATACACACCAGAAAAATTTGAACAATGGAAAATACAGGGGTACTAAGAAAGATGTTTGTTGAAGACGGCGACGTGATTAAGTACTGGATGAATTTAAATAAGCAGCCTGTTTTTGAGATGGATACGCTTGTCGGAAAAGATTTTAGACTGGCATGGACCGGAAATATTTACTGCATAAATTGTGGTAAGTCGATTCAAAAAACTTTTGGTCAGGGATTTTGCTATCAGTGTTTTTCTGAATCGCCAGAGGCGGCACCATGTATTATACGTCCTGAACTTTGCGAAGCGCATTTGGGCAAAGGTCGCGATGTAGCATATGAAGAAAAGAACCACAACCAGCCCCATTATATTTATCTGGCGCAAACCGGCGGTATAAAAGTGGGAGTTACCCGTACTTTGCAAATGCCTACCCGGTGGATTGATCAGGGAGCGTGGCGAGCGTCAATAATTGCAGAAGTGCCTTATCGGCAAATGGCGGGGTTGATAGAAATTGAGCTAAAGCAATACCTTTCAGACCGCACCGACTGGCGAAAAATGCTGATAGATGAGCGCGATGAAGACGATTTAAGTGAAGTTTGTAACGAGTTAATCTCTTTTTTACCCAAGGAATATCAGCAATATGGAGCAAAAAATTGCGATGTGCGCGAATTTAAATATCCGGTAATTGCTTATCCAAAAAAGATAAAATCGCTAAAGCTGGAAGATCGAAAAGAACTGATTGGTGAGCTGGTTGGAATTCGGGGTCAATACCTCTATTTCAAAGGTGGGAATGTAATTAATATGCGAAAATATAGCGGATACGAGGTCACTGCAGGCGCTATCTAATTTCTTCTGCGACTAAAGCAAGTCGATAGTTGCCCGCCGTTTGATCTTGCCCGAAACGGTTCTCAAAAACGGATGAATTACAAGAATCCGTTTTGGTTTTTGGTATTTGAAATCCCATTTTATGGAAGTGAGATCAAGGTCTATTTCTTCTTCAGAAACTAATACAAGCTCCTGCCCAAGTGTTTTGTGAGGAACGCCTGCGACGAAAAAAGGTGAGCGGATATAATTGTCTAAAATTTGCTCCACACGTTCGGGAATTATTTTTACTCCACCTGAATTAATGAGATTGTCGGCTCTACCAAGCCAACGAAATCCACCGTTATCAATTTCGGCTATATCATTTGTGTGAAGCCATCCATCAGTAATGCCCGGCCAATTTACCTCCAGCGTCCCGTCCTTCCTTGCCCGTATTTTAGCTCCTTCTACCGGTTTGTAAATTGGCGAGTCTGTTGTATTCTTCAAATTTGCGAGAGCAAAGTGAGAGAGCGTTTCAGTCATTCCAAAACTGGCATAAGCGTTCAGATCTACCTGATTTATTTTGGCGATAAGTGCTGCAGAGGGTGCACCTCCACCAATCAAATAAGTGCCTATTTGGCTTAGTGATTCGGGCTGGTTTTCGATAATATTGATCATTTGAAAAGGAGTAACCGGCATAAAATCCGCCTGAATTCTGCTTAAATCCGGATTTGAACTCGCTTCTATGACAATTAGGTTGTAACCACCCACGATTGCTCTGGCAACCATCATCTTGCCGGCTATATATTGCAAGGGAAGTGGCAAAACCGCAATCGATTTTTCGCTAAGACCAAAAAAAGAATTTGTCGCTTGTGCGCTTATAACGACAGCCAGTTTTGAAAAGAAAATATCTTTTGGATTGCCGGTAGATCCGGAGGTTTGGACAAAAATCCCGTCACTTTCTGTAAATAATTCTCTTGCAAATTCCAGCGTCAGCGCTGAATTTGCATTATGGATAGAATATTCTTGATCGAGCAGATTTTGCTTTTGGAAAAATTTGCCGTTAAGGCGCAAACCGCGGTATTGATCAAACGGGTTCATAAGAAAAAGGGATTTCCCACTCTTTTTCGGGATTGTAAAACAATTTGTTTTTCCTGATTTCAAGCGGGCTTGAAATATTATTGGTGTAGAGCATTCCCGTGCCGAGACCTTGGGCGATTTTGGGATTTTTTGATGCCGTATATTGCGCTATGGCATTCAGACCCACGTTAGATTCAAGCGCTGAGGTTGCCCACCAAAAAGCATCGTGTTCTTCTGCAAGCTCAATCCATTCATCGCTTATTTTGAAGCCACCTATCAGGCTCGGTTTTAAAATAATGGCTTGTGGCTTAATAGTTTCCATCATTATTTGCCTTTCGGCAGATGTGGTTAAACCAATAAGCTCTTCGTCGAGTGCAATGGGAAGTGGTGTTTTTGCGCAGAGTTCGGCCATCTCATTCCATTGACCCGCTTTTATGGGCTGCTCAATAGAGTGAATATCGAGTGCGGCGAGTTGCGATAGCTTTTTGTAGGCGTCATTTGCCGAAAAGGCACCATTGGCATCCACCCTGATTACTACATCGGTTGAGGTGTATTGCTTCCTGATGTGCTTCAGTAAATTAATTTCATCGTTGAAATCTATTGCTCCAATTTTCAATTTCACGCAAGTGTAGCCTGTTTCTAATTTAGAATTAAGCTCCTGAAACATTTGTTCGGCCTTGTCCATCCAGACCAGACCGTTGATTTCAATCCCGGCATCGCCACTTGAGAATGGGGTATTAAAAATATGTTGAAAGGAACCGCCCGCTCTATGCAGTTCCAGATTTTCCAAACCACATTGAATGGAAGGCCATAGCGTTAAATCGGGTAATTTATTCTCATTCATTAAGGCGCTTACTACATGATTGAGTAGTGATTCATACCCTTCTCTATCGTCGATTGAAAGACCGGGTAGCAATCCGCATTCTCCAACGAAAATGTCGGCTCCATCATTTAAAATCAGAAAGTAACTTGGTTTAGAACTCATAATTCCTCGCGAAGTACCCCGAGGTGTTGTAAATTCTAAGTTGTGCTTTTTCCAGTATGCTGTAATCATCAGTAATTGAGCCCTATGCCAATGGTTATTGCGAAAATTAATGTTGCGAGTGCCAGCTTTTTAAGTTCTGCATCAAATTCTGCAGAGCTGGTGCTTCTAAAAACTACCAGTACATTTTGAATCAGCATAGGTGCAGCAATTAAAAATAGAAACTGGTAATTTGAATGATATTCTAAAAAGGTATAAACGATAACGGCTGCGATAGACCCTAAAATAAGAAAGGCATGATAAATTTTAGCTTTTTTCAAACCCATGATTACCACAAGAGAACGCTTGTTTGAATCTCTGTCGTTTTCTATGTCGCGAAGATTGTTGAGGTTTAGCACGCCTGTGGCGAGCAACCCAATAGAAACTGCAGGCAAAAGCTCTTTCCAATCCATTTGGTTCGTGTGCAAAAAGTAGGTTCCGGCTACACCGATAATACCAAAAAACAGAAAAACGGCAATGTCGCCCAAGCCCTTGTAGCCATAGGGATTCTTGCCCACGGTGTATTTTATGGCTGCTCCTATTGCCAGAAGGCCAATAATCAGGAAGCTTAAAACGATTGTTAAGTCTGCTTTTTTTGATACTTCGTACAGCAACCAAAGTCCAGAGGCAAAAGCAAGTATGGAACATATTACGATCCCGGCAATCATTTGGCGCGGTGTTATTTCGCCACTTTGAACACTTCTTTTAGGGCCAAGCCGGTTGTCGTTGTCAATTCCGTTTTTATGGTCACCATAGTCATTTGCCAGATTGCTCAAAATTTGTAAAAACAAAGTGGTAATAAGCGCCCCAATTAAAATCGCAGGTTGAAAAGCATCCTTATAAAGCGCCAGCATGCTTCCCAATATCACGCTAGAAAACGAAAGAGGAAGGGTGCGTAGCCTGAATGCTTTAAACCATGATTCAATCTTTGCCATCGTGGCGCAAAGGTCGTAAGAAACTATGAATTTCTTTTGAATTTTACCTTTTCGTTTGCCGAGGCGAATTCTTGAAATTGTTATATTAAAAATATGAAAACTAAATTGTGTGAAACCCGTATCATTGCAGGAGAAAACGAGTGAAATTACGTAGTATTTTTGATAGAATGAAAAAGCAGAGGCTAACAGACACTAATTTTGAGTTTCATCTTGATGACCGCGGATTTTATTATTTGCGGTTAAAAGAGGGCGAGGAGTTTAATATGAAAGACATTAAGAATATCAATCTCTTTATTTTAGAAAATCGTGATTCTTTTCAAAAGCCTTTTTTAATTGAATTCGGATATGGCTCTACGATTTCTGATGGGGTTCAAGAGCATTTAACCAATTCTGCTAATCGTTTTTCTACTGCCGACGCTATATTGATAAGTACTTATGCGCACCAGCTTATCGCTAAGTTTTATATAAGACATTACAAGCCTACAAAGCCGACCAAGATTTTTGAAAGTATTTTTGAAGCTTTGGAGTGGATTGAAAAGCAGGGGTGATACCGTGATTTCTGATATATTGGAATAAAATATTTCAGATCAAGGAAAAAAATCGCAATTTCTATTTTTCTTCAATGGATTGCACGCTTTTCAATCGGAAAAGTAAATCACTTTCTCAATCTAAAATCTAAAATCATAATTCTGAAATCTTCAATCCCTTCTCAATTTCCTTAAAGTAATTCTTCAGCCATTTTGCATTTTGATCTGCTATAGTTTTAATCTCAATCAAGGCAGCTCCCTTATGATTAAAGAAGTCAGGAAGCGCAGTGCTCAAGCTTTTTTTGTCGCTCGCTTTATAATATTCTAAGCTATGCGCCTTGGCGGTCATTTCAAAATCTACAGGATGATAAGCTTCAAAGAAATCTACTAATTCTTCAACCCGATCAGGGCCTTCAATGATTCTAAAAATGCCGCCACCACCGTTATTGATCAGGATGATTTTTAGGTTTTGCGGAAAGTCGCGATTCCACAATCCGTTTATATCGTATTGAAAAGCAGTGTCGCCGGTAATCAAAAAGTGATTTTCATCGGGGCTTGCTTTTGCAATTCCGGCTGCCGTACTTGTGCAACCATCAATACCGCTTGTTCCTCTGTTTCCGAAGTATTTCAAATCTTTTCGATGACCAAAAAGTTGAATGTACCGCACCGGCGAGCTATTCGCCATGTGAATACTGGCAGGTGCTTTTATACGGCTCAAAATTTCTCTGAAAGCATAAAAATCAGCGTATTCCAATTTTGAAATATATTCGTCATGAGCCGCTTGAGAAGCGTTTTTCAAACTCTGCCAGTTAGCGTTGTAATCTGATTTTTTAATAGGCGCATTAATCGCCATCAAATCCGAAAGAAAAACCTCTGGATTGCAAACCACTTCGTCTGTCAGGCTCTGGAAAGTATCGAGACCTGAGTCAAACTCACTGATATGCCAATGGCTTTTGGGTTGGAAATCGCGGAGCAAGGCCTTGATCTTTTTAGATACAATGTTCCCACCGATGGTAATCAGCAAATCGGGCATAAAATCCTTAATTGCATCGGTATTGGCCATCGGCATTATAAGCCGATCAATGGTATCAATCGCTTTTTTGAGATTGATATTACTTGTTGTTTCAGTGAGAATCACCACATTATCGCGGTGCGAATACTTCTCTAAGACATGGTGAAGCGTTTCGTTCGACGGCATTTGCCCCGCCAGAATCATCACTTTTTTTGATTCCGAAAGTTGTTTTGCAAATGTTTTAATCGCTTCAATTTCAGGCGAAGAGTTTATTTTCTGAATGGCGTAAAACTGCGGTTTATCATTTTCGAAATCGTAAGTCTTCATTCCGTAAAGTGGCTCGCTTAGTGGAACATTGATGTGAACAGGTCCTTTTTTTCGTGATAAGGCATCTGCAAAAACTTCGCTTAATTTTCGTCGGTTGTACCACATTTCGTCCTTTGATCCGGGTTCGCTATGCATCGAAAATCCATTTACTGTAAAATTCTGAAAAAGCTTTTCCTGTCGAATTGTTTGTCCGTTTCCCTGGTCTATCCATGCCATTGGTCTATCGGCAGTGATGGCTACGAGTGGTATTTTTTGATAAAAAGCTTCCGCCAGTGCCGGCGATAAATTGGCCGCAGCCGAACCGCTGGTACAAATTACGGCCACGGGTCGATTTGTCGCTATAGAAATTCCCATAGCGTAAAAGGCTGCCGATCGCTCATCGGGAATGCTGTGGCACTTAAATAAACCACACCGGCCGAATGAAATGGTGAGCGGCGCATTTCGCGATCCCGGTGAAATAATAACGTCTTGAACACCAAAATGATGACAAGCGGACACAAGGGTGAAAATTCCTTTTTTATTGCTTATTTCTATTTGCGAATTAGCCATTTATTTGTTTCAAAAGTGTTTTTGCCTTTTGCTCGGTTTCATCCCATTCGTCTTCTAATTGAGATTCTTGCGTAATTCCGCCTCCCAAATACAACACCATTTTAGTCGGAAAAACCTGCATACATCTCAAATTAACATACAAATCTATTGATTGTGCAGAAATTCGGCCGAGATAGCCGGTATATAATCTACGAAGGTGGTTTTCGGTGGCATTGATTAAATCAATTGCTTTAGAAACTGGCGTACCCGAAATTGCGGGTGTGGGGTGAATTTGATCAGCAATGTTTAAAAAATCCAAATCTCTGTTATCGCCTTCAAACTCGAAAATCGTTTTTAAGTGAGCCACGCTGCCCGCTTCGGCTGTTGCAGGGCGAGATTCTGTAAAATTTTCAATTCCATTTTTGGCTAAGCTTTTGCGAATATGCGCAGAGACATATTCCTGTTCTTGCTTTTCTTTTGCGCCCCAGTGATATTCTTTCTCACTAATTCTTTGTGTTGCTGCCAGGCTTACAGTGGTGTATTTATTGCCCTTTCGGGAAATGAGAATTTCTGGGGTTGCGCCTATCCAAAGCCCTTCAGTTGGGTGAAGCAGCATAAAAACCAGCGCATTTGGATGAGCCGATTCAAGCCGTTCAAAATAAGCCAATAAGTCAAATTTGGTAGAAATATCAACAAGCTTTATTCGGGAGAGAATCACCTTTTTTACACTCGTATTCGCGAAAGCGTGCTGATAGGAATTGAAATTGGCAGAATAAGTTTCAAACGATGTTTCAGTAGGAATATCTTCGCTATAATTTACTTTTTCGGCTTTAGTGGCGTCCAATTCACTGCCATATGCGGAAGCGTAATAATAAGTGGTATCGTTTGTAATCCATCCTTTTACAAGAAATGAATCACCCTTATTTTGATCGTTTGCAGTTGGATTTTGATAAAAATTCAACTCCTTTTCGCCCGGGAAACGAGCTATACAAAATGGCTCCTTAGAGCGTAACTTCGTAGCTGCCGTTTTCAAAATATTATGCCGTTTTTCTGTCAAGACTTGCGGATAATCATATTGGTCATTCGGCAAATAGTGAGCAACTCACCGGCTTCGTTTCTTATTTTTATCTCCCAAACATGGGTGCTGCGGCCTTTGTGTATCAGCTCACCGCGGGCAATTACCTTTCCCGATTTTGTGCTTTTAATGTGATTGCCGTTTATTTCCAACCCTACCACGCCAATAGTAGGATCATTTAGTAAAACAAAACTTCCCAGGCTGCCTACAGATTCGGCGAGCGCCATATTTGCGCCCCCGTGAAGAAGTCCCATCGGTTGATGTACAGCGCTGGTTACGGGCATTTCGGCAACTACATAATCTTCGCCAATATCGGTGTACTGTATATTCAATGTTTCCATCAAAGTGTTCTTACTCGTTCTATTTGCTCTTTCTATGAGCTCTGTTTTGTCCAAGTTCGTAATTTTACGCAAAGATAAGAGTAAGATTACATTTAAGCGTTCAACGCCGAATTGAAAGGTATGCAGGAAGAATCAAAAGAAAAGAAGCCGAGAATTTTGCTCGTGGAAGATGAAGAGAGCCTCGTGGAGGTCATGTTAATGAACTTAAGGTTTGAGGGTTACGACGTATCTGTGGCACGCGATGGGAAGCAAGCCATTGACATGGCCCGACAAGCTCGCTACGATCTCTGCATTCTGGATATTATGCTGCCAAAGATTGATGGTTTTACAGTTTGTAAAACGCTACGCCTCGAAAAAAACAGGGTGCCAATCTTATTTCTTAGCGCCAAGTCAACCGGAGCTGACAGGGTAGAGGGGCTAAAAATTGGCGGCGATGATTACCTCACCAAACCGTTTAATCTGGAAGAACTGCTCCTTCGGGTTTCAAATCTTCTTCGCCTGCACAAACGCGCACCGGCAGAGGGCAGAGAGCTCGATGTTTATAGCTTCGGCACGAACCAGATTAATTTCAGCACTTTTGAAATTATTACTCAGGCAGGTAAGAAGGAGACTCTCTCGAAACGTGAAATTCAACTTTTAAAGTTTTTAATAGACCGCCCCGGCGAAGTTGTTTCGCGAGAAGAGATACTCGAAACAGTTTGGGGCTACGATGTGTATCCATCTACACGCACAATTGACAATTATATTCTGGCTTTCAGAAAATACTTTGAAAAAAATCCGAAAGAACCCGATTTTTTTCATTCCATTCGTGGGGTGGGGTATAAGTTTGTAAATGAGTAAGATGAGAATCTATTTTGATTTTTCAATGTAAATTTAAGGCCGAAATTTCAAACTTCTTTCTATTGGAAATTCATTTTTTGATTGAAATAAGGCAACCGCGGCATTAGACTTGCGTCTATTGGGTGGTTTCAAATTTTTCCTTTGCAGGTTTTAAGGCGCTCTACGGAGCGCTTTAATTTTTTCCACCTTTTTTTAATGATTTTCAGCTTAATCAAGGAATTTGAAAATAATTAAAACGTTCTACATTTGTCATTGAAATGCTTAAATTGCATCTAAAATTGGGATGGTATGAAACATATTTTACTTTTTTTATCGCTTTCAATATTTTCATTTAATGTTTTTTCTCAATGTACAGAGCCGGTAGTTGAGTCGTGGCATTTTACAAATCCTGGAAATGTGAATATTGCTTTTAATGCTCAAGAGGACACTGAAGCTTATCAGTTTATTTTTTCAGCGCTTTACACCAATTCTGGCCCGATGCCGGGTACAGCAACTGCTACTTTTGGTGGAACAGCAACGGCCGGCATAAATGAAGTAAGCATTAACCCTACTCAAATCCTAGATTTTACGGTTACTGCGGCTCGTTATTTTTATAAAGTTTCGCTGCTTACCTCATGCGGTGATGATTTGTGGAGCGATACGGTAAACTTTTACGTGAGCCCATATTCCATGCGGAACAACCCGGGATTTCAATGTGCCGAAAACCAGTATTCCCCAATTTCAATTTTACCCGATACAGGTGGAGATCCATTTCTGTTTACATTTGAAGTTGAGCAGGAAACAGCTCCAGATCTTATTAGCAATCTCGGTATTCTTGTTGATATTGGCCACACGTTTAATGGCGATCTTTCTATGAGTTTGATAAGCCCTTCGGGTACAGAAGTCGATCTTATTAATCATCCAAATGTTTTAGCCGGCTCATCTGGTCTCAGTATGTTTTTTGCCGATAACGGTGCTGATCTTAATCCTCAGAATCAATTGGGAATTTTCGCTCCTGCCCAACCCTTATCGGTGCTTAACGGTGAGTCGCCAGTAGGTACCTGGACGCTCTCTGTTATTGATAACCTGGAGGATAATTACGGGCTCCTTTACGGAGTTTGTCTCAATTTTGATTATACCCCATGCGCTGCAAGTGTTTCCGGCTTAACTTATTTTGATTTGAATGGCAATGGTCTCAAAGGGCAGGACGAACCGGTTTTTCCATATGCGCATATCCATGACGCCACTTCGGGTGGTGATATTTATTCCGATTCGCAAGGAATGTATTACGGCTGCCTTTCACAGAATAATAATGTTTTGCAGCTATCTAATTTACCGGAATATTACACAATTTCACCATCGAGTGTAACGCCTATTATTCCCCTGGGTGGATACAAACAAAACGTTAATTTCGGTGTTGTCCCACAACCTGATATGATTGATTTAGAAATCAAAATTTGGCAATCAGAGCCCGTTCTTGTGGGGCAGACAGGAAAATTTGTGGTTGAATATAAAAACGTTGGAACGGTGTGCACGCAGGGTGCCGCTTTTGAAATTGAGCTAAACGAATCGTTGACAATTACAAATATCGATATGGCCGATGTGATTATTACGGGAAATACCGCAACTATTTCGAGTAGCGAAAATATCTGTCCGTACCAATCGCAGGACTTTGAAATTTCATTTATTGCAAATAGTGGGTTATCAAACGGCGATGTTTTGCATTCTGATGTTTCAATTACCGGGCTCGCCTTTGGCTTAATTGAACAAAGCTTTTCTAATAATTCAGCCACCCTCCAGAGTGCTGTTACTAACGATACAGATCTTAATTTTAAAACGGTAAGTACCGATACTATTACAAGTTGGTTTGTAATAAGCGATGAGCCAATAGATTACCTTATTCGCTTTCAAAACACATCACCAGAGTCTATTCAGCAAATGCACATTGTAGATGCACTCGATGAAAACCTTGATTTATCTACTTTTAAAATCGAATCTGTTTCGCACCCGATGCTTATTGAGCAGGAAGGAAATCTTTTTACGTTTACATTTAATGATATCGCTTTGCCGGCTTCCGCCAATGATGAGGAGGGAAGTCGGGGGTTTTTACGCTATTCCGCTCAACCAAAATCAACCATTGCGGCTGGTGCAATTATTGAAAATACGGCGAGCTTGTTTTTTGGTGCCCTTCCGGGAATGCAGGTAAATATGGTGACCACGATTTTAATAGAATCTACGGGATTGGATAAATACGATTTTAATGCGTCGGTTTACCCCAATCCGGCTTCCACCCAAATAGAAGTTTTGGCTCCCGCCAACGCGAAAATTGCTGCGGTAGTTGTTTATGATATCTCCGGAAAACGAATAGAATCTTTTCACACGGGAAACTCAGAGCGCTTTATTATAGATGTTTCTGTATACGATGCCGGAGCTTATATTCTGCGATTTGAAAGTGGTAAATTAATAGCACCGCTACTCTGGATTAAAGAATAATCTAGTTTAAAGTTAAGCTGGATAAAAAAAACATACCTGAAAATTGGTGATTCGTATTTATTTTTGATCCATTCGGCAACCTTTTTAAATCATCCCGTCTTTAGGGTGCAGTGTAAAAGCTGTAAATGGTTTCAAAATTTTCCTTGCAGGTTTTAAAGCGCTCTTCGGAGCGCTTTAATTTTATTCATAGGTTGCATATTCAAAAGCTATATTCTTCTCAATCAATTTATCAGGATCGAGCATATCGAGAATGACCGTTCGAAGAAATTCTTCAAAATTACCCAAGACCTCCGTTTCAGATTTATCGAATAAAATTTCCAAATCACCTTTATACGGAGCCGGCATTGAGATAATCCGCGAATTAATCTTTTGATCTGGATAAACCTCGCTCGCCATCCAGTTGTAAGTCATGAGCTGCACAGCTTTCGGAACTTTAGTCATACTCTCCACAGTGAAATCTTTTATTTTTAGATCTTTTGGATCCACATTGCCTGATTTATAATCCAATATTTCAAGCACGCCGTCTCGACGTTGAATTTTATCAGCGCTACCGGTAAAATTTACGTCAATATTCTCTGATTCAGTTCTGATTTTAAGTGTTCTGTTCAATAGTTCCTCGGTAGCAAGGCAGGTAATAATCTGACCTTTTTCAATGTTTTTAAGTTCTGAATTTAAATAATTTAAAATCAAAGTTTTGGCGGTTTCCAGATGAATTTTATTGATACCGGTATCAATGTTTTTGCCCATTACAATTTTGCGGGTTATTTGCTCCAAAAGCGCTTCGCTCATGGTTTTCATCTGTTTTAGATCATCCGTTTTTAAGACCTTACCTTTAAATGGGATATACAGATTTTCCAATACCTCGTGAACGATATTGCCAAACGTGGCAAAATTTATTTCTCCGGTATCGGGCTCCCGCAATCTCAGTATGTAGTTGTAGTACCAGTCAAGTGGGTCGTCAAGGTACCTGTTGATTGATGAAATAGATAGCTTGGTCTGCAAATGTTCTCTAATCTTTGCGATTACCTCTGGTGTTTTTTCTATGACCAGTTCTGAAGTGTAATCGGCCGTTTTTATACGATCGAGGTGGCGATGAACGATTTTGAGGTTGCTGTTTACCCGTTTTAGATCATATTCAATCTGATGAATATATCTGCTTTTTTCGCCCCCCGAGAAATCTCCTTTATCGGTGTGGTAAACCAGTTTTACATGCTCCGCATGCTGAATAAGCCGATAGAAATTATACGCATAAACGGCCTCTTTTTCTTTTTTTCCGGGCAAGTGGTGGTGGTTTCTTATTTCGAATGGAATAAAACTATCGAGAGATGGTTTGGCAGGAAGTGTATCTTCGTTTACTCCGCAGATAATCACCCGTTTAAAGGCTAACGCCCTTGTTTCGAGCAATCCCATAATTTGTAGTGTATCTTGTGGTTCGCCGAGCAGATCTATGCTTCCTCCCGACAAAATGCGCATTAAAAGTTGTAAGTGAATATTATCGCTCAAATGCTCCTGTTCCTTAAAATTTTGAAGCTGCTTTATTCCACGTATTAGCAAGCTTATTCCCTTCTGCGACTGCAAAATGGCAATGGTCGGAGATTTTGGATTTTCCACAATTGTGGCAAGGATATTCAAAAGTTGGGAAAGCGATTCATTGCGTTTATCGCGACTACACATCCAAAAGCCCAAAACTGTCTCAACCCATTTCTCAGCCTTAAAAAGAGGGTTCACCTCGAGTAATTCCGATTTTACAAATCCGGTTTTTTCGAGTTTTTCAAAATCAATTCCGGTATTTAAAAACTGGCTAAATGGGTGGTTTAAGAATACCTGAATTTTTTCCATCGAAAGTTTTGATTCGCTTTCGTTGGTTATTTTGTGGATTGTTACATCGTAAAGACTTTCAATCCATGAAGCAAAAGTAGAGTCTGTAAGCCCAATTCCCATGGTGATATTCGGCTTCTTCAGTGAGTTTGGTAGCTTATCTAAAACGGGAATCAGCAAAGATTCATCTGCGAGTACGAGTACGGTGTCTCTTAATTCTTCTGGATTGGCTTCCGCCAAAAGACCGGCAACCACCTGCGCCTGATCTACTCTGTGAGCAGCTTCGCATAACTCAATATCAAATGCTCTTTCGGAAAGCGGTTGCTTTGTTGAAACCGCTTCGCCGAGTTTGTTTTTTAGATTCCTTCGAATAAAAACACCGGCGTGGTTTTCGGGTTGATCTAAATAATAGCCATCGGTATCGTAAAATACTTCTGCCTCTCCGCGGTCTTGAAAGTGCTTTAACAAACGGGTTTCTGCATGAGAAAAAGCATTAAATCCGGCTACAAAAAGGCGTTGGTTTGATTTGAAATCGGGAGAAGAAATATTTTTGAATGCCTCTCTTAGCATCAATCCCGTGTAAGCGAGCCCTTCCTTGAGAAGTGCTTCATTAAATTTTTCATGTATTTTGGGAATGGCGTTCCAAAAGCTTCTGTACCGTTCTTGTTTTTCGGTAAGCGGAGAAGTTAGAAAGCTAAAATGTTCAATTTCTGTATAGTCAGTCAGCTCTTTAAAAAAAGGTTTGGGATCTATAAGTTGCCCTTCAATGTCATTAAAATCGCGGATTAGAATATCGCACCAGGAGAAAAATTCTGAAATGCCTTGAGCATTGGCTTGCATCACTTCGATGTAAGCGTTGTAGCAGGTAAATTTTAGCTCAAGATTGTCAGCCGGAGCGAGACCTGACAAGCGTTCTAACCATTGATTAATGGTTAGAAATTCGGGTAGCCAGGTTGTGGTTGAAAGTTGTGCGGTCAGTTCTTTTTTAAGCCGGTTTGAAGCCCGGCGGGTGGGCGAAATTACAGTATAAGTGCTCAGCTCATTGTTGGAGCTTAAGATCTTATCTGCCATTTGTTTTAAAAAGTCTGACATCGCTGCTTGGGTTTTGTTCGGCTAATTTATGGATTTTAAGGGAGCTATAAGCAATAAGCTGCAAGCTTCAAGATTGACCTTCTCGAAGCTCGCAGTCGCCAAACTTTTGGCTCGAGGACTTTTTGGTCAGGCGTCTCGCCTGTTTTTTAAAAGCGTTACTCTCCGAATATTACAGCCACAAATTTTCTTGACAAATTTATCTCATTGTGAACCTGGCGGGACGCCAGAGAAAGAAAGCCTCGCAAGATGCGAGCCTTGGCGAAAAACGAAATACCTAGCACCAAAAACCAAGCACCAAAAACCAAGCACCAAAAACTAATATCCAGCCCCCAAAATCTTCTCAGCCAAGTAAAGCGAAAGCTTTTCATAAGATTCAACCGTCCAGCCCGCGACATGTGGACTCAGAACAACCTGTTTTAAAGAAGCAAGTGTTTTAAAATCATCCGGCAAATCTGAAAAACTCAATTTTTCAAACGACTTTTTCTCGTATTCGAGCACATCCAAACAGGCACCCAATACTTTGGCGGAAGCCAAACTACTTAATAATGCTGAAGTTTTTACATGCCGGCCGCGAGCCGTATTGATAAGGTAAAATGGTTTTTGACAAGCATCGATAAATTTCTCATCTACGTAATACTCTGTTTCTACGCTTAAAGGCAAGTGAAGAGAGATAATGTCGGCGTTTTGCTGTAAATATTCCAGACTAACTTCCTTCACGTAATCCGGTGCATAGCCAGTTTTGTACTTGTCATAAACCAGAATAGTGCATCCAAATCCGCTTAGTTTTTTCGCGAAAGCGGAACCCATAAATCCAAAACCGATAATCCCTACCGTTTTTCCGGCCAGTTCAATACCACGATTTTCTTCTCTGTTCCATTCACCATTTCGTACTTCGAGATCGGCAAAGTTAAGCTTGTTAAACAGCATGAGCAGCATCCCAATTGCCTGTTCGCCCACGGCATCCATATTGCCTTCAGGTGAGTTAAACACGTCAATATTCGCGGAAGCGGCAGCATTTAAATCTATATTTTCAAGACCGGCACCACTGCGTGCAATAAACTTTAAAGATTTCGCGGAAGCAATAAATTTAGCGTCGACAGGAATTCGGCTTCTGATTATCAGACCTTCATAATCGGGAATTAATTTTAATGCATCGTCGTAGGTGCAGGTGTAATTGTGCTCGCAGTTAAAACCATTTACCGTGAGCATTTTTTCTAATATGGGATGAACAATATCCAGAAAAAGTACGCGCATTATATGACCATAAAAAATTGGTGAGCCCAAAAGAAGTAAATTGACAGGCCGATTAAATCGTTTGATGTTGTAATAAATGGCCCCGTGGCGAGTGCTGGATCAATTTTTAATGCGTTGAGAACCAATGGAATTATGGTGCCAAAAAGACCGGCAATAACAATAACCGAAAAGAGTGAAATGCTAACGGTATAGCTAAGTGCGTTGGAGTCTAAAAAAAACCAGGTGTAGGTAAAAAGGAGGATTGCGCAGATGATGCCATTTAAACAGGCGATGGCAAATTCTTTTAGCAAACGGCGAAAAATATTATCCATGCTCACACTTTTATTGGCAAGGCCTTGTACTACTATGGCCGAAGATTGAACGCCGACATTTCCACCCATAGCCGCGATGAGCGGAATAAAAATCATAAGCATTGCAACTTTGGCGAGCTCATCTTCAAAGAGTCCAATTACTTTAGATACAAGCAGCCCACCGCATAATGCGATAAGCAGCCAGGGCAGGCGGGAACGGGTGTGCAGCCATACAGTGGCATCATTTTCTACCGATTCTGAAATACCCGAAGCTAACTGGTAATCTTTTTCGGCTTCTTCTTTCATTACATCCACCACATCATCGATTGTAATACGTCCGATTAATTTCATATCGTGATCTACAACTGGCATTACTACCAGATCGTACTTATCCATAAGCTGCGCACAATCTTCACTCGACGTATCAGGATAGGCATAAGTCATTTGCTGATCTTCGAAAATATCGGCAATGAGCGTTTTTATGGATGAAGACGAAAAGAGAAGTTTCTTTAGTGAAAGTGTGCCCAACAAACGATCGTCTTCATCGGTAACGTAGATGGAATAAACCTGATCTACCCCTTCGGCTTGTTTGCGCATTTCGCGTATTCCGCGGGCTATCGTCCAGGTGCTTTTCACCTTCACCAACTCTTTGGCCATAATACCACCTGCTGTATCTTCGTGGTAGCGTAGCAGGTCGCGAATGTCGCTTCGCTGCTCATCGTCGGTAATGTACGATATTACCTCAAACTGCTTTTCTTCAGATAGTTCAGAGAGTACATCGGCCGCATCATCCGAATCAATATTGTCAATTACCTGCTCGGCAATCTCTTTGGATGTAAGGGTTGAAAGTAGCTTTTCACGGTCGCTTTCATCAAGCTCAATCATTACCTCTGCCGACTGCTCTTTTTCCAGTAATTTGAAAAGATAAGTCGTCTCGCCAATTCTTAGCTTGTCGAAAATTTCGGCAATATCTGCCGGGTGCATATCGCTAAGCTCTTCCCTTAGAAAGCTGTCTCTGCCGTTGTCAATGGACTCGCGGAGTATTTCCAGATATTCTTTTGTGAGCTCGAACTGCATTTTTCGATGGCTTTAGACTGTAAGGCAAAAATATAAAAAAGCGGTTGGCAGAATGCGCAATAAGCCTATTCTTTAAGAATTCATTGTTTTGTGAATTGCCGTAGCCAGTGTTATAAACGTTTCGGGCGATAATTGTTCCGGGCGCAAGTGAAGAATGTCTTCTTCAAGGGCAAGCTCTTTGCCGGCAAGAACTCCTTTTAAACTATTGCGCAATGTTTTGCGGCGTTGATTGAAAGCAGCTTTGACAACCATTTTCATAAAGTTGTCGCCAATCGGTAAAGCCGTTCTTTCGTTGCGAGTAAGCTTAATCACACCACTTTTTACTTTTGGCGGGGGGTCAAAAACATCTTCATCGACTGTAAAGAGATATTCTACATCGTAATAAATCTGAAGCAAAACGCTCAAAATACCGTATTCCTTACTTCCCGGCCCAGAGGCGATTCTCTTAGCCACTTCGCGTTGAAACATTCCTACCAATTCAGGGATCAACTCGCGATTCTCGAATAAGCGAAAGAGTATTTGTGATGAAATATTGTATGGGAAATTGCCAGCCAGAATATACTTCTCTCCATTAAAAATGGGTTCAAGTTCTATTTTCAGAAAGTCGCCCTGAATAATATCCGCGCTTATTTCGGGATGGTATTCGTATAGGAACTCAATAGACTCCAGGTCAATTTCAATGATTTTAAGTTCATCAAAATTCCTGTTCTGGAGCGCACGCGTAAGAATTCCAGTTCCTGGGCCTATTTCTAAGACGCGCGATACTCCATGATGCCGACTTATAGCGCCTGCAAGATTAGCCGCAATGCTTTCATCGGTCAGGAAATGCTGGCCGAGATGCTTTTTGGGTTTAACCCTTTTCATTGAGCTGATGCACTACATGAAGTAAAGTTCTGAAAGAAGCGATTTTACCACTAAATTTCTCTTCGTGTTCGGCCTGAAGTTTTGGAGCAAATTCTTCCATGTATTTGCCGTATTCGTCCATGCTTTTCGCAAAATATTGAACGCTGTATGCCTTACCACCTGCTTCTTCGGCGAGTATTCGCGCAAGCTTGCTCTCTACAAACATACCCGTGGCGAGAACATCTGGCATGTGAATTTCTTTCATCCATTCAAGCCACTCGTCGTGTACGTCGGCATCTACATTTACGGTAACGTTGTAAAGAATCATATTTGGGCTTTAAAAAATGAGAATGCAAAGGTAAGCCATCCGATTTTAACGAAATGGAGATTTACTAACTTCTTATATTGAATACGATCTTAGTATTTTGTAAATTTGACTTTCATTAAAGCCCATGAGTCTCAATCCTGTTATTCTTTCTATACCCATATTTTTTATCCTTATCGGGATGGAGGTGGCCTATGGATACTATAAAGACAAGAAAATATATCGACTTAGCGATGCAGTTACGAATATGAGCTGCGGAATTGTAGAGCAGCTTACGGGTGTTTTTGCGAAGGTTTTTACTGTTGCAGCGTACCATTTTGTTTTTACTCATTTTGCGATTTTCGAGTTTGAAACAACCTGGTATTGGATTTTGGTCTGTTTTCTTGGTGTTGATCTCTGTTATTATTGGGCCCACAGAATGAGCCATGAAGTAAACTTGTTTTGGCTCGGCCATGTCGTTCACCATCAAAGTGAAGATTACAATTTGTCGGTAGCACTGAGGCAAAGCGTTTTTCAAAAAATGTTTACGTTTTATTTCTATTTTCCTTTGGCCATCATCGGGTTTAAAACAGAATGGTTTCTACTTATCGGCGCTTTCAATCTCCTTTATCAATTTTGGATTCACACCGAGGTTATTGAAAAAATGCCGCGGTGGTTTTCGTATGTTTTCAATACGCCTTCCCATCACAGGGTGCACCATGGCGTAAATCCAAAATACATTGATCGCAACCATGCCGGAAGCTTGATGATTTGGGACAGATTCTTTGGGACTTTTCAGGAAGAAGAGGAGCGTCCGATTTATGGAATTACTACTCCTGTTAATTCATGGAATCCGGTAATGGCAAATATTCAGCCGTTTGTTCTCCTTTTCAGGGAATTAAAAACGATACCCGGTTTTTGGAATAAGCTTAAATTCACTTTTGCCAAGCCGGGCTGGTACCCAAAAGAGATGGGTGGTTTTCAGGCTCCCAAAGAAGTAGACCGCAACGCATATCGCAAGTTCGACATAGCAGTGTCGCCTACACTTAATTTTTACTTGTTTGGTCAGTATGTTGTTATTCTGGGTTTTACAGCTTTATTTTTGTTTACCCTTTCCAGATACGAAGTGTCGTTACAATTGCTCATTGCCGCCCTCATAATATATTCTGTCGCGGCAGTAGGTATGCTTTTCGAAAATAAGATTCTGGCCATTAAGCTTGAGTTTATCCGATTTTTTATAACCATTGGTCTGGCTTTCTATATATATTCCATTGAATTGGCTCCACTCTGGCTACCCATTGCCCTAAGCCTAGTTGCAGTTATTTCGATCGGGGCAATTTTCAAAATCAAGTTTCACAAACTGGCACCCGCAGATTGAAAAGGATTTTTATTCTGATCTATGCGGTTATTTTAAGCGTGCATCTATACGCCGGATCGTCAGGATACACAGAAATTGAAATGTGCTCAAAACCGGCGCTTCTGGTTTCGTTAATTCTTTTTTTTCTGTTTGCTACCAAAAATAAAAAAGTCGGGAAATTCAGAAATCTCATTCTTCTGGGTTTGCTATTCTCGCTTGGCGGCGATGTGTTTTTAATGTTTCAATACCTACACAACGGATACTTTATCGCGGGTTTGGTTTCGTTTTTAATCGGACATGTATTTTATCTCTGGGCATTTACAATTACGTACTTAAACAATCATGAAATCCCGCTGATCAAACGGCAGGGATGGGTAATGGTTCTGGTTTTGGGATACGGAATTATGTTCTTCAGAGAAATTAAAGAACATGTAGGATCGCTCATTGGCCCTGTAATTCTTTACACTGCGGCACTTACGCTTATGCTGCTTATGGCTGTAAATCGGCATGGGAGAGTAGGCCGGAATAGCTTCTGGTTGATCGTAGTGGGAGCGGCGCTTTTTGTGGCTTCAGATAGTTTTTTGGCTTGGAATAAGTTTGTGCATCAACTACCCAATAATCATGTCTTGATTATGGCGACTTATGGGTTGGCGCAGCTGCTCATTATGCTGGGAGCGGTTAGGCAGGTAGAGCAGGTGCATCTGCATAAGTAGGTTAGTGAGGTTGTACATATTTTAAACCGCGAGTGTAGTGTAACGATCTCTTAAACACATTTAAAAATTACCAATCGTGAAAAATTAAGCAAAAATATTACACAAATATCGCGCAGAATGCATAGGGAGTTTAAATTGGGAAGCTGCAAGGTTAGTATTCTCTCTGCGCTCTTCGCGCTTACTTGGCGTCTTTGCGGTTAAAACGTACCCCAATTATTCCTTTATAACTTGCAGCTAATTAACCTTACTATCCGGCGTTATTTCACGGATTTCCTGATTGGGCGCGTCGCCGCGAATGGCTCTAAATCGTTTTCGGGCTTCTACAACATAAAGACTGCCGGGAAAATCGACCATGAGCTGCTTGTAATATTCCTGTGCTTTTTCGGGGTCTTTGAGTTTGTTTTCATAAAGATCGGCCATTCTGAATAAGGCATTGTCGGCACTTATTCCAAAATAATATTCAATTATAATCCTTTGGTAGAAGGTGATAGCCTCTTCGTAATCGTATTTTTCTTCAGCTATTTTTGCGCGTTGGAGCAATATTTCGTCGGTAAGTGCATGACCCGGCCAAGTTGTTAAAATGCTGTCTAAAATGACAATTGCCTCCGGAAACTTATGTTGAACAGTGAGAAGATCTGCATTGGCAAACAGTATCATGGGTTCGTAAATCGTATCCATGTTCATATTGTCAGTAATGAGCAGTGAGAGCTCCATGGCATCGTTGCTTATCAATTTTGAAGTGGAGCCTTTAAGAATGTCCAACTGCGCCTGCGCCCAGTCAAAATCGCCGGTGTAGTAGCTAATCTTTGCATTCAATAATTTGGCTTCATAGCCCAGCATGTCGTTTTTGAAATCTTTATCAACCTGTGAGCTTAGAAGTGATGCATCCCAAATATAATCGCGGGCTATAAGTATCCGCGCCAGTTCGAGTTTAATCTCTGCTGCAACTTCAGGGTATAGCGCTGGAGTGTCTAAAGCTTCATTAAGCGTAACATTAGCACCTTCCAAATTATCAAGATAATACGCTTCAAGTTGGGCTTTCTGACGAAGCATACCTACCGTTTCGTAAACGCTGCCCAACTCATTGAGAGTAGAAGTGTAATCTTTTCGCAATGTTTTTAGCGCCATTGTATCGGGTGGATATACAGTGCGCAGTTTCTCAAATCTCGATTTAAGCACACCGGCTCTGGCGTAATTGTAATATTTATTTGCAGCCCCTTTTTCAATCAAATAATTATAGCATTTCTCGGCTACATTGTACTCCTGATTGTTGGTACATAAATTTGCCAGATTCAAAATTCTTGCTCCGTCTTCATTCAGCCTTTTATCAATAGCTTTAAGCTGTACAAAAGCCGAATTGAAATCGCGCTGTTGGAGAAATAGCCACGTCAGCATTTCGCCATAAGTGGTCGATGCCGGATCTTTTTGAACCCTTCTTAGCAATTCATTGCGCAGAAGGTCTACATTTTCTGTGCTGCTCTCAAAATCAATACTTCTACCCAGGGCATTTTGAACCGTTTGAAGATAGGCCTCATTAAATTCTATCAGATCAAGATACTCGCTTATCATTTTCTGGGTGTCGCCCATGCTTCCGTATAAGCCGGCTATTTCGTAGCTAAACGGATACCTGCCGGCAAGGATTTTTTTACCGTATTGATAAGTTTCTAAAGCAAGATCAAGTTTGTTTCTTCTTATAAATTCATTGGCAGTTCTTATTACCAGTCCTTGGCTTTCAGGAAGATTGGTTATGGCATCTCTATAAGCGCTGTTGGCATCCGATTCTTTTCCCTGGGCCTCATAAATAGTACCCAAATCAATATAATAGGTGTTGGAACTGAATTTTTTAAGCTGTTTTTTGACCAGTTTTTCAGCTTCTTTGTAATTTTCAAGCTTGGTATAGCAAGTTAGCAGCCCTTCATAATTGCTCGCCTTGGGATTCTCTCCATAGAGCTTTTCATAATAAAGCAGAGCCTTTTGGTATTCTCCTGTATCCAGATAGTAGCCTGCAAGCTGCTCATCAGTAGTGCCCTGCTGCGCTTGCACATCAACCTGTCCACACAGAATAAAAAAAGAAAATATGAAGGCAAAACGTATCAAGGATTGGTTTTTATATAATTTATTAGGCTGTCTATTCTGGGTTCTAACTCGTTATTTTTTTCAATCATGGTTTTTCGACCATTTTCTAATCTTTTGGTTTCAGCCACAACGGTTTCGGTTGCTTCTATTTCAGATTCCACCATTCTTTTAACGAAGTTAGTGTCTAAAAGATTGTGTTCCAAATCGTGGCGCAAATCAAGCAGTTGGCCTTTCGAAAATTCCAGCTCTTTCGCGTTGACTGAATATTGATCGTTAAACCTGTCGTACGGCTTTTTAAGGTCACGGTAATTTGAAATTAATAGCGCTTCTTTGCGATGAAGCGTGTCGGCAGTTTGGGTATAATTGGCTTTTACAAAATTGAACTTTTGAGAAAAAATTCGATTTCCCTCTTTTATTCCTGTAGTATCAATTCCAGCGTGAATTTTCTGAGCCGAGTCTATTTGCGCAATCAAACGATCTACAGTCTGAATTTCGTTTGGGTATTTGGTCTCATTGCAAGCACTAACTAATACCAGAATGGCTATAAAGCCAAAAGCTTTAACAATTCTCATTTTAATCTATCGTTTTAAATCCTGTATAATCATGAAGAATTTTGGGCAATTGAATCCCGTCTTCTGTTTGATGATTTTCTAATATCGCAGCCAATATTCGCGGAAGCGCAAGGGCAGAACCATTTAGGGTATGCACGAGCTGGGTTTTTTTCATCTCGTCGTTTTTAAATCTGCATTTCAGCCTGTTGCTTTGGTAGGTTTCAAAATTTGATACCGAGCTTACTTCCAGCCATTTATCCTGTGCGGCAGAATATACTTCAAAATCGTAAGTAATAGCTGATGCAAAGCCAAGATCACCTCCACAAAGCCTTAGAATTCTATAAGGCAATTCAAGTTTTTCGAGCAGGTCTTTAATGTGATCTATCATTTTATCGAGTATCTGATAGCTCTGATCCGGATGTGCAATTTGAACAATTTCTACTTTGTCAAACTGATGCAATCTATTCAGGCCACGAACATCCTTACCGTAAGAACCCGCCTCACGTCTAAAACATGGGGTGTAGGCGGTGTGTTTAATCGGCATTTCATCTTCTTTCAAGATTACGTCGCGATAAATATTTGTAAGTGGAACTTCAGAAGTTGGAATCAAATAAAAATCATCTTCCTTTATGTAATACATCTGTCCTTCCTTATCGGGAAGCTGACCTGTGCCATAACCTGAAGCCTCATTAACAACCAGCGGAGGAATTACTTCTTCGTATCCCGCTTTATTTGCTTCATCGAGGAAGAAGGTGATCAAAGCCCTTTGCAATCGGGCACCTTTGCCGCGATATACCGGAAATCCGGCACCCGTAATTTTAACGCCGAGTTCAAAATCAATCAAATTGTATTTCGACGCCAATTCCCAATGAGGTACTGCATTTGCATGTAGCTTCGGTAGTTCGCCATAGGTAAAAATCTCTTCGTTATCGGTTTCAGATTTTCCTTTTGGTACTGCTTGATTGGGTGCGTTGGGAATTTGGTAAAGCGTATCTGAAAGCTCTTTTTCCAGATCGTTTTGGGTCTGTTTTAAGTCCTGCGATTTTGTTTTTAGTGTTGCCACCCGGCTCTTTAAACCTTCGGCGGCATCACGATTTCCACTTTGCATTAAATTACCAATCTCTTTTGATGCGAGATTCTGCTCGGCGAGCAGAGAATCGAGCTCAACCTGAAGCGATCGGCGTTTGCTGTCTAGGTCAATGGCCTTATCTACAAGTTTCGGATAGCTGTCATTGCAGCGTTTTGATAGCCTTTCTACGGCTTCGTCGCGGTTTTCGCGCAGGTAATTTAATTCAAGCATTTGTATTATTTTTCAAAGGTCGAAAATAGCAAAATTTGACCTAATTAAAGGTCAAAAAAAAACTCCTGACAGCGCCAGGAGTTTTTTTAAAATGATTTTATCACTTAGTTCACGCTCTCATGTGGAACTACTGAAACAAAGGATTTATTACCTTGTTTCTTTCTGAACTCAACAACTCCATCTGCTAATGCAAAAAGTGTGTGGTCTTTACCCACTCCTACATTGTCACCCGGTTTGTGAGGTGTTCCGCGTTGGCGAACTATAATATTTCCGGCTATGGCTTCTTGCCCACCAAATATTTTAACTCCAAGTCGCTTACTGTGCGACTCTCTACCGTTTTTCGAACTACCTACTCCTTTTTTGTGAGCCATGGCTTATAATTTTTTAATTAATAATTTCGGTTTATTTGTTTTTCAACAACTCTTTGGCTTGCTTCACCCATTCGTCATCTTCAATCTTGTCGCGGGTAATGCCGTCAATAGCTGAAAGCTCTTCGCGGTCTGCAGCCTTAAGTTTACTGATTTGCTCGAAGGTATAAATACCAAGTTCGTTCAATTTTTCTTCGTAAACCGGCCCAATTCCGTTGATCAATTTAAGATCATCTGCGTCAGCTTTCAATGCAGTGCCAATACTGTGAAGCACTTTATCGATGTCGATCTCAACGTGAGCTTCGTCTGCACGATGCTCTGCACGTGTTACCAAATTTTCGCTTACTTCTACTTCTTTTTTAGAAGGAGCAGCTTTCTTAGCTTCGGTTTCTTCAGCAGGTTTTGGCGTCTCCGCTTTTTCTACTTTTTTTCCGTTTAGCGAAATGCCGTCAATAGCAATTTTAGTAAATTGTTGACGATGCCCGTTTCGGGTTTGATAACCTTTACGGCGTTTCTTTTTGAAGACGATAACTTTATCGCCCTTTACGTGCTCAATTACTTTTGCAGTAACTGATGCACCTGATACAGCGGGGGCGCCAACTTCCATTTTGTCTCCGTTAATAACGAACAAAACTTGATCGAATGTTAACTTATCGCCTTCTTTATTTTGAAGACGGTGAACAAAGATCTGTTGGTCTTTTTCTACTTTAAATTGCTGCCCCGCGATGTTGATAATTGCGTACATAGCTCTTTGGCGTGTTTATAATATATGATTCTAAAAGGGCGGCAAATATACGTATTAATCTTTGTAGCGCAAATACTTTCTAACTATTTGCGATTTATTAATAATACACCTCCAAGCATGATAAGTGCAAAGGTTATTTGTGATGGTTTAACGAGTTCACCGTCAAGCAGTCCCCATGCAATTGCAACCAATGGAATGAGGTAGGTAACTGATGATGCAAATATCGTGTTTGTATCTTTTACAAGCTGATTGAATAAAATAAGCGCCAGAGCTGTGCCTACAATTCCCAAGATGGCTACTGCCCCGATGCCTTGTAATGCAAATTCATTTGCCGAAAGGCGAGGAATAAAATCTGTACTTAAAAGTATAATCAACCCGGCCGGACTTACCAAAAGCAAGGCGAGAGATGTAATTGCAATGGCCGATTCTACTTTTAAAAATTGCTTGATGGTGTTGAGGCTAATTGCATAGCATAAGGTTGCAACCAAAATAAGCAGTGCATAGCCTAAGCTTACCGGTTGATTTGCAGTGCCACCGCTGCTTATAAGTAAACCTACAGCCGCAAAAAGTCCGATAAAAAGACCTGTGATCTGCCATTTGTTTACTTTTACTTTAAAGATGAAATAGGCAATAATGAGGCTGAAAAGGGGCACTGTGGCATTTAGCATTCCTGCCAGTGCACTGGGTATATGGGTTTGCGCTGTAGCGAATAAGAAAGCTGGAAGTGCGTTTCCGCAAATGCCAACAATCAGGAGAAACCACACCTTTCCATTGCGCAGTAGTTTAATGTTTTTTAGTGCCAGCGGAGATAGAAATAAGCCGGCAAAAACAATGCGCATGGCACCAACCTGAATGCCCGAAAAAAGTTCTGAACCGTCTGGTGCGAACAGGCCGCGCTTCATTAAAATGAACGAGCTGCCCCAGGTTAGAGCGAGTAATACCAAAAAGATCCACTGCTTGGTTGATGCCAAAATTTCGAAAATAGGCTGCGAAGCTAAGAATATTCTTGCCCGTGTATGTCGTATTTTTGTATTTTTGACCTGAATTGAATAGTGTTATTCCTGCACCCAAACGAGCAGCCTTATGAAAAATATGAAAAGTTTACTCAATCTATTTCTTGTATTCGGAATATTAAATTTTGCTTCTTCTTGCGAAAATAATGGTACTGCAACGACTGAAACCTCTGATAATACCGAGATTACGTATGCCGATGCAGTTGCCGATGGAGATGAAAGATTGGTCGCCAGCCTTGCCATAGACGGAATGTCGTGCGAAATGATGTGCGGAGGAAAAATTGCTAAAACGCTCAAAGAATTAAATGGCGTAAAGGATGTTGAAATTGAATTTACCGAAATAGATCAAGAAAGCTTTGCCAATGTAGAGTACGATTCAAAAGTAATTTCTGAAAAAGAGATGATCGCTGCCGTAAATGCTATTGCAGATGGAATTTATAAAGTGAAAGCAGTTAAGGTTACGCATTATAAATTGGCTGCAAAAGATGCCAAAGTTAAAGAAGGCATCAATGAGGTTTCTTACAAGCCGGTAGTGCGCTACAAATTACCAAATGTATTTAGTGTGCTGGTAAGGCTGTTCTGATTCAATTGATATTTTTATTTCGAGCCCTTCTTGTGAAGGGCTTTTTCTTTTGGGAATTTTTCTGGATGTAAAAGATAATTTACTATTTGTAAATATCAATAGAGAAAACCAAAAAGCCAAAGAGGAATTGCTTCTCCTGTTCCATATTCAATATCGTCGAGAGCTCTGTATGACGATGGTACATTGATAATTTGCTTTCGTGATTTGTTGCGTCCTCCCACTTCGAAGGTAAATTTTCCATCCACTAAGAAATCGCCCTTTTCGGCATATTCAATTTGATGGAAGTGGCTTAGCTGGTTTACAAAAAACGTTTCCCGCGCTGCACCCATATCCAGATTGCGACTAAATAAATAACTAAGGTTGGTATTATCTAAATACAATTTTTCCGGTTTTTGAAAAACAGTAATGCCTTTTGCGTTCTTAAAAAGGTTGCGTGTGAGGCCCGCTTCCTGAAGATAATACACATACTGAAGTAAAGAGACTCTATTGATTTTAGTCCTTTCACTTAATTTGGAGATATTTGGTTTGAAGGGTGCTGATTCTGCCAAAACAACAAGTAATTTTTTCATTTTAGACAAGTTCGAAATATCAAACTTGCGTAGTTGTGGCAATTCTATTTGTAATATTAAGTTTACAACTGCTTCCAGTTTCTGCGGATACAGTTCTTTAGATTCTTTAAAAAAAGGATAATATCCATATTCAAGGTAGTCTTTGAAAAACTGAAATGGCCTTATATCAGTGACAATGGTTTGTGATATTTCTGCATGATTATTAATTAGTTCATCGAGGCTATAATGAGAAAGCTGGATTCCGTGCTCTATGGCCAGAAATTCTCTAAACGATAAACCTTGGATTTCAAACACAATAGCACGTCGACTTAGGTCAGCTTTTGCATCGAGAATTTCTAATAATGAAGAGCCGGTAAAAATTACTTTGAGCTCGTCAAAATCATCATAAATATTCTTTAGTTCTCTTGCCCATCCTTCGTATTTGTGAACCTCATCTAAAAGCAATATCCGTCCTCCTCTTTTTGAAAACTCTTCAGCCAATGCATATAGCCGGTGATTGGAAAAATAAAAATTATCTAAACTGGCATATAGAACATCTGATTCATAATTCGTTTGGTTCATTGCAAACTGAAGTAGCAAGGTAGTCTTACCGGTACCTCTGGCACCTTTTATCCCAATTAGCCTGTGATTTTCTTCCAGAAAATGGTAAGCCGAACGCTGAAAACTTGATCTTTGTTTTTGCAGTTTTTGAATGTAACGCTGTATTAAATCTTGCATTTTGTTTATTGTTATTTACAAATATAGATCAAATATGTTTATCATTATAAACAAAAAACTCCTTTTCTTTAGACAAGCAGGTCTGATTGGTAGGGAAGGAGGGATTTTAATTTACCAAATATGAAATCCATCATCATAAGTTCCTAATATAATTGTCTCTATGACAGTCGCACCTCAACCCGAACAATTTATAATAATCTACGGTTGTATTTTTGCATCAAAATTAAAATCATTCAGAAATGAAAAAGCGAAAAGTAGAAGTGATTGTGCCACCACCCGAGCCACATTATGTAGGCGATGGATTTAGAGTACACAACTTTATTCCAAGTGCTTACCGCTTAGATATGCAGCGTATGGATCCATTCATTATGCTCGATTATAATTCAAAGTTTTATTTTCCGCCTATTGATACGCCACGAGGAGTGGGAGTGCACCCGCACCGCGGATTTGAAACCGTGACCATTGCCTACGAAGGCAAAGTAGCCCATCACGATAGCAGCGGTGGCGGTGGAATAATTGGCAAAGGCGACGTGCAGTGGATGACTGCCGCTTCGGGTGTGCTGCACAAAGAATATCATGAAGAAAATTTCAGCAAAGAAGGTGGCGATTTTCAAATGGTGCAGCTTTGGGTTAACCTTCCCGCAAAAGATAAAATGTCAAAACCAAAATATCAGGCGATCTCTAAAGATAAAATGACCAAATATGAGCTTCCTGATAATGCAGGTTCTGTGGAAATAATCGCCGGAAAATTTAAAGATTCGACCGGCCCGGCTACTACATTTTCGCCGGTTAATATGCAGAATGCCCGCCTCAGCAAAGGTGGAAAAGTGGAATTCTCATTTCCAGCCGATTACAATACAGCTTTACTGGTAATAGAGGGAAGTGCAAAGATAAATGATGAAGAAACAATTGAAACAGATCATTTTGCACTATTCGAAAACGAAGGGGAAACCTTTACGATTGAAGCGCTCGAAGATGCGGTGATTCTTGTTTTGAGCGGTGAGCCATTGCACGAACCTATTGCGGCACACGGGCCATTTGTGATGAATACCCGCCAGGAAATTGTTGATGCAATGAATGATTTTAACTCTGGGAAATTTGGGGTTTTGGAGTGATTTGTTTTTTTGAGTTGGCGTATTATATGTTTGCAAAAAATCAAAGGCAATGGGTGACCTCTTTTGCCATTTATCCAAGGCGAAAAAAGATTTTGAGTATAAATTTGACTAAATGGTATTCAAAGAAATAGTCTCGATCTTTTCTGAAAGCTTGTTTAAAGCCGACATAATTTTTTGGGCTTGTTTTTCCGATGCTTTCTTAGAACCAGAAACATACTGTCTTAACAAACTAGCGTTGAGTCCTCCGGACTTTGCCAATTGACTTATATTGACTTCGGGTATCAACTCGAAAACAGATTCTAAACTTACGTTAAATTTCAGTTTATATCCATTGGCAAATTCATTGGCTAAGAAAGTATCTTCTTGCAAGAACATGTCCAGAATTTCTTCAAAATTTGTTTTCACTTCAATATATGTATTGCCGCCAGCCACACATCCGTCTATTTCGTCTGTGTAAGCAAAAAACCCGTCCGCATTCCTTTCTATTATTACATTCAATGTTTTCATATTTACTTTTTTAATCCTGCTTTTTTTAGAATGCTATTTAATGTACCAATCGGTATATCTTTTGATCCATGAAAAGGTATCACAAGAAAGCCCTCAATTGTGGGATGTTTGAATATCTTGTGGCTTCCCTTTTGACGATCAAAAAACCAATCTATAGCTATTACTCGTTTTTCAAGTTCTTTTGAATTCACACCCAAAGGTAGCAAATCAGTTACTTTAATTCAAGCTTCTAGTATTAATTGCGAATTAGTAATTACGAATTCGGTTAGCATCATTCCTTGGTTATAGAATGAGCAAGCCACAGCCCAAACATCTTTGCAGAGTAGAAGGCTTGCCAAGTAATTTGAAATTCGTAATTCGTAATTACCTCTGAATCTTTCTCAAAATGATGATCTCGGATAAGTCAAAGTATCTAACCAAAGCCAGAATCCGGCTCCGTAATCCGTAATTCGACATTCGTAATTAACTACATCACAAAGCAAATCTCTTGCTTAAAACCAAAAGATCTCTACAAAACCAGGAATAAGCTAATTTCAACTATATTCGGCACATGCAGCCGGTAGCCCAATTCCACTTTCTCGCCCACAGCGGAATATCTCTAATAGGAGCCATTCTACTCTTTGCGATTTACTACAATATTCGGCGCAGATTTAGCGCCCAGATCGAAGATGAAGAAAATTTTCTGCGAGTTGATAAGGGATTGATCTTTCTAAGTTTCGCATTATTCACTTGGGTGGCCGCAGGTATTTGGGGCTATGCATTCTCGTTATCTCAAATTAACCGCGAGGTCGATTTTGCGTTTCAAATAGCTTTTTCGCTTCTCAATAATATCTTCTTTCTGCTCGCGCTCTATTATTTCGATCACGCTCCAGAGTTTATTTATCGTAATAAAAGAAGTCGTTCTATCCTCACAATTCTGGTTCTCGTGGTGGCATTGCTATCTATTCTTTTGACCGAAGATCCCATTACTATGGGAAACTTGCTTATTCAAGTAAATGCCATACCCGATTTGATTTTCTCTTTTTTCCTTTCGGGAATATTAGGATATACCCTTTACAGAACGTTTAATCACCGTCGACTTCAGGTCGTCGCGGTGCTTTCTCTTCTTATTATCGCATCCATGTTCTTATCTCAATTTCCACAAGTAGTGGTAAATTGGAACAATAATTTTGAATCTTATCTCATAAAGCTAATTTCAAAAACATCGCTCATTGCCTTGTTTTTAGTTTTGGCTGCAAGCTGGGTTATAGAACTTGCCAACACACCAAAGCCCGCCGAAATAAGACTGCATTTCACTGACTGGTCAAGGATTGTTTTGAGCATTCCATCTAAGAATATTCAAGGCGTCGAAATCGATTTCGGATCTAAAACCACACAGTTCAAAAACTTGCTGAAATTTTCTATCAGACGCAAGTTTGGCGAAGGCGATAATCAATGCCTCGACGTGAGTAGTGGAGGTGAAATTAAAAGTCAGGCTTACGTGACAAGAATTCCGGACAATATCAATGAGATTTTAAAATTGCAGGGCGATGATCGTCTGGACCGTAAAGACCTTTTTACCTTTCTTGGCGAGGGTAAATACCGCTTGCGCCTTCTTCCAGATACAATCGATATTGAAAAAGGATTGCTGCAAGAATTTTTGAAGATGTCTGAAAATCAAAGCTATAAAACCATTGTGAGTAATTGTAACTCAACAACAGAACCTCACAAAGGATAAAAATTTGTTTTACTTTATTATTCCGTGTGCTAACTAATTGGTGATCCAATATCATTGAGCAAAATATAAAACTCGATGATGCCAAACCACATAGATCGCCCCCAACTATTCGGCCACCCCAAAGGACTTTTTTACTTGTTTTTCGCAGAAATGTGGGAGCGCTTTTCGTTCTACGGAATGCGTGCCTTGCTTGTGCTGTACATGACCAAGCAACTCATTTATTCTGACGAAATGTCGTTTGGAATTTTTGCCGCTTATATGTCCTTGGTCTATTTTACTCCACTTATTGGCGGGCTCGTTGCCGATCATTATTTGGGTTATCGAAAATCTATTGTGCTCGGCGGAATTCTTATGGCAATGGGCCACTTTTTTCTGGCCATCGAACACCCTATTTTCTTCTACGGTTCGCTTGCATTGCTAATAGTCGGTAATGGATTTTTCAAACCCAATATTTCCACTTTCGTGGGAACGCTGTACGATCAAGATGACAAACGCCGCGACGCCGGATTTACCATTTTCTATATGGGAATTAATATTGGCGGTTTTCTCGCGCCGCTCGTTTGTGCATGGATAGCAGAGCTTTACGGCTGGCATTATGGCTTTACCCTTGCGGGAATAGGGATGCTTGCCGGACTTTTCACCTTTACCCGCGGACTTAAAACCGATACTTTTGGCGAAGAAGGGCTTCCGCCAAAAAATGCAGGGCTAGCACTAAAATTTGCTGGGATAAGCCGAGAAAAAATAATTTATCTGGCTTCATTCGCGTCGATTCCACTTTTTGCTCTCGTTATAAAATACAATGAGATAGAGCATTACATCGTTTGGGTAGCTACCTTTTTTATTATCGGTGCTATGATTTACATCTACCGCTCCGTTTCCGGAAAGGCAAAAACACAACTCCTTGTTACCGCTTATTTCACTATTCTCATGTCGCTTTTCTGGGCTATTTTTGAGCAAGCTGGAAGTTCGCTAACACTTTTTGCAGATAGAAATGTGGCGCTCGTTGGCATGAATGCAGCACAAACCAATAGCATCAACTCCTTCTTCATTATTGCTTTGGCTATTCCCTTTTCATGGATGTGGACAAAGCTATCGGTCAAGAAAATGAATCCAAACTCGGCCATTAAAGCTGGTCTGGGTCTTGTTTTACTCGGTGTTGGTTTTTTGGTCTTCGCTCTTGGTGGTCATCAAGCCGATGAATTTGCTAAAACGCCTATGTTTTATCTCATTCTTGGTTACTTTATTCTCACCGTTGGCGAGTTGCTTATCTCGCCAATAGGGCTCTCAAAAATGACAGAGCTTTCACCGCCAAAATACCTGGCGTTTATAATGGGTGTATTCTTCTCATCTTCCTTTTACGGACATTTTTTTGCAGGAAAAATCGCCAAGCTCACAGCCGTAAAAGGCGATGCCAATTATTTTGCCCAGGGCTACTTTGGAGATTTGACTCACCTAATTTCAGGACTTGATCCTACTACAACTTTTGAAAAAGGTGATGCCTTTCAGCAGTTGTATTCTTATGCATCGGTATATGCTGGCTTTGGAGCGATAACGCTTGCTATAGGCGTTGTGGCCATATTGCTTTCGCCAATTATTAAAAGATGGATGGCTGGGGTGCATTAACATCTCATCTCGGCTCCCATCTCGACTTAGCTCGATGACCAGCTCGACCACCGGCTCGATGGCCGAACTGGCGATGCAGGAACGTACAAAAATCTCATTTTCAGTTTTATAACAAAATTAATCTAGGTCTTATGCAACCAATTTTCGAATCTTATTAAAATAGGATTTTGCCACCTTGGCTTTTTTCGCTCTAACTTGATAGTTGCTGCATCTACAGGTTAGCAAATATCATGATGAGAACGATATAAATTGGCTGCATCTTTAATTCTCAATTCGACTAATTTGCTGGTAAATTAATGCTTGAAAATTTTCGTGCCTTCTTTCAATGCCTTCGAAAAGTATTGTTCAAAAGGACAAAAATTGGTAAACATTTGACCCTGTAAGGCGTCAAATGTTTGTAGCGTTAAAGTTTTGATAGCGTCCGACGACCCTGTAAGGAGTCGCACTAGATTTTCTCAATTTCAAGAACTAAAAGGTACGACGCCTTACAGTGTCGCGTTTCGCGTCTAAAATAACAACTTCTACTACAAACATACGACCCTTAAGACCGAAGGGAATCCGTATGGACAGGGTCGCACGTGATCAGCTATTTTACATGAAACACGGGATCAGATACTTCGCACTGAAATTATTTTATCTATCACAAACAACACCTTTTCTTGTGGTATAAAAAAGATGAAGGCAACGATCAACATCATTAATCGTGTGCAACCGAAACTACATATTTCTCCTGTACTGCCCACCAACCGCAAAAAGCGCATTGGTAATCTGCCCAAGCGTACAAATCTTAGTAGCTTCCATCAATGCTTCAAACATATTTTCATTGCGCAGCGCGGCTTCCTGAACTTTTTTCAAAGTAGCTTCTGTACGCTTCTTGTTTCGTTCTTGTAATGCATTTCGCGTTTCAATCTGATCTTCTTTTTCTTGGGTAGTGGCGCGAATTACTTCTCCCGGCGTTACGGTTGGCGAACCTTTGCTGCTTAAGAACGTGTTTACACCTATTAGCGGAAGCTCACCCGTATGTTTCAGCGTTTCGTAATACATGCTTTCTTCTTGAATCTGGCTACGTTGGTACATCGTTTCCATTGCGCCAAGTACGCCACCGCGCTCGTTTATGCGGTCAAATTCAGCAAGAATGGCTGCTTCAACAAGCTCGGTAAGTTCTTCAATAATGAAAGCACCTTGAATTGGGTTTTCGTTTTTGGCAAGGCCGAGTTCTTGGTTGATAATCAGCTGAATGGCAATTGCTCTACGCACTGACTCTTCGGTAGGCGTTGTAATTGCTTCATCATAAGCATTGGTATGCAAAGAGTTACAATTATCGTAAATGGCATAAAGCGCTTGAAGGGTAGTTCGGATATCGTTAAAGTCAATTTCCTGTGCGTGTAGAGAGCGACCGGAAGTTTGGATGTGGTATTTCAACATCTGCGAACGATCATTGGCTCCATACTTTTGCTTCATGGCTTTTGCCCAAATTTTGCGAGCTACGCGGCCAATTACTGCGTACTCGGGATCAATTCCATTCGAAAAGAAAAACGACAGGTTTGGTCCAAAATCGTTGATGTCCATCCCGCGGCTGAGGTAATATTCCACGTAAGTGAACCCATTAGCTAAGGTAAACGCCAGCTGCGTAATCGGATTTGCACCCGCTTCGGCAATGTGATAACCCGAGATAGAAACCGAGTAAAAGTTGCGGACTGCCTTATCAATAAAATATTGCTGCACATCGCCCATTAGGCGCAAGGCAAATTCTGTACTAAAAATGCAAGTGTTTTGTGCCTGATCTTCTTTTAAAATATCGGCTTGAACCGTTCCCCGTACTACATTTAATGTGCGTGCCTTTATATCGGCATAAACATCTGCGGGAAGCACTTCATCGCCGGTAAGGCCAAGAAGCATAAGCCCAAGGCCGTCATTCCCAACGGGCAAATCGCCGCGGTACTCCGGACGTGGAGCACCAAGGTCTTTATACTTCGCGTCAATCTTTTTCTCTATGTCTTTTTCGAGACCATTTTCTTTGATGAATAGCTCGCATTGCTGATCTATGGCGGCATTCATAAAGTAGCCCAAAAGCATAGGAGCAGGGCCATTAATAGTCATACTCACCGATGTGCTTGGCTCGCAAAGATTAAAGCCGGAATACAGTTTCTTGGCATCATCAAGGCAGCAGATGCTTACACCCGAATTTCCGATTTTACCGTAAATATCGGGTCTGTAATCGGGATCGTTTCCGTAAAGGGTCACAGAGTCGAAAGCCGTGCTAAGTCTTGCTGCCGGCATACCCTGGCTCACGTAGTGAAAGCGTCGGTTTGTGCGCTCCGGCCCACCTTCGCCGGCAAACATACGTGTAGGGTCTTCGCCCACGCGCTTAAACGGATAAATTCCGGCTGTGTATGGGAAAGATCCGGGTACGTTTTCCTGTAAAGTCCACAGTAAAATATCTCCCCAACTTCTGTATTTCGGAAGCGATATTTTTGGAATTTGCTGATGTGAAAGTGATTCGGAATGTGTTTGAATCTTGATTTCCTTTCCGCGAACTTTGAAGATAAACTCTGGAGCTTGGTAGCGCTCTTTTAATGCTTGCCAGTTAGAAATGGTATCCCAGTTATGCGGATCGAGATCTTTTTTGATTTGCTCAAATTGTTCGTCCAGCTTTTTAAGTAAACCGTCTGCTTTCTCGTCCACAGATTCGCCGGCCAACTTATCTGGGCCACCCAAAACTTTAATGCTTTGTGCCAGACTGTAAAGCTTGTCAGCAGTTTCACCTTCTTTTAGTGTCCACTTATCGTAAGCACGGTTATTTTCCGAAATTTCAGAAAGGTAGCGCGTACGCTCCGGCGGAATGATGTATATTTTTTCAGATGTTTCGCTAGAAACGCCAAATGTAGTGTCCAGTTTTGCCCCCGTTTTTTCAACGATTGTATGCATTATTTGACGATACAAGGCGTTCATTCCGGGATCGTTAAACTGCGAAGCAATGGTTCCAAAAACAGGTAGGTCTTCGTCTTCAGCATCCCAAAGCTGATGGTTGCGCTTGTACTGCTTTTTTACATCGCGCACAGCATCTAAGGCACCGCGCTTATCAAATTTATTCAAAGCGATTATATCGGCAAAATCGAGCATATCGATTTTCTCAAGCTGTGTTGCTGCGCCGTATTCCGGCGTCATCACATAAAGCGAAATATCGCTGTGGTTTGTAATTTGGGTATCGCTCTGGCCAATTCCCGAAGTTTCGAGAATAATCATATCGTAACCGGCCGTTTTAAGAATGCTAAGCGCATCGGCTACGTGATTGCTAAGTGACATATTGCTTTGGCGTGTAGCGAGGGAGCGCATATAAACACGCGGGCTATTCACCGAATTCATACGAATACGGTCGCCAAGTAGCGCGCCACCCGTTTTCCGCTTCGATGGATCAACGGAAACAATAGCCAACGTTTTATCTTCAAAATCAATTAAAAATCGGCGAATAAGCTCATCAACAAGCGATGATTTTCCGGCTCCACCTGTTCCGGTAATTCCCAAAACGGGCGTATCGATTTTTTTCGCTTTATCGCGAATGCTTTGCAATTCTTCTTTGAATGAGTCGGGGTAATTTTCAGCTGCCGAAATCACGCGAGCCACCGTTTTCGGATCGTCTTTGCTCAAGTGTTTTACTTCGCCATTCAGCTCAGCGCCAGTAGGGTAGTCGCTTTGTTCTACCATGTCGTTTATCATTCCCTGAAGACCCATTTTTCGGCCATCGTCAGGATGATACAGGCGCGTAATACCGTAATCCTGAAGTTCTTTAATCTCTTCGGGAAGAATCGTTCCACCGCCGCCACCAAAAATCTTGATATGTCCTGCTCCCTTTTCTTTGAGCAAATCATGCATGTACTTGAAATATTCTATATGTCCACCCTGATATGAAGTCATCGCAATAGCTTGCGCATCTTCTTGAATAGCAGTGTTTACCACTTCATCTACACTACGATCGTGACCCAAATGAATAACCTCACATCCTGTAGATTGAATGATACGTCGCATCACATTTATGGCGGCATCGTGTCCGTCAAAAAGCGAAGCAGCTGTTACAATTCTGATTTTATTCTTGGGTTTATAGGGAGCAATTTTTTCCATGTCGATTCAATAATTGCTGCAAAAATACGAATTGTTAATGAGACGTACACCCGCGATTTATCGCGGGGCTACTCATATCCATGAACTTCTCGAACCAATAACTGAAAATTAACCCCGCGATAAATCGATGGGGGCTACTCATATTTTAATCAACTGACTTATCAATCCAAAAACTAAAAACCAAGAACCAAAAACTCATTCATACCTCAAAGCCTCAATAGGGTCAAGCGCCGCAGCCTTCTTAGCCGGATAATACCCACTAACAAGCCCCACACCAAAACACAAAACCACTCCGCCAATTATCCATTTCCATGGAATGATAAAGCTGCTGTCAATTAGCAAAGCGATTGCGTTTCCACAGGCGATTCCCATTATAATGCCCAGAAAACCACCTATTTGACCAATTATTATGGCTTCCATCAGGAATTGATTTCTAATTTTTTTAGCACTCGCACCAATTGATTTTCGAATACCAATTTCTTTGGTGCGCTCGGTAACAGATACCAGCATGATATTCATAAGTCCAATTGCAGCGCCTAAAAGGGTAATGGCTCCAATAATTGTTGCAATAATTACGATAAGCGATATTTGGCTAATGATCATACTGGCCAGACTATCGCTTTGGGTAATGTCAAATGAACTATCTTCTCCGGGCTTGTCTTTTCTGATATTTCGCAAAGGCACGATCGCGGCGCTTTTCGCGGCCTCCATATCTTGTGCCTGCATGGTTTGAACGTTTATTACGTAATCGCTATTGGCACTCTGAAAATTTAATCTCGCATTGGTGAGTGGAATTAAGACTTGGTTATCACCCCCAAAGCCCATGCTGTTCCCTTTCGAAGCCAAAACACCTATTACCGAAAACCGCTTTCCACCCACAAAAACTCCCTGACTAATAGGGTCGATTATACCTTTACTAAAGAGCTTATCAGCCACGTCTTTGCCAATAATTATAACAGGCGATCCCGAATTGGCTTCATCTTCCGAAAATCCGCGTCCTTTTTCAAAAGTATATCCTGCAGTTTGTAGATAATTGCGGCTAGTTCCCAAAACCTGAACATTTGGGTTGGTTTTTTCTGATTGATAGCGCAATTGGGCATTGAAACTTACCATGGTAGAAACTGCAGCGACGGCGGGATAATCGTATCTTTCAAGAAACTCGGTAGCATCGTTATATCTAATGGGCTCGTTTCGTTTTTCGCGTTGACCATCCCGCTGTCCGCGCAAACTTCCGGCATTGGCTCTGATATTGAATGTGTTTGATCCCATGGCAGAAAAGTCGTTTTCAATCTTGTTTTGAAGGGCATCAATAGCAGTTAGAATCCCAACTAAAGCGGTAATCCCTACAGCAATAATGAGTGCGGTGAGGGTGGCACGCAACATTTGGCCGCGAATAGAGCGCAGTGCAATTTTTACATTTTCAAGGTTATACCGGCGCACTTTTCTAAGCTTAGACGATTATTATTGTGTAAATCTACGAATCTCTCGCTTTCGACTTTAACCGCTCATCATAATTTGGTATTTTCGCGGCCACTTCTGAAAAATATAATGACTATGACTTTTGATATTGATATGATTAAGGCAGTATATGAAAAATATCCGGAAAGGGTAGCCGCTGCACGTAAAATTTTAAATAAACCACTTACGCTTACAGAAAAAATTCTCTACACGCACCTGTCAGAAGGTGCTGCCAAAGAGGTTTTTGAGCGTGGTAAATCTTATGTTGATTTTGCGCCAGATAGAATTGCCATGCAAGATGCAACGGCACAAATGGCACTTTTGCAATTTATGCAAGCGGGAAAGCCACAAACTGCTGTTCCTACTACTGTACATTGCGATCACCTGATTCAAGCAAAAGATGGTGCGGAAAAAGATTTGCAGGAATCTATCAATAAAAGTTCTGAAGTATTTAATTTTCTCGATTCTGTTTCCAGCAAATACGGTATTGGTTTCTGGAAGCCGGGAGCCGGGATTATTCACCAGGTAGTACTTGAAAATTATGCGTTTCCGGGTGGAATGATGATCGGAACAGACTCGCACACAGTAAATGCCGGCGGACTGGGAATGGTAGCCATCGGAGTAGGTGGTGCCGATGCTGTTGACGTAATGGCCGGAATGCCGTGGGAACTTAAATTCCCAAAACTTATTGGCGTAAAGCTTACCGGAAAACTAAGTGGATGGACTGCACCAAAAGATATTATTCTTAAAGTGGCGGGTATCCTTACGGTAAAAGGTGGAACAGGTGCTATTATTGAATATTTTGGCGAAGGAGCTAAAAATCTTTCGTGCACCGGAAAAGGAACTATTTGTAATATGGGAGCCGAAGTTGGAGCCACTACTTCTAATTTTGGATACGACGAGTCTATGGAGCGCTATTTACGTGCTACCGGTCGGGCCGATGTTGCTGATCTTGCAAATGGAATAGGCGAACACCTTACCGGTGATGCTGAAGTATATGAAAACCCTGAAAAATATTTCGATCAGGTAATAAAAATTGATCTCAATACCCTAGCTCCACATATCAATGGCCCTTTTACTCCCGATTTGGCAACGGCAGTGCATGATATGAAAGAGGTGGCTGGAAAAAGCGATTGGCCTACAAAAATAGAATGGGGACTAATTGGTTCATGTACCAATTCATCATACGAAGATATTTCAAGAGCCAGCTCAATTGCCGAAGATGCCTTGGCAAAAGGTTTGCGTCCAAAGGCAGAGTTTGGAATTAATCCAGGCTCTGAACAAGTAAGATACACCATTGAGCGCGATGGTTACATTAATACTTTTGAAAGACTTGGAGCTAAAATATTTACAAACGCCTGCGGGCCATGTATTGGTCAGTGGGCGAGAGCCGGAGCTGACAAGCAGGAGAAGAACTCAATAATCCACTCCTTCAACAGAAATTTTTCAAAACGTGCTGATGGGAATCCAAATACACACGCTTTCGTTACATCGCCCGAAATGGTTGCCGCAATTGCAATAGCAGGCGATCTTACTTTTAACCCTATTACCGATACCCTAATTAATGACAAGGGAGAAGCGGTAAAACTGGCCGAACCAACAGGTTTTGAGCTTCCGCCAAAAGGATTTGATGTAAAAGATCCTGGTTATAAGGCTCCGGCCAATGATTCGAGCGAAGTAGAAGTTGTGGTAAACCCGGATTCAAACCGCTTACAATTACTTGAGCCTTTTAAGCCCTGGGATGGTAAGAATATCACAGGTATGAAATTGCTAATTAAGGCTTTTGGCAAATGCACGACTGATCATATTTCTATGGCCGGGCCTTGGTTGCGCTACCGCGGACATCTTGATAATATTTCAAACAACACTTTAACAGGTGCGATGAATGCTTTCAATCAAGAAACTGATAAGGTAAAAAACCAATTGACCGGAGAGTATGGCACCGTACCAGATGTACAGCGTGCATACAAGGCAGTAAATACTCCAGGTATTGTTGTAGGCGACCACAACTACGGTGAGGGATCTTCGCGTGAGCACGCTGCCATGCAGCCACGTCATCTTGGTGTTAAAATGGTTTTGGTTAAATCTTTTGCGCGTATTCACGAAACCAATCTCAAAAAGCAAGGTTTGCTGGGTCTTACTTTTGCAAATGAAGAAGATTACGACAAGATTCGTGAAAACGACACTATCGAAACAGTTGATTTAGATCAGTTTGCAGAAGGTAAACCAATTCATATTCGCTTTAAGCATGACGATGGGACTGAAGATGTGATAAAAACAAACCATACTTATAATGATGGGCAAATCGCTTGGTATAAAGCAGGTTCTGCTCTAAATCTGATTAAAGAAATACACGCAAATACGCTTTTATAATCTTGCAGTCAGTACACTGAAAGATTGTCAAAATTTTAAAATCACGCCAATGTTACGGCGTGATTTTTCATGTTAAGAGTACGAGAATGATAAAGAACAGTTTTTTTATTTAAAAAATCTGTTAACTTCGCCACGAAATATAAAAACATAAATTCATGAAAAAATTAATTTTAGGAGTAGCTACTGTGGTAGCACTGATGTTTACTGTTACAGCTAATGCACAGCTTAATTATGGAAATGCAGGTTTGGAAATCGCTATCCCTATGGGTGACTTTGCAGATGCTGCAAACTTCGGTATTGGTGGTTCAGGTCTATATGAAGTCGGAATTACTGACAATATTGCTGCTTTGGCGAATGTAGGTGTACTTTTCTATGCCACTGAATTCGACGAATACAGTTTTATGCAAATTCCAATTCAAGTTGGTGCACGTTATTATATAACAGAGCAAAGAGAATCACTTTTCTTTGGTGTTTTAGCCGGTGTTCACATGAGTATTGCGTCATTTGATGACACGGAAGTTGCAGGTGTAACAATTGAAGGAGATTCTGATAGCCAAGTGAATTTTAGTTTCGCGCCGGAAGTAGGATATTTCATTAATGAAAACATCTCCATTTCTCTTAAGTACCAAATTGTTACTGCAAAGGATGAGGATGTTGATTTTGTAAATCCGATCACCGGAGAAACATCAACAACTACAGTGGAAGGTGTGGCAGCAAGCTATCTTGGTTTGCGTCTTGCATACAGTTTCTAATCCTGTTTGTTAATTGAATTCAAAAAACCGCCGGAACAAATCGTTTCGGCGGTTTTTTATTTCTATCCAATGAATTGACTTACTTTTACCATTCCTGAAAAGAAAAATTGTGACTGAATTAAAGAATGATTTGTTGCTGCGCGCTGCCAAAGGAGAAGATATAGAGCGCACTCCCGTGTGGCTGATGCGTCAGGCAGGTAGAATTTTACCTGAATATCGCGCTATACGAAACAGCCTTTCGGGTTTTAAAGAACTGGTAGAAACCCCACACCTTGCCGCTGAAGTAACCATTCAACCGGTAGACATTTTGGGTGTTGATGCGGCGATAATTTTCTCTGATATTCTGGTAATTCCCGAAGCAATGGGATTGACCTATGAAATGATCGAAAAAAAAGGACCGTTTTTCCCATCAACTATTGATTCAGAATATGATTTAAACAAAATTCGTGTTGCCGAAGGTGGTGAGCTTCAATACGTTTACGACGCTATTGAACATACGCTTATCGGTTTAGATGGCCGTGTGCCGCTGATTGGATTTGCCGGAGCACCACTTACCATATTTTGCTACATGGTAGAAGGCAGTGGCTCTAAAACTTTTTCTAAAGCGCGAAAAATGCTTTGGCAAAGACCTGATTTGGCTCATAAATTACTCGGAATGATTACCGATTCTACTATTAATTATTTGCAGCAGCAGATAAATGCGGGAGTGCATTTGCTGCAAATCTTTGATTCTTGGGCGGGTATTCTTTCAGCCGAGCAGTATCGTATTTTTGGTATTCCGTATCTGGAAAAAATCTGTAATGCCATAGATCTTCAGGTGCCTGTTACCCTTTTCGCAAAAGGTGCACATTTCTCTATTCGAGATCTTGCCTTGCTCGAGTGCAATACCATAGGTCTTGACTGGAATATGCCGGTAAACCTTGCCCGACAGATGGCCGGACCGGGCAAAACCCTTCAGGGAAACCTCGATCCCACAACGCTTTACGCCGATGGCAAGGAAATTGTAAAGGAAACAAAAAAAATGCTGGCCGATTTTGGTCCACACAAACATATTGCCAACCTGGGCCACGGCGTTTATCCAGATACCGATCCAATGGCAGTTAAATTATTTATTGATACCATTAAAGCCTATAAACATGATAAAAACTAGAAAACTGCTATTCTTTTTTGCCGCTGCAATTGCTTTCTTACCGGTTAGCGCACAAGACGAAGATCCCGATCCTGACAATATGGTTCCAAATGGAAGCTTTGAAAATTTTGAAGGAAGCCTGCGCCGTGACGAACAATTTGATCTTACCAAAGAATGGGGTTTCGCCACTGACGTAATACCAGATCTATTTGCCACAAATATTAAAAGCCGCTACGTATCCATTCCCGAGAATATGTATGGCAAAGAAGATCCGGCTGATGGTGAAAATTATGCAGGTATAGTGGCTTATAGCTACCGCAGCAAGCGCTCACGCTCGTACCTAACTGTACAGCTCAAAAGCAAAATGAAGGAAAACAATCTGTATTGTATTAAATATAAAGCTTCGCTCGCAGAAAGATCGCGTTACGCATCAAATAATATGGGCGCATTGATTACTCAGAAGAAAGTAAGCGAAAAAGGAACAGGTGCCATTGTTAATTCTGATGCCATTGTGAACGATAGAAATGCTGTTGTATCTCAAACCGATGGATGGTGGGATTTTTGCAAACGATACGCAGCTAAAGGAAATGAACAATATCTAACCATCGGGAATTTCGCGACAGATGCCAATACCGCAAACGAAACCCGCGAAGTTTCGTCAGATTATGAGAAAGGTCCCGAAATTGCCGCTTATTATTATATCGATCAGGTAGAAGTGCGCCGTATTGAAGCAAATGAAAATTGCGGTTGCGCCAACACCAAAATTCCCGAAAGCAAAGTTATTTACTCTGCAACTACACAACTCAGCGACGATATGACGATGTCAGAAAAAGTAGATGCCATTGATGCTTATTTCTATCAGTATCAAGCCGAAGTGGTTTCTGCAGCCGAGCGTACAATAGATCAGATTGTAGAATTGATGAAAGCCAACCCAATGATGAAAATTCAAGTAATTGCCCACTCAGACAATGAAGAGGCAGACTTGGCTAAAAAGGAAACGAGTCTTGCTACTCTTGCGGAAGATAGAGCTAAAAATGTTCGTGAATACATTGCCGCACAGGGTGTTGATAGAACGCGTGTGCTAATGGACAATAAAAGCAATACCGAGCCCGTTTCAAAAATGTCCACACCTATTTCGCTTGCTAAAAACAGAAGGGTAGAATTCAAAATTGTTTTCTAAAACGCTATTTTAAAAGCGAAAATTCAAACTTAAAACTTGAAGTGAATCCGGTGCGTAAACAACACCGGATTCTTTTTTTTATGTAGCTATCCGTTTTGGAAAAACTATTCCAAGATTTTGGCCCATCGATTGTTGTTTTGAAATGAAGATTCAGAGCTATATTCTTTTGACTGCGATTCTTTCCCTTTTCGGGATGCGGATGGCGCATGGTCAAAACTTGATTCCGAATCCGGGCTTTGAAGAGCTTTTTACTCAGCTTGAATATCAGTGGGTGCAACCACAGGGGCCTTATTACCATTACGAAAGTGCAAATCCAAATCAGCAAGATCAGCCCCTTTCGGGAAATTATGAAAATGGACTCTGCATGTACAATATGGAGCCGAATGAATATCTTCATGTAAAGCTTTTGAGGCCTCTAGAAAAGGGAGAGAAGTACAGACTCGAAGTCAATGCCCGCTTGAAGCGGACTAAAAGTTCAGGTGCCGATATGCAGCGATATATTGGGGTTTATTTTGGTACAGAACAATTATCAACCCACGTACCCGGCGATCTGTTTTTTGATCCGCAAGTAAATTTGAGATTGCCCGACGGTGAGAAATTTGAGTGGTTTCAAATGGTTGATACATTTACAGCAAAGGGTGGCGAAACCCATTTTACAATGGGATATTTCCCGAAAACGCAATGGCTGGAGCACAGAGAGAAACAACAGGAAGAATTTCTTTCAGATATTGAGTTTCGCCATAAAATGGAGCAGCGCAAAAAAGAAATGGGAGAGGAGAAAGCCTGGCTCTATATGTCGCCCAAAGATCAGCAAGCCTACTTGAAAGAACAAAAAAAGCAGAAAAAGAAAAACAAGAAAAAAGGAATTGTTGTAGAGAAAAAAACTTCTTCAAGTAATTATGGACGACCAAAATCAGGACCGGATTATACTCAACCATTTGGCAATTTACCACAATTATTCGCCGTAAGGTACTACTTCGATGATCTCTGTCTGGCCAAAATCCCAATTGCCGATGTAGAAGCCACTTGCCGACCTGAAAACCTGCCGGAAGTTATTGCCACAGGAAAGGTGATTAATTTGCGCAATGTTTTTTTTCAGACAGATTCTGCCACTTTGAGACCCGAATCTACTTTTCAGTTAGAAGCTTTACAGAGGCTACTAAGTGAATATTCGGAAATGAGAATAGAAATACGCGGATATACCGACAATGTTGGCGACGATGACTACAATCTCGATTTAAGCAGCCGCCGTGCCGAAGCGGTTTCGCTTTGGTTAATATCAAAAGGAGTTGTGAAAGAACGCCTGGTTTATAAGGGTTTTGGCGAAAGCGAACCCATAGAAACGAATGATACCGAAGCCGGCAGAACCAGAAATAGAAGAGTTACTTTTTACATTATTGAAATGTAAATGAGCGGAATCTTTTTGGTAGTCGATAATTTTCTATTTTTCGGCAATGGAAATAGCCACTCATGCGCCCCCAGAAGCCGTACAAAAAGATAATCCCAAAACGATTAATGGTTGGGCTATGTACGACTGGGCAAATTCGGTTTACTCGCTGGTTATCTCATCGTCTATCTTTCCTATTTTTTACGAAAATTCAACCCCTGATTTTGTAGAAATCTTTGGCAGAACCTTTCGCAACACAGCACTTTTCTCTTATAGCCTTTCATTTGCTTTTCTATTGGTAGCGCTCATTACTCCACTGCTTTCGGGTATTGCCGATTATGCAGGTCGCAAAAAAACGTTTATGAAGTTTTTTTGCTACTTAGGTGGTATTTCATGTATTGGTCTTTACTTTTTCAATTCAGACTTTCTACTTGTTGGCTTAATTATATCTGTTCTTGCGGCCATTGGTTTCTCCGGGAGCCAAGTGTTTTACAATGCGTATTTGCCAGAGATTGCCAGCTTTGAAAACCAGGATCGTGTAAGTGCAAAAGGATATTCTCTGGGCTATATCGGTAGTGTTATCTTGCTCGTTATTAACTTAGTAATGATTATGAAACCCGAACTTTTTGGATTGAAACCGGATGGAACTGCCGCCAGAATATCGTTTGTGATGGTTGGATTATGGTGGATCGGTTTTGCCCAAATTAGCTTTGTGCGCCTTCCGGGAAATGTACATGGCAAAAAAGTAAAAGGTGAGTATTTGTACAAGGGCTACCTAGAATTGCGAAAAGTATTTTTCGATTTGCGAAAAACCAAAAAGCTAAAGCGTTTTTTGATGGCATTTTTTGTTTTCAATATGGGTGTACAAACTGTTATGTATATGGCGGTGAGTTTTGCAAAAAATGAAATTGCAGGAATGCCTGACAGTGGATTGATAGTAAGTATATTGATTATTCAGGTAATAGCTATAGCCGGCGCATATTTCTTTTCGTGGTTAAGCAGCTTAATTGGAAATATCAAAGCACTAGGCTCTGCTGTAATTGTTTGGATAGCAGTTTGTTATTTAGCCTATTCCGTATATACGCCTTACGAGTTTTATGTGCTTGCTGCGCTGGTGGGTGGTGTAATGGGAGGAATTCAGGCATTGAGCCGCAGTACTTACTCTAAGTTGCTACCCGATACAAAAGATCACGCTTCTTATTTTAGTTTTTACGACGTATGCGATAAGGTGGGCATTGTACTCGGTACACTTACTTTTGGGCTTATTTTTGAGCTCACCGGAAGTTTGCGCAATTCGGTGCTTGCACTCGGATTGTTTTTTGTAATCGGTTTACTACTCCTTTTTTTTGTGCCCAAGGTTGAAAAGTACGAGACTATTCCCGAATAGACGAGACGGTTTTAATGCTGGCTATTTGTAAGATCCACCACAAATTAAGAATCTTATAATTAAAAAATCCGATGATGAACTTTTCTAGACATTTTCTAATAACCTTAATTTCGTTCATTTAATACCAAGCCATGCATTCGTGGGTCAACAAACTCAACTATTTCGACTTCTTTATAATACAATTTGCTTTTTGGGATTGCAATAGTTCGATTTTCAATTGTCTCTGTTTACGGATATTATTGAACATTAAAAACTTACGATTGTTTGTTTTTTGAGAGAAGTAATTTCTATCACAAATCGAGTTCTCCAAAATCTAATTTGGTGTGCTCCAATTTAAACACCATTAATCACTAAAACAATGAAAAAATTAATAATATTAGGCTGCGCTTTTGCGCTCATTTTATCATCGTGTAATAGCGACGATGAAGAAGTAGTTGTGCCGGTTCCAACAGGGCCTTCCACCTTTCAGGTCACTATAGAAAATGTGGATATGCCACATGCATTTTTTGAAGGTGGCGTGGTAAATACGCCAGTTAACGCAAGTGCTCCGGGACCACTTTTTCCGGACGACAGCTACGAAATTACATTTCAGGCAGGCCCTCATATTTTGCCCGGTGATGATGGGCCAAAATTATCTTTTGTAACAATGTTTGTACAATCAAACGATTTGTTTCTTTCTCCCAACGGGAATGGAATTGCTTTATATGACGATTCTGATAACCCAATAGGATCAGGTGCTCCTGCGAATGTTACAAGCCAGGTTTTGCTTTGGGATGCCGGCACCGAAGTAAATGAAGTAACAGGGGGGCCGAACCAAAAGCCCCAGCAAGATGCCACTGCAGGTGAAGAGAATGCTTCAGATGTTGGCGAAGATGAAAATGGAGTTATTACCTTAATTAACAATAATACCGATGGTGTAAATGATTTACCAAATGTGGAAGATGTAATATACGTTGAGGTAGAATATTTGGGCGATAATGTTTTTAAAGTGAGATTTGAGAACGTATCTAATTCAGGTACCATCGCCATTCCTTACACAGATCCTAATGCTACAGGGCCGGTGCCTATGTCGCCTTTCGTTTGGGGTATTCATACAAGCGACGATCCTTTTTTTAGCACAGGAATTACTGCAAGTGAGGGAATTGAAAATATTGCTGAAGACGGAGATGCAAGCGTGGAATCCGCAAGAATCGCCGACGAGATCGGTGTAATAGTACCCCTATCACCAGGTGCATGGGCAGTACACGAAACAGGTGTTAAGCCGATGTTTGAAAATAATATAGCTGATTTTGGAGAAGGATTAGAAGCCATCGCAGAAGATGGTGCTCCAGATGATCTTGCAGCAGCACTATCAGAAAAAAGTGGAGTGATTGTAAGTGGAGCGTTTACTACACCTGTAGGCGCATCTGATCCTGGAGCAATAGGCCCGGGGCAAAGCTTTACTTTTTCTTTTGACGCAGAACCTGGCGATCGATTCTCAATTGCAACGATGTTTGTACAGAGCAACGACTGGTTCTATGCTTTTCCTGATGGTGGAATTACCTTGTTTAATGGGAATACCCCCGTTTCGGGAAATGTAACCGAATCTATTCTGCTCTACGATGCGGGAACAGAGGTAGACCAATATCCAGGCTCTGGGCCTGATCAGGTTATTCGTCAGGAAAATCCGAATACCGGAGCGGCAGATGCCGATAATACTGTGCGATTGGTTGAGAATGCACCTAGTATAGTGCCTGTTAATCCGAGTTCAATTATCAAAGTAACGATCACACCGCAATAAAATATTGCTTGATTAATTTTAGAAGGGGCAGTCTCGTAGAGATCGCCCCTTTTTCGTTGCTGAATAGAGCAGCAACCTCTTTATTTAATTATTGGAATAGAAGCAAAACCTTACTTTTGCAATCAAATTGCACATATGCCCGAAAGCGAAATTTTTGACATTGCCATAATTGGCGGTGGAATCGTAGGAGCCGCTACATTTTATAAGCTCCAAATAAAACATCCCCACTTAAAGATTGTCTTGATTGAAAAAGAAAACATGCTGGCCGACCACCAAACCGGGCATAATAGTGGGGTATTACATTCGGGTCTCTATTACAAACCCGGTTCGCTAAAGGCTTTAAACTGTGTGCAAGGGCGCAAAGAATTAGTGGCTTTCGCCGAAAAGCATGGTATAGATTGCGATGTATGCGGAAAAGTTGTTGTGGCAGTTGATAAATCGGAATTGCCTATGCTCGATAAAATTTACCAAATAGGAATAGAAAACGGAATTGAAGGAATAGAAAAGATTGATGCCGAGGGAATTAAGAAGCACGAGCCGTTTTGTGAAGGAATTGCCGGTATCTATGTGCCGGTAACTGGAATAATAGATTTTAGAAGTGCTACGGCAAAAATGGTAGAATTGGCTCTTGCCGAAAATTCCGAGAGTAGCCTGGCGCTTCAGGAAGAGGTAATAGACATTGTTCCCAAAGACGGATACAAGGAGTTGAAGACGAATAAAGGCGCTTATAACTCACGCTATCAGGTATTTTGCGCTGGTTTGCAGGCCGATAGAATGGCGCGAAAAGATGGGGTGCAGCTCAAGGAAAAAGTTGTTGGCTTCAGAGGAGATTATTACGAGCTTACAGAATCCGGACACCACAAAGTAAAAAACCTGATCTATCCGGTTCCAAACCCCGACTTTCCGTTTTTAGGAGTCCACTTTACGCGCATGACGAATGGCGAAATAGAATGTGGGCCTAATGCCGTTTTCACTTTTAAGCGTGAGGGTTATGGTAAAACTGATTTTAATTTGCGCGATTCGCTTGATGCGCTTTCCTACGGGGGTACGTGGAAGTTGTTTTTCAAAAATATGAAATTTGGAATCAACGAATACCGCCGTGCATTCTCAAAAAAGCTGTTTCTCAAAACACTTCAGCGCTTGGTTCCTTCTCTTACCATGAATGATTTAAAACCGGGTCGTTCGGGAGTGCGTGCACTACTGTTGCGCACTGACGGCGATACCCGCGACGATTTTAGAATAGAAACTAAAGATACAAGCATCCACGTGCTCAATGCCCCGTCGCCGGCTGCTACAGCTTCGCTTGCTATTGGTGGTCAGGTGTGCGAAATGGCAGAAAAAGCATTTGGCTTGTAAAGCCACTTGTAAATAAGCGTGAAGTTTTTTTAGAAGAATGCTTTAATCGTGTTGAACCACTTTGTACTTTTCAGTGATGGCAGCCCAGTTCCACATAAAATTTTCTAAAGCATCTTTTAAGCGCTGAATAAAAATAGGGTTGGGCGACTGCAGATTTCTAAAGTATTCTTCCTGAAAATTGTTGAGCTCATAGCGGCAAAACAAACCTTTAGCCATTCCATTTACGGTGTTTTTGCTTGGGTGATTCTTGCGCGCCATAAACTTTCGGGTATCGCTAACCATTTGAGCGAGATCCATTTTTTCCAATTCGTAAAGCGTGGCAAATTTTTCGAGGACATGCTCAGTAATCCGCTTATCTTGGCCTGCCGGAAAATGGGCGGGAATCATTTGCAGATTGCCGGCAAGTACAATCATTGTAAACGGCCCAATGTCTTCGCTTTTCAACTCCGGACTTTGTATAAACTCCGGGCTGTCGTTGATCAATCCTACCACATCTTCAAATCCGGAATCTATAAGTGCCTGGATTCCATTCACAAATACATTTGCAACGCGATCTTCGGTAAGCTTTTTCTTTCCGAATAGTGTAACCATATCGTTGTGGATTTTTTAGTGCAGATTAATAGACAAAATTAAAGGATTTTTACGGAGTGATTGGGGGCGTTAGGCAAATGATTTTCAACAAAGTTTTCAACGGAACCTGACAGGTGAATGAGCGCTTATTCCCAATATGCTCCTAAAGAATCCGTACTTTTGCAAATCAATAATAGCGATGGGATTTAAAAACTCAAAATTTTACTCCATGGTGGCAATGACTTGTCCGCGCTGCCATGAAGGAGATCTTTTCAAAACCAAATCGGCTTACAAAAAAGGCATGGCCGATATGAACCCAAGGTGCACCCATTGCGGAGAGGATTTTGGTCGCGAGCCTGGCTACTATTACGGTGCAGCTTATGTTAGCTACGGGCTTACGGTTGCTCTTTGGGTCGCTGTTTTTGTGGCTTTGGTGACGTTTGATGCTCTGGGTATTATTTCCTTCTCATTTTTCGACGATGCCGTGCTGTTTTTGGTAGTTGGCATTTCAGTATTGTTGATCCTTATGCCGGTGCTTTATCGTTTATCGCGCTCCATGTGGATTCACATGTTTGTGAAATATCGTGCAGACGCTGTTGCGTTTAATGATGGAAAGAGACGTGCCCGGGAAGAACGTCGCAACGAAAAAACTCAAGAGGCCATTCATTGAAAAGATTGCAAGTCGAATAGCTTTTTATAGGTACCTCCGCGCTGCAATAATTCTTCGTGCCTGCCCATTTCGCTTATTTTGCCACCTTCCAAAACCACAATTTTATCGGCGTGCTGAATGGTTGATAATCTATGCGCGATAACCAGAGAAGTACGGTTTTCCATTAGCTTGTTAATCGCATCCTGCACAAGCCTTTCAGATTCAGTGTCAAGTGCAGAAGTAGCCTCATCTAAAATTAAAAATGGAGGATTTTTTAGGACGGCACGCGCGATACTTATGCGTTGCTTTTGTCCGCCACTTAGTTTATTTCCGCTGTCGCCTACATTGGTTTCAAATCCCAATTCAAATGCAGAAATAAAATCGTAGGCATTGGCAATTTTTGCCGCTTCATAAACCTGTGCATCAGTAGCCTCTGGTCGCGACAGGCGAATGTTGTTGGCAATGGTATCGTTAAACAAAATCGACTCTTGAGTAACCACTCCAAACAAATCGCGGAGTTCTTTTAGCGGTATCTCTTTTATGTCTACACCGTCAATGGCTATGCGCCCTGCTGATACATCATAAAAACGCGGTACCAGATTGGCAATGGTACTTTTCCCACCTCCGGAAGGCCCAACCAAAGCAATTTTTTCACCCTTTTTTATGTTGAGGTTTATACCCGAAATCACTTCGTTGTTTCCGTATTTAAAACGGATGTTCTCAAAGCGCAAATCATCTTTAAACTCCTTCAGGTGAATAGGGTTTTTTGGTTCCCGAATAAGTTCCTCGGCATGAAGAACTTTATTGATCCGCTCTACAGATGCTATCCCTTTTTGAATTTTAAAGTAAGCCTGGCTAAAAGATTTGGCCGGAGCTATAATCTGCGAGAAAATGACGATAAACGTTACAAAGAAAGCTCCTGTAAATCCTTCCTTACTCGCCTCAAATACCAGCAAACCACCGTAGTAAATTAGAACTGCAAGGGTAATAGAACTCAATATTTCTGTAAGCGGACTCGCCAGATATTGCTTGCGGTATAGCTTTACCATTAAGCGATGATATGCATTATTGGTCGTATCAAATCGCTTTTGAGTATTATCTTGAGCATTAAAAGCCTGTATAATGCGCATTCCGCTTAGCGATTCTTCAAACACGGAAAGCACTTCGCCAAGCTTAGATTGCCCTTGATTGGAAGCCCCCTTTAAGCTTTTCCCGATTTTCGAGATGAAGATTCCGCTTAAAGGCAAAAGCACCAAAACAAAAATGGTGAGCTTCCAGTTCATAAAAATCATTGTCGATAAATAGGCAATGATTAAAATGGGATCTCGAAAAACCATTTCAAGCGACGAGATAATTGAGTTTTCAACTTCGTTAACATCGCTGGTAGCGCGTGAAATCAAATCGCCTTTTCGTTCGTCGCTGTAATATCCCAAATGGAGGAAAAGCAATTTTCTATGCATTGATTCCCGCAAATCGCGCACCACACCAACGCGAACCGGAGCAATAAAATACAGCGTAAAATAGCTTGTTATATTTTTGAGGAAAAATATGATCACAATAAATATACAGAAGTAAATCAGCGCTTGCTCCTTTCCATAAGTATGAATGAATGAGGCGAATTGGTAATTCATAAACCCGAGTACATCTGTGCTGTCCAGACTAAATTCGGGAACTGTTGCCGGAAGTGCTATATCGTCAGGAGCAAAGAGAATTGTCAGAAACGGTGCAACGGCGGTAAGCGAAAAAATAGAGAAAATAGTGGAGAGAATATTGAAAAACACATTCCCGGCGATCTGGGGTTTGTAGTTTTTGAGGAGTTTTAATATTTGAACGAAACTCTTCATTCGCTAACCAATTGGATGCCTGTGTAGTTGTACGGGCTTATTTTCTTCAATTCGGTTTTCACATTTTCGTCTACTTTTAAAGTATCAATAAAACTGTGAAGTGAATCTTTGTTGATTACAGCATTTGTGCGTGTCAAATCTCTTAATGCTTCGTATGGTTTTGGATAGCCCTCGCGACGCAAAACAGTTTGAATGGCTTCTGCAACTACGCTCCAGTTATCTTCCAAATCTTGATGGATTGCTTCTTCATTTAGTAGCAATTTGCCAATCCCTTTTTGAAGCGATTTGAGCGCAATAAGTCCGTATCCAAAAGGAAGACCTACGTTTCGCAATACGGTACTGTCGGTAAGGTCGCGTTGTAACCGCGAAACAGGGAGTTTTTCCGAAAGAAAGCTCAATACCGCATTTGCCAATCCGAAATTTCCTTCTGCGTTTTCAAAATCTATTGGGTTTACTTTGTGTGGCATAGCCGATGAACCCACTTCGCCCACCTTGATGGACTGCTTGAAATAATTCATGGAAACATATGCCCAGATATCTCTTGCAAAATCTATCAGAATGGTATTAATGCGACGCATAGCATCAAATTTCGCAGCCAGTTCGTCGTAATGTTCTATTTGTGTGGTGGTTTGCTGTCGCACAATGCCCAGCTTTTCACTCAAGAATGAGTTGCCAAAAGCCACCCAGTCAATCTCGGGAAAGGCTACAAAATGGGCGTTAAAATTTCCGGTTGCACCCCCAAATTTTCCCGAAATCGGAACTTCTTTTAGTCGATTGATTTGAGTTGTAAGGCGTTCGTAAAAAACAAGCATTTCTTTACCCAGACGAGTAGGAGAGGCGGGCTGACCATGTGTTCGGGCCAACATCGGAACGTCGCGCCATTCGGTTGTCAAGCGGCCAATTTCACTTGTTAAACTTTCCAGTTCAGGTAAATAAATGGCATCAAAGCATGATTTTATCGAAAGTGGTACGGCAGTGTTATTAATGTCTTGCGAAGTAAGTCCGAAGTGAATAAACTCCGAATATTTTTCAAGACCCATAGCGGCGATTTTTTCTTTTACCAGATATTCTACAGCTTTTACATCGTGGTTGGTTTGGCTTTCAAACTTCTTTACCTGATCTGCGTCAACTTCCGAAAAATTCTGGTAAACCTCGCGAAGCTGTTCTTTCTGGCTGTTAGATATTCCGCTTAATTGTTTTAAAGGAATTTCAGAAAGCGCGATAAAATATTCTATTTCAACCTGTACTCTGAATTTTATCAGAGCGTATTCTGAAAAGTAAGCTACGAGTTTACTTGTTTTGGAAGCGTACCGACCGTCGATCGGTGTAATGGCATTAATGCTCATTTTTTTAATTCTGAATAAGCTGCAAAAGTCATCAATTTTTATGGATTATTAAAATGAACAAACCGGCTGGGTATTGCTAAAACAGGTCGAGATGCGATAGGAAGGAATGAATTGAGAACGCGGGTAGGGAGTTTATGAAAATCATAATAAATTGTAGAGTTAGCTGAATAAAGTAAATTTACCAAAATTAAAGATCTACTTTTGGACATTACACTTGCCATCTTGAGCGGTTTGCTTATTCTTATCGGAATCATTGGATCTGTACTCCCGGTTTTGCCCGGAACGCCATTGTGCTGGCTGGGTTTGCTGGTTTTGCACTTTTCGAAATATGCAAACTATACCACCACTTTTTTAGTTGTCATGGCTTCTGTAATGATCGTCGTTTCGGTGCTCGATTACTTAATTCCCGTTTGGGGAACGAAACGATTTGGTGGTTCAAAAGCGGGAGTTATGGGCTCAACGATTGGATTAATCGTGGGTTTGTTTTTTGGACCGGTAGGCATTATTCTGGGCCCGTTTATTGGTGCTTTTCTGGGCGAAATGCTCGTGAACAAAACAGAGTTTAAGGGAGCCATGAAAAGCGCAACAGGTTCGTTTATTGGCTTTTTACTAAGCACAGGGCTAAAGCTGATTTACGGTGGCTTTACTGCTTTTTATTTTTTTAAGGCAATCTTCTAAAAACAGGAGTACTTCGGGACAGACAGAGCACTCATCTGATATCAAGCAGAAGCTGTTTTAACGGATGCTGTAAGGTTGCCAGTCTTTTTCAAGCAAGGTTACCGCCAGGTTGTCGTGAAAGATTTTAAGCTTCTCGGGCACATTGTATCGTGCCATTATACGGTGGTCATTTGCTTTGTAATTTATCCGCGAAATGGTAGATGGCAAATCCGAGATTAATGGATCATTGTATTCATTCTTCAAATCAAAATAACCTATTTCAAGTGCAGATTGATAAATATTCTCGATTTGAGAAGGCTTAAATCGGGTTGAATACATACCCATCTTTTCGGCAAAGTTGATGCCTTCGTAAATGGCAAATCCACTTGCATATACCTTAACTTTATATGTTGGACATCGACCAAAGCAAGGCGTTTTATCAAATGCTATAACCAGACTATCTTTTGGTTCTACCGGTGTCTCAACCAAAACCACCACTGTGTCGGTCGTTGAGCTATCCGTTTCGGAAACTTCTGTTCCGGTGTTTTTATGATTTTTGCAGCTAATGGTCGTTGCCAGTACCGCGAGAAAAAGTATAAATCTCATAATTAAGTGTTCATCCCACGTTGTTTAGCCATATCTTCCAGCTTTCGCTGAAATTTAGACTTACCTTTTTTGCCTTTCTTTTTCTTATTCTCTGCTATTTGCAATTTAATCTTGTCTTCATCAATAAAGAACTTCTTTATTGCAATCATCTGGAAGATTGAAATTACGTTAGCAAGGAAATAGTAATAACTCAATCCTGATGCAAACCCGTTGAAGAAAAACAACATCATGAAAGGGAAAATATACATAATCACTTTCATGTTTGGCATTCCCGGCTGCGACTGCGTTGGCATATTACTGCTGTTGTACACCGTATAAATAAGTGTACTGATACACATCAAAATCGTAAACAAACTTACATGATCGCCATAAGCTGGGATATTGAAAGGCAGGGTGGCAATGCTATCGTATGCCGAAAGGTCATCTGCCCAGAGAAAAGGCTCGTGGCGTAGCTGAATGCTTGATGGAAAAAACCGGAACATGGCATACAAAATCGGCATTTGAATAATCATTGGAATACAACCCGCAAAAGGGCTTACACCCGTTTTGCGGTAAAGCTCCATGGTAGCCTGCTGTTTTTTCATTGGCTCGGCATCCTTGTGCTTTTCGTTCAGCTCCTCAATTTCAGGTTTTAGAACGCGCATCTTGGCACTGCTCAAATAGTTTTTCCACGTAAGTGGCATCAAAATCATTTTAATGATAAGGGTGAGTATCAAAATAATGATTCCATAAGATAAGCCGGTGGAACCTAGCCAGTCGAAAATAGGAATAACCAGGTATTTGTTAACCCAACCAAAGATTCCCCAGCCCAGGTTTATAATCTTATCGAGCTCCATTCCGTATTCTTTCAGAATCTTGTAGTCGTTAGGCCCCATATAGAGTTGTGCACTAAACACTGTTCCAGATCCATTAGATTCAAGCGGAATAATGGCTTTAAAATATTGCGACAGGCTGTCATTTTCTTCAGGATAGGGGTAGCTTTCAAGCTTGCTACCTTTCCCGAAAGGAGCATTACCAATTAATATTGTCGAAAAGAAATCTTGTTTAAAGGCAAGCCATTGCAATTTTTCTTCGTCTATCTCTTCAGTATCATCGCTGGTTTCGCTTAGGTAATCTCGTCCATTATCAAGCTCTTTATAGAAAATGGTGGAGTTGTTGCGCTCCATGTCAATGCCTTTTTCATTTTGAAGGGAGCTCATTTCCCAAATTATTTTGGGAGAGGTTACAACGCCACCAGCATCGTACAAATTGGTTTCGAAACCAATGTCGTAGCTGTTTCCTTTTATCGTGTACCTGTTTTCAACTTTACGGCCATCGCCGAGGGTGAGCTCATAAACCAGTACTTTAACATCGTCGCCGCTAAGCTTTTCATCTTCCGCATTTGACTTAAAATAAAAATCGCGGGTATTAAAATTACCAAGAGACGGATAGGTAAACTCCATGCCGAGATTGGCCGTTGTCTCGTCAAAAAGGATAAGCGGAAGAGAGTCATAAGAGGTAAAATCCTTTAGCTCTGCGCGAACAGGTACTCCACCTTTATTGCTAAATTTTATTTTCAGAAGCTCGGTGGTTATTTCCACATCGCTGGCAGTTCCTTCAGATGAGCCGGCAAGCACTCCGTACTTTAATTTAAGCGCCTCATTTTTAACCGCCACACCTAGGCTATCACCCTCTGTAGTGTCAACTAAACCCGGAGCTTCCGTTTGCGTATTTTCGAAAGAATTAACAGTTTTATCTGCTTCTATTTGAGTCTGTACTGCTGTTATGCTGTCTTGAAGTCGCTTTTGTTCTGCAATTTCGACATCACTAGGGCGCTGATATATGGTGTATGCTACAAGTAGCAAGCCTATAAGCACCAGGCCTATGACGGAATTCTTATCCATTCTTGATTATTTAAGGCGACAAAGATAACCGCTTGACGGCAGCAGACAAAGTTTATTGGATAAACGGCTAAAATGATTTTAAGCTTTCTCCATTTCGGCATTAACCGTAACGGCTGCCTTTACAAAATCAATAAACAGCGGATGTGGATTTGCTACCGTGCTTTTATATTCGGGGTGAAATTGAACCCCAACAAACCATGGGTGCGCGCTAATCTCTACGATTTCTACCAAATCAGTGTCGGGGTTAATTCCCGATGAAATCATACCGTGCGATTCGAACCGGTCTTTATACGCATTATTAAATTCGTAGCGGTGGCGGTGGCGTTCTGAAATAACAGACTGGCCGTAGATATTAGAGGCCAAAGTATTGGGTTTGATAGCACATTTGTAAGCTCCCAAGCGCATGGTTCCGCCTTTCTCTTCTATCATTTTTTGATCGGCCATAATATCTATCACCTTATCTTTAGTATCGGGATTTATTTCAGTAGTATGCGCATCAGGTAGGTTCAATACATTTCGTGCAAACTCTATTACAGCACATTGCATACCGAGGCAAATACCCAGAAATGGAATTTCATTTTCGCGTGCGTATTTTATCGCTTCAATTTTCCCTTCTATCCCACGCTCGCCAAATCCTGGCGCTACAAGCAATCCTTTTAAAGGCTTTAAATGCCCTGCGACGTTCTCGCTATTAATCTCCTCGCTGTGCAGCCATACCAAATCTACGCTTACTTCATTGTGCGCACCTGCGTGAATAAACGACTCGATAATAGATTTATAAGAGTCTTTCAGCTCAATGTATTTCCCAACCAAGCCAATTTTTATGGTTGTTTTTGGATTTTTATGCCTTTGCAGAAATTGATTCCACTTGGTAAGTACTGCTTCTCCGGAAGAGTCTAGGCCCAGCTTTTCTAAAACCACCTTGTCAAGCTCTTCATTCTGCATCAGGATAGGCACGTCGTAAATGGTTTCAGCGTCAATAGATTCTATAACAGCATCGGGGGCAACGTTACAGAATTTTGCGATTTTTTGACGCAGTTCTTCGGTGAGTTCGTGCTCCGTTCGGCAAACTAAAATATCGGGTTGAACGCCTAGCTCGAGCAATTGCTTTACGCTGTGCTGTGTTGGCTTGGTTTTTAATTCTCCGGCTGCCGCCAAATAAGGGATTAGAGTAAGATGAATAACAATGCAATCTGTTCCCATTTCCCATTTCAGCTGGCGCACTGTTTCCACATACGGCAGCGATTCAATATCGCCAACAGTTCCGCCAATTTCAGTAATTACAAAATCGTAGTCGTGGGTGTTTCCAAGTATTTGAATGCAGCGTTTAATCTCATCAGTAATATGAGGTACTACCTGAACGGTTTTCCCGAGATAGTCTCCGCGTCGTTCTTTATTTATAACATTTTGGTAAATGCGACCGGTGGTAATATTGTTACTCTGTGAGGTGTCGATATTTAAAAATCGCTCGTAGTGCCCCAAATCCAAATCGGTTTCGGCACCGTCTTCAGTTACATAGCATTCGCCATGTTCGTATGGGTTCAGCGTTCCCGGATCAATATTGATATACGGATCAAGTTTTTGGATGGTCACAGAATAGCCTCGCCCCTGAAGAAGTTTAGCCAGCGATGCGGAAATAATGCCTTTACCTAATGAGGATGTAACGCCGCCAGTTACAAAAATATACTTGGTCTTGTGACCCATGATTGCAGATTTGAAAAAGTGTAACTACGGGGAACAAAGTTAGCAATAATCACTATCCGCCGAAACGTAGTGTGAAAATAGTAGTGCTTTTTTCGATCAAACCGATTAAAAACTATACAAAAACCCGAAACTCGGTAGAATTGGCAGTTGATTAATCCGCTCTGACGTTACGCGATCAACATAAAAAATATTTTCGCGGTTGTAAACATTTGTAACGCTTATACTCGCTTCGATCTTTGAGTACTCCGAAAATTCAAAGGTCTTTTTAACGGTGAAGTCAAGACGGCTATAGTCAGGAAGTTTGCCCTGATTTAATCCGGCATATTGAATTTCTACATTGTTTGAATTTGATTCAGTAATGTCGGTATTGATATCGTCTTGTAGCGTTTCCCGCAGATAGAATCCCTGATTTTGAGTAAATGGAAAACCACTTCCGTAATTCCATCTGAAATTCACCTCCCAGTCAAGTCGTTTTCCAAAACGACGCGATGCCAGTAGGTTTATATTGTGTCGGCGGTCAAAGATAGGATTGTAAGATTTTACGCCATCCCACCTATCCACATCGGCAAGTGAGTACACGGCCCAGAGATAATACTTTTTATCTTCGTATTTAAAGGTGAAATCCACACCGCGTGCCTCTCCGCTTTCAATTATAAAGTCGTTTTTCAGAATATCTGGTGCAGTAGGGTCGTTTTTGCTGTAAATTTTATTCCTGTTTATATTGGTAATTTGATTGAAGTTTTTGTAATACCCTTCTAAGTTTACACTAATGCGATCTGTTAAATCGTACTCTGCACCTGCTATAACGTGATACGCTGTTTGCAAGGGATTATTAACGTCGCGCACAGTACCGTCTTCCTTCAAAAACTCATTCTGTATATCTTCGGGAGCTACTAAAAATCCGTAAAAGAGACTTACAATATCGCGGTCGGAGGTTGTGCTAATCAGGTTTTGAGAATAGAGCCCACCAGCAGCTTTTAATCTGAAATCTTTGGTGATATTATACTTTACTCCAATACGAGGTTCCGGTTTGAAAACGCGGAGTGAAGAATAGTACTGCGCTCTGAAACCCAAGTCTAAAATCAGATTATTGACCTTGAATTTATAGGTTGCAAATCCCGCAAGTTCTGTACTGTTCTTTTCTTGTTGAATGAGCTCACCAAGCCCAGTATAGAATGAAAGATCGGTTCCAAATCCGGTTATGTCAACTCCGTATTTAAATTCGTTGTCACCACTAAAATATTTGAAGTTAATTCCAAAGTTAAAGCTGTTTATGCCTGATGTTCTCGGCCTTAGAAAGGTTGGTGTTGCATTGGCATCGTTGGCGTTTGATGCGGTATTTTGCTCTAAAAGCGTTATCTTATAGTCGCTTATATTAAATTGTCCTTCTACAAGTACGGGGCTGCCTTCGGGAACAAGAACAAAGTTGAGCCCTCCACCTGTAGAGTTCCAATCCAGGCTGCTGGTTTCCTGAAATGTTGTAGCATCAGTATAGTTAAAGCCAAAAAGGCTGAATTTACTACCGGTCGAGGCATTAAAGGAAACTTTTCCATAAAGGTCGGTAAAGCTGAATGGAAGCCCGTCTTCATCTACATAGTCGTAAAGAAGCTTTGAACTTTGATCAAGATAAGAATGCTTTGCTGAAAAAACGAATGATGATGAACTTTTCCCTTCATTTGTTTGACGCTTAATGGGGCCTTCTAAAAGTACATTTGCTCCAAAAGTGCTGGCGCCTACTTTTCCGGAAAAGCGACGCTTGTTGCCATCGCGCATGGTAATGTCCATAACAGAAGAAATTCTGCCGCCGTACTCGGCTCCAAAACCTCCGGTATAAATATCGGCATTCCTGATAAGCTCTGTGTCAAAAACGGAAAACAACCCAATGCTGTGAAAGGGATTGTAAATGGTCATCCCGTCAAGCAGTACTTTGTTTTGAACCGGAGAGCCTCCGCGAATGTATAGCTGTCCACCTTGATCTCCTGTAAAAATTACCCCTGGTACAACCTGTAAGTACTGTGCTAAATCGGCAGTACCACCAATAGTGGGGATCATTTTAATATCTTTGGGAGTGGCTTTGGTAACCGACATGGTAACATTGGTTTGCTTTTCTTGCTTTTCAGCAGAAATTTCAACCGCTTGCATTTGAATGCTCGATTTTTTGAGAAAGAGCTTTTCGGTAATAATTCTATCGCCCGAAATGTCAACTTGTTTTTGCAAAGTTTCGTAACCCAAATATTTTACTTCAAGAGTATAAGCTCCTTCGGGAATGTTGGTGATAGAAAAATAGCCATTAACATCAGTAGAAGCGCCAAGCGAGGTGCCGGCAAGATAAACATTGGTAAAAATTACTGCTTCGCCTGATTCTTCTTCATAAACAAATCCGCGAATAGTTCCCGGCTGAGCAAATATCCCCGAAAGGGCTGATAAACAAAGTGTAATGGCTAATAAAATTCCTTTCATGTAATTCTTTTTATTTCAAAAGGCCGCTAAGGTAAACATAAAATCTACCTGCTATTTCAGGAAACTGTATTTAACATGGCAGCGCTAAAGCTTAAATTCCTGTAAATCTATGATGGCTATGCACGTAATATTCTGCTTACCATTTCTTTTACCAGCTCGCCCGAATTACTTCCTGTGGCCTTTACACCTTTTGACTTTAAGTCTATGTCGTAAAGAATATCAAGTATGGCAACAATATGCCCTGAGTTGTAATTGTGGGCGGCTTGCTGGTAATCGGGCATAAAGTAAGGATGTATCCCCATGGCTTTTGCGAGACTTTGCTTATCGGTATCTTTCACCAACGAATGGTAAGTGATGAGTTTAGTAAAGTAACGGTATAAGCCCGAAGCCACCATTATTACGTGATGATCTTTTTGATTATTTGCGTAATAATTGGCGATAAAAAGCGACTTATAATCATTGCGCAGTCCAATGGCCTTTTGAAGTTCAAAAATATTGAAGTCTTTGCTGATACCAATGTGTTTTGAAACAGAATCGGCGGTTATATTCTCACCTCTTGGAACGAGAATTTCCAGCTTTTCGAGTGCATTGATCAAGTTGCTCAGATTGGTCCCTATGTTTTCACTTAGTAAAGCAACCGCTTGCGGCTCAATCGCGATTTTTCGCGAGGCGCAGTAACTGTTTATCCATGATGGAATCATCGTGTCCTTAAGTAAAGGACTATTAAAATAAACTCCGTGTTTTTTTATCAGTTTCGAAAAATTGCTTCGCCCATCCAGCTTTTTTCCTTTGATATTAATTACCAGGATACTGGTCTTTACCGGATTCTTAACCAGCGATTCTAAAGCTTCAAAGTTTCTCCAGTTCTGAGCTTCACGGACAATTATCACCTGATATTCGGCCATCATAGGATAGCGCTTAACGATGGGTACAATTTCTTCGGGGCTCACATCTTGCCCGTATAGAATGGATTGATTGAATTCCTGTTCGGCTTCGCTCAATACATTTTTTGAAATATAATCGCTTAGAAGATCAACAAAATAGGGTTCTTCTCCATCAAAAAGATAAACAGGAGCGTATTTTTTCTGCTTTAGGTCAGCGAGTATTTTCGTGTGTGACATTTAAAATTTCAAGTGTTTTACTGATCGGCCGTCCATCGCAATTTCTTTCATAGCGCCGATTCCAAGTTTTAAGTGTGTTTCTACATAAGCGCCCGATACTTTTTTATCACTTTCCGATGTTTTTACACCTTCGGGAATCATTGGTTGATCTGAAACCAAAAGCATGGCACCTGTTGGAATTTTGTTTGCAAATCCGACTACAAAAATAGTAGCTGTTTCCATATCAATGGCCATACATCGCGTTTTTCGCAAATATTTTTTAAACTTCTCGTCGTGTTCCCATACCCGCCTGTTGGTGGTGTAAACTGTACCCGTCCAATAGTCCATTCCCATATCGCGAATAGTAGTAGAAACTGCACGCTGAAGCATAAACGAAGGCAAGGCCGGAATTTCTGCAGGTAAATAATCATGGCTGGTTCCCTCGCCGCGAATTGCAGCAATTGGCAAAATAAAATCGCCTACTTTGTTTTTCTTTTTTAGACCGCCACATTTTCCTAAAAATAAAACCGCTTTTGGCTTTATAGCGCTGAGTAGATCCATAATCGTTGCGGCCATAGCACTGCCCATACTAAAGTTTATTATGCTTAGGTCGCCGGTGTGGGCACTCATCATAGGCCTATCCTTGCCACGTACTTCAACTTTGTGAAGCTCTGCAAATCGCTCTACATAATTATCAAAATTGGTAAGCAAAATATAATCTCCAAATTCGTGAAGCTCAACCCCTGTATATCGCGGTAGCCAATTCTCTACTATATCTTTTTTTGTCTTCATATATATTTTTTTCAATTTTCAGAATTGTCTTTTCAAAATCAGATTTTCTATATCAATCTCTCCTTATTAGCCCGCAATGAACTAATTTTGCGCTAAATGCAAGCATTAAATCTCCCAACATATCCGTTTAAGATCAAAGAAGAATCCGGTAAACATAAGATTTTTGATCCGGTACGGCGAAAATACTTGATTCTAACTCCCGAAGAATGGGTTCGCCAACATTTTATTCAATTTCTTATTTTAGAAAAGGGTTTTCCTCCCGGATTGTTTAAAATAGAAGGGGGTGTCGCCCACCACCAAAGAAAAGGGCGCTATGATGCACTTGTAGCAGACCGGCATGGAGCTCCGCTTATGCTTATTGAATGCAAAGCCCCCACAGTAGTAATTACACGCGAAACTTTCTATCAAATAGCCCGTTACAATACTGAAATGGAAGTGCCTTATTTTGCAGTAACCAATGGCCTACAGCATTATTACCTCAAACTGGATATGATTGCTAAAAAACTTAATTTTTTGGAAGATCTACCCGATTATCAGTACCTTGCATAAACAAATGAACTATTTTCTCGCCGTATGAAATCACTGCTATTCGCTATTTTGCTTCTTCCCACACTGCTTCTTGCCCAGCAAAGACAATTGATGTCTATTGAACTTCAAAAAGAACTTAAGACTTTCGCTCCGGAGCAGCATATAGATTTATACTTGCGCGGTGAGATCAGCTCGCTTGTGAGTTTTGTGCGCACCAATGAAGGCAGAGTGAAGGGAACGCTCAACAATATTTTGGCTTGTTCGCTTCCGGCTTCAAAAATTTCTATGCTCAACGAGCTTGAGGGCTTGGAGTTTATTGAATTTTCTGCTTCCATCCCCCAGGTACTCAATGAGGTAATGCTTGCAAATAACAATGTAATACCGGTTCACCTGGGTGCATCACCTTTGCCACAAGCCTACCTTGGCGACGATGTAATAATGGGCTTTATTGATACCGGTATTGAGCTGGCGCATCCCGATTTTCAAAATGAAGATGGCACCACGCGTGTAATTGCGCTGTGGGATCAAACGCAGGGTGAAACGATTCCATTCAGAGTTCCCCAACCCTATGGATACGGGCAGGAATGGAATTCCGAAGACATTAATTTGGAAATATCCGGCCACGATGATCAGGCCTCCTTCTACGGACATGGATCAACTGTTGTAGGCGTGGGAGCGGGCAACGGCAATGCCACTGGCCAATTTGCCGGTGTGGCTCCAAATGCCGATATAATTATGATTTCGTCAGATTTTAATCATCCCAATTGGTCGGCAACTGTTGCTGATGCGATAGATTTTATTTTCGCGAAAGCGGAAGCTCTAGGCAAACCTGCAGTAGTTAATCTAAGTCTCGGCGATTATTTCGGTTCGCATGACGGGCTTGATGCGTCAACCCTTTTTACAGATCAATTGCTCGAGGCATCTCCCGGAAGGGCTATTGTGGCTGCCGCCGGAAATAGTGGAAACCTTGGAAATTACCACCTCGCTTACGATATTCCGGAAGTTGATACAACCTTTACCTGGTTTAAATACAATAGTTCGGCTCAAGCAGTCTATTTTGAATTGTGGGCAGATACCGTTGATTTTAACTCCACTTCATTCGCAATTGGTGCCGATCTCACTGTGCCGGCATTTAGCTTTAAGGGATATTCAGGATGGAGAACGGCCACCGAAAATGTGAATACAATTATTACCGATACAATTTTTTATCAGGAAGCTATGCTGGGTATTGTTGATACCTGGATAGGGCTGCGTGGAGCACAATATCAAATTCAAGTGCAGGTTACTCAACCATTCAGCAATCAATACTTATGGCGATTTGCAACTACAGGTGGTGGGAAATTTGATTGCTGGAGTCATGCACCTTTTGGTACTTCCGAAATTGTGCAAACAAACCTTCCCGATGCCGGAACTTATCCGGCGATGGTGCATTACAAATTGCCAGATAACAAAAAGACAATCGTAAACTCATGGGTTTGTTCTGATAAAGTAATCACAGTAGGAAATTACGTAAACCGCAATTCATGGATTAATTACTTGGGCGAAGAAACGGTTGTAAGCAGCACTCCCGGCGCCATTTCAATAAATTGCAGCCGCGGGCCAACGCGCGATAACAGGCAAAAACCGGATATTGCTGCAAGCGGCGATCATACTTTAAGCGCCGGCCGAATAGCAACGTTAAACTCATGGATCAATATCAATCCCGAAAAGGTAGCCCAAGACGGGATGCACTATATAAATGGAGGAACATCGCTGGCATCGCCGGTGGTAGCAGGAGTGGCTGGTCTTTATTTTTCGCGCGATTCTGCCGCGAGCTGGCTCGAGGTTAAAAATGCAATTATTGACAATGCCTTGGCAGATATGTTTACAGGCATCCTTCCGGGAAATCAATTCGGCTATGGAAAGGTTGATGCTTTCGCCACGCTTACTACACCGTTTCAGAGTACGGTGGGTTTAACAGATTATTCGAGTGAATTTCTTGCTATTTATCCCAATCCATCGGGCGGGCAATTTTATATACAAAGCAAAAACGATCCTATAAAATCTATTCGCATATTTGATATTGCGGGTAGGCTGATTCTGCAAAAGTCAGATAATTTTTCAATCGACGAAGCGTATTTGCTCGATCTTACTCCATTTAAATCTGGGGTTTATGTCCTTCAATCAGAATTGATTAGTGGTGTTTTGGCGTCAGCAAAACTAATCCTTGAGAAATAGAAATAGAGTGTTTAGCTTTGGCGTCCAATTTTAGCTGTTATGGATTTATCAAAAATATTATCAATTGCCGGCAAACCGGGTTTATATCAAATCGTTAATCAGTCGCGTGGTGGCGTAGTCGCCAAATCGCTGCTCGACGGTAAAAAGATTTCAATAGGACAAACCCAACGCGTAAGTACCCTTTCTGATATTTCTATTTATGTAGAAGATGGTGACGAACCATTGGTAAATGTGCTAAAAACCATCAATGAAAAGTATGGAGATAAGGAGCTTGATATCGATTTGAAGGATAACGATGCGCTACGCAATTTAATGAGTGAGATGCTTCCAGAATACGATGAAGATCGCGTATATGCTTCTGATATCAAAAAAATGGTGAAGTGGTATAATCTCCTTTTGAAAAACGATATCCTCGATTTTACTGAAGTGCCTGAAGAGGAGAAAGAAGAAGAAGCCAAAGAGAAAGAAGAAACCGAAGAGAAGCCAAAAGCAAAAAAGGCAGAAGCTAATCCGACAAAGAAATCTGAGGCTAAGCCAAAACCGAATAAAACAGCTGAGAAAAAACCTGCTGCCAAAAAAGGGAAATAGAGTTTTTAGTAATACGCTCTCCTTTGCATTTTCAATTTAGCCCAGCGTTCTCACTATCGCAGGGTGCAATGCTGCGACCAGTCTTATGTAAAGCCTCAACCAGCGATGTAATTCACTTGGAACATCAATTTATTTCCATTCCAGAAAACCTTCTCGAGACAAGCGACTCGAGACGCGCGACTTATTTCACAACTCTGCTATAAAATATTAACTTCCCGTTCAAGCTCCACCCCAAACTGCTCTGCAACAGATTCTTTCACACGAGTAGAGTGGTCGTAAATTTCCTGTCCGGTAGCCCCGCCGTAGTTTACCAATACGAGTGCCTGCTTGGCGTGCATTCCGCAATTGCCTATGCGCTTTCCTTTCCAGCCCGCTTGTTCAATAAGCCATCCGGCTGCCAGTTTAATTTCGTTTTCGGGAGCGGGATAATTTGGAATTTCGGGGTGCTTGGCTGAAATTTTTTTCCACTGAGCGGCAGAGATAACCGGATTTTTGAAAAAACTGCCGGCATTGCCAAGGTCTTTCGGGTTGGGGAGTTTGCTGTTTCTAATATTTATTACCGCTTGGCTTATCGCTTCAATACTAAGTTCTTTCACACCCATTTCTTCTAGCTCGGTAGTTATGGCGCCGTATTTTACTTGAAAGTCCGGTTTTTTTAAAAGCTGAAAGGTAACCGAAACGATCACATATTTGCCTTTTAGCTTTCGCTTAAAAACACTCTCCCGATAACCAAATTCACATTCTTCACCACTGAAAATCTCGACATCGCCAGTTTCGAGATTAAAAGCTTCTAGATGATCAAAACGGTCTTTGATTTCTACCCCGTAAGCCCCGATGTTTTGCATGGGGCTAGCTCCTACATTGCCCGGAATCAGTGATAAATTTTCAATTCCAGCATAACCGTTTTTTATACATGTAAGCACAAAGTCATGCCAATTTTCACCGGCACCTGCTTTTACATAAAAATGGTCTTCGTCTTCGCGAATGCATTCAATTCCCGAAATGCCATTCTTTAAAATTAATCCGTCGTAGTCTTGCGTGAAAAGCAAATTGCTTCCTCCACCCAAAATCATTTTTGGAAAATTTTTGATTTCGGTGCTTTCTAAGATTAGGCGCAATTCATCTGCAGAGTGAAAGGTGGCTAAAAATGCAGCCTTTGCCTCAATTCCAAATGTATTTAGTGCTTTTAGCGAAGCGTTGCGCTCAATTTGCATCAGTTGTTTTTTGGCAAATCTAAACGAAAAATTTGCAATCTCTTAGGTGATTAGTTCATCAAACTTGCATGAATTGTGAAGTGGCGCGAAATGCGAGTAGTTAAATTGGTCAATACTTCCTTACTTTTGCCCGAAGTGAAAAAGCGAATAACGATATCGGTAAGCAACGACATTAGCACTGATCAGCGCGTGCAGAAGCAATGCCGTGCATTGCAGAATGAAGGCTACGAAATTGCACTCTACGGCAGGCTTTTGCCAAATAGCAAGCCGGTAAGCAGACCTTATTTCATGAAGCGCTTTAAGCTTCTTTTCAATAAGGGTTTTCTCTTTTATGCAGCGCTTAACACCAAGCTTTTTTTTACTCTGCTTTTTGCAAAAACAGATATCTATTACGCCAATGACTTAGATACCCTCCCGGCAAATTATCTCGCTTCACTTCTTCGGCGAAAGCCTTTGATTTACGACAGCCACGAGTATTTTACCGAAGTACCCGAAATCCAAAACAAGCCCCTTGTAAAATCAATTTGGAAATTTGCCGAGCGGGTGTGCATAGGCAGGTGTGCAATTGTGATGACCGTAAGCGGTTCTATTGCCGAACTATTGCAAGAAACTTATGGTTTGGAAAAGGTGTTTCTGGTGCGCAACTTGCCCTATGAAAAAATAAATATTCAACCTTATTCAAAAGGAGAAATAGGTATTGATCAAAATCAATTTTTGGTCGTGCTTCAAGGAGCCGGAATAAATGTAGATCGCGGCGCCGAAGAGCTCGTGGAAGCAATGGCATTGGTTAAAAATACAACTTTGCTAATAATTGGTGACGGCGACGCCCTGCCTCTTCTCAAAAAAATGGTCGGCGAAATGAGTTTGACAGAAACGGTAATCTTTAAACCCAAAATGCCATTTGACGAAATGATGCGTCATACCGCAGCTGCAGATTTGGGTGTAAGCCTCGATAAAAATACAAACCTGAATTATAGATTTAGCTTACCTAATAAAATTTTCGACTACGCCCTGGCCGAAGTACCTGTGCTGGCAAGTGATTTGGTAGAAGTCAAAAAACTGATTTTAGAATTCAAAATTGGTGAGGTATTGCCCGAGCATTCCGCAAAAGCGATAGCACAAAAGCTAATGGAACTTCAAGCAGATCGTTCTAGATTAGCAGAGTACAAGAAAAATACGAAGCGATTAATAGAGTCTTTAAACTGGCAAACGGAGTATAAACCGGTATTGGAAAAAATGAAAACCCTTGGCTGATAAGCATCTCCATATTGTATCGTTTGATATTCCCTATCCCGCCGATTATGGCGGAGTAATAGACGTGTATTACCGCATAAAGGCTTTGAGCGAAGTAGGAGTGAAGGTTCATTTGCATTGTTTTGAATACGGTCGCTCGTCTTCCGACAAATTAGAGAGTCTTTGCGAAACAGTGCATTATTACAAACGTTCAAAATCGCCGCGACACATAGCTTCTAAACTTCCATTTATTGTGGAAACGCGCAGAAGTGAAGAGCTTCTCAAGAATCTTTTAAAAGATTCGCATCCCATCCTTTTTGAGGGATTACATACTACGGCTTATTTAAAGAACAAGGCTTTAAAAGGGAGATTGAAGCTTGTAAGAGCCCATAATATTGAGCACGATTATTACAAAAAGCTTGCAGAAAGTGAGAAAAACGCATTTAAACGTTTGTTTTTTACCGCAGAAGCCGGAAAGCTTAAACGGTATGAATCTGTTCTAAAAAACGCTGATTACGTTCTCTCTATTTCCGAAAAGGATCAAAAACACTTTGAAAAACTGTATGGAAATTCGACTTTAATTAATCCATTTCATTCAAATACACCCATTGAAATAGGCGGAAAACAAGCCTATGCTTTTTATCACGGAAACCTAACCGTAGCCGAAAATAAAAACGCCGTTGCATTTTTAATCAACGATGTTTTTCCACTTACCGAGGTGCCGCTTCTAATAGCTGGAAAGGGCGCCACAAAAGCAGTTAGGGCATTGAATCCCAACCTTAAAAATCTGAAAGTTGTAGACAGTCCCAACAATGAAACCATGCTTAATTTGGCAAAAAATGCCTCAGTTCACGTCTTGCCGACTTTTCAAAATACAGGCTTTAAACTCAAATTGCTGTATTCGCTTTTTACGGCTCCCGTAATTATTGCCAATGAAAAAATGGTAGCAGGTACAAATCTGAAATCATTTTGTGAAATTGCAAACACGCCACAAGAAATGGCAGATTTGATTACAGCTCATCACAAATCATCTCTTGATACAGAAAGGCTGAAAAATAGATTGAGTTACATTCAAAATAATTTCTCGAATCGAGATAACGCGCTTAAAATCAAATCGCTCCTTGTCTAACTTCTTCGGTTTGTACAGAGCTGTCAGCACAACGGATTATATGCGAAGAAAACTTCTTCATGTGCACGTAATCGTGCGTAGCCATTAGTACAGCACGACCATTTTTACTGATTTCGTAAAGCAAATTCAATATTTCTTCCGTCGTATTCGGATCCAGATTTCCGGTAGGCTCATCGGCCAATATTAAATCCGGATCGTTAAGCAAGGCTCTTGCCACAGCAACACGCTGCTGCTCACCACCCGACAGTTCATGCGGCATTTTATAACCTTTTGTTCCCAAGCCTACTTTGTCGAGTACTTCCTGCATCCGTGCGGCCATTTCGATTTTATTTTTCCAGCCGGTAGCGCGGAGAACGAAAAGCAAATTGTCGTTGACATTGCGATCGGTCAAGAGCTCAAAATCTTGAAATACAATACCCAGATTGCGGCGTAAAAACGGAACTTGCTTGCGTTTTAGCTTCGTAAGATCAAACTCACCCACATTTCCCTCGCCTTGTTTTACAGGCAATTCGCCGTAGAGCGTTTTTAATAAACTGCTTTTCCCCGATCCGGTTTTTCCAATTAAATACACAAAGTCGCCTTTGTTGATATGAATATTCACATCAGAAAGAACCAGATGATCGCCTTGAAAAACAGAAACATTCTTTAAATCTACGATGGTGTCGAGTGCCATTTTGGAAATTTGCGTAAAGCTAAAATAATTTTCACATTCAAGCGTTCCAGTATCGTTAAGAAAAGCCTACAAAACAGGCTTATTCTTCACAAATTTCCGTTTAAAACTTTTACCCCAACCCATCATTTCGCACCGCTTTCACGACTTACTTTTATCTGTTTAAAACAGCGCATCTCTATGCAAGAAATACAAAGGGCAGTTTTGCTGCCAATTTTCATCCTCTTATTTGGCGTAAGCCATAGCTATGCCCAACAAACTGAGGCTAAGCGAAATCCTGATATAGGCTATTTAGAAGCAATGGAGTTGATGAGCCACAACCAGTTTGAAGCTGCACGGAAAGGTTTTACTGATTATCTGAAATACAATACCGACGACAATAGCGAACTCCACGTCAATGCATCTTACTACCAGGCGTTTGTTACAATGGAGCTTTTCCACAAGGATGCCGAGTTTCTGATGGAAGATTTTGTGCTGAAACATCCGGAAAGCAACTGGAAAAATCCTGCGATATTAAATCTTGGTAATTACAATTTCAACCGCCGCGATTACGACGACGCACTTTATTGGTTAAATCGTCTCGACGAGCGCGACCTGAGCAGCATACAAAAGGAAGAAGTGGTTTTCAAAAAAGGATTTTCGGCTTTTCAGTTGGAAAAATTTGACGAGGCTAAAGCAGAATTTTACAAGCTAAAAGATAAGCAGGGAGCCTATTATGGCCCTACAAATTATTATTATGGGCATATTGCCTACACCGAAGGCAACTATCAAACCGCTCTCGAATCGCTCGATAAGGCTGCAGATGACCCTAATTTTGCGCCGGTAGTGCCCTATTACAAAGCCCAGATTTATCATTTTCAGGAAAAATATGATGAGCTTATTGCTTATGCCACTCCGCTGCTCGATGTGGAGGAACCTGTACGTGTAGAAGAAATAGCCCACCTTGTTGGAGATGCACATTTTCAAAAAGAGCAATACGCACTGGCCTTGCCGTTTTTGGAAAAGTACGCTAAAAGCCAATATAATCTAAGCTCGGAAGATGCTTATCAGCTGGCTTATGCTTATTACCGGTCAGCAGAGTATAGAAAATCTATTGATTATTTTGCTACTACCACGAAAGCTGAAGATCAGCAATTGGCGCAGATAGCCACCTACCAAATGGCTGATGCATATGTGCAGCTGGGTGAGAAAAAATATGCGCAAAATGCTTTTAAAGTTGCTTCGCAAATGGATTCTGATCGGGATGTAACCGAAGATGCCCTTTTTAATTATGCCAAGCTCGCTTATGAATTGAGCTATGACCCTTTTCATGAAGCCATTCAGGCATTCGAATCTTATTTGAATAAATATCCCAGCTCCACCCGAAAAGATGAAGCTTATGAGTTTTTGCTCAAAGTGCATCTCGCTACTAAAAATTATTCTGCCGCCATTGAGTCGCTCAATAAAATGAAGTCAATGAGTGCCGTAGATCGCGCCCGGTATCAGGAGTGTGCATATAATTTGGCTATAGCCGATGTAATTGCCAAAAGATCGAATGAGGCTTTTGCGAATTTCAAGTTGTCTAAGAAGTATCCCGAAGATCCAAAACTCGTAGCTCTCGCAGATTACTGGGCGGGCGACCTGCATTACCGTGATGGCTCATATCAAAATGCGATTAAATCTTATCAGGCCTATCTCGCCAATTCGTCGGCTTATCAAACAAAATACTACAATACAGCTCATTACAATATTGGATATTGCGCTTTTAAAGATGGCGATTATTCTACATCGCTTCAGGCATTTAGAAAGTATGTGTCTGGAAGCAATATTGATGAGAAGCGGAAAAATGATGCCTACTTACGCATTGGCGATCTCAATCTGGTACAAAAACAGTACGGGCCGGCCGTAGAGAGTTATCAAAAAGCAATGAATTTAAACGTTGCAAATGGAGATTATGCCTTGTTTCAAATAGCTGAAGCTTATGGGTATCAGGATAATTACGCCAAGAAAATTGAAACTTTGAATAAACTTTTTGCCGACCATCCCGAAACATCGCTTGCCGCAGTTGCTAAATTCCAATTGGGCGACGCTTATTTTATGCAAAACAATCTGGACAAGGCGCTCGTGTCTTTCGATTCTGTAATAAAAGATTATCCACAATCGCCCTACCGCAAAAAAGCGCTACTAAAGCGCGGGCTTGTGCAGTACCGCAAAGGCGATTACGATGGCGCTATTGCTAGTTATAAGCTGGTTGTGGCAGATTATGGAGTTGATTCTGAATCTAATGAAGCGGTGGCAACGCTTAAAAACATCTACCTCGATTTAGGGAAAGTGGATGATTACAGCGCATGGCTCAAGGAAATTCCCGATTACGATATTTCGCCATCAGAAATTGACAGCCTTTCGTATCAGGCAGCTGAAAATCTGGTAGCTGACGGCAATTGCGATAAGGCGATACCGGCTTTTGAGAAGTATCTCAAGGAATATCCAAACGGACTTTTCGTGCTAAACGCCAATTATTACCTCTCTGAATGTGCTTACCGCAAAAATGATTTTGATAAGGCAATAACTGGTTTCGAATATGTTGCTTCCAGACCTACAAGCGAGTTTTCAGAGCCAGCCATTCAAGGTGCTGCCACTATTCGGTTTAACCGAAAAGAGTATCAAAAGGCCCTGCTTCTATATAAACAATTGAGTCAGGTCGCCACTTTTGCTACCAATATTTTGGAAGCAGAGGTAGGAATCATGCGTTCCGAATACCAGCTGGGCGCTTACGATGCGGCAGTCGCTTCCGCGGAAAGGGTGATCAAAGATCCAAACGTATCCGAAGAACTCCTTACCGAATCGCGCTTATTGAAAGGACGCATTTACTTTACCAATGGGAATTATGCCGAGGCCAAGCCGATATTTAGCCAATTAGCCAAGAAGGCCGATTCAAAAGAAGGCGCAGAAGCAAAGTTTAGATTGGCACAAATTGCTTTTGAGCAATCTGATCTCGATGAAGCTGAAAAACAAATATTTGAGCTCGCTCAAGGGTTTGCTAGTTTTGATTTTTGGAAAGTCAAAGGATTTATTTTGTTGGCTGATGTTTACGTGTCCAGGAAAGATTATTTTCAGGCACGCGCCACACTACAGAGTGTTATTGACAATGTGAAAGATGAAAAATTTGTGAATGAAGCTAAAGCCAAATTGCAGGCGCTGAATGCTGCCGAGCAGAAAACGATCGCAGCAGGCGACACCTTATCTGGCCCCGATTCACTCGATTATGAAGAAGATTACCAGAACCTGATTGAAGAAAAATAATAGCCCGAAAAATGAAATACGCAACTATAAAATCATTCCTAGTATTCAGCGTCGTTCTTGTCAGCTCCTTTGCTGCATCGGCGCAGGGCGGCGAAGGCGATGCCTTTGATCAAACCCAGATAATTACGGGCGACAGGACGTTAACAGTACAAAAGGCGTTTAAAATTTCTGAAATGCCCACTGTAGTAGATATTCCGGTACAAATGGGAACCTTGACTTACGAAATGATTCCTAAACGCCCTGCAACCGAAATAACACCCGAACCTATTGAGCCGGCAACCGTTAAAATTCGCGAACCACTCGAAAAGTTGTACCATGGATTTGTAAAGGCTGGAGCCGGAACATTTGCCACTCCCTATGTGGAGGCTTTTTATACCAGCAATCGTGATAGAGACAAATCTTATGGAGTTCACGCGCGCCACTTATCTTCACATGATGGAGTAAACCAGCCGGTAGCGTTTAGCGGTTTTAGCGAAACTAATGTGGACTTATGGGGTAAAAAAATCTTTAAGCAACACAGTCTCCAAACAGATTTGGGTTATGCGTTAAACGGTTATCACTATTACGGTTTCGACCCGCAAGATGCCGAAATTGATAAAAAAGATATGCGCCAGCGGTTTAATGATTTTTCGCTTAGTGCAGATTATAGGAGCTACTACCGCGATTCTTCGCGCATCAATCACAATATCGGTTTAGATTCCTATTACTATTCTGATAGTTACGATGCCAATGAAATTGGTGTAAAGGCCACCACACAATTGCGCTCATGGAGAGGCGATCAATATTATACCCTCGATGGTGGATTAGATTTTGTCGGCTACAATACCGGCGACTTAAAAGCATTTGATTTTATGAGCGATTCGTCTGGAATTTTTATCCCGGCGAATGATTATACCAACGTAATTTTCCACGCAACACCACGCATCCTTCTTGTTAAAAATGGATTTCGAGCTATGGCCGGGTTAGCAGTTTATGGGCAATTTGACAGTAAAGCGCGGTTTCATGCCTTTCCTGATCTGGAGGTTTCTTATTCGCTTTTTAATGATATTTTTATCCCTTATGCTGGCGTAACGGGAAGCGTAGAACGAAATAGTTATAAAACGCTTTCGCGGGAAAACCCTTTCATTTTGTCAAATCTTTCGCACTATGGTACAGACGATAAACCATTAATTAACTCTATTGTAAAGTATGATCTTTTTGGAGGTATTCGCGGAACGCTAAGCGATAAAATGAGTTTTAATACCCGTATTGGATACAAAAAAGTAGATGAAACACCACTTTTTGTTAACGATACACTGGTAAGTGAAGAGAATCGGTTTTTGGTTATCTATGATCAGGTTCAAACCTTTTCTATGATGGGTGAGCTTTCATATAAAAACAGCGAAAAATGGTCGGCTACTGCCCGTGGCGAAATATTTACCTATAGTGCAAATGATGAACAAGAGGCATGGCATATGCCAAAATACAGATTCTCGCTACTGGGATCTTACACGCTTTTTGAAAAGCTGAGTATAGGAGCAGAAATGGCTTTGGTCGGTAAGCGTTATGCAAAATCACTTCGTCCGGTTTCAGATGTTCAAATCGAACCCGAAGGATTTTATAAGGTAGAGCTTGATCCTTATTTTGACCTAACATTGAAAGCAGAGTACCGCTATTCAAATCGAATCTCGGCCTTTATTGAAGCTAACAACTTAACCGGAACGAAGTACGACCAGTATTACCGCTTCCCAGTACAGCGCGTTTTTCTATTAGGTGGGTTGAAATTTGCATTTTAGAGACTGAGCTTGCGTTAATTTGAATCCGCGTCGACTGAACCCGCGTCGACTGAACCCGCGTCGATTGTATCCGCGTCGATTCATCGCGCGGCCTACCTCGCGCGTCCTACCTCACACGGCCTACCTCACACGGCCCACCTCACGCAGCCTACCTCGCGCGGCCTAATTTTGCTCGCGTCAATTTCGCATACCTCAAGTTGTAATTCCACCCGTCAAACCCCAATTTTAACACGTCAAAAACATGCTTTCACCACAACTGTTAATAAACCACATAAATTGTTGACAATTATAGTGTTTATGCGGCTTTTGAGGTGATTTTAATGTTTAAATTTTGTATTTTTGTGGGAATAAAATTTCTACACAACTTAGTAATATATGACTGAAGAACAGAAGAAGAATAATCAAGGTTATTCGGCTGGAAATATCCAGGTACTCGAGGGATTGGAAGCTGTACGCAAAAGACCTTCGATGTACATCGGAGATACGGGTATAAGAGGTTTGCACCACCTTGTTTATGAAGTAGTTGATAACTCGATTGACGAAGCGCTTGCTGGTTATTGTGACGTTATCAGCGTAATAATGAATGTTGATAATTCCATTACTGTAAAAGACAATGGCCGGGGTATTCCAATAGATTTTCACGAAAAAGAAGGACGCTCAGCCCTAGAGGTTGTAATGACAGTGCTTCACGCCGGTGGAAAATTTGATAAAGACACCTATAAAGTGTCCGGTGGACTGCACGGAGTTGGGGTGAGTTGTGTTAATGCACTTTCAGAACAATTGATTGCTACCGTATACCGCGATGGTAAAATATGGCAGCAAGAATACAATATTGGAAAGCCTCAATATCCTGTTAAAGAAGTTGGAGAGACGAGCGAGACAGGTACCCAGGTTCAGTTTAGGCCTGATACTACTATATTTGAAGACAACGTGTATAACTATGATACACTTGCCAGCAGAATGCGCGAGCTTGCATTTTTGAATAAAGGAATTCGTATTACGCTAACCGATATGCGTAATTTCGATGACGAAGGCAATCCGTTAAGCGAAGAGTTTTATTCAGAAGGTGGTCTATTTGAGTTTGTTCAGTTTTTGGACGCCTCACGAGAGCCGCTTATCGGTTCTCCAATTTATATGGAAGGCGAGAAAAGTGGTATTCCGGTAGAAGTAGCACTTATTTACAATACTTCATTTTCGGAAAATATTCATGCCTATGTGAATAATATCAATACCCATGAAGGTGGTACTCACTTGCAGGGGTTTAGACGAGGGCTTACAGCCACCCTTAAAAAATACGCCGAAGATTCGGGCATGCTATCAAAACTCAAGTTTGATATCGCCGGCGATGACTTTCGTGAAGGCCTTACAGCCGTAATTTCAGTTAAAGTTGCTGAACCGCAATTTGAAGGTCAAACAAAAACAAAATTGGGTAACCGTGAGGTTAATGCCCCGGTTTCGCAAGCAGTGTCTGAAATGCTAACGCATTATCTAGAGGAGAATCCCAACGATGCAAGAACAATCGTTAACAAGGTTATTCTTGCAGCACAGGCGCGTCATGCAGCGCGTAAGGCGCGTGAGATGGTTCAGCGTAAAAATGTGCTTACAGGTTCAGGTCTTCCCGGAAAATTGAGTGACTGCTCAGATAGAAACCCTGAAAATTGCGAAGTCTATCTTGTCGAGGGAGATTCGGCGGGTGGAACTGCAAAACAGGGAAGAGACCGTAACTTTCAGGCTATCCTGCCACTACGAGGTAAGATTCTGAATGTTGAGAAGGCCATGCACCATAAAATTTTCGACAACGAAGAGATCAAAAACATTTATACCGCACTCGGAGTTCGAGTGGGTACTGAAGAAGACAGTAAAGCACTCGACACAAGTAAATTGAGATACCATAAGGTAATAATCATGTGTGATGCCGATGTTGACGGTAGCCACATCGAAACCTTGATTCTTACTTTCTTTTTCCGCCACATGCGCGAGCTAATTGAAGGTGGAAATATTTATATTGCAACTCCTCCGCTCTATCTTGTTAAAAAAGGGGGAGCCATGAAATACGCCTGGAATGATAAGCAGCGCGACCAGTTCGTAGAAGAATTGAAAGGAAACGGAAAGGAAAGCAGCGTTGGAATTCAGCGTTACAAAGGTCTTGGAGAGATGAACGCAAACCAGCTTTGGGATACAACTATGAATCCTGAATTCAGAACTTTGCGCCGGGTTACAATTGATAATGCTGTAGAAGCCGATCGAATTTTCTCTATGCTAATGGGCGATGACGTTCCACCACGTAGAGCTTTTATCGAGAAAAATGCCAAGTATGCGAAGATTGATGTTTAATTAAATTAAAAACATCCTTCAAATAAATATGACGGTGCCGCTCAATGAGTGGCACCGTTTTTTTTATTTTGAAACCTGCGTTAAGATCAATTGAATATGAACCCCAAAGATTTTCAAACTTACGACCCCTTGGGAGTGCGTATGTAGCGAAGCGATCTCACGTGGTTATTGAGCTCAGTCGAAATGCAGCGAAGCAAGTAAACCTTATGAGGTCTTCCACGCAACCTTGGATCAATAGCTATTGACTGTCCAATTTTGACTCCGACTCTTGTTTATCAAAATACAAATCGAGAAAAATAGGAAGGTGGTCGCTATAACCACCCTTGTATGCAGGCCCCTGAAAAGTTCGTAAAGGAACATCATTACCTGCAGCATTTTTTGTAAGCAGCCAGGGTGCATCAAAAATCCCCAAAGAATTTAAACGAGTGTAGGTTGACTGTCCGGTCAAAAGCGAATTGCTGACAATAATGTGATCAAGCACGCCCCATTCGCCGCCAAAGGAATGCGTTCCAAAGATATATTTAATAGGAGCCGATAGGTTTACCAGATCATTACCTGTAGCTTCTGTCGGATTTACATGAGCTTTCAAAACATCCTTTACACTTATATCATCCGGCTCGTCATTAAAATCGCCTGTTATAACGATTAAGGGATTATCAAAACGCGCATTCAAACTATCTACCTTTTCGCGAACCAGATTAGCTAAAAAAGCCCTTCCCGGTTCAGACACAAATTGCCCCCCATAGCGCGATGGCCAGTGATTGATAAATACGTGCAAAGTATCTTTATTTGACATAATTCCCTTTACATAGAGCATATCTCTCGTTTTTCGATCGGGGTCGAATGGGAAATTAACACGGTAATATTTGTAGAGAATTAAATTAAATTTTTCGGGTCGGTAAAGGCAGGCTACATCAATACCGCGCCTGTCAGGAGAGTCTTCGTGTATGATTTCATAACCGGCATTTTTTAAAGGAGAGAATTTTGTAAAACCTTCTAAAACCCACCTGCTTTCTATTTCGGCCAGACCTATTATTTCCAGTGGCTCCCATACGCCCATCGCCAAAAGTGTACGAGCCAGACCCACTGATTTCTTTTTATAACGGCCAAATGTATATCGATTTTCACCTTCGGGTGTAAATGCTTCATCGCGGGTCAGGCTGTCGTCCACGAGGTCAAATAAATTCTCGACATTGTAAAAACCAATTCTGAAATCAGAATTTGATCGGGATTTTATTGCGTTTTCATATCTCTGAAAACCATCAACCTGACCTTTTATCGTAAGTGGTAAAAAGAGTAGAGATAGGAGGCTTAAAGAGGTTAGATGTTTCACGTCGGATTAACAGGTTTAGATTTAGCCCTGTAAATTAAGTAAACTCCGGCAAGAATAAACGGAATACTTAAAATTTGACCCATGTTGATTGGAAGACCGTCTTCAAACGACTCCTGATTTACTTTAAAAAACTCATCTATAAAACGCAGGGTAAAAAGAATGACGAGGAAAAGCCCGAATATGTAGCCATTGTTGATTTTATGACGTTGTGTTTTCCATACATAAAACAGAAAAACCAATAGTACTAGAAAATAGAGAGCTTCATACACTTGTGCCGGATGCCGATAGTCTAATGCCATTTCGGCAGGATAAGCCTGTAAAAATTTTACCGCCCAGGGCACGTCAGTTACTGTTCCAATAATCTCTGAATTCATTAGGTTTCCAAAGCGGATGCAAGCTCCTGTAAAGCAAGTCACAATTACGAGACGATCAAAAACCCAAAGAAAATTAAATTTGTACTTCTTGGTATATAGATAAACGGCGGCAATTATTCCTAAGGCGCCACCATGGCTTGCCAGACCCCCTTTCCAAATCTGTATTATTTCTATGGGATGGCTTAAATAATGAGCAGGAGCATAGAAAAACACATGCCCCAGCCTGGCTCCGATAATGGTTCCTATAACTACATAAATGGTTAAATCCTCTACATTTTTTCGTGTCTTACCATCTTTTTCAAAAATGTAAAACAAAATGTATTGGCTCACCAATAGTCCGATTACGAATAGTATTCCATACCAGCGAACGGGCCAATCTATAAAGGGTATTCTAAAAGCTTCGGGATCAACATCCCAAATTATTGTAAGTAGTGTATTCAATTTATATGATTTCTAACCCGATCTGAATTTATTTAGATTTGGGTATCTATATCTTGCGAATTTAATCATTCAATTCAAAGAGAATAAAAAAACCCGTCAGGACGTGAAAAAAAATCACCTGACGGGCTCAAAATTTTAATGATTTAGTATTAACGAACCACAGTAATAGATCCGGTAAATTCAAACTTTTCTTCAGTTGTAGCTGATGTTACTTTTATCAAATAAGTATAAACACCTGCGTCAACATAGTATCCACCAGAGCTCTTACTACCATTCCATCCTTGATCGAGATCTGTTGTAGTAAATACCTGCTCGCCCCATCTGTCAAAAATAGTGAGCTTATAGTTTGTAGCATCTACAGTTACACCTACCGGTTTCCATACATCGTTTATTCCATCCTCATTTGGAGAGAAGCTATTTGGGATATACCACAATATTTCATCTTTTACGACTACCCTCTTGGTGAGGGTATCGGTACAGCCATTTAGGTTTGTTGAAATAAGTGTAACGGGATATGCACCGGCAGAATCTTTAGGAAATTCAAATGAAGCCATTCTCGATTCACTTTTCCCAAGTACCGGATCGTCTCCGAAGGTATAAATCGATTTCCAAACGGGTCCGGGAGTAGAAATATCCTGAAAAGTTATAAGCGTGTTCTTAGTCGTGGTTGGTAAGGGATTAATATTGAAGTTCGCTACAAATTTAGGGGGATCAACCAGGTTTACAGTTTGAACTATCTCGCAGCCGTTTGCATTTCTTGCAATCACAGCGTGCTCACCTTCACAAAGGTCAAAATAGTTCTTACCAATAAAGGTGTCACCACCATCAAAACTGTAATCTACGGCTCCTGGCGACATAATTTGCACGCGTCCATCGCATGAATCTGCACAGAGCGGAGGGGCTTGAGACAATTGCATTTGCTGCGCTTCAGGTTGACCAATTTCAAATGTCGTTGAGTCAACACAACCGAGGTTATCGCGAACTTTAACTTTAAACACTCCGGCACAAAGTGAATCTCTGGTTTGTGGAATTAAGCCGGGACGACCATTTTCAAACCAGTCATAAATATAATTTCCACCTGTTACAGTACCACCATCGGCAATACCAACAGCACCACCTGAGCATTCTTCAAAGCATTTTGCATCTTCTGTTACAATAATTAACTGCAGAGAATCAGAGAAGGTTATTACAATATCATCTGATGCCGAACATTGAAATCCGTTTGCGTCGGTCCATGTAAGCGTTCTTGCCCCACCTCCCGCAGTCGTGCAGGTTACTATGGCTTGCGGGTCGTGAATATCGCTAAATTCCACATCGGCAGCAGCCGTCCATGTTCCAAGACCCAGTGCATCATCTGCCTCCAACTGATATGTTAAAGCACAAGCGGTAGCATCGGTACCGGCCATTGCGTTCGTTTGACAGCAGGTGGTATTTGTTGCAGGTAAAATTGTTAACTGCAGGTTAGATGTTCCTTCGCAGATTCCGTTAGTTACTAAATAAGTATAGTCAAAATTTCCACCGTCCACATAGTTTGAAGGATTGAACTGGTTCGGTACTGTATTTCCTGCGGCATCTGTCCAGTCACCATTCAGGGCAGGATCGCCATCGAGGTAGTCTGTTAAAAATGTGATAGGTGAGTTGTAACAAAGTGTTGTGTCAGTATCAATACCCGGATTAGCAAGTGCATCTGGAGATACAGTTACCTGGTCAACGATTATACATCCCGGAAATCCAGCGGGGTAGGCTGAAACCGTATAAACTGTAGTCTGAGTTACTTCAGCAGTCGGGTTTTGAATGTTTGGGTTTGATAAGCCCGTAGTCGGAGACCACGACCAAACCAGTTCGGAACCGCCTCCGCAAGTCACTGTGTAATTTATAGGTGGATATTCACCGCTTTCGCAACTCGAAAAACCATTGGTAGCCATTGAAATTGTGAGACAGCCTGTGGGATTGGTAGCCGTATAGCTCAACCCACCCAAGTCACCGTTCGGATTCCCAATCTCCGGGGCAGTAATATCATCACCGTCATAAACGGTGAAGTTATCGCCCCAATCAGCGTTACCACTGTTAATAACCAGTTCCATAAAGGTAGAGCCATCTCCCGGGTTATTAGGGCAATATGTGAATTCGTAATTCGAATTATTTGCAAAACAAAGGTCATAAGTTCCTGCAGCGTCGCTACATTGAGCCGGAGAGTTAGCTAAGCCAGCTTCAAGAAGCACTGGTTCGCTGCAGTAAGTTACATTTGGTCCTGCTGTTATTTCAGGGCCTACTATTACTTCTACGGTAACAGTGGTATCAAATGTGCAGCCGAAATTATTGGTCGCATAAAATGTATAGTCATAATTTCCGGGAGTGGTATAAGTGGTTTCAATCGTATTACCGTCACCTGAAGTATTTCCCACATTTGGGCCTTCCCACCAGGTAGAGTCCTGATCAAGACCAACGATAGGCGTGAAAGTAGTAACATCGGGAAATAGCGCCGGATTAAAGCTGATGCCCCAAGCGAAAATATTTCCATTATCCGATGCTAAAAAGTCAGTAACGTTAATACACCAATCTCCATTGAGCGGGCAACCTTCGAGAATACACATATCCTCATTGCTTTCGTAAAGACCCGGATTAGCCACAGAATGGTTGGTCTCCTGCCCTCCAGATTGGTTGACGTAAGTCAGGTCGGTTGCATTGGCATCATCGTAAATAAAACCATTAGTGCTTGTTGGCGACCATCCATAATCATATCCAATACCGGGCACATCGTCGTCATCTTCGGGTGGTGGTCCTAAATTAAATTCATCTACAGCCTCTCCTAAATAAGTAGCTCCTCCACTATTTGGACCTTGATCCAACAGCATTACTGATGTTCCATTAGGACAGGTTATAGAAATACCAAGATCTCCTAAATATGAATGTTCTATGTTCATAAAAACATTCAGCAAGTCACTGCAGTCTTCCAAAGTGGCGCCTGCCTCAAAAAAATCAAAAGTCAGGCAACTGGAATACTGAAACCCCGCACCATCTGCCAAATAGGTAGTGCCGGAAACTACCTGCGGAGGAAGGGCCGTCCAGGTTACGCTTTGTACAGCACTTCCGTCTATTGTTGTTCCTCCGGCTCCTACACAAACAGGTGTTTCAAATGCCGTATTAAAGACCGGGATAGTACTTACCAAAACTTGAAGCGGGTCAACATTTAAGCTTCGGCAGCCATTAAAGTCAATTACTGATAATGTCACTAGGTATTCACCTGGTTCAGTAAAAGAATGGGTTATATCAGTTGGAGCTGTTAGCGTGTCGATATTGCCATCATCAAAATTCCAAACCCAATATTGCAAAGCGAATGTGGGTTCTGCATAAGATCCCATATCACCGAAAGTTACAGGTGCATTTAAACATACACCTATTGATTGAGCGGGTCCCTCGGGTTCTGGATCTACAATCTCTGATGCTGAAGTAGGTGTGGCACAGGGAGTCGTGCACTCAATCGCAGCCTCCCAACCAGGAAAGGTTCCACCACCGTTGGGATTAGAATTAAATACAAAAGTAAGACAGCCAGTTGTATTGCCAACTGTCCCTGTTACCGGTAGTCCTTGTAAGGAGCTACCAGTGTAGCTTCCCAGACTTACAGCTGTCGCGTCATCGCCATCGTAGATATACAGGTAGTCACTATTGTTTGGATTGGGACTTTGGTAAAGCGCGAAGGCATTAAAAATCACCGAAACCACATCACCGGCATTCTCCGGGCAAATTGTAAATGTATAATCATTTCCCGGGGTATAAGGTAGTCCTCCAGCACCCCCATCGTCAATAAAATTACCCTCACAAGCCGTTACTGTTCCATTCTCAATAATATAAGTGTCTTGCGCGTAAATCCCAGTTGTGAAAATGAGAAATACACAGAAAACAGCGATAGGATTAATCCAATCCTTAAAGTGTATAATATCTAAAGATTTTCTCATGCTTACTTAATTTCGGAGTTTATTCTTTGTAGACTCAGATTCATTGGAAGAATAACCAAAACTTTATCGCTTCCGGGTACTCTGTAATAATTGTAGGCGTTGCGTTTCATTTCAAAACTATAAGCCATTAAATTTAGTTCCCCGGTTTCAATTAGCTGTAGGCTTATTTCAGGAACACCTGAATAGAAAGCATTCACTTCGGAGATATCCGGGAACGTAGAGAAATCTTTGCCTCCTGTATTTCCCAAATAGTAGCCATGCCTGTTGAGGTAGGCAAATTGCGCAAATCTGGCTTGATTTTCCTGAGCTGAAGACAATTCTTCTGCAGGTAAAAATTCAGATACGGCGGCATAATCTTCTGCCGTTTGAGCGTGCCCGCTTTCAAAAGAGAGCAGTGCCAATAATACAATGGTTAGTTTAATGGATTTCATATGGTTTCAAACTTGATAAACTATTGACGGTATAAAGATAGCTAAGTTGCATAAAGTAAACTTTAGCTTTTATCTTACTACCGTTACTATTCCTTTCATATTAACTTCTTCAAGCGATACTTGGTTCTTGGTTTCAATCATCCAAACATACACTCCGGGTTCAACATAGTAATTGCCGTTCATTTTATTCCCGTTCCACTTTTGTTTTACATCTGTAGTGGTAAATACCAATACACCTAAGCGGTCGTAAACTGTAAGTTTAAAATTATCGGCATCTACATTCGTAAGCACAGGTGCCCATAAATCATTCTTGCCATCGCCATCGGGAGTAAATGCGCTAGGAACATAAATCAGCATTTCGGGCTTGATTTTCAGAATGTCTTTGTAATCATCCACACATCCGGTTACAGGATCTATAGCAGTTAAGCTCACGGTATAGCTGTCATTAATTCCATCGGGGAACTTGTACGATGGCTCAAAATCATTTGAAGTGTCAAGTGAATCAAATTCCCAGAAGTAGATCACATTGTCTCTTCCAACCGTATTGTTTTTGAAGAAAACGGTTGGGTCTTCACTCGAAATCGGATCGGGTGTATAAGAGAAGCGCGCCTGTGGCCCCGGATCTACTGTAACGATCATGGTATCTCTTGCAGAGCATTCTCCATTCGTAGCAGTTAATACGTACTTAAAGTCTTTGGCAACCGGCCCGCTTAAGAAAGGCTGGAATAGCGTATTTGAAGTATTCGGACTTGATAAACTCGTTTCCGGACTCCAGCTATACGTTAAACCGGGTGCAGCATTTACTCCGATAGTTACAGGACCATTTGTTGCACAAATCGTGTCATCTGTAAGAACGGGTGCGTTTGGCAGTGCCACTGCATCAATATATGTAAGGTCTATTACATCTGAAGAACAGGTTGGGTTTGAACCGTCTGAAACATATATTACTTCAAAAGTTACAGGATTTACAGGCGATAATGTTTTCATAAAGTCGCTGTAAAGACCTGTAGCAACGATTGTATCACCATTTAAAACGTAGGTTACGCTATATGGTGGTACACCTTCCAGATCTATTCCCAATTGAAGTTCCTCACCAATACATACCGAAGACTTGTTAGTAGTAACTTCAGCGGTGGGCAATGGATTTACAATAAGCGCAGCCTGGCTTGCTAGAACTTCGCCCGAGCAATTTGCATCGGTAACTGACACCAGCACATAATCACCATCCACACTCGATTCAAAGCTGTAACCAGAAGTAATTCCGGTTAGCGGATTCTGTGGCACTCCATCTACAGTATACTGAACTGTCCATGGAGAAATACCCGAAAGACTTACATCAAATGTTGCAGAGTCTCCGGCACAAACGGTACCACCGCCTGTAATCGAAGCAGTAGGTGCATCAAGAATGGTTACATTCTGACTTCCACTTACCGTTCCTGAACAATATGATCCTTCTACAGAAACGAGGGCATAATTGCCATCCGTTTCTACCGGAATGGTATAAGTTACGAAGTTGGTAGTAACCGGTGGTTGCTCCACTCCATCAATTGTGTAAACAAGATTCCAAGGTCCATTTCCGGTAAGGGCTACTTGTGGGCCATCGCCGCTGCCTTCACAAACAGTAGGCTCACCACTTAGGGTGGCAGTTGGAGTTTCATAATTCTGCACAATTGCTGACCCGGAAACTGTTCCGGTGCAAGTATTGCTAACAGACTCCAGCGTATAGTTACCCGGCTGAGATACGGTGAGTGTAAAGGTGTTTCCGGTTGGAATAGTATTAGATCCTTGCGTCGCGCCATCAATTTTATAAACAAAGTCATAAGGTGCCCCGCCAGTAAAAGTAATCTCCAAGTCTACTGCTTCACCAACACACACAATTGATCCTCCTGTGATGGAAGCCGTAGGAAGTGGATTCATTACCACTTGCACAGCATTCGAAAGAGAAGTACATGACCCGTTGAGGTTCACATTTCCACCGCCGATATTATTTCCAACAGCGGCAGTTATATAATATGCAGCACCCGGTGTCATAGATCCATAGTTAAATACAAACGTTCCGTTCGTCGAGGTGGCAATAACATTTCCTATAGAAGAACCATCACCATCGTGAAGAATGTATTGCAATACATCATTTCCATCGAGATTAGAATTATTTGTCGTTACAGTAGCTGACTCGCCGTAGCAAACTTCAAAGTCAGGTGTCGGTATCGTTCCGGCATCGCTTAGGCAAGCGCAAGTATAACCAGGGCTTGAAACAATCTGTTGTGGACAAGCTCCCGCATCGTTAACTGTAATGCTATACCCGCTTCCGCTTTGGTAAACCGGACTCGTATAAACACCTGGTGTTGAAGATGTATTTCCGGGACTGAAAGTGAATGGACCCACACCACCGGTGTAAGAAAATTCTACAACATAGCCTTCGGCGGTAGTATTACATATTTCAGTTACTCCCGAAATTACCACTGGATTGTCAACCGTGATTGTCACAGAATTACCAGATACAACTCCCTCGCAATACGAATCGCTAACAGTTTCAAGCGTATAAGTTGTTGTTACAGTAGGATATACCGTAATAACATGTCCGTTGTTAATTGAATTAAGCGGTGTTGTTTGTGTCGAAACAGAATTGGTGTAGGTAATATTGAATGGGGCATCACCTATTCCGTTAAAAGTTATCTCTGCACCGTCGCCGTTGCAAATTGCTTGCGATCCGGTTATTGAACCTTCGGCAATACAATTACAATCCGGCGCTGTTTCTGAAATAACCACATCTGCACAAGGGCCATTGTCTGAAATTGTATAGTTATAAGTAGGATTCGAGGCAAAAACTTTAACCTCCGAAAAGTTCGTTGAGTAGATAGGCGAACCACCATTAATAATATAGGGAGGTGTACCACCATAAATTGTATAGGAAACCGTGTATTCTAATTGATTTGAAGAACAAACGGCAGTTAAATCAATAACTTCAAGTTCCTGAATAAAATCAATTGTGTAGTTTGCCTGATCATCCGGACAAACATTTCCCGACATTGTATAAGTGAAAACACCCGAGTTGGCAACATCTTTAGTGACAGAAGCCGGACTGAAAGATCCGCCGGAAGGCTGACCTGATGCCGGTGTCAAGACTAACACAGTTCCGTCTGCACAGTATTCAGCACTTATATCTCCGCCAGCATTAGGCCATTGTTCAACAGTTATTGTTACGCTTCCATTTACAGAGCCCGGACAATTGCTATCCTCAACTCCTGTCAGGGTGTAAGTAGTCGTTGTGGTCGGGCTCACTGTTATAACAGCACCATCTGAAAGACCAGACAATGACTGAGGTGAGCCTCCGGCAGTATAGGAAACAGTATAATCTCCATCGATTCCACCTGTAAGGTTAAGGCCAATACTCGTTGAACTTCCAATACAAATAGTTTGGTTACCAGTACTGAAGCTGGCGTTAACCGGGCAGTTACAGTTTGGTGAAAGTCCAGATGCCGTAATTTGTCCGCAGGCACCTGAATCGTCAATATCAAAACTATAGTTAGTGCCCATTGCGATTACAGAAGAAGTAAAGCTATTTCCTGCAATTTCGTTTCCATCTACACTATAAGGCGATGTGCCACCTGTAATCACTATTGTTACCGTATATTCAGTTTGATTTGATTCACAAGTTGTCTGTACAGACGTAGTAGCAAGCGGTGCGTCAATATTTATAGTATAAACTGCAACATCCGGCGGACATTGGCCACCTGACATCGTGTAGTTATAGTCACCGGAATTAGCAGGCAAGAGTGCAATAGAAGCTGGCGAAAAAGTTCCTCCGGTTGGTTCTCCGGTCGCTGGGGTTAATACCAAGTTTGAGCCATTTCCACAATAATCTTGTGGAACATCATTTCCGGCATCGTTTAATGGATCTACCGTAATAGTTACAGAGCCGCTGATTGGATTAGTACAAAATCCATCAGTTACACTTACCAAAGTATAGGTAGTAGTAACTGTAGGAGTCACAGAGATTATATGTCCGTTACTTGCATTTGAAACCATGATGTCGTCCGTTCCATCATTGTATACAAAACCATAATTTCCATCAATTCCTCCACCGAGGTTCATTTCAATATCAGTTGAGCTTCCGATACATATTGTTTCATTTCCTGATGCAAAGCTGGCCGTAGTCGGACAACTACAATTAGGCGAAACACCTGAAACAGTGATGTCTCCACAAGCACTTCCATCAGAAATAATTAGGCTGTAATCAGTTCCTACATTTATTGGGTCAGAGGTAAAAATTCCACCTGAAATAGAACCTGATGTTGTTCCTGAATTAGAATAAGAGCCATCGCCCCCCGAAATACTAAAACCTACAATATAAGTTGTTTGAGAAGAAGTACAAGATACATCCAGGTTTGCAGTAGTAATTTCAGGGGTGATAGATACAACAACATCTGCGGAAGCGGCAGCACATGGCAAGGCTTCAACAGTATAAGTAAAGGTATCGCCGGTGCCTAAAGTGGCAGGATTCATATTTGTAGGGTTCGAAACGACAGTGTTAATGCTATTTGTCCAAACTCCGGGGGTGTCATAAGGTCCGGTCAATCCATCAAATAATGAGAACGATCCGTTGTCCGAACATAAATCAAGAGTTCCACCCGAACCGGCACTTGGCGAGCATATTACATCAAAACTCAATACTGCTGACGAACTACATGTTCCGGAGCCAACGGTATAAGTATATACAAGGCTGCTTCCGCAAAGTGTGGCAACATTCAGTGAGTTTGAAACTGTCATTCCGCCTGCGTCTGCCCATGATCCACCTGTGGTAGGAGTTCCATTTAAGTAACTTGTCAAATCAACAATTCCTGCAGTTTCGCAGAAAGTTACGGTAGCGTCGGCACCTGCATTTGGCAGGGCTGTAACATTTACCGTAAGGGTAGCAGTTACTGATGGGCATGTACCGGCGGTTACCGTATTGGTATAAACACCGGGACTACTTGTTCCGGGGGTGAATGTGCCAGAAGTGTCGCTTCCGCCAAAACTCCAGTTCCCTAAAACTGCTCCAGTTCCCAGTTCATCAATCAGATTGAAGGCAGGATCACCGGCACAAACGGTAACTGTACTAGAAATACCCGGATTTGGCAATACATCATAAGATACTGTAACCGTAGCTTGATCTGTACAAGTAGTTCCAACGGTGTAAGTATAAACTCCTGCTGCGTCTGGGGTGGCCGGGTTAAAGCTTCCGCTAAAACCACCACCGAATGGGCCTGTCCATGTTCCGCCGGGGGCAGGGCTTCCACCAAGAGAATTAATTAGATCAACTGTTCCTGTACCATTCGGGCAAACGGTTAATGTTCCATCTGTTCCTGCATTTGGAGTATCATTAATAGTTATGGTGATAGAAACACTTGCTTGTCCGCATCCGGAATTTTGAATTGTATAAGTATAAACTCCCGAAGCTGAAGATCCACTTGACGGATTGACTGTGGTAACGGTTGCTCCGCCGGGATTTGTCCAGCCTGCCACACCGGGTGAAGGCAATACAGATGGGGGAGTCGTGAAAAGTGTCATTAAATCAATAGGCGCATCAGAATCACAATATGTCTGGGGCGTAGTTGTTAATACTCCAGCATTTGGCGCAGGAATTACATTGATCGTTACAGTTGCAGTTTGCGCACAAAGTGCACTACCAACGGTATAGGTATATACAGCACCATTTGTTACTGCATTTCCATTAACAGTTCCACCCGGAACCACTATGCCTGATGCATCTGTCCATGTGCCTCCTGTATCAAAAGTACCGGTAAGGCCACCGCTTAGAGCAACGTTTGTTTCATTTGAACAGATATCAAGTATGCCGCTTGTTCCAGGATTAAGGGTAGGCTCAACAATTATTGTGAGTGTAGATTGATCCGTAGCACACGGACTAACAATATTATAAGTAAACACATAAGTTCCCGGAGCACTTGTACCCGGTACAAAATAATCTGTGTTTGTAGGATTTCCCGCATTGTCTTGCCATGTACCACCGTTTTGCACCACATCTGTTCCATTGTCAGGTATGGAGTCTCTCATTAGTATGAACGCGTCTGCCGTACAAACATTTATCGTATTGTTCTCGCCGGCATATGCATAAGTTGGCAAGATAGTTAATTGAAGGAGCGTAGAGCTCACACATGATGTTCCCGCCAGACCACCTTCATAGTATAAACTTAAACTAGTATTTGCAGCATAAGTGGAGGGGTCTAATAAATCAGGTATTACAGTACCACCCTGATTCCATTCTAATCCTGGGTCACCGCCAACCAGTGTATGAAGCTCTACTGGAGCATCTGTGACGCAAAGCGAAGTAACGGTGTTCGCCCCTGTATTTACAGGGGCAAAAATATTTACAGTTACATCCACCAACACAGGATCACATGGAGGTGCACCAAGAAGATATTTGAATAAAAAGTCACCGACATAACCATTTGGCACCGTGCTTGGATAGGTTGACATATCTAGACATATATTCCATTCAGGCAAATAATCAAGAAATATAAAACCTGTAGAGTCATAAACGATCCAATTCCCACCCGCGGTAGGATTGCCCTGGAGCGCTGTAAACGGTGAAAAGCATCCTGCATCAGATGTACATATATCAACTGTGCCCGGCGAACCTGCAGCACCGCCGGTTGCAAAGGTAACTTGTACTTGTAAAGTTGTAAGACACATTCCGGCGTCATAGTAAGAATAGGTATATAAACCAGGAGGGTTTACATTCGGATCTACTGTGGCGCCGACCAGAGGGGTACCAACCGGGTCGGTCCATGTACCCCCGGCGGGTATAATGAAATTCGTAATTAAAGGGAGAATATTAGTAGGAGTACCACTACAATCTGCAATGTTTTGTACAGTTCCGAGCGAAATAAACTCCATAATGATCGTGGTGGCGCTTGTACAAGTGTCAGCAGTAACTGTGTCAATCAGAGTAACTGTGTAGGTGTATTCACCAGGTGGGTCGATAGTAGGATCAAAAGTTCCTAACCAAGTGCTATCCGCAGGTGACCACGGGTTTGTCCATGAATACGCTGGCTCACCTTCATAGGTCCACACACCACCTGTATCAGGCGGAATTCCATCAAACGTATCTCCAAGCTCATCAAATAAGTTCCAATTGCCAGTTTCACAAATTGGGAGCGTGCCGGGGCTTACCCCCGCTTCGGCATCACAGCATTTAATTGTAATAGGATCGCTAGAAACCGGTGGCGTGGGGGCATAAGTGCCACCCCATGAGCCTGTCTCTCCATCTCCGGTAAAGGTAACTGAAGGCGTAATCGAACTTCCATCTATATCGTTTCCACCGGGACCACAATCATATCCATCAAGAAATCCATTCACATCATAATGGGGCGAACCGACTGTTATATCAAAACAAAAGGTAAAGTCGTCTGGAAGTTGGTTTGTAGAACACGGATCTCCCCAGTTATTTCCGGGGTTCCCATCAAGCGGCCCACCGGTTCCTGAATCGTAATAAAAACCGGGACCATCCGGACCATTTTGATAAAACGCCCAATTACCACCCCCACTTCCGGTGCAGCTCGGCGGTGCTGAGGTATTCGTAATACTGGTATAATCCCAACCAGTAGGGATGTTCAAAACAAGACCATGGAACCAGTTTGCTCCACCAATAAGCGGATTTATTTCAACTGTGAAACAAAATGTTACGATGCTTCCTGGTTCATAGGCTCCATTAATGGGTGAGGGACTAGAAGTCCATGATAAGGTATCTTGCGCACTAGCGTTATTAGCCATTGCAAGGCTAAGCATTATGATCGCAATCGATAAAATTCTTTTAGTAAACATTTTCATCATTCTCTGAATGGTTGGTTTTGAGCGTAAAGTCCAAAGATATAAAAGTCATCTATGGAAATCTACTTCAAATGTGTTTATATGGCATCTGGTGAAAGAATGACGAGTAACTATCTAAGAAGTTGCTCGTATGAATACAATTCACTTTGATTTTCTTTCAGGCTCTGTTCAAAGGAATTCTATTATGTAGCTTATTGCACAGATTTATAGTGGAATAAACAGATGTGCCCTTTTTTCAGGCTACGAACTAATCTTTAATCTATTGTTATAAACTGAGTGCAAATACTAATTAGGAATGCAAGAGTAAGCTGAATTCCGAAAATTTCATTTGAGACTGAAATCTCTGCGAAAAGTAGATTTCTTATTTCTATTCAAATATGAATTAGGTTGGGAATAAAATTCCGAGTGCGGCAACCAAAACTAATAACGGATTTTTTGAGTTATGTGAACTTGTTCAGAATTTTTTTGGAGGAAGTCATTATTTTGAAATAGAACCTGAAAGCTCCCAATATATTCTCACCCTAGTATTAGCGAGATCGCTAACCCTCCAATATAGATCAGCCCAAAGAATTTAAAAATGAAGCTCAAAGAATGTAACTAGGCTGATGTGAGGCTTAACGCAACTCTATATCTCCTTTGTAGATATCGATAGATCCGGATTTTTTAACCGCCATAAGCCACTTGTAAGCACCTTTATGCGCCGGCTCTCCATTTAGTTCGGTACCGTTCCAACCTTTATTTCCCGACCCTTCAAAAACAAGCTTGCCTGAAGATTTTTCGAAAATTTTGATCGATTTCACGTCGCCTGAATCTAAAATAGCGCCCGGAGCAAAACTTGCACCAAATGATGAACCGAGGGCACGTGGAAACTCTGACCCTGCAACTACACTATTGATCACTGTTTCGAGCGTATCGGTACAACCACCGTCATTGCTAACACTCATCACCAGGTTTTGGCGGGTATTGTCAACTACGCTAATATTAATTTCGTTTTTGTCGATTAGCATTTTGCCGTCCACATTCCATTCCAAATCGCTGGCATTATAGCTGTCGTTTTTAATGGAAATAGATGAGAGGCTTTCAATATTTACATCCAAATTAGCAACAGGAGCTTCTTTTACTTCTATCATCGCCTGCACAACATTTGATGAAATTTGACCTGTAGTTTTTGATGTTACCGAAAGCGATACGTCAAATACACCTTCTTTATTAAATGTATGAGATGGGTTTGACTCATTGCTAAAAAAGCCATCGCCAAAATTCCAAAGATATTTGGCATCAGAACCGTATTCTTCTGAGGCATCAAAATTTATTACCAATCCGGTACACCCTGTTCTCACACGAGATACACTTTCTGCACCCGCAGTTCCTTTGATGTTTTTAACCGGAGTTTTTAATGCTTCGGCTTTAGCATAATTTGTTTTCTCTTTACTTATTGCCTTATCAGCTTTAGCATTTACTGCCTTAGTCTCAGCAATAGCATTATCATCTTCAGAAACTGTAGCGTCACTATCAGATTCTTCACTAAGCTCTGCTGTATTATTTTCAATCGCAGATTTTTGACTTGCATTCTCATTCCCTTCTTCCCCTAAATGTTCTGCCGTAATTTCGTCAACATTTATATGTTTTGGATTTTGTATTTGAGCATCAGAGAAGAAGAACAACATGGCGATAAACACAACGCTTGTAGCAACCAACCCGGTGGTGATAGCCCCAAAATAGCTGGTAAGACTCGGCGTAGTTGAGTCTAAGTTTGCCTGCAGGTCATCCCAATGTTGTGGATCATAAGGTACTTCAAAACCATCAAAGCTTTGCTTGATCAGTTCGTCAAATTTATCTAGTTGATTCGCCATTTCTTTTCTCCAATTCTTTAGTCAATATTTTCTTAAGGTTTGCACGGGCTTTTGCCAAATTTGACTTGCTCGTGCCAACACTTATTTTCAACGCGTCGGCAATTTCCTGATGTGAATAATTTTCAAAAACGTACAGGTTAAATACTGTACGGTATGCATTTGAAAGTTGTTCCATTCCGGCGATTACATCACTCACTTTAAAGGGAGTATCATAATCTTCTTCAACACTTTCATCGAGCAGATCATTCTCAAAATCTTCGAGCGATTGGTTTTCGTTCATTAAAAGGTAGTCATTTTTGGCTTTACGCGTAAAATCTATCGCCGTATTGACTACAATTCTTCTAATCCAACCTTCAAAAGATCCGTCAAAATTAAACTTTTCAATGTTTTTAAAAACCTTGATAAAGCCATCCTGAAGAATATCCTTCGCCTGATCTTCGTTTTTGGTGTACCTCCTGCAAACCGACATCATCTTGCCGTAAAACATCTTATAGACCATTTCCTGGCTTTTACGATGATTTCGTACGCAACCGTCAACCAGCATTTTAAGCTGATCTTCACTGATGTTGTTTACACTAAGCATTGCCAAGACGGCGTGTTGGGTTGATGGTTGCCATTTATTTTTAAATTCTTGCCTATTATTAAATGTGGTAGGCTACTATTTTTCTTATTAAGTACAATAATATGAAAGTTGTAAAGAAATATATATACCGTTTTTCTAAAGGTAATATCTCTAAATTCCTCTGTTTTTATTGAGTGCATTCAACTTCAACAGCGATAAATTCTTTACGGTCTTTCTGCAATCTTGTTTTCCGAAATTGGTGCTAAATATACATTTATTCAATTCAGATGAAAATATCGGAGTTAAATTGATTGTCTAAATCGAATCATTTTTCATTTCGAAACATACAGAAACCATTGTGCATATTGGGAAATACAATTTTTTTAATCACTTATTTTTTATGAATCTAAATTGCAGTACAGTGGCGATTTGTTTTTATTATGAAGTTAGAGTCAAGTGTATATATTATATTTGCACCTCAAAGTAAACTCACAGAAAATTTCAAAATAATATGAAAGTAACAGTTGTAGGTGCCGGAAATGTAGGTGCTACGTGTGCGAATGTACTTGCACATCACGAAATTGCAAATGAAATTGTTTTACTGGATATCAAAGAAGGTTTTGCCGAGGGTAAGGCATTGGATATTTGGGAAACTTCGCCTATCAATTTATACGATAGCCGCACGATAGGCTCTACAAATGACTATAAAAAAACGGCCGGATCTGAAGTAATTGTAATCACCTCGGGTCTTCCGCGTAAGCCTGGTATGAGCCGCGACGATTTAATAGCTACGAATGCCGGCATCGTAAAAAATGTTACCGCACAAGCTATTGAGCATTCACCTGATGCAAAGATTATTATTGTGAGCAATCCGCTTGATGTAATGACGTATGCCGCTTACCTTACGGCAAAAATCGATTCGCGCCGAGTATTCGGTATGGCCGGTGTTCTAGATACTGCGCGCTACCGTGCATTTATCGCCACTGAACTTAATTGCTCACCAAAAGACATTCAGGCAGTATTGATGGGTGGTCATGGCGATACGATGGTTCCGCTTCCGCGATATACTACAGTAGCCGGAATTCCTGTTACTGAACTTATTGATAAGAGTAAACTGAATGCAATTATTGAGCGCACCAAAAAAGGTGGTGGTGAGATTGTAAATCTTTTGGGCACTTCTGCATGGTATGCACCTGGTGCTGCTGCAGCGCAAATGGTTGAGGCAGTAGTGCGCGATCAAAAACGTATTTTCCCAACTTGTGCATGGCTGCAAGGTGAGTATGGTCTGAATGATATTTACCTCGGCGTGCCTACAAAACTTGGCAAAAACGGAATTGAGGAAATTATTGAACTCAAGCTGAATGACGAAGAAAAAGAAATGCTTTACTCTTCTGCAAATTCTGTAAAAGAAGTAATGGAAGTTTTGGATAATATGGATGTAATGTCGTCATAAACCGCGACATCATTAAAAGTTTTTTGAAAAAGTCTCGTCATCTGGCGAGACTTTTTTTTCACTAACTTCTAAACTTGTCTGTCATTGCCTATTGCTCATTGCCTATTGCCTATTGAAACCATTGCCGCCCTTGTGCATTCCTCTACATACCACTCCCTTCGGTCGTCGGCGAAAAGCCTCGTCGGATGCAGGAAAGGGAGTTCACATCACGGTATAGTGAGTATTATAATTTAAATGGAAAGATTTGAGTTGTAATTAAGATCGTTGTTGACTATTGCTCATTGCTCATTGCTCATTGCTCATTGCCTATTGAAACCATTGCCGCCCTTGTGCATTCCTCTCCGCGAAAAGCTACGTCGGATGCAGGAAAGGGAGTTCACATCACGATATAGTGAGTATTATAATTTAAATGGAAAGATTTGAGTTGTAATTAAGATCGTTGTTATTGCCTATTGCAAATTGCCCATTGCCAATTTATCTTCACCTACTTCTCATTTGCCTATTGAAACCATTGTCGATTGAAACCATTGTCGATTGAAACCTTGCTTACTCCTTCACCACCTTGCCACGATAGATAATTCCCGACGAATCAATTTCCAGAATAAACATACCTGTAGCCAGTCTGCTGATATCAATAATTCCGTTTTGCACAATTCCTCTCTGCGTCAACATCCCCGAAAGGGAATACAAATTATAACTTAAATTTGAATCTTCCTTATCAACTAAATCAACACGTATCTTATCATTGGCCGGATTGGGATAAATTTTAAGTAGACTGTTTTTCTTTTTGGTGTCGGTTAGTCCCAATAGATAATCGCCCATAAAAAGGCTTACGCCACCACCTATGCTGCCAAGAAATAAATCGGGAATACCATCTGTATTTACATCAAGGATATAGGGTTTGCTCAGCAGGCCGGTATTAACCTCAAAAGCGTGAAGGCTAACCAGGTTAAAATCGCCGGTGAGGTTATCGGCTATACCGTTATATACATGTATTCTTCCGGCTTCGCCGCCCACTGCTAGATAGGTCTCGCCAATAAATGTGTAAAAATGCGGGCTGCTATTGCCCACAAAATAATTGGGCTCCACGCTCGATACGCCGCCAAGGGTATCTGCGATAAAGGTAAATTGAGCATTGACTGAAGTTCCTGTGTTTTGGTAATAATTCAAATTTCCGTTTCGCTCGCCTATAATCAGATCGAGCTTCCCATCCTGGTTTAAATCAAACAATTGCGGAGCACTGTTTTGACCGACGTCTAAAATTTCACTACCCGCAAGCACATTTCCCGAAAGGAAAAAGCTCGCAGTATTTCCCGCACCTGCTGTGTTTTCGAAAAGATAAAGTTCGCCCGAAGCGCAACCAACAATAAGATCTATGTCGCCATCGGCATCTATATCGCCAAAAGTTGGAGTAATGTACTGACCTATATTTAAGGTTGATACGCTTAACCAGTCAGGATCTTGTAATGTAAATGCAGGACTGGAAGCTGTGCCGGTATTGATATATAGAGCGAGTGTTGGTTTATAATTGCCCATATCAATAAATTCGCCTCGGCTGCCAATCACAATATCCATAAGTCCATCACCGTTGTAATCAAAAAACGCCGGAGCCGATGCTTCGCCATAATCAATGGTTTGATCTTGGAGAAAATCTGTTTGGATAAATTCGAAATTGGGCAAATTATCGGCGCCATTATTTACGTAATACCAAATAGATTTTTTGTTGGCCGCCCCATCGAGATTGTTTACACCAACAATTAAATCGCGAATTCCGTCACCGTTAATGTCTTCATAAAAACCCGCCGGAAAATTATCGATATCTACAGCCGGAGCCCCAAAATCTGCTGGAAAATCTGTAGAGATATATCCAACGCTATCAACAAGTGGAGCAGGACGATCATTATTTTCCAAATAGGTGAGGTTTGTATAGCTCACATCACCGAGAATGATTTCTACGAGCCCGTCTTGATTTGCATCAAAAGCGAGAATTGTTGAGCCTACGTGTCTGGCGCCTTTAGCTTCTGTATCATTAGCTTTTGGATTAACGACATTAAAGCTACATGCCGCATCAACCAATGCGGGATCGGTGATGATTCCGTTGTTTTCGCTACCTTCTACAAACCTGCCGTAGCATTTATTCTTCAATTCAAAATTGTCTAGTCCGCAAGAACCTGTGTTCTCAATAGAAAAATTAAGGTGAAGCTCGACCATAGTTCCGTTAACACTGAAATTTAAAATGTCAAGATCGCCATCACCATCAAAATCAAAAATAGCCGGAACATCTTGGCTCGATACATATATATTGGTACCAAACTGGGTTGTATTAAAGGCGTAATAACTCTGAACAGACTGATTAACCAATTCAAAACTTATTCCTGTCTCGGCCGTTCCGGTATTGCGATATACCGCAAAGGCACCACCCAGAGTACTGTATGTAAAAATATCGCGTTTGCCGTCGCAGTCGTAATCGCGCATGAGCGCCCATGATTTGAGCGCAGGAAAATTTCGCGAAAGCTCCGGCCTGAAATTATACATTCTTTCACCACCCTCCATTTCGCCGGTAAAGATTAAAACGCGGTTGCCGGCTTTGTCGAAAAGAAAAATATCATTTTCATTTCCGTCGTAATCAGCATCAATCATAGAAATTTGCGCAGCGTTCATTCCACCGGTCCACGGATTGCGAATTTGGGATTGATTTTGCATGAAAACAGGGATGTCCGAAGACGGACTAACTACCATCTGGGCGTAAAATGCCTGCGGGATTAAGGTAAGTAGTAACAATAAGCGAAAATTCATCGTACTGTGTTTGATTCTAAAAAAAACGTCAGACTTTAACAATTCGTAAAGTATATATAGAGAAATTATTTTCCCCGACTAAATTATACACGTCAGATTGTCAATGCCCTACATTATTTTAAATGGTTTTGAAACTGGATTGGGAAATTACTCATTTAAATCTATATTTGCGGCTCGATAAAAAATCGCAAATCAATTCGCATGCAAAACAAAGGTGCTATTTGGCTATTTACCATTCTATTGGCTCTGGCCTGCCTTTTTCAAATCTCATTTTCATTTGTAACGGCTTCTTTCGAAAATAAAGCGGAAGAGGTTGCTGCATACAAAGTAGATTCTGTAAGAACGGCAACAAGTGAAGAACTTTCACTATTGGAAGAGTCAAATCTTCTGGAGAAATACAAAACGCAATATTTGGCGCAAAATTCAAATACGGAGATTTACCCTCTTTTTGGATACACGTACCAAGAGAGCAAATCGAAACAGATCAATCTGGGTCTCGATTTGGCCGGTGGTATGAGTGTAACCCTTGAGGTTTCTATTCCCGATTTAATTTTGAATCTGAGTAATAATGTTCAAAACGAACAACTAGTTACTGCGGTAAATGAAGCAAAAAAGATGCGGGAAGACTCGCAGTCTGATTTCGTAACGCTATTTGGCGAAGCCTGGAATAAAAATTTCCCGGATGAGCAAATGGCTTCTGTATTTCACAGCCGTGATAATAAGGAACGATTTCCACGCGATGCTTCAAACCAAGAGATTCTTGACATTCTTCAGGAAGAGTCAAAAGTTGCCATCAACAATACTGAGAAAATTCTCAGAACACGTATTGATAAATTTGGTGTAACCCAACCGACTATCCAGAAGCAACAATTCTCTGGTAGAATTCTGGTTGAACTACCGGGTGTTAAAGATAAAGACCGCGTAAGAAAGCAGCTTAAAAGTACTGCCAACCTCGAATTCTGGAATACCTATGAGAATTCTGAAATTCTGGGTTATTTAGATCAGGCAAATACTGCTCTTAGCGAATATTACAATCCAAACGATTATGAAGATGAGACCAATGGTGTTGATTTAGATACCACTTTGGTTGATACCAGCGCGCTAGACGAGCTTGCCGAAGATACACTTGAAACCGCTCAAGCGGCTACAGATACTACACTTACTGAAGCAGAACTTTTGGGTCTTGATTCAGAAGATGGTTCTGATACGACAGATGCTGCCAAATCTGCTGAACTTACACAGGCAGAACAACTGAAAAAGCTACCCCTTTTCTCAAAATTGAACCCGGCGCTTACTCAAAACGGAGGTCCTGCACAGGGATCTGTTGTTGGTTATGCAGCGGTAAGTGATACGGGAGCGGTAAACCGTATGTTAAAAGAACAAGTGGTTCAGGCTATCTTGCCAAATGATCTTAGATTATTATGGTCTGCAGAGCCTGCTCCCGGAGCGGGAAATGTAATGCGTCTTTACGCTATTAAAGTAGATACGAGAGATAATAAAGCTCCACTTGATGGTTCTGTAATAGTAGATGCTTCGCAGCAATACGATATGACCGGACAGGTAGAAGTTTCTATGCTGATGAACAGCGAAGGAGCAAGAGCGTGGAAAGATATAACCCGTGAAGCTTCTTCTCAAAATCCGAAACGCACTGTAGCTATCGTACTTGATAATTATGTGTATTCGGCTCCGGTGGTTCAAAGCGAAATCCCAACAGGACAGTCTTCAATTAGCATGGGCCAGGGCTCGCGGAATGATCAAATTCAAGAAGCGCTCGATCTTTCAAACCTTTTGAAAGCTGGTGCTCTTCCAGCACCTGCCAATATTGTTGATGAGTCCGTTGTAGGACCTTCTTTGGGTCAGCAGAATATTGATGACGGTCTTTTGTCATTTGGAATTGCACTTGCTGTGGTGCTTTTATATATGATATTTTATTATAGAGGTGCCGGACTTGTTTCTGACATTGCTCTTATAGCAAACTTATTCTTCCTTATTGGTGCGCTGGCATCCCTAAAGGCGGCACTTACCCTTCCGGGAATTGCGGGTATCGTACTTACCATCGGTATGGCCGTAGATGCCAACGTTCTTATCTATGAACGAATAAGAGAGGAATTGCGAAACGGCAAAAGCGTTAAAGCTGCTGTGAAGGAAGGTTACAGTAAAGCCTACTCGGCAATTATCGATGCCAACCTTACAACCCTTCTTACGGCGATAGTACTTGTAACCCTTGGTACAGGGCCTATAAAAGGATTTGCAACAACTTTGATAATCGGTATTTTTACATCGCTTTTCTCTGCAATCTTTATTACCCGACTTATTTTTGATACCCGACTGAAAAAAGGAAAAACCCTTTCATTCTGGATGAGCTGGTCTAAAGAAATTTTGACCAATAGCACGATTCCATTTATCAAAAAGAGAAAAATTGCGTACATCATTTCAGCTGTTGCGATTTTGATCAGTGTAGGTAGTTTATTAACGCGTGGTCTGAATTTCGGTGTTGACTTTACAGGAGGTAGAACCTATACAGTAAGATTTGACAAACCGGCAGATCTTGAGGAGGTTCGTAATGTTCTTGCAGCATCGTTTGTTGAAGAAGGACGCAAGCTTGAGCCGGAGGTTAAAACTTTCGGAGCTTCAAATCAGGTAAAAATTACTACTAAGTTTTTGGTAGATAATGATGCTACCGATGCAGATTCGCGCGTAGAACAAGCACTTAATGAAGGTCTTGATCAACTCAACGATCCATATACAGTTATTGAATCTCGTAAAGTAGATCCATCCATTTCAGATGACTTCCAATCATCTTCTTTGTCGGCAGTGTTCTTTGCGCTGCTTATCATCTTTGCCTATATCGTGTTCCGATTTAGAAAATGGCAATATGGTGTAGGAGCTATTGCTGGAATGTTTCACGATGTTATAATTGTACTCGGGTTCTACTCGTTGCTTCACGGTTTTCTTCCATTCTCATTAGAGATTGATCAGGCATTTATTGCAGCCATACTCACTGTAGTTGGTTACTCTATTAACGATACGGTAATTGTATTTGACCGTATTCGGGAGTATATTGCAGAGCACCGTAAAGAAAAAATGGCACATGTGATAAATAAAGCCTTGAACGATACACTCTCGCGTACCGTTAATACATCGCTTACCACCTTTGTCGTTTTGCTTATCATCTTTATTTTTGGTGGTGAGTCTATCCGCGGATTTATCTTTGCGCTGATGCTCGGTGTATTTGTAGGAACATATTCTTCGCTTTACGTTGCGTCTCCATTGGTTGTTGATTTATCTGACAAAACTGGTGCGAGTCTCGAAGAAGCCCCAAAACGCGAAGTACAAGCTACTGTTTAGATTAATAGTTTGAAATAATATTGAAAAGCCTCTCTTTTGTACAGAGAGGCTTTTTACATTTGCACCAGAATTAAAAGACAATGATCCTTCTTTTTGGAGTTAGTGGTGGTGAAATATTTGTCATACTGCTGTTTATACTTATATTTTTTGGTGCTGATAAGATACCCGGCATTGCACGCACTATGGGGCGCACAATCCGTCAAGTAAAAGATGCCACATCTGACATACAGCGTGATATTCAAAACTCGGCAAACTCTGTAAAAGATCAAATGAAAGATACATTTGAGGATAAGCGTAAAGAAGAAGATAAATAGTTTATGGAGTTTATTCTCATTATTTCCGGTCTTGTTATCCTGGTTTTTGGGGGTGATTATTTGGTTAAAGGTGCATCCGGAATTGCCTTTCGTCTTCAAGTTCCACCCATGCTGGTGGGTATGACGGTAGTTGCACTCGGTACATCATCGCCAGAGATGGTGGTTACTGTGCAGGCGGCACTCGCGGGTAAGCCCGATATAGCCATAGGCAACGTAATAGGAAGCAATATTGCCAATGTAGCGTTGATTCTCGGTATTACCGTTATTATTTTTCCAATTGCAATTAAGCGAGATTCCTTGCGTTACGACTGGGTTGTAATGATTTTGGCAAGCGTTTTATTTTACGCGTTTGCATTGAATGGAGTTATTTCAAGGCTTGACGGAATTATTTTCCTCACATTACTTGTGAGCTTTATTTCTTACAGCTTTTACCGTGTTAGAAAGAAAAGGCTCAAGGCCGAAGCAAATTCAATAACATCCGAAACTTCGAATGATGAAAAATCAAAGTCAAAAAGCTATTGGGTTTTTATTCTTTACATTATTTTAGGAACTGCTGGACTTATTTTTGGCGCCAAATGGTTTCTGGAAGGTGCAGAAACGGTGGCGCGCGATTTCGGGATTTCAGATCGCGTTATTGCCATTTCCCTTGTAGCATTTGGCACTAGCGTGCCCGAGCTGGCAGCATCTGTTATTGCGGCGTTTAAAAAAGAGCAGGATATTTCATTGGGAAATATAATTGGTTCCAACCTCTTTAATATTCTTGCCATACTGGGGGTCACATCGCTTATTCAGCCCATACAAGTGGCGCAGGAAATAATGGACAACGATATTTTCTGGATGCTCGGCACCTCATTTCTCATTTTGCCTTTAAGTATTGTCGGTTTTAAAATGGGCCGCTGGCAAGGATTCGTTTTGCTAGCATCTTATATTACATTTATGTATTTATTGCTATCTGGGCCTATTTTGTAGGGGGTGTTTCCACGAAAAAGCTTAAAAAAACTAAGCGCACCCCTCTAAAATTTTGGGGTGTTGAAAAAAATCAAAAATATTTCTATTTTTTCCGCTTTTCTGGGTTTATTTTTGCCGTAAATAAAACCTCTCTCACCACATGGCAAGCTTTCGCTTTAAAGCACTCGAAGATGTATTGGATCGTAAACCGATTCACGTCGAAACTCCCTCAGTAAAAATTTCAGATTATTTCTCAAAACGTGTCTTTGTAATGGACAAGATGCGAGAATATCTTGCAGATGATGCCTTGCAGTCTGTAAATGAATCTATGAATACTGGTAAACGTATTCCACGCGCTGTTGCAGATCAGGTAGCCTCGGCAATGAAAGATTGGGCTATCTCTATGGGCGCAACGCATTACACCCACTGGTTTCAGCCGCTTACTGGCTCTACGGCCGAAAAGCACGATTCCTTTTTTACACCTCTTGGCGGTGGAAAGGCCATTGAGAAATTTGCCGGTGCGAATCTTACACAGCAAGAGCCCGATGCTTCTTCCTTTCCGAGTGGTGGAATCCGAAATACGTTTGAAGCCCGCGGATACACCGCATGGGATCCTTCGTCGCCGGCTTTCTTAATTGGGCGTACGTTGTGCATTCCCACCATTTTTATTTCGTATACCGGCGAAGCGCTCGACAATAAAATGCCGCTTCTCAAAGCGCTGCACAGTATTGATAAATCTGCTACACGGGTATGCAAGTATTTCGATAAAAATGTTACCAAAGTTATTTCTACGCTTGGCTGGGAGCAGGAGTATTTTTTGATTGATAGCTCACTTTACAATACACGTCCCGATATTCAATTTACCGGAAGGACACTTTTTGGACACAATCCCGCAAAGGGGCAACAGCTTGATGATCATTATTTTGGATCAATTCCCGAGCGTATCCACATGTTTATGCGCGATTTTGAAACGGAATCGCATTTGCTTGGTATTCCGGTTACCACGCGGCACAATGAGGTTGCCCCAAATCAGTTTGAAGTGGCTCCCATGTTTGAGGAAACAAATCTGGCCAATGACCATAACCTCTTGTTGATGGATCTGCTAGAAAAGATAGCCCGCAAGCACAATTTCAGAATTTTGCTTCACGAAAAACCATTTGCAGGCCTAAACGGAAGCGGAAAGCACAATAATTGGTCGCTCGCTACGGATACCGGAGTCAACTTGCTCTCACCTGGTAAGAATCCGAAAACAAATCTCCAGTTTCTCACTTTCATGGTTAATACCATCGCCGCAATTCACGATTACGCTGATGTACTAAGAGCCCATATTGCCAATGCCGGAAACGACCACAGACTGGGTGCCAACGAAGCTCCACCTGCTATTATCTCTGTTTTCATTGGGTCTGAACTTACTCGTGTGCTTGATAGATTAGAAAAAAGCGTGAAAGCCGGAAAAATGACTCCCGACGACAAAACGCAACTAAAGCTTGACATCGGTAAAATACCCGAGATTTTATTGGATAATACCGATAGAAACCGCACTTCACCATTTGCCTTTACAGGAAATAAATTTGAATTTAGGGCTGTGGGCTCTACGGCCAATTGCGGTGTGCCGATGACTGCGCTAAATGTTATGGTGTCGCAGCAATTAGGTGAATTTGCAGACAAGATTGATATCGAAATTGGCAAGGGTGTTAAAAAGGACGAGGCGATTATTAAAGAGCTACAGAAGCTCATTAAGCATTCAAGAAATATTCGTTTTGAAGGAAATGGGTATGGCGAAGAATGGGTGGCCGAAGCAAAAAAGCGGGGCTTATCGAATGTAAAAGATGCACCTCGTGCTATTGTTATGCTCGACACCAAAAAAGTAATAGATCTCTACGTAAAACAAAATGTGCTTACTGAGCGCGAGTTAAAAGCCAGAGTAGAAATAGAGCTTGAAAAATACAAGATGCAGATCCAGATTGAATCGCGCATTTGCGGAGATATTGCCCTCAGTCATATCATTCCTGTTGCTTTGGGATACCAGACCATGCTGATTCAAAATGTGCTTGGAATTAATCAAATTCTAAATCAGGCATCAGCACTTAAAGCCACCAAAACGCAGCTTCAAATTGTAGAAGAAATTTCGGAACGCGTAGAAATTATTAAAACCAAGGTTGATGAAATGGTGGAAGAGCGTAAAAAAGCAAATAAAATTGAAGACACCTACGATGCGGCAATTGCATATTGCGATAAGGTAAAACCAACCATGGGAGAAATAAGGTATCAGGTTGATAAACTGGAACTTCTGGTTGATGATCAGCTATGGCCAATGCCGAAATTGCGGGAGTTGCTGTTTACAAGATAGTTTTTAGTTTTTAGTTTTTGGTGATTGGAGTTTCATGATATTGATTGATACGACGGCTACCTAAGACCTCCAGAGCGTTGATAACCATCCGATAGAAAATATTTGTCATCAGACCTCAAAGGTTCACCAACCTTTGGGGTCTTTGAATTTAGCATCCGAAGAATTCTGCAGGCTTTCAACCCATTATCATTTGTAGTTTTTTTAATGGTGAAAATCCAATAAATATCAGGCTGACAAAGCGAGATGAATCACTTGATTAAGCAAACCGAAATTTTTGTTTGCGATATAGGCTTTTTATATTTTAAGCATAAAATTGCTTCGCTCCGACGTGCTCTGCAAGGTATCCACCCTGCGGTAATTCAAATCCTGACAGGGGATAATAATCCGAACCGGGAAAATCGTAAAAGAGTAAGAAAACGGCTTTCATGTTTTACGGCCTGATAAACGAGTGCCCACCAAAATATTAAGCAAAGACAAACTCAATACTCAACTACGGTATTTTTAAAAGCCTACTAAGGTGCAACGCTATACCTAACTAAGGTGCAACTACGGTCAAATCACATTTTGTCGGCCACTTCATCGCATTCAAAAATATGGAAGGGGTATGTGTTTTATTCAAATCTCTGCAGGTTTTAAAAAGACAAACAGGGGAGAATTGTGAGGGATTGGAAAGTTAGCTAGAAACCCAGTTTCAAACCAATTCATCTCGCAGAAAAAACGGATTATCTCAATTTTTTTTTCTTGTTTTGCATACTTATCGTCAAAATCCGAACTTTATGTTTATTTTCGGGACTAATTTAGAAGCTGTAACAAAAAAATTTCCAGATGCAAATTATTAGAAACTTCCTCTTGGTTGCCTTATTCGCTTTTAGCGGAACGCTAGCAATGGCTCAAACTGAGAGACTTATTAAAGAAGCCGACAACGCCTACAATAATGAGGCGTACTATGGTGCCATAGATATGTATAAAAAGGCGTACGCGAAAACCTCTGATGCGGATGAAAAGGCCAGAATGCTTTTTCAAATAGCCGAATCTTACCGCCATACCCTCGATTATGATCAGCAGATTATTTGGTATAATAAAGCGTTGAAAGCGCAGTTCGACGATCCAAAAGCATTCTTGTATTTGGCGCAAGCCTATCACCGCCAAGGTGATTTTAAACAAGCAATAGAAAATTACAATAAATACAAAGCCAGTAGCCCCGGCGATAATATGGCCGACGAAGGTCTTGCAGAAGCCACTCTGGCCCAAGAAATGCTTGATAAGCCTTCCAGATATATCGTACAAAATGAAGTGCTGCTCAACTCTAATGAGTACGACTTTGGAACAGGATGGGCCGATAATGAATATAATACTATCTATTTTAGCTCATCACGTCAGGGCGCTCAGGGTATTGAAATTGATCAGCGCACCGGCGAGAGCTTTCAGGATATTTTCTTCGCAACCCGCGATTCGAAAGGAAAATGGAGCGAGCCTGAAAGACTTACCTATCGCATCAATACCGAGCACAATGAAGCTACTCCCGTGCTTTCCGACGATAAGTCAATGATGTTTTTTACGCGTTGCGAAAGCGATAAGGATCAAAACAAGGGCTGTGATATATTTCTAACCAGAAAAGTGGACAATAACTGGAGTACTGCTCAGCTTGTTCCGCTAAAAAATGAAGAGAGTACTGATGTTACAACAGTAGGACACCCCACATTGACAAACGACGGCTCATACCTCATTTTCGCTAGCGATATGCCCGGCGGAATAGGTGGAAAAGATCTTTGGATAGCACCTTTTGATAAGGCATCGCGCACAGCCGGAAAAGCCGTAAACCTCGGGCCTGATATCAATACAGATGGAAATGAAATGTTTCCGTTTATTCGCAAAGATGGACGACTTTATTTCGCATCAGACGGACGTATTGGAATGGGTGGTCTCGATATTTTTAGCGCTGAAACTTCGGGAGATAATACCTGGAATAATGTTGAAAATCTCGGAGTTCCGATAAACTCAATAGGGCACGATTTTGGAATAATTTGGGAAGGTGATTCAGAGCGTGGATACCTTACGAGTGATAGAAATGGCGGAAAAGGAAAAGATGATATCTATTCATTTAATATGCCGCCTCTGCTTTTTGCGCTGGAAGGTGTAGTATACGATAAAGATACCCAACTACCCGTACCAGAAGCTACTGTGAAAGTCGTGGGAAGCGACGGAGCTTCGTTTGAAGCCTTAAGCGACGGTGGCGGAGCCTTTACTTTCGAAATTAAAGGAGAAGAAAGATACATCAATCCGGAAACAAATTACTCAATCGAAGTTTCAAAGCCTGACTATCTGGTGGCAAAAGATCAGATTAGCACAGTAGGGCTTAATGAGTCAACAACTTTCTTGAAAGAATACTTTATTACTTTTACCAATCCTGATAAACCTATTGAATTTCCCGAAGTACGTTACGCTTTCGCGAAAGCAGAACTACAGGTGAATGCTGAGGTGAATTCTAAAGATTCGCTTGATTTCCTTTATCAAACTTTGGTAGATAACCCTACAATAATTATTGAACTTCAGGCACATACAGATTCACGCGGTTCTGATGCCAATAATAAAGACCTCTCTCAACGACGTGCACAAAGTTGTGTTGCATATCTTGAGTCAAAGGGTATCCCAGCAGAGCGAATGGTGGCAAAAGGGTATGGAGAATCTCGTTTGAGAATTACTGATGCCCAGATTGCTAAAATGAAAACCGAAGAAGAAAAAGAAGCAGCGCACCAGAAAAACAGAAGAACAGAATTCTCGGTACAGAGCTTTGACTACATTCCGAAGGAACAACAAGATAATTAGCGTATTTTAAATAATTGAAAAGCGTTCTGGCTGTATGGCCGGAATGCTTTTTTTTATAGCCAGAAATGAGCACCGAAAAAAGATATCAGGCACGTGGCGTAAGCGCAGGAAAGGAAGATGTGCACGCAGCAATAGCCGGAATTGATAAAGGTCTTTTTCCAAAAGCCTTTTGCAAGGTTATACCCGATTTTTTAACCGGTAGTGATGACCATTGCATCGTAATGCACGCCGATGGAGCCGGTACAAAATCGTCATTGGCTTATGCCTACTGGAAAGAAACTGGCGATATATCGGTGTGGAAAGGAATTGCACAAGATGCTATTGTGATGAATATTGACGACTTGCTTTGCGTTGGTGTAACAGATCAAATTTTGGTAAGCTCAACCATTGGGCGAAATAAACATCTGATACCGGGCGAGGTTATTAAGGAAATTATTCAGGGAACTGAACAACTTTTGGAACAACTGAGAGATCAGGGAATTGGAATATTCTCTACCGGTGGCGAAACTGCCGACGTGGGCGACCTGGTGCGTACGATAATTGTTGACAGCACCGTAACCGCCCGCGCAAAGCGAAGCGAAATAATTGATAATTCGAATATTAAACCGGGCAATGTTATTCTTGGTTTTGCCTCTTTTGGGCAGGCATCTTACGAAAGTGAATACAATGCAGGGATGGGCAGCAATGGCCTTACATCTGCCCGGCATGATGTTTTTAATAAGTCGGTAGCTGAAAAGTATCCCGAAACGTTTGACAATGCAGTGCCCGAAGAATTGACGTATAGCGGTAAATACGCACTTACCGATAAGGTGCGGGGCTTACCCGATACAGTTGGCAAATCGGTTTTATCGCCTACGCGAACCTATGCGCCATTAATTAAGGCAATTTTACAATCGCATAGAAAGAAGATTGACGGCATGGTGCATTGCAGTGGGGGAGCGCAAACAAAAGTGCTTCACTTTATTGACAAAAATCATGTGGTGAAAGACAATCTTTTTCCGGTGCCGCCTCTGTTTGCGTTAATTCAGGAAGTATCTGGAACGAGCTGGGAAGAAATGTATAAAGTATTTAATATGGGTCACCGGATGGAGATTTATACCGATAGAGATTCGGCTTCTGAAATGATGCAGATTGCCGAAAGTTTTGGAATAGAAGCGCGCATAGTGGGTAGAGTTGAAGAATCTGAAGAGAAAAAACTTACTATCACAACTTCTGCCGGTACATTTAATTATAAATAAAATGGAAGAAAGAGAAATAATTGCAAGGCTTGGATCGGTTAAAGATCACTATCAGGAGATAGGCAAGAGCATAGTAGATCCCGAAGTGATCGCCGACATGAAGCAATATGTGAGGTTGACAAAGGAATACAAAGAGCTGGAACCAGTGGTAAGAGCCTATGACTCTTACGTTTTATTGGTTGAGAATTTAAAAAATTCTAAAGACATGGCGCGCAACGAGAAGGACGAAGAGTTTCGCGAAATGGCAAAAATGGAAGTTGCCGAATTGGAAGAAGAAAAGGAAAAGCAAGAAGATGCAATCAAGGTTTTGCTCATACCAAATGATCCCGATGATTCGAAAAATGCTATTATGGAGATTCGCGGCGGAACGGGTGGAGATGAAGCCAGTATTTTTGCCGGCGATCTGTTTCGTATGTACACCAAGTATATTGAATCTAAGGGATGGAAAGTCGAAATCGTTGACACCAATTATGGGTCATCGGGCGGTTATAAAGAGATAATTTTTAATGTAACCGGCGATAAGGTATACGGAACGTTAAAATACGAAGGTGGCGTGCACCGTGTGCAGCGTGTGCCTCAAACCGAAACCCAAGGGCGGGTACATACCTCTGCCGCTACGGTAATCGTGCTTCCTGAAGCTGAAGAATTTGATGTTGATGTGAAAGATTCTGATATCAGGGTAGACAGCTATTGCTCTTCGGGGCCGGGTGGACAATCTGTAAATACCACGTACTCGGCTATCAGGCTCACCCACATACCTACAGGTATTGTGGCTCAATGTCAGGATCAAAAATCGAAGCTTAAAAACCACGAAAAAGCACTGAGCGTTTTGCGCACACGGATATACGAAATGGAGCTTGAGAAAAAACTAGCTGCTGATTCTAAAATTCGTAAATCTATGGTTTCGAGTGGCGACAGGAGTGCCAAGATTAGAACCTACAATTACTCACAAGGGCGTGTAACCGATCACCGGATCAATATGAACCTTTACAATTTATCGGGTTTTATGGATGGAGATATCACTGAAATGCTTGAGGCGCTGCAGGTTGCAGAAAATGCAGAAAAATTGAAGGAAAGCGTAACACAATAAATCATGAACCGCGAGAAGTTAATAGACCTTATCAAGTCGCGCGGATCTTTTCTTTGCGTGGGGCTCGATCCCGATTTAGATAAAATTCCCCTTCATCTTCACGAATATGAAGACCCTATTTTTGAATTTAATGCGGCTATAATAGACGCTACGCGAGATCATTGTGTGGCGTATAAACCCAACTTGGCATTTTACGAAAGTATGGGGTTGTTTGGCTGGCAGTCGCTGCAAAAAACCATTGAGTACATCGGCGAAAGCCATTTTACAATTGCCGATGCCAAGCGGGGTGATATTGGGAATACCGCCACCAAATACGCCGAGGCATTTTTTAAAAACATGGCCTTCGATTCGGTTACGGTTGCACCCTACATGGGAAGCGATAGCGTAAAACCTTTTTTGGAATTTGAAGATAAATGGGTCGTTCTTCTGGCGCTGACTTCAAATCCCGGTGCCGATGATTTTCAGTTGGAAATCATGGATGGTGGAGTTGAAAAACTCTATCAAAAAGTAATTCGCACATCGTGTACCTGGGGAAGCCCAAACAATATGATGTACGTGATTGGTGCCACACGACCCGAATATATTAAAGAAATTCGCGCTATGGTGCCAGAACATTTTTTCTTGGTTCCCGGTGTAGGAGCGCAGGGTGGTAGCCTGGCAGATGTTGCCGAAAATGGCCTCAATAGCGATGTGGGACTATTAGTAAATGCTTCGCGTTCTATAATTTATGCAGGTAGAGATGAGTACTTTGCTGAAGCTGCCGGGAGCGAAGCAAAAAGAATTTCTGCCGAAATGAAATTGATTCTTCAAAAAAAAGGATTAATTTAATGGAAATTTTTTTCCATGAACGAGGACTTTCTTCACTATGTCTGGAAATACCAAAACTTTACGCAGCGCGAGCTGAACTGTAAAGATGGTGAGCCATTGCAGGTATTGAAGCCGGGAATGCACAACACAAATGCCGGCCCTGACTTTCTCAATGCGCGGATAAGAATTGGCGACACTGTTTGGGCTGGAAATATTGAGATTCATACCAATGCATCTGACTGGTACAACCACAATCACCAAAACGACCCCGCCTACGACAATGTCATTCTTCATGTGGTCTACACCGCCGATAAACCTGTGCTGGACAAAAGCGGTCAGGAAATTCCCGTTTTAACGCTAAAAGATTTAATAGATTATCAAACCTATCGCTATTATAAGTCGTGGGTTAAAAAGGCCAAATTTATTGCCTGCGAAGGTCTTCTGAATGACGTTCCCGATATTGTAAAAACATCGGCAATACAGGCGGCCGCGGTAGAAAGGCTGCAAATGAAATCAGAAGATTGCCACGATTTGCTGCGCACCACAAATGGAGATATTGAAGGGACTTTTTACCGCGTTTTCTGTAAAGCTATCGGGCTGAAAGTGAACGCTATGCCTTTTGAGCAGCTTGCCATTATTACCCCGTTTAGCCTGGTGCGCAAAAACCGCAAATCGGCTGAAGAATTACAAGCTTTGCTGCTTGGCCAGGCTGGATTTTTAGATGAAGCCGAGAGTGGAAATTCTTTCGTAGACAACTTAATAAAGATTTATTCCCTTCAGCAAATAAAATATCAGCTTTTGCCAATGCCCGCAAGTGCCTGGAAATTATTTAGGTTGAGACCACCCAATTTCCCAGCGGTTCGAATCGCGCAAATGGCAGAAATATACACAGCTCATCATGCGCTTGCACAGCAGCTCATTGAGCTTAAAACGCTGGAAGGCTATGAAGAAATATTTCACAGTGTTTTGGACAAAGGTTTCTGGCTTACCCACTACACACTTAAGTCAGAGAGCGAACCTGCAATAAAGCGCCTGGGGCAAAGCACAGTCCATCTATTGATAATAAATGCAGTAGTTCCCTTCCTTTTTGCACTTGCTAATTATAATAAAGATGGTAGTTTTCAAGAAAAGGCCGTAAGTTTGCTCGAGCAATTGCCGGCAGAGAGCAATCAAATTATTAAAAAGTACAGTGAATTGGGTTTTAAATCTCAAAATGCTTTTGACTCGCAGGGATTAATTGGCTTAAAGAAAAATTATTGCGAACAATTGCGCTGCTTAAATTGTAAAGTAGGGATACAAATTTTAAAAAACCATGGAAAAGCTCATTAGTCACATCTATAATTTCTTTGAAGAACGAGCTTTTGGAGTCTGCGCCTGGTGGGGCGATAAGCTCGGTATAGCCACCTCAAAAGTGCGTCTTTACTTCATCTATCTATCTTTTATTACACTGGGTTCACCACTCATTATTTATCTTGTTATGGCTTTTTTCTTAGAGCATAAATCATACTTTAAGCTGAAGCATAAGCCTACTATCTGGGATTTGTAACCGCCTTTCTTTTAGAGTTAATTTTGATGGCACGCATAAATTTAGTTTTTTAGCGCCCCAGAATGCCGAATATCTTTATTTTGCACCACTAAATTACACCATGAAGAAAGCCATTTACCTTTTAGTCGCACTATTTCTGACTATAAATCTTAACGCCCAGCTTAATGCTAAATTAGAAGTAGCAAATGATAGTGAAACTATTAATGACGGTAGAGCTCAGGTAATTATTCTTTCGGGTACACCGCCTTATAAATACCAATGGTCTAACGAAGATACCGAGTTAGATTCTGATATGAGCACGGGACTAACGGAAGGTGTAACATTTAATGTTGCCGTTAGCGATGCGACTGGCGATACAATAAGACTCGAAGGCAAAATTCCGGCGACATCTACAGAAGAAGCTATAAATTCAGTGTTTTTGCCGGTGGTAAATGGTTTGTTCTCTGTACTCTTTTGGGATCCATTTGCAACTTTCGGCCTATACGACCCCGTGGTTTATGCCGACGAAAAGCGCGTATTCGCAACAGGCTATAAGCAGGAAAATGTAGAAAAAATATTCCTGATGAAATGGTTTCAGCCCGAAGGTGCCGAAGTTAAAGAAGGAGATAAACTTGCCTTGCTGCGCAGAAACACCAACGATACAATTACTATTTACGCGGCTGAGCCCGGTAAAATCCATCATTGGTTTTCGGAAGGTGAAATAGTATTCGACCGCTCAGATGTTGCATCTATTGCTAAGGCCAATACTGCTGTTTTCGGAACGGTAGTATATGATACGCCGCGTCCTGTTCTAAAACCTAATGGTACAATTCAAAAAAATGCTATTCCACTTATAGTAGTTTGGCTTATTTTGGGCGCCTTGTTTTTCACAATTAGAATGGGTTTCATAAACTTTACCGGAGTAAAGCAAGCCATCAATTTGGTGCGCGGTAAGTATAGCGATCCCAGCGATAAAGGTGAGGTGTCTCACTTTCAGGCATTAACTACTGCACTTTCAGCAACCGTTGGTCTCGGAAATATAGCCGGTGTAGCCGTGGCCATCGTTGTGGGTGGGGCAGGAGCAACATTCTGGATGATTGTGGCAGGTTTGCTCGGTATGGCCAGCAAATTTGTGGAATGTACCCTCGGTGTTAAGTACCGAAAAATAAACGAAAAAGGCGAAGTGTCAGGTGGGCCGATGTACTACTTGAGCGAAGGCTTAAAACGCAGAAATATGGCCGGACTTGGAAAAGTACTCGCCGTTCTTTTTGCCATTTTATGTATTGGTGCATCTTTTGGTGGCGGCAATATGTTTCAAGCAAATCAGGCATTTGTACAGGTGTCTGCTAAGGTGCCTCTTTTTCAGGATAATGGCGCTTTATTTGGCGTTATTCTCGCCATTTTTGTAGGTCTTGTTATTGTCGGTGGTATCAAAAGTATAGCTAGAGTAACCGATAAAATAGTGCCATTTATGGTGGCCGTTTACGTTGGGTTTGCTTTGATTATTATTTTCATGAATATTGAGAATTTGCACGCTGCATTAAGCGCTATTTGGCATGGAGCATTCTCGCCATCGGCTCTTAGAGGTGGCGTGATTGGAGTATTGGTTATCGGATTTCAACGCGCCGCATTCTCTAACGAAGCAGGTGTCGGATCAGCATCTATCGCCCACTCAGCATCTCGAACCAAGTACCCTATTAGTGAGGGGATTGTTGCACTTTTAGAGCCATTTATAGATACCGTTGTGGTATGTACCATGACAGCCTTGGTGTTAATATTTACAGGATTCGCCAACGATGCGGGTGGCATGAATGGTTCTGAACTAACCTCAGCAGCATTTAGCAGCGTATTCTCATGGTTTGACTGGGTCTTACTTGTTGCCATTGTACTCTTTGCATTCTCTACTATGATATCGTGGTCGTACTATGGCTTAAAAGCGTGGAGTTATCTTTTTGGGAGCACCAAAGCATCAGAATATAGCTACAAGCTTCTTTTCCTTATTTTCGTGGTGATAGGGTCGTCTGTTGGATTGGGTAGCGTACTCGATTTCTCTGATTTAATGATTCTTGGAATGGCTTTTCCCAACATTTTGGGATTATTCCTTCTCTCGGGCGAAGTGCGGGCAGATCTCAAATCGTATTTTAAAGGAATTAAAGAAGGCACGATTAAGAGATTTAAGTAATTTGAGTTTTCGTTTTAAAGCGAAAATTAGGATGCATTTATGTACTGCATAAATTTGTGTTTAGAACTGGTTTGCAGTAAAAATTTATAAATTTTTTCTCAGATGGCTCTTTTTATTTCAGCAAAATTCCTATTTTGTTGAAAATCTGTGGCGATGCAAAGTTTTCCTTCAAATACACATGTCTAAAGTCTATGCGCAATGTTCAGAAATCTTGTGGCATATTTCAGGCATCATAGAGAAGAGCGAAACGGTACTATCGCAATTCTTGCCATTCTTACTGTTTTAGTTCTCGCATCACAAGCATATTATATTTGGTATAAGCCACCGGTAAAAGATCCTTCAGAATTCATGGCGCTTATGGATTCTTTAAAGCAGTTGGCTTCCGCCGAAGAGGGATTTGAAAATGGCACAGAAGAGATAACTTCAGACATCTTCCTTTTCAATCCCAATACTTTGAGCGACTCGGGATATGCTGCTCTTGGTTTTTCTGAAAAGGAAATAAAAACACTACGCAATTATCAAAAAGCCGGTGCTGAATTTCATGTTAAAACCGATTTCAGAAAGCTATTTTTTGTTGATGAGAATCGATATAGTGATTTGGAACCTTTCATAGACCTTCCTGAAAACTATCCGGATAAGGTTGCTAACCCAAAAACCAATTTTTATAAAACCGAATATTCTCCTGATGACCATTCGCGGAAGCGTGATACAATAAAATGGAGCGATACCACCTTAGTAGAAAACTACGAATACAAACCATATACCTGCGATTTGAATCGGGCAGATACAACTGAATTAAAGAAGCTGCCGTATATTGGATCCTTTTACGCCCGTGAAATCATTCGCTATCGCGATGAACTTGGCGGTTATCATTCTCTGGCTCAATTGTTAGAGCTTTATAAAATGACTCCGGAAACGATTGATAAATTTGCCGAAAAGGTAACCATTGACAAAACGAAAATTAGAAAGATAAATGTAAATATTGCAACGGCTCAAGAACTTTCAGCACATCCATACGTTGATTTTGCTCTGGCCAATAAAATTATAGCCAGACGCGAAACTGAAAAAAGCTTTAGAAATTTGGAGCAGCTTTGTGCTACAGGTTTGGTGAATGCCGAATTATGCGTTAAACTTGCACCTTATTTAATTTTTTGACAATTATGGATGTAAATGTGGCTATCAGGAATACAATCAGAACTATACCTGATTTTCCAAAACCCGGTATCCAGTTTAAAGATATTACACCCATTTTAGAAAATCCCGTAGTAAGTAGGGCCATTGTTGCTGAGTTTGTAAAACTCTACCACGGCGTGAAAGTCGATGCGGTAGCCGGGGTAGAAAGCAGAGGGTTTTTGTTTGGCTTGCCTCTCGCAATGGAACTCAATGTTCCATTTATCATTGTGAGAAAAAAAGGGAAGCTACCGGCTGAAACGGTAAATTTTAAATACGATTTAGAATACGGCTCTGCCGAAATAGAAGTGCATAAGGGCGCCATAAAGAAAGGAATGAACGTGCTGGTGCACGACGATTTGCTCGCCACCGGTGGCACAGCCGGTGCAGCAGCTCAATTAATTGAAAAAGAAGAGGGTATTGTTGCCGGATTTTCTTTTCTGATTGAGCTTGATGATTTAAAAGGCCGCGAAAAACTGGTGCGGTTTGATAAACCAATTATAAGCCTGGTGCGTTATAACTAGATTAAATGACATTTTCAATAATTAGAAATCATGAATGAATTAAGTGAAAACCAAAAAATGATAACCCAAATGGTTCGCGATTTCGGCGAGAGAGAAATTCGTCCGCATTTCATGGATTGGGACGAGCGTCAGCATTTCCCCGTCGATGTAATGAAGAAAATGGGTGAGCTTGGCTTATTGGGGGTGTTGGTACCCGAAGAATATGGCGGAGCAGGTTTTGGTTACAATGAGTATTATACTGCGGTTACTGAAGTATCGCGTATATGCGGATCTATCGGCTTGTCTGTTGCCGCGCACAATTCTTTATGCACAGGTCATATTTTGGCTTTCGCCAATGAAGAACAAAAGAAGCGTTGGCTTCCCAAACTAGCGACCGGTGAGTGGATAGGAGCTTGGGGTCTTACCGAAAGCAATACGGGTAGCGATGCCCTGCGTATGACAACCACGGCAGTAAAAGAAGGTAATGAGTGGGTGCTGAATGGCGCTAAAAACTGGATTACTCACGGCATTAGTGGCGATGTGGCCGTAGTTTTGGCTCGCTCGGGCGAATTGCTTGACTCTAAGGGCATAACGGCTTTCGTTGTAGAGCGTGGCACCAAAGGCTTTAAGGCCGGCAAAAAAGAAAATAAGCTCGGGATGCGCGCATCAGAAACTGCAGAGATGATTTTTGAAGACTGCCGTATACCACAGGAAAACGTGCTTGGCGAAGTAGGTCAAGGCTTTATTCAGGCAATGAAAGTACTCGATGGTGGCCGTATTTCAATTGCTGCCTTATCGGTAGGAATTGCAAAAGGAGCATACGACGCCGCGCTCAAGTACAGCAAGGAAAGAGAACAGTTCGGGCAGCCAATTTCCAAATTTCAGGCTATAGCTTTTAAACTAGCTGATATGGCTACAGATATTGAAGCATCTGAATTGCTAACATTACAGGCAGCTTATCTTAAAAACACAGGGCAAGATGTAACATTAAAGTCGGCAATGGCAAAATATTATGCCAGCGAAACCTGTGTTCGAGTTGCTACCGAAGGTGTTCAGATTTTTGGCGGATATGGTTATACCAAAGACTTTCCGGCAGAGAAGTTTTATCGCGACAGCAAGCTCTGTACAATAGGCGAAGGAACTAGTGAAATCCAAAAACTGGTTATTTCAAGAAAAATACTCAGTTAATTGAATTAGATTGAAAAAATAAGTATATTTGCACTCTCAAAAAAATTAAGGACAACACGACATGCTTATCATTCCTGTAAAAGAAGGCGAAAACATAGAAAGAGCCCTAAAGAAGTTTAAAAAGAAATTTGACCGCACTGGAGTTATTAAAGAACTTAGAGCGCGTCAGGCTTTCATTAAACCCTCTATCATTAATAGAAAACAAAAGTTAAAAGCGGTTTATATTAATAAAATTCGTTCCGAACAGGAATAAAGTATCGTTTTTATTTAGATATTTAAGGCAGAACTTTTATGGTTCTGCCTTTTTTTATGGTCGAAAAATTTCTTGAATATCTCGCTTTCGAAAAGCGCTATAGCGCACATACAATCAAAGGATACACTTCTGATTTGGAGCAGCTCCGGCTTTATTTAAATGCCAGTTATGAGTTAGATTTAATTGAGCAAGTAAGTCACGATATGTTGCGTTCGTGGATTGTATCGCTTATGGAAAATGATATTTCACCTCGGTCTGTAGGTCGAAAGATCAGTGCAGTTAAATCTTTTTTCAAATGGGGGCGAAAGTTTCAGGGTTTTGATCAGGATCCCACTCTAAAAATTACCCTTCCCAAAGTTTCTAAGCGCTTGCCTATTTATGTGGAGGAAGAAGAAATGGAAACTTTAAATACTGAGGGTCAATTTCCCAATACCTTTGAAGGAATGCGCGATCGGCTCATCGTAGAGTTGTTTTACCAAACCGGAATCAGAAGCAATGAACTGCTTACGTTGAAAACGAATGATGTTGATTTTCAGCGGGGAACAATAAAGGTTTTGGGTAAGCGAAACAAGGAGCGAATTATCCCCGTAGGTAAGGATGTAATCAGTTTAATGGAGCCATATTATAAAATAAGAATGCATGAGTTTGAACCATCGTCATTCTTTTTTATTACCTCAAAAGGAGATTCTTTATATCCAAAACTTGTTTATAAAATAGTAAATACATACCTTGGAAGGGTCAGTTCGCTGCGCAAAAAAAGCCCACATGTGTTAAGGCATACCTTTGCCACACACATGCTTAACCGCGGTGCTGATCTCAACGCTATTAAAGAATTGCTCGGTCATGCCTCACTAGCAGCTACCCAAGTATATACGCACAATAGTATTGAAAAACTGAAAGAAATTCACCGCAAGGCCCATCCAAACGGCTAAGCGAATTACTAACCATAAAACTACCCGTAACATGCAGGTAAACGTTCATTCAATCCAATTTAAAGCAGACGCTAAGCTCATCGACTTTATCCAAGCCAAATTAGATAAGTTACAGCTCTTTCACGACAAGATGGTCGCGGCTGAAGTTTACTTGAAATTGGACAAAAACCACGAATTGGGCAATAAAATTGCCGAGATTAAGATCAACGTTCCCGGAAAGGAACTTTTTGCCAAACGCCAGTCAAATTCTTTTGAAGAATCTACCGATCTGGTAATAGAAGCACTGCGCAGGCAAATTCATAAGTTAAAAGGGAAACGCACAGTTACCTTGAGCTGACGACTTACATTACATCTTAGAAAAAAATTGAGCGCCACTGAAAAGTGGCGTTTTTTATGGATTGAAGGAGGGGTGTAAGACGGCGCAAATGGCGATAGCAATTTGAAAATGTTTAAGCGATATCCTTTTAGGAGCCTTTTAAAATAATATTTACAAAGACGCAAAAGCACCGTCTTTGTCGGTTAAACTCTTGCCCGAACGAAACTATTCAATGGCCTGCTTTTGTAACGACTCGTTAGCTGCTTGATTTGGTTCTGAATTTTTCATTCTGCGTCTAAAATTAGAAATGCTCATCCGTTTGTTTTTCCAAGGTAATTCCATCGAAATGATACTGATGCAATCATCACTCGATCGAATTTGTCGTAAAAATATTTGCGGTATATATTACGGCAGAACTCGTTGAAATAATTCTGCAAAAAGTCATCATCAATTCTGTGATAAATGTCCAGCAAAAGTCTTTTAGAGTTGTTAAAAGTCTTATGCACCAAACGTAGCACCTTAGAACACTTTTTTGTTGGCACTCCATGTGATTGTGTTCATGGTAGTTTTTAAATTCATTGTAGCTATTCAATCCATCCGAGATAATACTCCCGTCTGCCACTAGATTTTTATTGACTTGGTGTGTGATATCCTGCATATTCAGAGATTGGATCACTTTCATTTTAACAATCCGAGGTGATGAACATAATCTCTTTACGTTCTTAAGCTTTTTGGGAAAAGTGGCAGTTAAGCATTTTATTTTATCTACATTTGAGTAAATCATAAAACCTTCAACTGATGAAATGGAAAATTAACACCATCTTAACCACGAAATCTTATCCCACATTGATCTTAGGATTATTGATTTTTACTGTCGTATTTATTGGAAATCTCCAAGCACAAGATAGCAAGATTTGGGTAAAATTTAACAGCTCCTCAGATCTGCCCAACTGCAATGGATCAACTTGCACTCATACCGATCAAAACTTCGAAAACTACCTGAGTTCGCTTGGTGTGCAAAAGATATCCATAGCTCTTCCTGCAATCGTGAATTTTCCTCAGGCATCTTCCTACGGGCTTGATTTGCTCTATGAAATAATAGTTGATTCTCTAGTTGCTGAATCGGTTGTAGACTCTTTGATCAACTATTCCTTCATTGAGCGAGCACGAATAAAGGAAGAAATGGGAATTCCCTTGTATACTCCTAACGACTATAATCTTTTGAATCCCATCCACGGGCCGAATTGGCAATTAGATCTAATTGATGCTGAAAATGCTTGGGATTTATCGCAGAACGCCAATCAGATAATAATAGGAATTAATGAAACAGGCCGAATACAAGGCAATCATCCTGACTTAGATGGAATTATAGAGAATCCAGCTACCAGTGGTATTAATTACCATAAAACACATGTCGCTGGTTGCGCATCTGCGGAAACTAATAACAGCCTTGGAATTAGCTCAATCGGATTTAATGCCAAGATATATGACGGCCCCAATTGGGAAAACGGCTTACTGGTATCAGCATCAAATGGGGCTGACATAATCAATGTAAGTTATATATGGAGTTGTTCTCCTGATTCAGATACTCAAAATGTCATTAATATGCTTACTGATGATGGGGTCATAATCGTCGCGGGGGCAGGAAATGGAAATATCGGCAATAGTTGTAGTGACCCTAATGGATACGTTTATCCTGCATCTTATGACAATGTAATCTCCGTGACTAGTGTTGGAGAAACAAATAATCATTTTTGGGCTGCCGCTGGAGGGCAACACACCCACAATGATAAAGTAGATATCTGTACCCCAGGGTATGCCGTTCTCTCGACTGAACAAGGCGGTGGATACACAAGAAGCAGCGGAACTTCCATGGCTTCTCCCATGACTGCAGGAGTTATAGCACTCCTTTTGAATATTAATCCCTGTCTGGATCACGATGACATTCTAAGCATCATTCAAAGTTCAGCTGATCCCGTAAGCGATGCATCAAATTTCCCCGCCAATTCTCTTGGTGCAGGTCGTATCAATGCACATCAAGCTTGTCTGGCCGCGCTGCAAACCACTGATATTCCTAACCCCGTCTTTTCCAACAATCAAACCATAAGCAATACGTAATCGTGGGACAGGATATGATCATAGAAACTGGAGCTACGGTTACCATAACGGGAACATTAAAAATGAGCCCAGGAAGGAAGATAATTGTTAGACAGAATGCAACCCTGATAGTGGACGGTGGAACCATCACCAACAGCGATTGCAGAAACACTTTTTGGCATGGTATTGAAGTAGCGGGCAATACCGATGAGCACCAGTATAGCATTTCAGGCGGAAATTACCATCAAGGTAGATTGATTCTCAAAAACGGAGCCATAATTGAAAATGCGAGGAATGGTGCGCGTAATATGTTAGGAAATGATTGGAACGCAAGAGGTGGAATTATCCAAGCGACCAATTCCTCTTTTATCAATTGCCGCAGAGCTGTTGAGTTTATGAGTTATCAAAATTTCTCTCCCTCTAACTCTTCCATAAACCGACCAGATCAAAGCTATTTTAACGAATGTCTCTTCGAACTAAATGATAATTACTTGGTTGACCAAGACGAAGAACCACCTGCGGCACGTATTACTCTTTGGAAAACAGATCGTGTTCGCATTTCTGGCTGTCAATTCATCAATACCAGTACTGTTTCTGAAACAGAGCATCGCTCCATCGGAGTTTACAGCCATGATGCAAATTACTCTATTACCGAGAGATGTCTGGATATTCCGCAACAAATAGGGGTTTGTAACAACGAAGTGCCTAGTATTTTTAGAGGATGGTACAAAGCGGTAGAAGCGTTGGAAACTACTAGCGGACGACCGATCATTGTGCGTAAAAGTACATTTGAAGAGAACATGATAGGCGTAGAGATTAATGGTGCCAGTTTTAGCGAGATCTATCAAAACGATTTCTTAGTAGGGAATCACCCATTTCCAGAATTTGCTGGTGTAGCGGAGGATACAAAGAATCATCTGGCAATACACGTTATCGAAACGACACATTACGGAGTCGAAGAGAACGATATTGAGAAGCCTTCGGGTGCTACTTATGATGGCAATGGGGTATTGGTTTATAACTCATTGGGAGCTGAGAATGCTATTTACAAAAACCAATTCTCCGATCTACAAACGGGAGCCGAATCGGATCGGGTAAATCGTAATTCTAATTACACAGGGGGAGTACCCGCAGGATTAGGGGGATTGCAATTTCTTTGCAATCTAAACAGCGGGAACGATGTCGATTTTCGAATTTCAAGAAACGACCCAATAGATCAACAAAGTTTTGAATATTTAAATGCAGGAACTCGTCAAGATCATGGCAGTGACCAGCCTGACCGACCCGCCAATAATACGTTCACATCGCCTGATGCAGATCCAAGCACATACACACATTTCACCGTAGATTCCTACTTTGCTTTCAAGTACTTTTACGATAGCAATCCCCCTTCCACGAGTGAGATTACTCCTGGGACTTTTGTAGCGCCGATTTTGGTCTCGAATGCACAGGGTTGCCCTTCCAATTATACCACAGGGAAAGAAGTATTGCCGACACCCTATATATTTCGCGAAAGCCAAGACGAGTTCAATGGTCTTATGTTTGCGTATCAAGAAATAATCGATGACGGAAACACGCCAGCTATGATCACTCAAATAGATTTGACTTGGCCTTCTCAAGCATGGGATCTGAGAAATAGCCTTATGGCTCGTGCTCCCTACAATTCTGAACAAGTCTTGATTGCCGCCGCACTTCGCGAAATCATGCCGCACGCAATGCTGCTTGAGGTATTGTTGGCCAATCCAGATGCCTTGGGAAGCGGTAATGTTATTAGAGTGGTCTCCACTCAATTGGGCATTCCATTACCTCAATACATGGTTGATATGCTTTATGCCGCTCGCGATCAAACTACTTTGCGTACAATAATGGAGCGAACCTTAGCTGATTTAAACTTTGAACGTCAACGCAACTACAAACGCTTGGTGAACAGCAAATACTTTCTGGACGACCAAGTGGACGAACCAGATAGTGTTATTTATTACCTGAGCCGAATCAATACTTTGGAAAGCAATATAGCTAGGGCAGCAGCTTATTCTGATAGAAGTCAATTTTCTTTGGCAACTGCTTTATTGGATTCCATGATTGTATATTTTAAACTTGATCAAGCTCAGACGGATGAGTTATCAACTCTAAAATCACTTTACAGTCTGATAGGAACTGCCGAAACTCAAGGGCGAAATATTGCTCAATTGAATAGCTCAGAAATTGCTTCCCTGATCACAATTGGGGACAATAATGATGCAGGCCTTGCACAAAGTAAAGCACAAAACGCTTTGTGTTTTCACTACAATATATGCGTTGTACCCGAGGGCACTCCCAAAAATAATAGAGTGTCAAAACACAAGACTACCAAAGAAGAATTGGCAGATCAATTAAACACCGCTACAGCCTACCCTAATCCTGCAACCGACTTTGTGACAGTTGAGTTCCAACTTCTCCTAGCTCGTGAGAATACGAGATTAGCTGTTTTTGATCCTTTGGGTCGAGAGGTTGAAAGTCGTATCTTGGGAATGAAGTACAAGGGTCAAGAACTTTTCGATACGCGGAATTGGAGTGACGGTTTGTATATTTTCACCATCTTACAAAATGATGAATTGGTGGAGACAGGTAAGTTTACCATCGTCAGATAGGATGAAATGTTGTATCTATATGGCCATTCTAGCATTAATCTGTGCCGATCCTACATCGGCTCAGACTAATAACTATGTAATTGACCCCACCTTCGACACGGGAGATTATTACACGAAGGGAACCATGTACGGATTTAAATATAGAGAATCCTATAATGATCTATATATAAATTTTGGCCGTAGTAGTGGCATTAGCGAAGCCGAAGATCAATCTATTGTTGACCTCAATGGGAACTTGTTGTATAATGTTTTTGACCTTTTCGGAGGAACCCCGTATTTATATCGCGACGGGATTCTTTCTCAAAGTAGCGGATTAGGGTATCGAGTGCTGCCCCCACACCCTGATGCTGGTTCAGTTCTTGATGACGAAATCTTTTTCTTTGAATACAGTAAGAGTGTTTATTCTTTTCCAGGGAACTTGACGATACATCGAGATATTCTAATTCTTCCTGATACATCTTTTTTGGTTGCTGGAAGGTTCACCACAGATAGCATAAATCCAGGAATACTGGGCTATCGACATCTAGTTCGAATCGATTCCATCGGAGATCCTGTTGAAGATTTTCCTGATATAATTTGTCAACCATGGTCAGGAGTCGCTTTAGGCATTAAAGCTACGGATGAAGGCAACTACTGGCTCGCAGGAGAGTTTTCTGGAATTAATACTCATCAAACCAATTACTTAGCACGGCTCAATGCTGATTTCACGGTAGATACCACTTACGTAAGTCCATTTGTAGAAAGCGATGGATGGGTCTCTATAATTAATGTTGATTCTGGCGGCAACCTTTGGATGGGTTGTGGTGCGGGTTGTAATATTTCAACAGCAGAATTAGAAGACCGAACCTTACTGAAGCTAACGCCTGAAGGATTAATTGATGAAGAATTCAATATCCCAGATGCCTATACTTTTTTCGACAGCGAATCGGATGAAGTTTTCCGTTTGGTGCCAGGACTAGCTTTTGAAGATACCGACGGGAGTTTTATCATGGGAGGAAGCATCATGGAATACAACGGCGTACCTGTAAAACGCATCTTTAAAATAACCCCAACCGGGGATCTGATTCCAGAAGCCTTTGAAAACTTCGGTGCAGACGAGGCGGAATGGGATGGTTGGACTCATGGAAGTGGGTTACCTTTCATAAGAGTGAACCAAATCACGCGGATGCCCGATGATAAACTATTGATAGGTGGGGCATTTTCTTCTTTTGGCGGAGAGCCGTACAGCTGTTTGGTGCGTTTGGAACAAGATGGTTTTGTGTCAACAATCAATCAAGCCAAAGATGACCTGGGAATTGTTGTTTGGCCGAACCCCACTGCAGATCACATCAGGTGGAATAAGGACATCACCGCAATTACGATGTACAATTCTCATGGTCAAAAAATACTTGATATGGAATTGGAGTCTGGAACTAAAGATTTGTCGCTGCCCTTATTGCCCGAAGGGATTTACACTTTGGTATTCAGCTTAGAAGATCAGAAAGTAACTATAAAACTAATCATTCAGAAAAGATGAAAAACTATTTTACTCTTTTGTTTATTGCTATTGCCCTTACCTGCTACTCTCAGGATGAAGTAGAATGGTTTCAAGAGGGGCAGGAATGGTATTACAATGTTTACTGTTTTCAGGAGTACGGGTGCGGATACACCTATTATGAGGTAAATGGAAGCGAAATTGTTGATGAAAAGGAGGCCAGCGTTCTCACTCGGATTTATTTGGATGAAATCATTGAAGAACCTCTCGTGAGTGCTGCATATTTGACCTTCGAAAATGACACCGTATGGCGCTTCTCGACTGAAGCCGATGAATGGCATTTTCTATATGACATCGGTGCTGAAGTTGGTGATATTTGGACGATTCAGAAAGATGTCTTTTACGGCTACAGTGATGACGGAATGAAACCTGATGAAATTCCGCTCTTTAAAGTGGTTGTTGATTCGGTAGCTTTTTGGGAAGAGGTACCAAACTCACCGCTTACCAATAGACGCGTGATTTATACTTCTCCCATAAATGATGGATTGGAAGATTCGGAGTACGCTTTTGGGCCAATTCTCGAAGGTGTGGGTCCCGTTGGCGGCTCACATGACCTAATTGGAAATCCCGCTGGTGCGGCTCTCCCTCTTCAGTCTCCATATTTCCAATGTTACCTTGTAAATGGAGAGCTTACTTATGGCTCGGATGAACTGGCCTATGGCATTGGGAGTAGCCCATGCTTTACTCTAGGCACTGAAGACATTCAGCAAGATAAAGGCAGCTTGATCTATCCCAACCCCGCGTATGATGCCATTCGTTGGGATGGTTCTATTAAAGCTCTGACTATTTACGACATCACTGGAAAAGTTGTGCTACAAAACACTCAGGTGTTCAATATTCAATCCCTCTGCGTGGGAGAATTGAACAGTGGGTTTTATATGGTAGTGGTAGAGAAAGAAAAAACCCTTTTTAGCCAGAAGCTTATTATTGAGAGGTAAGTTTTATAAGGTGGACGAATACTGAAGCCTCGGAGCTCACCGTTTTTTTATCACCTTATTTGTTCTTAGTTAGAATGTTAAGGTAAATTTCTTACTTTTACTTCAACTAAAAACCATCTCGACTTTGCTCTATGACCGATCAAATTACATTTTAGAAAAAAATTTAGCGCCACTGAAAAGTGGCGTTTTTTTGTTGTGGGAGATTAATTGTAAAATGTTGTGCATTTCAAGTTTCAACATTCTCAGTAAATTTGAAAGAAAAAATGGGACACGAGGCGTTAAAGTTGGAATTAATAGAATGGCTTACAAATTTGAAAGATGAAGAGACAGTTGAGTTTTTGAAAGTTGTAAAGGATTCAAAACAATCAGGTAATGATTGGTGAGATGATTTAAGTCTAGCGCAAAAGTCGGGAATTGAAAGAGGCCTGGAAGATATAAGACAAGGAAAGACTGTGGCATTTGAGGATGTGAAGAAGAAATATAGACTATAAACTGAGATGGTCTAACGAATCAATTAGAAACCTTGAAAACATCATAGAAGATATTGGGAGAAAGTGGTCTGAAAAAGAGGTAGAAACCATTAAATCAAATTTGACACATCAGTTGGAATTAATAGTTCAAAATCCATTTTTAATACCATCTTCAAATTATAAGCTAGGTATGCGAAAGGCTGTTTTAAGCAAACAGACAACCATATTTTATGAAGTATTAAATGAAGTTATTTATCTGGCTTATATTCATTGAATAAAACCAATCTCTAAAGACAGATCCGGGCTTTACGACATTTACTTTCACTACAGTCGGCCGCATTTAATCCTACGCACTGTATTCACTGATCAAAGTGTTGCTCTATTGTCATGTGTTCTTGCGGAGCGGTAACACCTGCGGAGAGCTGATAACAGCCAGATCAGGTAAAACGATAAACTGTTAAACGCTTTTCACCCTTTTTTTTCAAAATATTATTTTCAACTGCCAGGCTCAAATCCCTACTTGCGGTTGCCGGGCTTATTGTTTTAAAATTATTCAGGTAATCTTTTCTGGTAAAAGCGTCAGAACCAATTTTTATTTTGTAAAGCCGTATTCTATCAGTTGGGCTATGCGTAATATTGTTTGAGCTGAGTTGGTTTTCCAGAGATTGAAGAATGATTGTAAGCATGAATGTAATGAACGGAGTAGACTCTCCCATTTTGTCCGACTTACCCAAAGCATTGTAATATGCTTCTTGATTTTTCTTAATCAATAGTTCGACGGGCAGGAATTCAAATATCGGAAATTTTTGCATCAGCAAACACGTTTGCCATAACCTGCCCATTCTTCCATTTCCATCAGTAAACGGATGAATGTATTCGAATTCATAGTGAAACACACAACTTTTAATCAAAATCAAATCAGAATCCCTCCGAATGTAGCTCATCAGATTTTTCATCAAACCAATTACTATGCTGCCACTTGGTGCGAGATGCTTTAACTCTGAACCTTGGACAATACCCACATTTCGTGTTCTCAATTTTCCGGCATCTGTTACTAAATGTTCCATCAGAATGCGATGGGCTTCTTTTAAATCATTCAGGCTATAGGGATCAAAATCTCCAATTTTATTGTAAACTTCGATGGCGTTTTTTACTTCAAGCAAATCTTTTTCAGGTGCCATCACTCTCTTATTGTCCATCAAAGCAGTAATCTGAGCCTCGCTTAACGAATTTCCTTCAATTTCAAGAGAAGATTGAATCGTTCTTATACGATTCTTTTTTCGGATTTCTGTTCTTGGTTTGTGAATATGCAATGCATTTACTTCGCCCAGCTTCATTGCTATTGAGGCAACTAGATTTAAAATTTCAGAAGTAATCTTATAAGGCGGCTTTTCCATAATAGTATCATATGATACTATCAAAGATAGTCAAAGATTAATGAATTGCGTTTATTCTCGAGCTAGTTCTACTACAAATGACTCTCCTTCAATATATGTAGAGTTCTATGAGAGTTCAAAATTTTGCACCAGCTTAAATCATCATTCTAGTTTAAAACAGAAATTGAAATTTGAACCCAAACAAAACACCCTCTACTGATACGGCGCCATGTCTAAAAAAGGCTAAATTCTATCATGCCATCTAGCACAAACCAAATATATTTTACACCTTCGCGCGCTCAGAACACCTTATTTTCACGAGATTTTTAAGGATTGAAATAAATTTTTTCAAAAGTGTTTTGAGCAGAAGAAAAGTTTCGTACATTTGCAAACCTTTTTAAGGGAAGAATGAGCCGTATAGCTCAACACGTTCTAAACATACTATTTTTTATTCATATTGTGCCGATGTAGCTCAGCTGGCTAGAGCAGCTGATTTGTAATCAGCAGGTCGGGGGTTCGAGTCCCTCCATCGGCTCTCTGGAATTCATTTTGGGGGAGATACTCAAGCGGCCAACGAGGGCAGACTGTAAATCTGCTGGTTTCACCTTCGCAGGTTCGAATCCTGCTCTCCCCACTTGAATTGCAATACAATCGGAAAAAATTAAGCGGGAGTAGCTCAGCTGGTAGAGCATTAGCCTTCCAAGCTAAATGTCGCGAGTTCGAACCTCGTCTCCCGCTCATTTTTTTTATAAAAGCCGATGTAGCTCAGGGGTAGAGCGCATCCTTGGTAAGGATGAGGTCATGGGTTCAATTCCCATCATTGGCTCACTTTTGAGATTTTTAATGCACTTGAAATAACAATAAATAATCACTAAAATTACTTAGCAATGGCTAAAGAACAATTCGATCGCTCCAAACCACACCTTAACATCGGTACTATCGGTCACGTTGACCATGGTAAAACCACGTTAACTGCAGCGATTACTACAGTACTAGCGGGTATGGGGCTTTCAGAAATGAAAAGCTTTGACTCAATTGATAACGCTCCTGAAGAAAAAGAGCGTGGTATAACAATTAATACTTCTCACGTTGAATATACAACGGTAAATCGCCACTACGCACACGTTGACTGTCCAGGTCACGCCGACTATGTAAAAAACATGGTTACAGGTGCTGCGCAGATGGATGGTGCTATTCTTGTAGTAGCAGCTACCGATGGTCCTATGCCGCAAACACGTGAGCACATCCTTCTTGGTCGCCAGGTAGGTATTCCACGTATCGTAGTTTTCATGAACAAAGTTGACATGGTTGACGATGAAGAGCTTCTTGAGCTTGTTGAAATGGAAATTCGTGAGCTTCTTTCTTTCTATGAGTACGATGGAGATAACTCTCCGGTAATTCAGGGTTCAGCTCTTGGTGCACTTAATGGTGAAGAAAAATGGGTTCAAACGGTTAAAGACTTGATGGATGCAGTAGATTCTTGGATTGAAATGCCACCACGTGATATCGAGAAGCCATTCTTGATGCCAGTAGAGGATGTATTCTCTATAACTGGTCGTGGAACTGTTGCAACAGGGCGTATCGAAACAGGTATCATAAACTCTGGTGAAGAGGTTGAAATTCTTGGAATGCAGGTTGAGAAATTAAAATCTGTTGTTACTGGAGTTGAGATGTTCCGTAAAATCCTTAATAGAGGTGAAGCGGGAGATAACGTAGGTTTGCTACTTCGTGGTATCGATAAATCAGTTATCCGTCGTGGTATGGTTATCGCAAAACCAGGATCTATCACTCCACACACCAAGTTCAAAGCTGAAATCTATGTTTTGAAAAAAGAAGAAGGTGGACGTCACACTCCATTTCACAACAGATACCGACCACAGTTTTACTTCCGTACAACTGATGTTACCGGAGAGATTCTTTTAGGTGAAGGTCGTGAGATGGTAATGCCAGGCGATAACGTTACAATTACGGTAGAGCTTATCGTACCGGTAGCAATGGATAAAGGTCTTCGTTTCGCTATTCGCGAAGGTGGACGTACCGTTGGTGCAGGTCAGGTAACTGAAATTATATCGTAATTTAAACAATAATTACAAGTCGAGGTGAGCATCAAAAAGGTGTTCACCTTTACTTGTCAATATACGGGTGTAGCTCAGTTGGTAGAGCACTGGTCTCCAAAACCAGGTGTCGTGAGTTCGAATCTTACCACCCGTGCAACTAAAAAAGAATAAAGTGGCTAGCATAAAAACTACTTTTCAGGAATCTTATGACGAGATGGTACACAAAGTTACCTGGCCGTCGTGGAAACAATTACAGAGCAGCAGCATTCTTGTGCTGGTGGCTTCAGTAATTATTGCGTTGATCATTTTTCTAATGGATTATATATTTGGTATTCAAGAAGCAAGCGGCCCCGGATTTCAATGGAAGGGAATGCTCGGTTTTATTTACCAAATGATAAGCGGACTTTAAGCAAATGTCGATGACTGAAACTACAAGTAAAAAGTGGTATGTCGTTCGCGCGATTAGCGGGAAGGAAAAGAAGGTGAAAGACCAGATTGAACTTGAAGTGAAACGAAATAATCTTGAAGACTTTGTTCATCAGGTATTGATACCTACTGAAAAGGTTTTCCAGATTAGAAACGGTAAGAAAATCAGTAAAGAAAGAAATTTCTTTCCGGGTTATGTAATGATCGAAGCAGATTTGGTGGGTGAAGTACCGCATGTAATCAAAGGCGTGAATAACGTAATTGGTTTTCTTGGTGCCGAAAAAGGGGGAGACCCTGTACCATTGCGCGCTGCAGAAGTGAAACGCATACTCGGTAAGGTTGATGAACTTGCCGATAGTGAAGAAGAAATGAGCATCCCATTTGTAGTGGGCGAGAGCGTTAAAGTCATTGATGGACCCTTCAATAACTTTAATGGGGTGATAGAAGAGATAAATGAAGAGAAGAAAAAACTCAAGGTTATGGTTAAAATTTTCGGAAGGAAAACGCCGCTTGAACTTGGGTATATGCAAGTAGAAAAAGAGAGTTAAATTAAATTAAGGATTTACCGGTATTCTTTCCATGTAAAATGGAGCGCTTCCAGGACTACTGATTATCATAAACAATAAATTAAAACTTGAAATGGCTAGAGAAGTTACTGGGCTGATAAAGCTCCAGATTAAAGGCGCAGCTGCTAATCCATCTCCTCCCGTAGGGCCGGCACTCGGTGCGAAAGGAGTGAATATAATGGAATTTTGTAAGCAGTTTAACGCCCGCACACAAGATCAAGCTGGGAAAGTTTTACCTGTTGTCATTACCGTTTATGGTGATAAGTCGTTTGATTTTATCATCAAAACTCCGCCTGCTGCAGTGCAGCTTGTTGACGCAGCCAAATTAAAATCTGGTTCTGCAGAACCAAACAGAATTAAAGTAGCCTCAGTAAGCTGGGATCAGGTAAAAGCGATCGCAGAAGACAAAATGGCTGACTTAAACTGTTTTAATGTAGAATCGGCTATGAAGATGGTTGCCGGAACAGCACGCAGCATGGGAATAAATGTAAAGGGAAAATTCCCTTCTAACGGTTAAAACTTTTGTTATGCGAGTATCAAAAAAACAAAAAGAAGCGCTAAGTAAATACGATCCTACACAGGTCTATTCTCTTGAAGAAGCATCTGGTATTGTGAAAGAAATTTCTAATACTAAGTTTGATTCATCAATAGATCTGGCGGTTCGACTTGGCGTGGATCCACGAAAAGCAAACCAGATGGTTAGAGGCAGTGTGTCTTTGCCACATGGTACCGGAAAAGACGTTCGCGTTCTAGTACTCTGCAATCCTGATAAAGAAGCCGAAGCTGTTGAAGCTGGTGCCGACTTTGTTGGTCTTGACGAGTATGTAGAAAAGATTAAGAATGGCTGGACCGATGTAGATGTAATTATTACAACTCCAAACGTAATGGGTAAGGTTGGTGCACTTGGTAGAATTCTCGGTCCCCGAGGATTAATGCCAAATCCAAAAACCGGAACTGTAACGATGGACGTTGCAAAGGCTGTACAAGATGTAAAAGCCGGTAAGATTGATTTTAAAGTAGATAAGTATGGTATCGTACATGCGTCTGTAGGTAAAGCATCGTTTGATGCTCAAAAAATCAGAGAGAATGCCTTTGAGGTTATTCAAAGCCTGATTAAGTTGAAGCCTGCAGCTGCTAAAGGTGCTTATATTAAAAGTATCTACATCAGCGGAACGATGACACCTAGTGTTAAAGTTGAAGCTAAATCTGTATCGGTATAACGGTTAAAAAAACGAAGAAATGACGAAAGAACAAAAGAATCAGTTTGTCGATGATTTGACCGTAACCTTATCATCTGCAGCTGTAATCTATCTCGCTGATACATCACAGCTTAATTCTGAAACTACTTCCGCATTGCGCAGAGCATGCTACAAGAAGGATGTTAAGATGAGTGTTGTTAAAAACACACTTCTTAAAAAAGCATTCGAACGTGTAGAAGGAAAAGATTTCAGTGAGCTTTACGGTGTACTTGCAGGTCCTACTTCCCTTCTGATTTCAGATACAGGGAATGTACCGGCAAAACTTATCAAAGAGTTTAGAAAGAAAAATGAAAGACCGATTTTAAAAGCGGCATTCGTTGAAGAAATGTGTTATATAGGCGATGATCAGCTTACGGCACTTACCGAGATTAAATCTCGTGAAGAGCTTATTGGCGATATTATCATGTTGTTGCAATCTCCAATTAAAAATGTTGTTGGTGCGCTTCAATCTGGTGGTCACACCATTGCAGGTCTCGTAAAAACACTATCTGAACGATAAAAAATTATTATTTACAAACAATAAGAATCAAGAACTAAAATCAAATAAAAATGGCAGACGTTAAAGCTTTAGGCGATACACTGGTAGGCCTTACCGTAAAAGAAGTTAACGAATTGGCAGCATACCTTAAAGAAGAGCACGGTATTGAACCGGCAGCAGCGGCAGCAGTTATGGCTGGCCCAGGTGCAGGTGCAGGTGCAGAAGGTGATGCTGAAGTACAAACTTCATTCGACGTAATCCTGAAAGCAGCCGGAGGATCAAAACTCGGCGTTGTTAAACTTGTAAAAGAACTAACCGGTCTTGGCCTCAAAGAAGCCAAAGCTGTTGTTGATAGTGCTCCTGCTCCTATTAAGGAAGGTGTTTCTAAAGAAGAAGCAGAATCACTTAAAACACAACTTGAAGAAGCTGGTGCTGAAGTTGAAATTAAGTAAGGATTACAACATCCTATACAAGTAATTGTTATGGTTTAGATCACCTCCCAAAGCGGGTAGGTGGTCTAAGCCCTTTTGCGTTTATTTTCGCAAACCAGCGTTCTTCTTTAATCTCCAAATTCTCTAGTCTTGGCTACACTTACGAATAAATCTAATGAGCGCATCAGTTTTGCCTCTAGTCGTCACCTAATTGATTACCCCGACTTCCTAGAAGTACAACTGAAATCGTTTCGTGAATTTTTTCAACTCGAAACAAATCCGGAAGACCGTGAACATGAAGGTCTTTATAAGGTATTTAGTGAAAACTTTCCTATAACTGATACACGAAATCAATTCGTGCTCGAGTTTCTGGATTACTTTATAGACCCACCACGTTATAGCATACAGGAATGTGTGGAGCGTGGATTGACTCATGCCGTACCGCTCAAGGCAAAATTGAAATTATATTGTACCGACCCTGAACACGAAGATTTTGAAACAATCGTTCAGGATGTTTATCTAGGTACTATTCCTTATATGACTCCGCGTGGATCATTCGTGATCAACGGCGCAGAGCGTGTTATTGTATCGCAGTTGCACAGATCTCCAGGGGTGTTCTTCGGCCAAAGCCGACACGCCAATGGTACAAAACTGTACTCAGCACGCGTTATCCCTTTTAAAGGATCGTGGATTGAGTTTGCAACCGATATCAATGCGGTAATGTACGCGTACATTGACCGTAAGAAAAAGCTTCCTGTTACCACATTGCTTCGCGCAATTGGTTTTGAAAGCGATAAAGATATCCTCGAGATATTTGACCTTGCCGACGAGGTGAAAGTTACCAAAACAGGAGCTAAAAAGCTTCTTGGTAGAAAACTCGCTGCAAGGGTTCTTAAATCGTGGATTGAAGACTTCGTAGATGAAGATACAGGTGAAGTAGTATCGATAGAGCGAAATGAAGTAATCATTGACCGCGAAGTTATTATCGAAGACGAACAGGTAGAACAGATTTTAGAATCTGGTGCTAAAACGGTAATTCTCCATAAGGAAAATGCCAACAGCGCCGACTTCTCTATTATCTACAACACCCTTCAAAAAGATACATCAAATTCAGAAAAAGAAGCGGTAGAGCATATTTACCGTCAGCTTCGTAATGCAGAGCCACCAGATTTGGAAACGGCTCGTGGCGTTATTGATAAGTTGTTCTTTTCTGAAACAAGATATGACCTTGGTGAAGTTGGTCGATTTAGAATCAACAAAAAACTAGGTCTTGATACAGGTTACGAAGAGCGTACGCTTACTCGTGAAGATATCATTATGATCATTAAGTATTTGATTGACTTGATCAACTCAAATACCGATGTGGATGATATTGACCACTTGAGCAATAGACGTGTTAGAACCGTTGGTGAGCAACTACACAACCAGTTTGGTGTGGGTCTTGCCCGTATGGCTCGTACTATTCGTGAGCGTATGAATGTACGTGACAACGAAGTGTTTACACCTACAGATTTGATTAATGCCAAGACTTTGTCATCGGTTATTAATTCATTCTTCGGTACTAACCAGCTTTCGCAATTTATGGATCAAACAAATCCATTGGCTGAAGTTACGCACAAGCGTCGTATGTCGGCACTAGGGCCTGGTGGTCTGTCGCGTGAGCGTGCAGGTTTCGAGGTTCGTGACGTTCACTATACGCACTACGGTCGTCTTTGTACGATTGAAACGCCAGAGGGACCAAATATTGGTCTGATCTCTTCGCTTTGTGTATTCGCGAAAATAAACAGACTCGGATTTATCGAGACACCTTACCGCACGGTTAAGGATGGAATGGTAAATCTTACTGAAGACCCAATTTTCTTAAGTGCCGAAGAGGAAGATCAGAAAATGATCGCTCAGGCGAATGCTCAGGTTTCTGAAAAAGGAAAATTAGAGGCAGATCAGGTTAAGGCACGTAAAGAAGGAGATTTCCCGGTGGTTGCACCTACGGATATCGACCTTATTGATGTTGGCCCAAACCAGATAGCTTCTATTGCAGCATCGCTTATTCCATTTTTGGAGCACGATGATGCCAACCGCGCCCTGATGGGATCTAACATGATGCGTCAGGCAGTGCCACTTCTTCGCCCACAAGCGCCGATAGTAGGTACAGGTCTCGAGCCATTGGTAGCTCGCGATTCACGCGTGCTTATTACAGCCGAAGGCGAAGGTGTTGTTGACTTTGTAGATGCTAAGAAGATTATAATTACTTACAAGCGAAACGAAGAAGAGCAATTGGTAAGTTTTGAGGGTGATACGAAAGAGTATTCGCTTATCAAATTCCAAAAAACAAACCAAGGGACCAGCATGAACCTTAGACCAATCGTAATGAAAGGCGATAAGGTGACTAAAGGTCAGGTTCTTAGTGAAGGATACGCTACAGAAAATGGCGAGCTTGCAATAGGTCGTAACCTTAAAGTGGCATTTATGCCGTGGAAAGGATACAACTTTGAGGATGCAATCGTTATTTCTGAAGACGTTGTTCGCGAAGATATATTTACATCTATTCACATTGATGAGTACATTCTTGAGGTGCGTGATACAAAACGTGGTCAGGAAGAATTAACTCCGGATATTCCAAACGTTAGCGAAGAAGCTACCAAAGATTTGGATGAGAATGGAATGATTCGCATCGGTGCTGATATTAAGGAAGGAGATATCCTTATTGGTAAAATTACACCAAAAGGAGAAACAGATCCTTCACCGGAAGAGAAACTTCTTAGGGCAATCTTTGGAGATAAAGCCGGCGATGTAAAAGATGCATCTCTTAAAGCTTCTCCTTCGCTGCGCGGAGTGGTAATCGATAAGAAACTTTTCGCGAAAGCGGTAAAAACTTCTAAATCGAAAACGGAAGAAAAATCAAAAGTTGACGTGCTTGACAAGGCCTTTGACAAAGATAAATCAGAGCTTAAAGCCCAATTGATTGAAAAGCTTGCCAAACTTGTAACCGGTAAAACTTCGCAAGGAGTATTTAACAACTTCAAGGAAGAGCAGATCAAGAAAGGAGTTAAGTTTACACAGAAAGCACTGGCAGCTATTGAATACGGTATTGTAAATCCAAGCCGCTGGACAACAGATGACCATATCAACGACTTGATTAAAAAGTTGATTCACAACTACAATATCAAGTTTAACGATTTCGCTGGACTGCACAAACGTCAAAAATTCCAGATTACAATTGGAGATGAACTTCCAAGTGGAATTTTGAAACTTGCCAAAGTATATATCGCTAAGAAGCGCAAGCTGAAAGTAGGTGATAAGATGGCAGGTCGCCACGGTAATAAAGGTATCGTAGCGCGTATTGTACGCCAGGAAGATATGCCTTATCTGGACGATGGAACGCCGGTAGATATCGTGTTAAACCCACTGGGTGTACCTTCGCGTATGAACCTGGGACAGATTTACGAAACTGTGCTTGGTTGGGCCGGAGAGAAACTCGGACTTAAGTTTGCCACACCAATCTTTGATGGTGCTACACCGGCACAGATAGATGAGTATGCAGTAAAAGCAGGAATTCCGCTTTATGGAGTTACCCAACTCCGCGATGGTGGAACCGGTGAGCTCTTTGACCAACCGGCAACGGTAGGTGTAATCTACATGCTTAAACTGGCTCACATGGTAGATGACAAAATGCACGCGCGTTCTATCGGACCATACTCACTCATTACACAGCAACCGCTTGGTGGTAAAGCCCAGTTCGGTGGTCAGCGTTTTGGAGAGATGGAGGTTTGGGCACTCGAAGCATTCGGTGCTGCAAATATACTTCGCGAGGTACTTACGGTTAAATCTGATGATGTAATCGGTCGTGCTAAAGCGTATGAAGCCATTGTAAAAGGAGAGAATATGCCGGAACCGGGTATTCCTGAATCTTTCAATGTACTTCTCCACGAGTTAGGTGGTTTAGGACTTAATGTTACACTCGATTAAGAGTGGTTTTTAGAGATAATTCAATTTAAAGGACAATACAGATGGCCTTAAAGAAGGAAAATAAAGTAAATTCAAACTTTAGTAGTATCACCATTAGCCTGTCGTCTCCGGAAGAGATTCTGAACCGCAGCTTTGGCGAAGTATTAAAGCCGGAAACGATTAATTACCGTACATACAAGCCAGAGCGCGATGGCCTTTTCTGCGAGCGTATATTCGGTCCTGTGAAGGATTTTGAATGTCACTGCGGAAAGTACAAGCGCATTCGCTACAAAGGAATTGTATGCGACAGATGTGGTGTAGAAGTTACTGAAAAGAAAGTGCGTAGAGAGCGTATGGGGCACATCAGCCTTGTAGTTCCTGTAGCACATATCTGGTACTTTAAATCGCTTCCTAATAAAATAGGATATCTTCTTGGTCTTCCGACTAAGAAGCTGGATCAAGTTATTTATTACGAGCGTTATGTTGTAATAAATGCCGGTCCTGCCGTAAATATTGAAGGTGACCAACTTGAGCGTATGGATTTCCTTACGGAAGAAGAATACATCGATATTCTTGAAACACTTCCAAAAGATAATCAATACCTCGACGAGGCCGACCCAAATAAGTTTGTTGCAAAAATGGGTGCTGATGCACTTCACGATTTGCTGAAAACAACTAACCTGGATGAGCTTTCTTATGATCTGCGACATAAAGCAGATACTGAGACTTCGCAGCAGCGTAAAAATGAAGCGCTTAAGCGTCTTCAGGTTGTTGAGGCATTCCGCGAAGCGAATACGCGTATTGAAAACCGTCCCGAGTGGATGATTATCAAAGTAGTTCCGGTTATTCCACCAGAGCTTCGTCCGCTTGTGCCGCTTGATGGTGGTCGTTTTGCAACTTCAGATTTGAACGATCTATACAGAAGGGTAATTATCAGAAACAACCGCTTAAAGCGATTGATCGAGATAAAAGCACCGGAAGTAATTTTGAGAAACGAAAAGCGTATGCTTCAGGAATCTGTTGATTCACTTTTTGACAACTCGCGTAAATCCAGTGCCGTTAAAACAGAATCTAACAGACCTTTGAAATCGCTTTCAGATAGTTTGAAAGGAAAACAAGGTCGATTCCGTCAAAATCTTCTTGGTAAACGTGTTGACTATTCTGCGCGTTCGGTAATCGTTGTAGGGCCTAGCTTGAAGTTGCACGAATGTGGAATTCCAAAAGATATGGCAGCTGAACTTTACAAGCCATTTATCATCCGTAAGATGATAGAGCGTGGTATTGTTAAAACGGTAAAATCTGCTAAGAAAATTGTTGACCGCAAAGAGCCTGTTGTTTGGGATATTTTGGAAAACGTTTTGAGAGGACACCCTGTTCTTTTAAATCGTGCGCCAACCCTTCACAGACTTGGTATTCAGGCTTTTCAGCCGAAACTGATAGAAGGTAAAGCTATCCAGCTCCACCCATTGGTTTGTACAGCTTTCAACGCCGATTTTGACGGTGACCAGATGGCTGTTCACCTTCCGCTTGGCAATGCTGCCATTCTGGAAGCGCAAATGCTGATGCTTGCCTCACACAATATTTTGAATCCTGCTAACGGTGCACCGATTGCAGTACCCTCTCAAGACATGGTTCTTGGATTGTACTATATTACAAAAGGTAGAAAAACCGATGAGAACAGGGTTGTAAAAGGAGAAGGTAAATATTTTTATAGTGCTGAAGAAGTAGAGATTGCCTACAATGAAGGCAAACTTGATCTTCATGCCCATATCAACTTTAAGTACGTAAATACTGAAGGAGAGAAAGAGATGATAGAAACTACCACTGGTAGAGTATTGTTCAACAATCTCGTACCAAGAGAAGTAGGATTTATCAATCAAATGCTTACCAAAAAAGCGTTGCGCGATATTATTGGCGACGTAATTAAGCAAGTAGGTATGGCGCGTGCTGCACAGTTTCTTGATGATATTAAGGAACTTGGATACCTGATGGCCTTCAAAGGTGGATTGTCGTTCAACCTGAACGATGTTATTATTCCACCAGAGAAAGAAGTATTGGTTGAAAAAGCAAAAGAAGAAGTAAGTGGTGTAATGGATAACTATGCCATGGGTCTGATTACTAACAATGAGCGATACAATCAAATCATTGATATCTGGACGCATACGAATTCTAAGCTGACCAATATTCTAATGGACAGACTTAAGAATGACGATCAGGGTTTCAACTCTATTTATATGATGTTTGACTCAGGTGCACGTGGATCTAAGGAGCAGATTCGTCAGCTTTCAGGTATGCGTGGATTGATGGCCAAACCGCAGAAATCTGGTGCTACCGGAGGACAAGATATTATTGAAAACCCGATTCTTGCAAACTTTAAGGAAGGTCTTTCAATTCTTGAATACTTCATCTCTACTCACGGTGCGCGTAAAGGTCTTGCCGATACCGCCCTTAAAACTGCTGATGCAGGTTATCTAACCAGACGACTTGTTGATGTGGCACAAGATGTTGTAATTCGTGGAGTAGATTGTGGAACCCTACGTGGTTTGATTGCTACACCGCTTAAGAAAAACGAAGATGTTGTAGAAGGTTTGTATGAGCGTATTTTGGGACGTACTTCGGTACACGATATTTATCATCCCGAATCAGACGAGCTTCTTGTAGGATCGAGTGAAAATATTTCAGAAGAAATCGCACATGCTATTGAAGATGCTGGTATTGACGAAGTAGAAATTCGCTCTGTACTTACGTGTGAAGAAAAATCGGGAGTTTGTGCTTTATGCTACGGCCGAAATCTTGCTACCGGAAGAATGGTAGAGCGTGGAGAAGCAGTAGGTGTAATTGCAGCTCAGAGTATTGGTGAGCCGGGTACACAGCTTACGCTACGTACATTCCACGTTGGGGGTACAGCTTCTAATATTGCCGATGAATCGGAAATTAGAGCAAAAGCAGACGGACTTCTTGAAATTGAAGAATTGCGTACTGTTGAGCAAGTTGCAAAAGATGGTTCTAATAAAGTAATTGTTGTTGGTAGATCTGGTGAAATGCGCCTTACCGACAGCAAAACCGGAGTTGTAATCGCTACAAATAATATTCCTTACGGTTCTGAACTTTTGGTAAAAGAAAGTCAGAAAGTTAAGAAAGGAGACCTTATTTGTAAGTGGGATCCATACAACGCAGTAATTATTACAGAGGGAACGGGTGTTGTTCGTTTTGAAAACTTTGAAGACGGAATTACTTACCGCGATGAGGTTGATGAGCAAACAGGATACCGCGAAAAGGTAATTACTGAGCGTCGTGATAAGAAAAAGAACCCTACAATCAATATCGTTGACAAAAAATCGAAAGAGATTGTTCGTTCGTATAACTTGCCGGTAGGTGCGCACGTTAGTGTGCAGGAAGGACTGGATGTAACTGCTGGTTTTATTCTTGGTAAAATACCGCGTCTTGCTGGTAAATCAGGGGATATTACGGGGGGTCTTCCACGTGTTACAGAGCTTTTTGAAGCGCGTAACCCTTCAAACCCATCTGTAGTAAGTGAGATAGACGGAATTGTTTCTTACGGTAAAATCAAACGCGGTAACCGCGAGATAATCGTAGAAAGCAAAACCGGTGAAACCAAGAAATATCTTGTTTCACTTTCAAAACACATCCTTGTTCAAGAAAATGACTTTGTAAGAGCCGGACAGCAACTATCTGATGGTGCAACAACACCAAGCGATATCCTTGCTATTCAGGGGCCTACCAAAGTTCAGGAGTATCTTGTAAACGAAGTTCAGGAAGTTTATAGACTTCAGGGGGTTAAGATTAACGATAAGCACTTTGAGATCATTGTAAGACAAATGATGCGTAAAGTGGAAATTGAAGATCAGGGAGACAGCAGATTCCTTGAGAAGCAAAGTATCGAGAAGCTTGACTTCATGGAAGAAAACGACAACTTGTATGGTAAGAAAGTAATTGTAGAAGCAGGAGATTCACCAAATGTTAAAGCCGGTATGATCATTACTGCACGTAAGCTTCGCGATGAGAATTCGCAGCTGCGTCGTAAAGATCAGAAACTGGTAGAGGCACGCGATGCAGTTCCAGCAACTTCACGACCACTTCTACAAGGTATTACAAGAGCATCTCTTCAAACGAAATCATTTATTTCTGCGGCATCTTTCCAGGAAACTACGAAAGTGCTTAACGAAGCTGCCGTAAACGGTAAGCGAGATGATCTTCTCGGATTGAAAGAGAATGTAATTGTAGGACACCTAATTCCTGCAGGTACCGGTTTAAAAGCTTATCAAAGAACAATTGTAGGTTCAAAAGAAGACTACGACCGTTTAATCAAAGCCAAAGAAACCGAGACCAAGGAAGAACTCGAATTGAAAAATTAAATTATAAATTTTAAAGGTCTCCCACAGCGGGAGACCTTTTTTTATACTTGAAATTATGGCAGATCAGCAAAAAGATAAAAATCAGAACCAGCTCAATATCGAATTGAGTGAAGATATAGCAGATGGGATATACTCTAACCTGGCAGTAATAACGCATTCTAATGCAGAGTTTGTAATAGACTTTGTACGTGTAATGCCGGGTATGCCAAAGGCAAAAGTAAAATCGCGCATTTTGCTTACGCCACAGCATGCCAAGCGATTAATGAATGCTCTGGCTGATAATATCTCAAAGTTTGAAGCCGTTCACGGGAAAATTTCTAATACCAAAGGACCTGATGGCGGGATTCCAATGGGATTTAGCGGACCTACGGCGCAGGCTTAAGTCTGGCCTTATCTGATTACGATATTTGAAGCTCCGCCTTGGCGGAGCTTTTTTTGTATTCTGTCGCTTCAAGAAGTATCGATCCCAAGGCTAAATTCCATTTATGTAAAAATCGTCACATGACGCTCCTCGGGGTATCGACCCCGAGGCCAAACTATTTCATTTTCGAATTAATCCGCAGGTCTCGGATCCCGCTTTGTGGGGTCAGGGACAAAAAAATTCCAGAGTTAAGTTATTCTTAAGAAATACTAACTACATTGCAATTGTATGTTTTTGGAAGACTTATTTGATACGCAGAATTCTGTAAAAACAGTACCAAACCCAGCAGATGAATTCATTCAATTGGAAATTTCGCTTTTATTTTCCAAGGAGAACACATTTTTAAATGTATTTGATTTAGAGGGAAGAAAACTTCAATCAAGAACGATAGGTGATGTAAATGATACTTTATTTGTATTAGATACACGAGAACTAACACCTGGGATCTATATTCTCGAAATCATTCAGGACGAGAAGCAAATTTTTACAGACAAATTTATAGTTCAACACTAATATGAATCTCGCACTACCATATTATTTTAAGAGTTTGATAATTATAGTATTATATTCACTTTCAAACTCAGGTTCATTAAATGCTCAGGAATCCACTACTTATTACGTTGATCCTACCTTTGACGCTTTAGATTTTGTAAGGGGGAGTGGGGCAGTTGGTGGAGTATATGATGTTGGGGATGGATCCTTGATTTGTTACGGTCAAATGCACCCTTCACCAGTTTGGAATACCACAGATGATCGCGGCTTTGCTCATCTTTATTCAGATGGGAGTGAAGCTCCATGGTTAGAGGCTGAATCACAAAGCGTACAATACCTTACAGCTCATGAAGGAGGATATATTTTTGTGAGTAACACCCATGGTATTGCCAAGGTAACTTACGAAGGAGAGTTTTGGTTTTTAGCCCATAATGGTGAGCAATGGGGAGATTATTTTCAGGGCGTCTGGTCAGAGCCAAATCCTTATAACGTCCAAAATGTATGGTCACTCTACGTCCAGGAAGATCAAAAAGTGCTGATTGGTGGTGCAATTGCTACAGACACTCTCCAGCCCTAACTTTACAGAGCCTTAACGAGGCTAAATTCGGATGGAAATCACGACTCTGATTTTCCAATTATTGAAGCCATTCCCAATAATCCAAATGTAACAATTTATAGAATCCATAGAGATAGTCAAGATAGGTGGTATTTATCGGGAAATTTTCAGGGTATAAATGGACACTTAACCAATCATATAGCACGTTTAAATGCGGATTTTTCGGTTGACACCAGCTTCGTGTCACCTTTTCAATTCACAAATTTTGCGGCTATTGAGCCCAAAATAGTGCTTCTTGACAGCCAGGACAGAATATGGGTATCGGGCTATAAAATGGTGGTTGCTGCAACTCAAGATTCGCTTTCAATGGCGAGATTATTACCTGATGCCAGTTTTGATGAATCATTTTATCCGGAACAGCTTAAAGCAATGTATCCAGATACATTTGGCTATCGACAAGAAGCTTTATTTGCCGGCAGAGAGATTGAAAGCAATCACTATATGCTTTATGGTACGTTTACGCATTTTAACGATACTGTGCAAAACTGTATTACCGTGGTTAATGACAATGGTTATGTCCAGTATAATTACTTTCAAGGTTCAAGAGTTTTGAAAAATCAACATGGTTATAATCCCAATGGAAGTCCGGGTCGTCCTGCAATTCTTGGTGTTACACAATTAGATGATGGTAGCCTTATACTTGGGGGTCTTTTTAGTGAGTTTGATGGTATACGCGTTACAACGTGGTTAAGCTCAAAAAAGGAACTGTGGGGCTTAATGAAAAGGATAGGATAGATAAACTTTTAGAAATCTTTCCCAACCCTGCTTCAAACCTGCTTAATATCTATTTCCCCACACGTGGTTCTGGTCAGGTGACGGTTTTTGATCTCTCCGGTAAAATGCTTTTGAATGAAATTTATTTTGGCGAGCAGATGCAAGTTGATGTGTCTGATTTTCCTTCTGGCATGTATTTAATCAGAGTTGCTGATGATGAAAAAGTTGCTGTTAAGAAATTTGTTGTTGAGTAGGTGTTTAAATATAATGGTGTGAACAATTACCTAAATGACACTTTGGGTGTGAATACAGATTCAACCCTTGTTTGGCTAAAAGAGATGACAACAGTTGGAGATTGACAAGTTATGCAGCAGCATCACAGATGGCTGCGGAGCGTGACGCCGAGTAACTAAATGACATTGGTATCGACCCCGAGGTATAAAAGCGAATGCCGCAGTGTCGATACCCTGTAGAGCGATGCGTGGATCTTGTTGCTCTCGAGGCTGCAATCGATTTAAATAAAATTTGTTACATGACGCTCCTCGGGGTATCCACCCGACCATCCCATATTGCCTAATTCCCACCCCCGCCTGATCTTTGTCGAAAATAATTTTGATGAAGTTACAAGAAAAAATGTTTGCTCTGGTTCAAGCCTGGCAAGAGAGCGGAATGGT
>NZ_JAAGVY010000005.1:55000-158302 GCF_010686655.1 Cryomorpha ignava | reverse complement strand
TCCTTACCTTCTTTAATGATGGTGATCTTTTCCTGTGTGCTTTTTCGTTTTTTGTTTTTCATTGGTTCTAAATTAAAGTTTTTTTCAAACTTTAATCTGTGTCCAATCATTTAAGGGGCTGGAGAGAGGTCTTTTATAAATACGAAATGGATTTACTTTCAAAAGTAGTCCGTATTAATAAACTAACTGGTGATACTTTGAGTTATGTCGATTTCAGTTACGAAAATGGTAAGATTCAAAAGAAAGTAGGTAAAGTCTTGTCGAATAGTGAAATAACAGTATTTGATTATAATGAATTGGGAAAATTAGTAAGCTCCGAAAGTATAATGACTTCAATTAGTTCATTGGATACTATGCAAATAGAGTTTAAAGAATATGATGACAAAGAAAGATTGATTTATTTAAGAAGAAATGTTAGAGGGAAAGAAGATATTTATAGTTGGGATTACCAAAAAGATTTTATTCTATTAAAAAAGGAATTTGAAATCTTTGAAAAGGAGAATTTTGAACAAATAATTGAGTTTGATGACAAACTGCAAATAACTAAGATTATTAAAAAACTAAGTTTGCCAGATGGTGAAGAAGTAGAAACCATCACAAGATTGCAGTATAATGAAAATGACTTGTTTTCAGGAATGACAATTGACAATAAACAAATAATTGCGGTAAAGTATATAAAATATTAATACTGATGAGAACAAAATATTTATTGTCATTTTAGCTATCGCTTGGTTTATTATACATTGATGCATTGTGATACTTAAAAGAAAATTAAAAATGTCAGAAGAAATGAAACCTTGCCCAAAATGTAAATCACCCTACGGATATTCGTTAGGGAGTGAATTGTATGCCTGTCCGGAATGTGGCAATGAATGGAATCCCGATGAAAAAATGGAAGACGACAGCTTAAAGGTTCTTGATTCAAACGGAAATGAACTAAATGATGGAGACTCGGTAATTATTATAAAAACATTGCCGGTGAAAGGAGCTCCAAAACCGATTAGAGCAGGAACCAAGGTGAAAAATATTCGTTTGACAGACGGTGACCACAATATTGATTGCAAAATTGAAGGATTTGGTTCTATGGCATTAAAATCTGAATTTGTTAAGAAAGCATAGTTGGGGTTGAACGTTCGACAAGATAAAATCGGGTAGAGGAAGTTTATATGACTTAGGAGATTATTCAGTATTTAACTATTGATTTAAGTATTTTTGATTTATGGAATTACAGAGTACCAACAATCCTGAATATATAAGCTGGATTAAAGAGTTAAAGTCAAAAATTCAGTCATCTCAATTAAAAGCTGCAGTTTCTGTAAATAGAGAACTTTTGTCACTTTATTGGGATTTAGGAAAATCTATATCATCAAAAATTCTTAAATCAAATTGGGGTTCATCAGTTGTTGAACAATTATCGAAAGACTTAAAAAAAGAATTTCCAAATCAAAAAGGTTTTTCAAGGTCAAATCTATTTTCAATGAAGCAATGGTTTGAGTTTTATTCTGCTTCAAATAGTGAGATTACAAAAATCCAACAGCTTGTTGGACAAATTCCATGGGGCCATAATTTAGCGATTATCACCAAATCAAACACTGTAGAAGAAGCTTTATTCTACTGCAATAAAACGATTGAAAATAACTGGTCACGTGCTATGTTAATGAACCAAATTTCATCTGACTTTTACCATCGTCAGGGCAAAGCTATTACCAACTTCAATAATACATTACCCGAACATCACTCTGGACTCGCTACAGAAACGCTCAAAGACCCATATAAACTCGACTTTCTTGATTTACAAGAAAAAATCCTTGAGAAAGACATAGAAGGACAACTTGTAAAACATATTACTTCTTTTTTACTCGAACTTGGAGCCGGGTTTTCATTCGTTGGACAGCAAGTTCCTGTTAAAATTGATAAACAAGATTTTTATATTGATTTACTTTTTTACCATATCAAACTCAAATGCCACGTCGTAATAGAACTTAAGGCAATAGAGTTCAAAGCGGAATTTGCAGGGAAAATGAATCTTTATTTATCTGCTGTTGATGATACCTTGAAAAACGAATCAGATAACCCAACTATCGGCCTTTTATTATGTCAGTCAAAATCTGAAATAATTGCTGAATATGCTTTAAGAGGAATGACTCAACCAATTGGAATTGCCGAATATGAATTGAGTAAAGCAATCCCAAAGGATTTAAAATCTAATTTACCAACAATAGAATCGATAGAAAAAGAACTTGCCTCTAAATTTTAAAAAGAACCCATAGACAAGCGGTAAGTTGAAAACGATTTATGAATAATTTTGGCAAACACAGCACATGGCAATCCATCTTAAAATAGTAACAGACTTGAGGGTTAAAGAATTGCTTCCTTATTTATTTATTGGAAGTTGAAAAGATTGAATTTATAAAGGAGATTGATAGCGACAATTATGTAGAAGGATTTGATTTAAAGTACCAAGACTTGAGCCTGCGCCTCTATGATGACGAAAGAAGTGAAGAAGTATTGGCTGATATTGACTTCAGAAATGGGAAACTTACTGGGATCAAACCTTTGAAAAAGTAGTTGCTAAAAATGAAGGGTATGGGGCGCTTATGATTGAATTTGACATGTACAACAGTTGTTCAAAGGAATTGCAAAATGGGGCCATAGAAACGATTACACAAAAATTAAAAGAAAAGAATATCGTTTGCCACATTACTTGATGAATTATTCAAATGACACTACAGAGGCAGTTTCAAGATCAAAAATGGAATCACTCATAGTAATCCCGGCCATCTTCACCATTATTTCCAAAAATCCGCTTTTTTTATTTCTCGATTTCCTACATTTGGCTAAAAGCCAATAAACATGGATCAAAAACTGAAGGCGCACTTTACCGAAGCGCAGGAAGTACTTAACAATTTCATTAGCAACGATCAAAATCTCGATAGCGTGGAAGCCGCTGCACAACTTATGGTTACGGCCATCAAAAACGGTGGGAAAATCATTTCTTGCGGAAACGGCGGTAGCATGTGCGATGCCATGCATTTTGCCGAAGAGCTAACTGGAAGATACCGAAACGACCGTCCGTCTATGCCGGCAATTTCAATTTCTGACCCTTCGCATATCTCATGTGTGGGCAATGACTACGGCTACGAATATATCTTTTCGCGATTTGTTGAAGGTATGGGCAATAAAGGCGATGTTCTTTTGGGAATCAGCACCAGCGGAAATTCGAAAAATGTCATTCGCGCGGTTGAGACTGCTCTGGCAAAAGGAATGAAGGTGGTTTGCCTTACCGGAAAAGATGGAGGGAAGCTTGCTGGAATGGCTACCGCAGAAGTTCGTGTGGCACATGATGGATATGCAGATCGCATTCAGGAAATACACATTAAGGTAATTCACAGCTTTATTGATTACATTGAACGGCATATTTAATACATCATGCTAGTAAAAACTTATGGAAGCGCTGTTTACGGAGTCGATGCTATTACCATTACGGTAGAAGTTAACATCGATACGGGAGTCAATTTTTTATTGGTTGGACTGCCTGATAGTGCCGTAAAGGAAAGCCAGCAACGTATTGAGGCCGCTCTGAGTAACAATGGCTATCGCATTCCCGGAAAGAAGATTACAATTAACATGGCTCCAGCCGATATTCGAAAGGAAGGATCGGCGTATGATCTCCCACTTGCCTTGGGTATTTTATCTGCCAGCAATCAAATTGATGCCAAAGACATTGAGAAATACCTCATTATGGGTGAGCTTTCGCTCGATGGTGGTGTGCAGCCTATAAAAGGGGTTTTGCCCATGGCTATTCAGGCGCGCGATGAAGGTTTTACCGGATTTATTCTGCCAGAGGCAAATTCAAAAGAAGCCGCCATAGTAGAAGGATTGAATGTATACGGTGTCAACAATATTAATGAAGCCATAACAGTACTCACAAATCCCGAGTCTGTCGCTCCAAAAGTGGTTGATTTAGCCGAAGCATTTGAAACGAAAGCTGATCAGTATCTATTCGATTTTTCGGACGTAAAAGGGCAGGAGAATGTGAAGCGGGCTCTTGAAATTGCTGCTGCCGGCGGACATAATATTATTCTTATCGGCCCACCCGGAGTAGGAAAAACTATGCTTGCCAAGCGCATTCCAACAATTTTGCCACCGCTTACGCTGGAAGAAGCACTCGAAACAACAAAAATTCACTCCGTAAGTGGTCTGCTGCCTACCAATGTTTCGCTGGTTACCCAAAGACCTTTTCGCAATCCCCACCACACTGTTTCTGATGTTGCTTTAGTCGGTGGCGGCAGCAACCCCAAGCCGGGCGAGATATCGCTTGCGCATAATGGGATTCTTTTTCTGGATGAACTTCCGGAGTTTAAGCGCTCTGTTTTGGAAGTGCTTCGCCAGCCATTAGAAGACAGGGTTGTAACGATTTCAAGAGCTAAAATGTCGGTTGATTACCCTTCGTCGTTTATGCTCATCGCATCTATGAACCCTTCACCCAGCGGCGATTTTTTCAAACCGGGTGAGTCTGCCGACAGCGAATTTGCTGTAAAGCGCTATCTCGCTAAAATCTCCGGGCCGCTTATGGATAGGATTGATTTACACATAGAAGTAAATCCTGTTCCATTTGAAGAATTACGGAACCGTGAAAATGGTGAAAGCTCTGCACCTATCCGAGCAAGGGTAATTGCATCACGCGATATACAAACCGAGCGTTATAAAGGGATAGAAGGAGTGCATTGCAACGCCATGCTTACACCAAAACTCATGAAAAAACACTGTGAGATTGATACCGCCGGCGAAGCTTTGCTCAAGAACGCAGTTGACAGATTGGGCTTTTCTGCCCGTTCTTACGCCCGAATCTTAAAAGTAGCTCGCACAATAGCCGATCTGGAAGGTGTTGAAAATATTGCCACAGCCCATTTGGCGGAAGCCATACAATACCGCTCGCTTGACAGAGAAGGTTGGCTTACTTAAATAAAATTCTTGAAACTCTTAGGTTCCATTTCCGTATTTATCTCTGATTGGAGTTTTTAGAAACAATTCGAAAATCCGAAAATTTAGAACGATCCCCCTTACGGTCTCAAATTACGGAAAGCTGTTCAGGCTTGCTCCATCAGTAGCGCAGGGCTTTGTGTGACTATGATAAAGCCCGCGGATTATTAAAAAGTGAAACGGTTTGGAAGAGGCCGAAAGTGATGTGAAACAGATAAAAGGGAGAAATCATGCGAATATTTAAGAAAATTACGATAGGAATGTTACTTCTGGGTACCTTTTCGGCAACTGCCGGAAATTATGCAGAAGCCAACGAAACAGATGGCAATGAAATATATCTGGATGCCTATTTGAGGGTAACTAAGAAAAAGAGTCTGGCCTCGTACTACTGCACGGTCGACGAAAAGTCGAGCGAAGGATTTCATGTCAAAGCCTACTTTCTTTCGGGAGAACTAAAAATGGATGGATGGTACGCCGATGAAGACATGCAGGTTGAGCAGGGATTGTTCACTTATTTCTATCAATCCGGTCAAATAGAATCTGTTGGCGAATACAAGGAAGGTGTTAAAGTTGGTGTTTGGAAACGCTTCGATAGCTACGGAACAGAAAAACCTGAAAAGGTATATCAATCGCTGGAAGTGATGAAGGCTATTGAGGAAGCAAAGAAGCTTGAAGAAAAGAAATAGAAAAACTATTGAGTGAGAGAAAAAAAGTCCCGGCAAATATTTGTCGGGACTTTTTTATATGCATATTTCGTTGAGTCTCTTTAACCGCTCCATACGGTCTCCCTCTGGTCAAAAAGTCGCTAAGACTGATGGAAACTAAACTCTCCAATTACTAATTTGAGTTAAGCCGACTGGTTCACAGCTTTACCGTGACATTGCTTATATTTCTTGCCACTACCGCATGGACACGCATCGTTACGTCCTATTTTTTTCTCAACTCTAACCGGCTCAACTTTTTGTGGAGCAGGTCTCTGGGCGCCACCACCACCACGTGAAATTTGTTCGGGTTCAGAGCCGGGTCTGCTTGTTTGTAAATTGCTGGAATCATCATTTCCAATGGAAGTACGAGATGTGGTTTGCACCTGATCTGTTCTTCCCGGAAGGGCAGCTTTAGCTAAAAATGAAACAACTTCAAAGCTCACGCGATCCATCATTTTTTTGAAAAGCTCAAACGACTCAAATTTGTAAATCAAAAGCGGATCTTTCTGCTCAAAGCGTGCGTTCTGAACAGACTGTCGCAAATCGTCCATTTCACGTAAGTGCTCTTTCCACTCATTGTCAATAATGGCAAGAGTTACGCTCTTTTCTAAACCACGAGCGAGCTCAACACCTTCAGATGCCAAACACTTTTCGATGTTTACAACTACCTGCATTGCTTTTTTACCATCAGAAAATGGAACGGCAATATTCTCAAACTGGGTTTGCGTTTCGTGTACATTTTTAATAATCGGAACTGCCGTTTCGGCAATAGACTCTACCCGGTCATCAAATCGCTTTCGGGCGGCACGATATACAATTTGTTTTATTTCAACGGGTTTCTTATTCTCAAAATCTTCCGCCGAGATTGGTGAACTAATACCAAGATATTGGATAATTTCAAGCTTAAAGTTGTCGAAATCACGCGATGCGTGATTTGCTGCAACAATATTCTCGGCTACATCGCGAAACATATTCTCAATATCGAGCTGCAACCTGTCGCCGTAAAGTGCGTGTTTTCTACGTTTGTAAATTACCTCACGCTGCGAGTTCATTACATCATCGTATTCTAATAGTCGCTTACGAATACCAAAGTTGTTTTCTTCAACCTTACGCTGTGCGCGCTCAATAGACTTGGTAATCATGGAGTGCTGAATTACTTCACCTTCTTTAAGTCCCAGCCTGTCCATCATTTTCGAAATTCGGTCTGAACCGAAAATACGCATCAAATTATCTTCAAGCGAAATGTAAAATTGCGAAGAACCCGGGTCTCCCTGTCGTCCTGCACGTCCACGAAGCTGTCTGTCAACACGCCGTGAATCGTGTTTCTCTGTACCTACAATGGCTAAACCACCCGCTGCTTTCACACCTTCGCCCAGCTTAATGTCAGTACCACGACCGGCCATGTTGGTGGCTATGGTTACCGCGCCAGATTTCCCGGCTTGCGCAACTACATCGGCCTCTCTGGCGTGAAGTTTCGCGTTAAGTACGTTGTGCTTAATGTGACGCAAATCGAGCATGCGGCTTAGCAATTCAGAGACTTCTACCGAAGTGGTACCCACGAGTACCGGTCTGCCGGCATTCGAAAGTTCTACAATCTCGTCTATTGAAGCATTGTACTTTTCTCGCTTCGTTTTATAAACTTTGTCTTCACGATCGTCGCGAACAATAGGTTTATTGGTGGGAATCATCATTACTTCCAACTCGTAGATGTCCCAAAGTTCAGATGCTTCAGTTTCTGCAGTACCGGTCATACCCGCCAGTTTGTGGTACATTCTAAAGTAGTTCTGAAGGGTAACAGTAGCATACGTTTGCGTAGCAGCTTCAACTTTTACACTCTCTTTACTTTCAATAGCCTGGTGCAATCCATCGCTGTATCGACGACCTTCCATAATACGGCCGGTCTGCTCATCAACGATTTTTACTTTATTGTCAATCACTACGTAATCAATATCTTTTTCGAAAAGACAATACGCTTTAAGTAATTGGTTTATAGTGTGAATGCGCTCTGCTTTAACGCTGTAGTTGCGCAATAGCTCATCTTTTTGTTTTGTTTTTTCGTCTTCGCCTAAGCTGCTTTTATCAATATCGTCAATCTCAAGCGACATATCTGGAAGCACAAAAAAATCAGTGTCTTCCACGTTTTGAGACATAAGCTCAATACCCTTTTCGGTAAGCTCAATAGAATTATTTTTCTCGTCGATTGTAAAGTAAAGCACGTCATCTGCCTTGTGCATCTGCTTTTCCTGATCTTGCAGGTAAAAAGCTTCCGTTTTAAGCATTTGCTGTTTTATACCAGACTCGCTTTGAAATTTGATGAGTGCTTTGTTTTTCGGCAATCCGCGGAAAGCGCGAAACAATGCGAGGCTACCATCGTTCAAGTCGTCTTTTGATGGCTTTTCTTCTTCAAAATTTCCAAGTTTTTTCTTTGCCTCGGTAATCAATTGCGTAACGAGTTGGCGCTGTGCTGAATAAAGTTTGGCTACCTGACCTTTTAAGTCGTCAAACAGCTGCTGATCTCCGCGTGGCGTTGGTCCCGAAATAATTAAAGGTGTTCGGGCATCATCAATCAATACCGAGTCAACCTCATCGACAATGGCGTAATGGTGCTTGCGCTGAACGAGCCTCTCTGGAGTCGTGGCCATATTATCGCGGAGGTAATCAAAACCAAATTCGTTGTTGGTACCAAAAGTAATGTCGCTTTTATATGCTTTTCTGCGTTCGTCGCTATTTGGCTGGTGCTTATCAATACAGTCAACAGAAAGTCCGTGAAATTCGTACAGCGGACCCATCCATTCAGAGTCACGACGTGCGAGGTAATCATTCACCGTTACCAGGTGAACTCCTTTTCCTGCGATAGCATTAAGATACACGGGTAGTGTTGCCACAAGAGTTTTACCCTCACCCGTTTGCATCTCGGCCACTTTTCCTTCGTGCAAGGCAATACCACCAATGAGCTGTACATCGTAGTGCACCATATCCCAAGTAATTTCGGTTCCGGCTGCAAGCCATTTATTATGCCATATGGCTTTATCGCCTTCTATCTCAATGCTGCTGCGTGTGGCTGCAAGATCGCGGTCAAAGTCAGATGCTGTAACCGTGAGGGTTTCGTTGTTCTTAAAGCGACTCGCGGTTTCTTTTACAACGGCAAATGCTTCGGGAAGTATCTCTAAAAGTACCGATTCTATTGTCTCATCAATTTTCTTAGTAAGGTCATCGACTTGCTTAAAAATGGCTTCCTTATCGGGGATTTCCATCTGCGGATTGTCTGCTACCTGCTTGTTTAGCGCATCAATCTCTTCTTCGCCCGCCTTGGTAGCTTCTTTTATTTTTGCTTTAAGAGATGTCGTTCTGGCGCGTAACTCATCGTTGCTTATGTCTTTGAGCGTGGCGAAAATCTCATTCGATTTATTCACCAGCGGCATACTTACTTTTATGTCTTTATCTGACTTGTCGCCAAATATTTTCTTTAATGTATTGGTAATTGAACCCAGCATATAACAGTGTTTTCTTGCTTCGATTTAAAGAGGATAAAGGTATTTATTTCAGATCGAAAAGCACATTAATATTTCACAATACCTTTCAGAAATGATACCATAAGATAGAATCATGACATATTGGCGCGAAATAAGCATTAGAACGCAAATTACTTAAGGTTGAAATCGTATTTAAATCAGATGAAGCTAGTTAAGCAGAGGATAATTAAATCACCTCGGCAACTACAAATACGCTTCCTCCTACAAATATTAAATCGTTCATTAAGGCCTTCTTTTTGGCTTCAGCCAATGCGGCTTGCACCGATGGATATTCCTTGCCCTCAAGCGAAAACTTCAAAGCCTCCTGGCTTAGTTCGCGTAAATCTTTTCCGCGAGGCACATCTGGTTTGCACCAATAATAAGTCGCGCTGGTGGGTAATAGAGCGAGTATCGTTTTTGCATCTTTGTCGCCAACCATTCCCCAGACTATGTGAAGACGTACAAAGCTTTGTTTGCTCAACATCTCAACAACCATTCGCACTCCGCCTTCATTGTGACCAACGTCAGTAATAATTCGGGGGTTCTCGCCAATAGTTTCCCATCTTCCGCGTAAGCTGGTGTTTTTCTTTACGTTTAGGGCACCCTTTTCAACACAATCCTGCGTAATGTTATGTCCCAGCTTTTTTGCGACATCAATTACACGCGAGACGGTACGCATATTTTCGAGTTGGTAAGAGCCTTGAAGGTCAGTAGCAAATTCTGCCGAAGAAGAACGCGAAAAATAGATTGGAGCTTTTCGCAGATTGGCGATTTTACCAAACACTTCCTGAACACTCAAGATATTATGACCGATCACTACAGGAACTTCCGGCTTAATTATCCCACCTTTTTCTGCGGCAATAGCTTCAAGGGTTTCACCCAAAAATTGCTGATGGTCGTAACCAATAGAGGTTATTACAGCAATATCTGGTGTTACTACATTAGTTGAGTCGAGTCTTCCGCCCATACCCACTTCGAGTATAGCCATGTCTATTAGCTCTTCTGCAAACCAGGCAAAAGCCATGGCACAGGTGAATTCAAAAAAAGATGGTTTTAGTTCCGCGGCAGCGTGGCGGTATTTTTCAACAAAGTCTACCACAAATTTTTCTGGAATCATTTCGCCGTTTATCCGCATTCGCTCGCGGTAATCTTTGAGATGAGGCGAAGTAAAAAGTCCGGTTTTATAGCCACAGGTCGCATAAATAGATGCGAGAGTAGAGCTTACAGATCCTTTACCATTTGTGCCGGCGATATGTATAGACCGAAATTCGTTTTGCGGATTGCCCATCAATTCACAAAGGGCGATGGTATTGCTTAAATCGGCTTTATAGGCGGCTGCACCAACACGTTGAAACATGGGAAGCTGGCTAAAGAGGTAGTCAACCGTTTCCTGATAATTCATTATTTCAGTCGGAAATCGTAACGTACTTTTCCGCGTTGCTCAATGGAAGCTTTTGGGTCTCCGTTATATTTAAAATTATTGAGCACATCGTTGGTTGCCAGATTAATGAGGTATTGGGATGTCGTATTCGATTCACGCAAATTGGGTTGTACTTTTGTAACCTTTCCATTTCTGTCAACCCAAATATTGAGAACCACAATTCCCTCTTCTGTAGTTGTTTTTATTTTGGTTCCATAGCCTGGCAACATACTTCGGCCATCCAGCTGCCAGCTGCCACTACCCCCACCAAGTGCGCCGCTACCTGTAGTTCCTTTAGGATCGCCCTGATCGCCTTCTCCTGTTTTGTCGCCCTGGCTTCCGCCGCCGCCCGATGGGTTTTTAAGCGATTCAAGTGCGCCTTTCAACTTATCATCTATTGTAGGCTTAGGTTCTTCCACTGGTTTTGGTGTGGGTTTCGGATCCTTTGGTTTGGGTTTAGGCTTTGGTTTTTCTTCTACTTTTGGTACAGCAATTTCGCTGGATTCGTCAGTTACAACTTCATCTACTGGAGTTTCTTCAACAGATTCGGGCTCCGGGGTTTGTTGCTGATCCTCTTGTGGAGCCGGGTCTGGCGTTTGAACATCGGCAACGAAATTGCCACTGGCAGATTCATCCCACCCAAATTCTATTGAGGCTCCCTGTTCTTCAGGAAGGGGGTTGGGCTGCGTGAGTCCAAAAAATAAAAACAGCAAAATGGCTATCGCGTGAAATACTACCGTAACAATTATCGCTTTGCGCTTTCTGTTTTTTTCGGTTTGATCTACCATTTTTAAATTAGATTAAATTCGTGAAATCCCGCGTGTGCACATTTCCTCAAAAGGAAAACCACGTATTCAAATATACTTATTTCGGCTTAGTAGCCAATACAATCTTCCATTTGTGCCGTTTTGCAATGTCAAGCACTTTCACAGTTTCTCCGGTGGGCACTGCCTGATCTACGTGAAATACAATGCTTGGATCGGTTACGGAGCTCAAACTATTTTCGAGTTCGGTTTCCAGTATCGATGGATTGATAATTTTATTATTGACCGAGAAAACAAGGTCCTTATCAATACGCAAGGCTACGTTTTGTTTTTCTTTTGTTTGATTGTCGCTCACAGGCAAATCTACCGGAAGGGCATAAGGGCTAACAAGTGTAGAAACAATAATGAAGAATATTAAAAGCAAAAACACCAGATCGGTCATAGACGACATGGAGAAACTTGGGTCAACCTTATTTCGTGATCTTAAGTTCATTATTTAGTAGCTTTTAGTTGTGTTATTTTTCTCGTGAACTTATTTTCCCGGCTCTTCGAGCAGGTCAATAAATTCTATAGAACGAGATTCTAAAGTATTCACCACTTTATCTACACGAACCACAAGTGTGTTGTATGCTATGTAAGCAATAATACCAATTATCAAACCGGCTACAGTGGTAACCATAGCTTGCATAATACCGCCCGAAAGCGCTGAAATTTCAACACCGGCACCTGATATTTTCATGGCATGGAAAGTAGAAATCATACCAATAACGGTTCCTAAAAATCCAATCATTGGTGCTGCCCCGGCAACAGTGGCAAGCATAGGGAGCCCTTTTTCGAGTTTATAAACCTCAAGTTTTCCCACATTTTCTATAGATGCACTTACATCTGCCATCGGTTTTCCGATACGGGTGATACCCTTATCGATCATCCGCGAAATGGGAGTAGATGAAGTATGGCAAAGGCTTCGTGCAGCATCGAGTTTTCCGTCGCTTACGTAGTCTTTTATACGGTTCATAAAGTCTTTATCTTCTTTGGCAGCTTTGGCAATTGCCATCCATCTCTCGGCAAAAATGTATATGGCGAGTATGGAAAGAATTCCCAATGGAATCATAATATACCAACCACCTTCAACAATTAGGTTCCAGATAGAAATGGTTTCTTCGGTAGGTGCGCCGGTTCCCAATGTATCGGCTACAGCCGCACCGGGATTTATTTGCATAAACAAGGGTATTTTCATATCACAATGATAAAGCAGGTTTTTTAATAAAACGAAGGAGTGGCAAAGAAATTATACATGGATGAGTATGAATAAAGCTGCACCGGCGCCATAGCCTATCAAAGCCAGCAACGACATCTTTTTCAAATACCATATAAAATCGATGCGCTCCAGACCCATAGCCGCTACTCCGGCGGCAGATCCAATAATCAAAACACTTCCACCGGTACCGGCACAATAGGCCAAAAATAGCCAGAATATTCCATCTGCAGCAAATGGCCCGGTGGCAGCAATTTCGTACATACCCTGGGCGGCAGCTACCAGCGGAACGTTATCTACAATAGCTGAAAGAAGGCCTATTGCAATATTTATAACGTATATATTTCCGATGGACTCATCGAGGAAAGCAGCCAAATTGCGGAGCGTACCTACTTCTTGCAGCGCTGCTACCCCCAGCAGAATACCGAGAAAGAAAAGCACCGAAGGCATATCAATACGACGCAGGGTTGAGAGAATAGAAAGGTGTCTTTTTTGAGTCAAAAGTTTTCGGCCATGCAATATTTCGGTGGCAACCCACAGCACACCAAGGCTAAACATCATTCCCATAAATGGGGGTAGGTGAGTCACAGTTTTAAAAACAGGAACAAACAATAATCCGGCGATTCCCATAAAGAAAACTACGTTCCGATCCTTCTTTGAGATCGATATATCTCCATTGCCCTTTTCTCTCGCTTCAGGTCTAACAAGGTTGCCTTTCATTTTATAGCTCAGGTACGCAAGCGGAACGACAATTGTAGCAACACTTGGCAAAAATACGTGCTGAACAATACTGGGTACATCGGGTATTTGCTTTTTAATCCAAAGCATGGTTGTAGTTACATCACCAATTGGCGACCAGGCTCCTCCGGCATTAGCCGCAATGATTACAAACCCCACGTAAAACCACCGTGTTTCCTTATCGGAAATTAATTTTCGCAGCAGCGAAACCATAACGATTGTTGTGGTAAGGTTATCTAATACAGCACTTAAAAAGAAAGTAAGAATACTCACTATCCACAGCAGCTTTACCTTATTGGTCGTTCTGATTTTTTCGGTAATTATGCGGAAACCTTCGTGTGCATCAATGGTTTCTACAATTGTCATAGCCCCCATAAGGAAAAAGAGAATGCTCGCAATTTCGCTTAAGTGATGCAGCAGGCGCGACTCCAGAAACATGGGCATTATTTCGCTTTCGGCAAGATGAGCATTTTGATCTAAGAAAAACGAAAGCTCATGCTGGAGAAATTCCGGAATAACATCTATTCCAAGAACAAATATCGTCCAACACAATACTCCGAGTATTAGTGCCGATGCTGCTTTATCAATACGTAGGGGGTGCTCCAGGGCTATAGCAAGATAGCCTAGAACAAAAACAATAATTATTGCTGCTTCCATGTTTTAGATGAGTTGCTCGAGGGCGATTTCAAATCCGGTCTCTGCAAGGTTAATATTGGTCTTATTGCGTTTATAAATCTCTTCAAGAGCGCGCTTAATCGTATTAGAGGTATCCGCAAAAATTGCTTCATCGCTTAATTCTACGTTTTTTTCCATGCAGTAGGCAAATACGCGGGCCATACCACAGTTAGAAACAAAATCAGGAATTATGCTTATTTTTTTGTCAGCATCGGCCATAATTGGTCCAAAGAAAATTTCAGCATCGGCAAACGGTACGTTCGCTCCACAAGCTATTACTTCAAGACCGGCTTTAACCATTCTATCTACCTGATTTTGGGTTACCAGTCGGGATGCTGCACAGGGCAGAAAAATTTCTGCTGGTGTATCCCAGACTTTATTATTTACCTCGTCAAAGCTCATAAGGTTACCAGCACTTAGCTTATTTCCGACTTTCTCAATGAATAACTGTGTTACTTCTTTGGCTGTAAGGCCTTCTGTATTGATTATTCCGCCGGCTGTATCTACAATTCCTACAACTTTTACTCCTGCCTGCGCTAAATAATAAGCCGCCGCTGCTCCTACATTTCCCCAGCCTTGTATAATAGCTCTTTTGCCGCGGTAAGAATCTCCACGAAGGTCGTAATAATGCATTACGCTCATGGCCACTCCGTAACCGGTAATCATATCGGCAATAACGTATTTTTTTGCTGGGTCTGGAGTGAATTTAGGGTCTTCAACTACTTTAGAAACACCCATTCTCAATTGGCCAATCTGCTGAATTTTTTCGTTTTCACGGGCGTGGAAATGACCTGTTACAACACCTTCTTGCGGGTGCCATACGCCGTAATCTTCAGTAATTGGAATTACCTCGTGTATTTCGTCAATATTTAAATCGCCTCCGGTTCCGTAATAATTTTTAAGCAGTGGAGTTACGACTTTAAACCAGCGCTCAAGAACTCCTCGCTTTCGCGGATCTTGAGGATCGAAATCTATTCCACTTTTAGCACCACCGATTGGAGGTCCCGAAACGGAAAATTTAACTTCCATAGTCTTGGCGAGCGATTCCACTTCGCGCTTGTCAAGTCCCGGTCGCATTCTTGTTCCGCCACCGGCGGCTCCGCCTCTCAAAGAATTGATTACTACCCAACCACGGGCTTCTGTTTCGGCATCATTCCATTCAAAGACGATCTCGGGTTTCTTGTTTTCAAACTTCTGTAAAAGCTCGCGCATATTTAAAAAATGGTTTCAAAATTTTGCAAATATATCAAAAGAGAAATGGTTGGGGTAATTTTAGTTGATATCTTAGTTTGTTCGTTAACAAAATTAGCATCAATGGTGCACCGCCCCTCCGCAACTGTCGTGGCTTGCTCCCGTAACTGACGACAAGATGTTTGTTTTGTTTTCTAAGCGCAATTTTCCTAAAAGGGCAAACACAATGGCTTCTTTAGCATCAATAATCTTAGCGGATGGAATTTCTATTTTCAGATTTGATTTTTGAGAAATGCATTCCATTAAATAGGTGTTGTGCGCGCCTCCACCCGTTACGAGTACTTTTCCGCTTGCAGCAGATTGGTTTAAAGAATGGGAAATTTGATCAGAAATATGAGCCACAGCTGTAGCGAGTAAATCACGGGTGGTGCCCATTTTTATGAATGGTAATATTTTTTCTTCAAGCCATTCGCGGCCAAGCGATTTGGGAGGTTGCGCTCCATAAAATTCTAAGGAGTTGAGTTTTTCCAGTAGCGGCATAATAATCTTTCCCGAACGAGCCAAGTCCCCATTCTTATCATAATCTAAACCTTCGCGACTTGCCAGCTCGTTGAGCAATAAATTGGCTGGCGAAATATCATAAGCAATTCTTTTTCCTGCTTCTTCGTAACTCATATTTGCAAAACCACCTAAATTTAAGCAGGCTTCATATTCTCCAAACAATAATGCGTCGCCGATTGGTACGAGTGGCGCTCCCTGCCCGCCGAGAGCCACATCGCCAGATCGAAAGTCACAAACGGTCGTTATTCCCGAAAGGGCAGCCAAAATACTCCCATCTATCATTTGGTAAGTAAGATTGTTTTCGGGCTGATGAAATATTGTGTGCCCATGACAAGCTATAAAATCGACGTTTTGACCTGTCTCTTTCAATAGTTCTAAAACGAAAGAAGCCGTATATCTCGAATACTCTATTTCTAACAATCGCAATTCTATTCCACTTAAGTGATGAGCAGATTCCAATTTCTTTTTCCACTTGTGCGAGTATGAAACAGTCTTAAAATTCAAGAGATCAAAGGTATAACTATTTGAAAATTTGCATAAAGCTAAATCTATCCCATCTAAAGAAGTACCGGACATAATGCCAATGCCGGTGGAATAATTCCTTATTTTACTCTTTGGTGGTTCTGTCATGATTATATGAATTGAAAACTATAAATTTGCGCCATCTGAAAACAAACCACAAGAATATGAATTTCGAACTAACGGAAGAACAAAAAGCGGTAAGAGATGCGGCGAGAGATTTTGCACAAAATGTGTTAAAACCGGGCGTAATTGAAAGGGATACAGAACAAAGGTTTCCAAAAGATGAAGTAAAGCAACTTGGAGAGCTTGGATTTATGGGAATGATGGTTGATCCCAAATACGGTGGAAGCGGTATGGACACAGTATCATACGTTCTTGCCATGGAAGAGCTTTCTAAAATTGATGCTTCTACTTCGGTTTGTGTTTCAGTTAACAATAGCCTCGTATGTTGGGGTATTGAAAAATACGGTACAGAAGAACAAAAACAAAAATACTTAAAACCACTCGCTTCCGGCGAGAAAATAGGTGCTTTTTGCCTAAGCGAACCCGAAGCAGGATCTGATGCTACTTCGCAGAGAACATCTGCTATCGATAAAGGTGACCACTATTTGGTAAATGGTACAAAAAACTGGATTACAAACGGTAGAACTGCCTCCATTTATTTGGTTATTGCTCAAACTCATGCCGAAAAAGGGCACAAAGGAATTAACTGTCTTATACTGGAGCGCGGAATGGAAGGGTTTGTTGTGGGTGCCAAAGAAGATAAGCTGGGAATTCGTGGAAGCGACACCCACACACTGATGTTTCAGGATGTAAAAGTTCCAAAGGAAAACAGAATAGGCGAAGATGGATTTGGATTTAAATTTGCCATGAAAACACTTAGTGGCGGGCGGATTGGTATTGCGGCGCAGGCATTGGGTATCGCCAGCGGAGCTTACGAATTGGCTTTGGCTTACAGCAAGGAGCGTAAGGCTTTTGGAAAACCAATACACCAGCACCAGGCAATCGCTTTTAAACTTGCCGATATGGCTACCAATATTGAAGCGGCTCGATTGCTTTGTCTTAAAGCAGCGCAGCAAAAAGACAACAATGAGAATTTTGATCTCGCTTCGTCAAAAGCTAAGCTGTTTGCATCTAAAGTGGCCATGGATACTACAATAGAGGCTGTTCAGGTACACGGAGGATATGGTTTTGTGAAAGAATACCACGTAGAGCGAATGATGCGCGACGCTAAGATTACTCAGATTTATGAAGGTACGAGCGAAGTGCAGAAAATTGTTATTTCTAGAGCTATTTTGGGTGAGTAATTTTAATTGTAAGCCTCAAGCTTCTTGCTTTAAGTCACTAGTGCTACAATAATCGATTTTCACCTTTAAAAGAATTTTTTTCTCACTTGGATATTTGAAAATGAGAAATAGTTTAATAGGATTCTCTTTTTTGCATAATGGCGTAGGTTAGATGATTAAAAGTTAGTTTTGGTTTCGGGAAATGCGCAGCAGTACGTTTCTTCACGCCAATCATTTAGTTCAGGCATTGAAGAAAAGATTCTGCCTATGGTCTTGCAGCTAGAAGCTTACTGCTTAAAGCTAAAGAAAATCTACCACCTTTTCCATAGCTACTGCCCGGCTACCTTTAAGCAGGATAAGGCTGTTTTTAATGGAATTGTCTTTAAGATAATCAATCAGATCAATGGAATTTTCGAACCAGCGAAAATCTTTTTTGTCGCATAGTTTATAACCATTTCCCACCAAAATGGCATTTATTCCAAGCCTATGGAGTTTGTCGATTAAAATTTGATGCTCCTCAGTGGTTGTAACACCCAGCTCGCGCATTTCTCCTAGGAGCGCGTATTTTGAAGTCGATTTTTGATCATTCAGACTATCAACGGCGGCTTCCATACTACTCGGATTGGCATTGTAGGAATCTAGAATTACTTCGTTGGTTTCGGTTTTGAGTAATTGCGACCTGTTATTTGTCGGAATGTATTTTTTGAGAGCCTGCTCAATTTTGGGCATGTCAACATCAAAATATGTTCCTATGCATGATGCGGCAAGAAGGTTGTAAAAATTATACGCGCCTACAAGACTGGTTTTTATCTCTTTACTCGCTTCACCTTGGTGAGAAAACCTGAAAGAAAGAAACGGGGATGACTCAATAATAGAGCCTTCAACAAAATATTCTGCACCATCTTTACCAAAAACAACACGATTTAGATTTGCTGAAAGACCTGAAAGCAATTTATCATCTCCGTTTACAAAAACTTTTCCTCCATTCTGCTCTAAGTAGTCAAAAAGTTCTTTTTTGCCTTTTATCACACCCTCTACTCCACCAAATCCTTCGAGGTGCGCCTTTCCGATATTGGTAATCATTCCGAAATCGGGCTGGCATATCGCACTCAAATCTCGAATTTCGCCCTGATGATTAGCACCCATTTCTATGACTGCCATTTCGGCATCTAGCGGAATGCGTAGCAAAGTGAGCGGTACTCCAATATGATTGTTGAGATTACCTTCGGTAAAATACGTTTTGAAACGCTCACTTAAAACGGCAGAAATCAATTCCTTATTGGTTGTTTTTCCATTGCTTCCCGTCAATCCTATAACTGGGAAAGTAAACATATTGCGGTGATGTTTAGCGAGCTCCTGTAGTGTCTCCAATACGTTTGGCACCACAGTGATTTTCGCTTTTCCCGCATTTACGCTGCTGTCGCTCACCACATGAGCAGCTCCTTTCTTAAGGGCTTCGTCCGCAAAAGTGTTCGCATCAAAATTGGGCCCCTTTAAGCAAAAAAAGATGGAATCTTTAAGATCTGTTCGGGTATCGGTGTTTACCCGTGGATGACTCTGATAAATAGTATAAAGTTCCTGAGTTTTGGTCATAGAGCGATATAGATTAACGGTGAAAAAGAGTGGAGTGCACTTTTGATTTTTGTGTGATTTAAATTTCAGTCTTAGAAAGTCTTAAATTTAATCAAAATTAAAAAGCCGACGCTTAACTTGCATCGGCTTTTTAAAATGTTTTAAACGAGTGGTTGGTTATTTTCCCTGATTAAGCCCTTTCGGACTTCCCACACGATCCATTGCACATCTGAATCCAATTGTAGCAGTGGCTTTGCGCTCATCCATAAAGCGACGTGTACCCGGGCTCAAATAGTAGGCGCGATCTCTCCAACTTCCACCTTTATACACACGAGATCTATTGCTAATAAGTGTAGAAGAACCGTAATCGTACATGCTATTGTCGTTAACTGCGGGGCTCAAATAATCTTTTGTAGATTGTGCATCACCGTCGCGGTAATTAATGTTATCGGCTAGTCTATAGTTGTCACGATCTATATTTTCTTCAGGTCTCACTTTTCTCATGCGCAGATCTCCGGGAGTATCTTCTACAAATTGACCCATACCGCTGATTAGCTCTGGAGCGATTCGCACATTGCTAGATCTTATTTGCTGTATTCCGTCGCGCACTAAAGTATAAGCCTCATCTGCCTTACCGTCATTAAATCTTTCTGAAGCCTGATCTGATGCAGCCATCAGGTTTTCCATCAATTGCGCTTCTTCCGCATTTAATTTTCCTTCCGTTAGCTTGCTAAAGTCTTTCAAGTATTTGTTTACACCTGCCACATCATAGGTTACGATGGTAAGCTTGTCGTCAATATTCCCTTCGCTGTTTAGCACTTTGGTTTCATACACGTTTCCACGAAATGGTCTGAACTCATCCACATCTTCATGGCTAAGCGGACGATAAACGTCCATGACCCATTCGCTTACATTGCCTGCCATGTTATAAAGGCCATAATCATTTGGCTCGTAGCTAAATACAGGTGCAGTTACATCAGCATTATCATTTAGCGAACCTGCAACACCCATGTAATCACCGCGGCCGCGCACAAAATTGGCTACAAACTCGCCGTAATAGCGGCTATTGTTATTGCCTTCACGTACGTAGTGTCCATTCCATGGATATACTTTTCTTTCTGTAATAAGTTCCTGATATGAGTTTCCAATCAGACCGTAAGCTGCATATTCCCATTCTGCTTCTGTTGGTAGTCGGTAGCGTGGTAGAAGAATACCATCTTCCATGCGGACATTTCTAAACTCTTTATCTGGATCAAGATCAGGCAATCCATCTACACGCTTGCCACTTTCATATTGACCGGAATAATATGCGTCTGTACTAAAATGATCTTCATTAATTTGTTGCGGAAAATGTTCAAACAACCCTTCACGAATAAGAATAGCCTCGTTTACACGATCGCTTCTCCATGCGCAAAAGTCATTGGCTTGTAACCAGTTAACCCCAACTACCGGGTAGTTGTTATAAGAGGGGTGGCGCAGATAATAATCTACATAAGGTTCATTATACGCTAGCTTTGAACGCCATACAAGCGTGTCTGGTAGAGCTTTGTCATAAATTTCGGGATAGTCGGCACTATAAACGCGTTGTAACCAGTACAGATATTCGCGCCAGTATATATTTGTTACCTCAGTTTCATCCATATAAAAAGATGATACAGTCGCCCTTCTGGGAATATTGCTCCACTTATCTGTGAGCATTTCTTCTGTGGCACCCATTGTAAATGAACCACCTTCAATAAGAACCAAACCAGGGCCGGTTTCCTGGCCATAGTCAGGAGCTTTTTCGAAGCCACCATTTTTTGAATCATTGTAATTCCACCCGGTGGCGTTGCTACTTTCATAATTGCACGAACTTAAAGTAAGCGCAGCGAAGGCAAGAGCCAGGGAACTGATTAATGTGCTTGTGTTGGTTTTCATGCTTATTATATCTAATGCAGGTTTCTTCAGACTAAAACTAAAACTGTGGGCAATTTATTGCCCTAAACTTTTTCTTTTGTGGTCGGCAATTGAAATTTAATGCAAATGAAATTTCATGCGACCCGGCCGTCTTGGTGCTCAGGGGGCTTGTAGTAAGGTCATAGCTATAGCCTACCTTAAATCTGTCTGTCTCAACACCCATAAGTGCAATAATTGAATCTTCAAAGCGATACCACACACCACCAATAAGAGGTCCGCGCTTCACATAAACTCCAATGTTGTACTGTACAAAGTCAAATTGACGCTGGTACAGAAAGTTTGGAGAAATGGTTGTTTCCGTTTCTCCGCGCACATCTTTATTTACAGGAATGGTAGCTCCTGCGTGGAATGTGTATTTTCTTTCTAATGGAGATTCTGCCACAATTAACGACTCATTTGGTTCAAATAAGTGGTGTACGGCAATACCCGCATAAAAGTTTTCACTAAATACAACTGCCCCTGTAGAAAAGTCAACATTATCTACTGTTCCTCCTCGGGGAGTGTCTTGGGTTTCGTAAATAAAACCACGTCGCGGATCAATCTGATCACCAAAGGTTAGTTTACTCCAGTCTAATGACCTTTGGAAATAGGTGCCTTGGAAGCCCACAACCATCGAAAAAGATTTGGATAATGTAAGTTGATAGGAATAGATTCCATTAATATTAAACGAATTTAAAGTGCCTCTTCCGGCATTGTCATTCATCACATAAAAGCCCAAACCGCCGTTAATTGCGTCAACATATTGATCATATGACGCCGCAGTGGTCACAAAATTTCCGTCAAGGGCAGGCCATTGATTTCTAAAATTTAACACCATACGCGGACACTTATTTGTACCCGCAAGAGCAGGGTTCAAATAGAGCGGATTAGCGTAGTATTGCGTAAATGAAGGATCTTGGGCAGATACGTTTTGCACGAAGCTAAAACAACATATCGTACTAAGTATAATTGTTAATACAATGGTTTTCCTCAACATATAGTTTGGTAAAAATGCAGTTTTTTTGAAGCACCAATTATACGAAATTTTTTAAACTCTAACCCCGAGCATTAATTCTAAGCGTACAATATAATTTTGCTTCACTCGTTTTTGCATTGTTTGAGGTTAAAAATACTTATTTATAAAGGATGTTTCAACATTCTTTGGGAGAAATCTTTTAGAAGATTGTATTTATGGCTCTACCAAGTTAATCATTATTAAGATGCGAATATCAACCATAGTGCTGTTATATACGTTGTTACCCGCTGTAATGCAGGCTCAGCAACGCGAAAACACAACCATAAAATGGAGTGAAGAATTTTCTTCCTATACATTAAACGGAAGTGAAATAACGGTTCCTGAATGCACTATTTGTGAGCAAATAGAAGAAAATGCCTATGCACCTTACTACCTTGGCAAGTTCGAGCTTGGCAAGGGAATGGTGGCTACTGATGTCTCTATTACACCTATAGACTTTATTGAAAAAGCGGCGCGGGGTAAAGTATTGTCGCCTGGTATTCCGAGCTCTGTAAATGAGGGGTTTGAGTGGAGTGTGAAAGAAGAAAGAGGGATTAATTATTTGCTGTATAAATTCCCTGCAGCTCTTAAATTCGGGTCTAATTCGGTAAAGCTTATTTCTAGCTTTAAATTAAATATGAAGCAAAATAGGATTTCTACCAGAGCAAAATCGGCAAGTTTTGTAAATAATAGTGTTCTCGCTCAAGGCGAATGGTACAAAATAGGAGTTGCTGAAGATGGGATGTATAAAATCACCAAATCTGATCTGCAAACCTTGGGAATAGATGTGGACGTTTTAAATCCGCAATCGCTCAATATTTATGGAAATGGCTACGGCCAGTTGCCTTTTGAAAATAGTGTGGATAGACCAGATGACTTAGTGCTTAACAAAATTGTGGTAGAAGGAGAAGGCGATGAATCATTTGACGATACGGATTATATTCTTTTTTATGCCAAGGGGCCGGATAAATGGACTTATAATAATGCTACCGAGCTTTTTGATCATCATAAACACAACTATGTTGATACGTCTTATTATTTTATTGGTATAAATACAGGCGATATGCCGGCAAGAGTCACAAGTCTGGCATCTTCAGGAAATCCGCCTAATTATGAATCCATCACTTTTAATGATTACACCTTTCATGAGGTAGATCGTGAGAACATGCTGAGAAGTGGCCGAGATTGGTATGGTGAGAAATTTGACGTTCAGACTACATATAATTATAGTGGTGAGATATATACTTTTCCAAATCTTGATCCTACAGCAGAAACTGTAGTTCGAGCCAGTGTGCTTTCGCGCACTACTGTACCTGGAACCTGTATTTTTACGCTGGGAGTGAATGGTGTTGAAAATGTGGTGACGGCCAGTGCGGTGTCGGGATCGGGCACGAGTAATTTTGGAGTAGTCAGAAATCTGGAAGTACGACTTACTAATGCCAGTCCGGCTTTAAATATTAATATCAATTATCAAAAAAATGCGCCATCTGCTACCGGCTGGCTTGACTGGCTTAACATTAATACGCGCAGAAAACTTCGAATGACCGGAAATCAAATGGCTTTTCGTGATGCAAAATCTGTAGGAGTGGGCACTACCTCCCGTTTTACTGTCGCTAATGTATCTCTACAAACTCAGATATGGGACGTTACCGACCCAACGAATGCACGCAGCGTGAGTTTTAACAGAATCGGCGATCAGGCGGTGTTTACTTTATCTACTGAAATTCTAAGAGAATTTATAGGATTTAATTCAGGCTTTAAGACTCCTACACTTTTTGGATCTGTTCAAAATCAAAATCTTCATGCGCTTGGTGGTAGCGAGCGAATAGATATGATTATTGTGGCTCCTTCGCTGCTTATGGATAATGCCGAAGATTTGGCAGATTTGCACCGTAATTATGAGCTCGATCCGCTGAATGTTCAGGTGGTGAGGTTGGAAGAGATTTACAATGAATTTTCATCCGGCATGCGCGATGTAACTGCAATAAAGTGGTTTATGAAAATGTTATACGACCGCGCTAATGGCAATGAAGCTCTAATGACACGGTACTTACTCCTTTTTGGCGATGGCTCTTACGACAACAAAAATTTTACACCCGGTAATACCAACCTGATACCTACATTTCAATCGGCAAATTCACTTTCGCCAACTAATTCTTATGTAAGCGACGATTATTTTACACTGCTCTCTGACGATGACGGCGAAGATTCACGAGATCTGATGGATATGGCCGTGGGTAGAATTGTGGCGAAAAATAAGCAGGAAGCGAATTCTGTTGTAAACAAAATCAGAAAGTATGTGGAAATAAAGCCTCAAACTTTTTATGACGATTGCACCGTATGTGGCGACAATACTACCAATTTTGGCGCGTGGCGTAATTCTATTGTGTTGGTAGCCGATGATGAAGACAACAATACACACATGAGTGGCGCAATGAGCTACTCTAATATTATTGAAAGTTACTCGCGCGACTACAATATTGAACGCATTTTTATAGATGCTTTTCCCGAGGTGGCTACTCCTGGTGGTGCGCGGTATCCCGCTGCAAATAAAGCAATTGAGAGAACTGTGGAAAATGGAGCATTTATAATGAATTATGTAGGACACGGGGGCGAGCTCGGTTTGGCAGCCGAAAGAATTCTCGATATTCCTATGATACTCAATTGGGGAAATGGTGCTAAACTCCCTGTTTTTATTACAGCTACTTGCGAGTTTACGCGTTACGACGACCCTCTATTTACCTCGGCTGGTGAGCTTGCCCTTCTGAATGGGAATGGTGGAGCGATAACGCTTTTAACTACCACCAGGCTCGTATATTCAGGCCCAAACAAAGTTTTAAACGATGCGTTTTACGAGGCGTTCTTTAATCGACCCGAAGGTGAAGTTGTAATCAGGGTAGGAGATCCGTGCCGCGAAGCTAAAAATGCCACTTCGCTGAGTTCTGGTTCGTCAAATCTGCGCAACTTTAGCCTTATTGGAGACCCGGCAATTCCTATGGCTGTGCCTAGATATATTGCGTCAGTCTTGTCTATTACCGACACTCTTGGAAATGCTGTTGATACATTAAAAGCTTTAGGTGTTGTGCGCGTAAATGGACACGTTACTACTGAAAACGGATCAACGCTCGGTAATTTTAATGGTAGGTTGAATGCTACCGTTTTTGACCGTGTTGAAATAAAAGAAACGCTTGCAAATAAATCCGGCAGTGTCCCGTTTACGTATCCTTCACAAGAAAATGTGGTTTATAAAGGAAACGCTGAAGTGAAAAATGGACTCTTTACATTTGATTTTGTTATTCCAAAAGATATTTCTTTTGCGATAGACAGTACCGCGCGCATTAGCCTTTACGCAATGAGCGATGTAAACGATGCTACTGGTTATGAGGACAGCCTGAAAATAGGAAGCAGAGACCCCAATGCTGTAAATGATGGTACGGGGCCCGAATTGAATGTATATCTGAATGACGAGAATTTTGTGTTCGGAGGTTATACCAACGATACACCTATCCTGGTTGCCACCATATTTGATGAAAATGGAATTAATACGGTAGGTAGCGGAATAGGCCATGATATTACAGCAGTAATAGATGGCGATGAAAGCAATGCTATGGTGCTGAATGATTATTACGAATCTGATCTCAACACCTTCAAAAGTGGAAAAGTGCAGTACCAGTTTGATAAACTTGAGCCGGGTAAGCACAATATTAAATTGAAAGTTTGGGATGTGCACAACAATTCAAACGAGACTGAAATTGAATTTGTGGTGTCAGATAATGAAGATTTTTCTATTACCAGAGTGCTAAATTATCCCAATCCTTTTACAACCCATACCGAATTTTATTTTGAACATAACCAAAGCTGTGAGTTCTTGAACGTTCTTGTTCAGATATACACCATCAGCGGAAAACTTGTTAAATCTATAAATACTGTATCTAATACAGATGGGTTTCGTAATGAACCTATTGCTTGGGATGGGCGCGACGATTACGGCGACCGGTTGGCTACCGGAGTATATGTTTATAAATTAGCCGTTAGAAATCCTTCAGGCGAACAGGTTGAAAAATTTGAGAAGTTGGTTGTATTAAACTAAGCGCATGAACAAAGATCATTTACTTATATTTGTACCTCGCAAGAAAAATTGCATGAAAAAGATATTTTTAATTTTAACTGCCGCATTTGGACTTCAAATGATGGCAACTGCTCAAAGCGTTAGCGGACGCAATGATGAAGATGAACTAAATGCTATTACAACGGCAGTTCCGTTTTTGTTGATTAGTCCTGATTCCCGCTCGGGAGCTATGGGCGACGCAGGCGTAGCCGTGTCTTCAGATGCCAACGCACAGCACTGGAACCCATCAAAACTGGCGTTTTCAGACGATCAGATGCAGATTTCACTTTCTTACAGCCCATGGCTGCGAAAGCTGGTTGATGATATGAATTTGGCCTATTTATCGTGGTTTATGAAATTGAATAAAACCTCAGCTGTCGGCGCGAGTCTTAGATATTTTACGCTGGGCGATATTACTTTCACAGATAATAACGGCCAGGTAATACGTCCATTCCGGCCGGCAGAGTTTGCTCTTGATGTGAGCTATTCTCTCCAACTATCGAATAGATTCTCTGGTGGCATCACTGCCCGATGGATTAATTCTAATCTTACTGGTGGAGTAGGTGTGAGCGGTGCAGATTCAAAAGCTGCTAATGCATTTGCTGTAGATATTGCCGGATATTATAAGAATGACGATATTTCATTTGGCGATAAAGATGGAGAGCTGGCTTTTGGAATGGTGATTTCGAATATTGGTAATAAGATTTCTTATACGAATACCTCGCAGCGCGATTTCCTTCCGGCTAATCTTCGCCTGGGTACAGCGCTTACTATCGATTTGGATCAATACAACAGCATTTCTTTTGTATATGACGCAAATAAACTATTAGTGCCAACACCGCCCATCTACGATCAAACAAATCCGACGCAAATCATTGCAGGTCGCGATCCCGATGTCGGTGTTGCAGCAGGTATGTTCGGGTCGTTTAATGATGCTCCCGGTACTCCAGTATATGATGAACAGGGAAATTCTGAAGTAATAGATGGCCAACTTACAGTGAAAAAGGGGAGTGTACTTAGAGAAGAACTACGCGAAATAAACCATTCTGTTGGTATGGAATATTGGTATGCCGATCAATTTGCGGTGCGTGGTGGATACTTTTACGAACACCCTACGAAAGGAAATCGACAATATTTTACCATTGGTGCCGGTTTCCGGTACAATGTATTTGGCCTTGATTTATCTTATTTGATTGCTACACGTCAGCAAAATCCTTTGGCTAATACGTTGCGCTTTACACTGAGCATGCGTTTCGATAAAGGAAATTCTAAAGTGCAAGCTGCTAATTAATTTACATGAAAATAAGAGTTGGCTTTGGGTTTGATGTACATCAGCTCAGAGATAATCATCCTTTTGTCTTGGGTGGGCTAACCCTCCCGCACACAAAAGGTGCTTTTGGACATTCAGATGCCGATGTATTGCTTCATGTTATTTGCGATGCCTTGCTTGGTGCGGCAAATCTCCGCGATATTGGTTTTCAATTTCCCGATACAGATTCGGCTTTAAAAGGCGTTGATAGCAAGCTATTGTTAAAGAAAACGATAGAACTCGTTTCTGAAAAAGGGTACTCGGTTTCGAATATCGATTGCACAATTTGCTTGCAAAAACCAAAAGTTAATCCTTTTATTCCCGAAATGAAGGCCATTATAGCCGGTATTCTGGAAACGGACATTGATGCCATTTCTATTAAAGCCACTACAACCGAAGAATTGGGTTATGTAGGTCGTGAAGAAGGAGTGAGTGCATATTGTGTATGCCTTATTAGTGGGTAATCTCCATCGTTTTATTACATTGGTCGTCAGATTTGGAAAAGAAAGAAGTTAAAATAGCATATCATCAGGCTCAATCGGTCGATGAACTCGCAAAGGAAGAGAAGCAATTGTTTCATCTTGCTATTGAAGCAATGGGCAATGCATATGCGCCTTACAGCCAGTTTAAAGTCGGTTGTGCGCTGCTTTTGGCTAATGGAGAAATTGTAAAAGGCAACAATCAGGAAAATATGGCTTATCCCAGCGGACTTTGTGCCGAGCGGGTAGCTCTTTTTTCTGCTTCCGCAAATTATCCGGGGGTGCCTGTGAAGATATTGGCTGTTGTAGCAAAACCGATATCAGCTGATGAAGATATGACTATTTCACCTTGCGGTGGATGTCGGCAGGTAATGGTTGAATACGAGCGCATTCAAAACGAACCGATAAAGATTATTACCGGCTCACCATCTGGCTCTATTTTTATTACAGATAATGCACACGCCTTGCTTCCACTGGCTTTTTATGATGCCGGATTATCAAAGAAATAGGGTTTGAGATACGACGCTTTTACATTTTGTGATTTAACCGGAAATCAGACGCAATCACTCTTTTATTGACAAATATTCTATTATCTAACTGAAAGATCAATCTACCTAATGTTGAGATTGTGAACTCCCCATTCAACATATTTCTGAAACATTCTCGGCTAAACTCGTCGAACTCACATGAAGTATTAATTTTGCCTATTGCCTATTGCCTATTGCCTATTGCCTATTGCCTATTGCTTCTTGTCAATTGCCCATTGAAGAATCATCCATAAATCAAAACGCTCATCTTTTCGCTATCAAGTATTTCATTAGCTACTTCTAAGATGTCCTTTGTACTTACTGCGTCTAGTTTTTGCATAAGGTCTACTGTCGAAATTACTTCATCGCGAGAGATAATGCTTTTGCCTAGAGCGAGCATCATATTCACTCCTCCTTCCTGTGCCAATGCAAACTGACCTTTGAACTGTAATTTTGTACGGTGTAAGGCTGTAGAGGTGAGCGCAGTATTTCTAAGATTTTTTAATTCTTTGAGAACCAGTTTTTCACTTTTCTCAATCAGTTTCTTGTCGGTGCCGAGGTAAATAGAAAAAATTCCGGAATCGGTATAGGGTTGATATCCAGATTCAATATTGTAAGCTATACCATGGCGTTCGCGAATATTCATATTAAGGCGCGAATTCATTGCGGGACCACCCAGATAGTTGTTCATTAATACAGTAGCCGTGCGCATTTTGTGGTCATTCGCATAAGCTTCGCCCCCCATTATGAGATGCGCTTGAAAGGTGTCCATTTCTACCAGCTTTCTTTCTGTTTGAATCTCTGTCACTGGTTTTCGCGGCAGAGCGGCGCTCGACTCGGGTATTTCTCCAAAATATTTTTCTGCAAGGCGAATAAACTTCTTGAAATCGATATTTCCCACGGCGCTCAAAACCATTTCAGATGTTTTGTAGCGGCGACTTAAAAAATCCAGGATATTTTCTTTGGAGAGCGCTTTTACACTTTCTTCGGTACCTAGAATATTACGACCTATGGGATGGTTCTTAAAAACGAGTTCTTCAAAATCGTCAAAAATCAATTCAGACGGGCTGTCCTGATAGCTCAAAATTTCGTCGAGAATTACATCTTTTTCTTTTGCAATTTCCTTTTCAGGAAATATAGAATTGAGCGCAATATCAGCTATAGCTTCCACTGCGCGCTCAAAATGCGTTTTTAGGAAGGATGCGTAAATCACTGTTTCTTCTTTAGTTGTATATGCATTGAGCTCGGCGCCAACGCTATCCATGCGGTTAAGAATGTGAAAAGCTTTGCGCCGTTTTGTGCCTTTAAAAAGGCAGTGCTCAATAAAGTGAGCCAGCCCTTGTTCATTGTCAAGCTCATCCCTCGACCCTGCATTTACTGTTAGTCCAAAATGAGCGGTCTGACTATTTGATGTTGGCTTGAGTACGAGTCGTATTCCGTTTGAGAGCGTATGTTGCAAAAATTCCATAGAAGAGGCAAAGATACAGAGTTGAAAAGGGGAAAGCCACGATTAGAGGATTAATTATTTCCCCTATTTGAATTCCTAAATTTTTATAGCAGTCTCAATCGTAAATAAGCTTTTTAACCGTTGTAATTTGGTCAATTTGAAGTGTAGCAAAGTAAATTCCCTTATCAAAGTCAATTCCGTTAAGTAGAACTTTATATTGGCCTATAATTCGTTGATTGCTAATTAATGTCTCAATAATTTTACCGTTGATGTCAACAAGATTTAAAGTCACATCAGATGACTTTTCACAGTTGAAAGACAAATAAGATTGCTCAGTTACAGGGTTTCCAAAAATCTGAAAGTTGAACAGTGAAGAATTTACTTTTTCAATGCCTACTGCTGTGTCGAACCCAATAAATGTCACCGTGTTGTTTCCACTGTTGGGAATGGCTAGTGTATCAATTTGCTTGGCATAGCAAATATCTGCCGGATTAGAGATGCCTGGAGCAATAATCGTTTCAGGTGTGCCTGAAAATGTTGAGTTGAACTTGCTGATGCGCAACGGCGACCAGGAACTAACGTAGAAGTTATTTTCAGAGTCATTGTCAATCCCGTCACAGTTGCCCAGATTTGTATCTGTAAGAGTAGAGACGGAGTAATCGGCTAAATCAACAGCTTTTACAGGCGCATTATTTCCCCAGTTTACAAATACCAATCTATTGTTTTGGTCGTCATAAACTATTCCATTTGGCGTCGAATTGGTATTGCTTACTACTATTTCCCAAGTGGGATTTTGCAAATCAGAAACGTCAATTTCGTAAATGCGGTCGTTGCTAAAATCGGTAACCCATATGGTTGATTCTCCATTAGAAGCCATTCCATTTAAGAATCCTGAACCAGGAATTGACAGGCTCATTGATTCACCACCACTTGCCAGATCAAAGCCCTGAATAAGTCCATCGCTGATGGCAAAAAGATTACCGTTCATAATTTCCATACCATATGATGCCGTGGCATTTCCAAAATAGGAGAGTTCCCCAGTAGATTGATCGATAGCAATAATAGAATTTCCATTAGAAACTAGAAACCGCTGATTTTCATGATCATATTCTACACTTTCAACAGTTTGAAGCGATTGACCAAAACTTAAAAGAACAGTGAGCGAGAGTAGAGAAGTTAGAATGTATTTCATAATCAGAGAAAAGGAAAGAAAATTTTGCTCAAGATAGGTTGAATTTTTAAATTGATTTTAGGGTATAGAAAAACCCACTCCTTAAGTCAAAGAGCGGGTTTTAAAATACATTTTACAAATGTAGAAGATCTTATTACTGCCCCAATAAATTCATCAATTCATCCAGTTTTGGAGAAAGGATAATTTCAGTACGTCGGTTTTGAGCACGACCATCTTGGGTATCGTTTGTGGCGCGTGGCTGAAACTCGCCGCGTCCAGCTGCAGTAAGGCGTTTCTCATCTAGGTCGTGCTTGTCTGCTAACAAGCGAACAATAGACGTGGCGCGGGCAACGCTCAAATCCCAATTGTCTTTGTATGAAGCTGTTTTAATTGGCACGTTATCGGTATGCCCTTCAATCAATACATCAATATCTGGATTTTTGGCCAATACATTTCCAAGTGCTTCAATCGCTTCTTTACCTTTTTCTTCTACTGCTGCACTTCCCGATTTGAAAAGCAATTTATCTGTCATTGACACATATACTTTCCCGTTTTTCACTTCTAGCGTAAGCTCGTCGTCTTTAAAGCCAAGCAAAGCATCACGAAGAATGTTGTTTAGCCTGGCGGTGATGGAATCGCGGCGTGCAATTTCTGACTGCATTTCATTGATGCGTGCTTCACGTTCTGACAGCATTCGTGCTCTGTTAACCAATTCGGCACTTAACTCTTCAGCTGTTTGCGAACTTTTAGCTTTCAAATTATTGTATTCCGATTCAAGCGCTGCCAAAGATTCCTTTTTCTCTGCCAAATTGGTTTCCAGCGCAGAATTTTCATTCTTTACCTCTTCGAGCGTCGTGCAAAGCGAGTCGCGTTCATCTACCAAAGCGGTTACTTTTTTATTGGCACTGAATTTTTCAGGACGTGGTTCGCCACATTTATATACGGTAGCGCAGGAGCTTAATAGCAATACGCCCAGCGCAGAAGCAAGCATTTGAAATTTCATAGTTTGTTGATTTTTGATGGTTTAAATTATATAACCTTTAAAGTTACGTAATTGTTTCTGCTGAAGAATAGGTATTTCAAGGTTTGATACTATCATTATATTAGGTCACATCTAGCGGTCGCAACGCATCTCGATACAACCTGCAAACCAAGGACTTGTATCCTTCGGTACCGCTCAGGAACCAAAGCTTCGCGACAACAATTCCTAAGCTTTTTGGCCACTATCATTGATGTAACTTTATGAAAGGAACCAAAAAGCGTATTCCATAATCCATTTCAGGGGCTAAATCATATTGCCGAACCCCAAAACCTAGCCACGGATATTTTTTGAGAGAATCAAAAAGGTTAATTCAAAACGGCAACTACAGCAGAAAAAGTGATAGATTAATAAAAAAAGGTTAGATTTATTTCTGTTTTGAACAGATTTGCAAATTCACGCAATTGGAAGAATAGACTATAGATATGAATATAATTACCTGGAACGTAAATGGCATAAGGGCCATTGCTAAAAAGGACTTTTTTGAGGATATCAATAAAATGAACCCGGATATTATCTGTCTTCAAGAAACGAAAGCCCAGGACGCTGAGGTTGAAAAAACGTTGTCAGAAATGAGCGATTACCACCGGTATTATAATTCAGCGGTGAAAAAGGGATACTCCGGCACCGCTATTTTGACCAAGATTAAGCCCATTTCGATTGTAAATGACATGGGAATAGCAGAGCACGATAACGAGGGAAGAGTGCAATGTGCAGAATTTTCGGATTTCTATTTGGTGAACCTGTATGTTCCAAATTCCGGTCAAAAACTGGATAGGCTTGATTACAGAAAAATATGGGATGCAGATTTTCTCAAATATTTAAAACATTTGGAGAAAACGAAGCCTGTTATTGTCTGTGGCGACTTTAATGTGGCTCATCAACCCATTGACATTAAAAACGATAAAGCGAATTACAATAAAACGGCAGGCTACACACAAGTTGAAATTGATGGAATGGATAACTTCCTAAATACCGGATTTGTAGATTCCTTCAGGCATTACCATCCCGATGTGGTGGCTTATTCTTATTGGGGATATCGGTTTAACGCGAGAGAAAGGAATGTGGGTTGGAGATTAGATTACTTTTTAGTGAGTAATTCGTTGGTAGATAAAATTAAGTCTGTTGAGATATTATCAGAATTTTATGGGTCTGATCATTGTCCGGTTCGGATAGAAATTGGATTTTGATTAGTCTCATTTCAAAATGATCTCTATCCGTACCTGAATTCTCAATTACTTGCTGCGCTGCATTTCGACCGCGCTCAATAACCACGTGAGACCGCTGCGCTAAGTTAGTTATTCAAGTTGCAAAAGTATCGCACGGCTGAACTCAAAACTGCAATTGTGAGACTGTAGCCATGGTTTTCTTCAAACCTAATGTCTTGTGTGCTCTTAAGTGTCAGTCGATCTGCAGCTATAGCTTTTAATCGGGGACGAACTGGACGATATCTCTCCATTTGCGCGAATACCTGCTATAAATTCAATTTTAATGGACAGTAAAAAAGGTTAATCCTTTGATTACATGACATAAGTCATATATTGTCTCATCAAAGATGCATAAGTTTACATATTGAAATATGTGGATTTTAGATATTAAAAGGCCATCAAAAAAGATGATAAGGCTGTGACTTCACAAATTTTTAAGCTTTTAAATTTAATTGTCCAATCAATTTACAACCAATAATGGAAAACGAGATATCTTCTAAAAGTACAGGGGTGGTTGTCGCTACACGTGGCAGCGTGGTTGATGTCAGGTTTGAAGAAAATCTACCTTCCATCAATTCGGTTGTGAAAACGGGAAAGAAACTGGAAATTATTCTCGTTTAATAAATCATTAATTGAATTACAAGACCCTGTAGGGAATTAGCGTGTACTTAAGCCCTTTTATGAATGGTTAATTGTAAATTATCAATTATCAATTAGGAATTGTGAATTAGGAATGATCAATTAGGAATTCGTAATTCAAAACTCGTAATTCGTAATTCAAACCTCGTAATTCACAAATCTAAAATATGCGTTTAGATCCGAAAGACAAATTATTTGGTCAACCTATTCTTGAAGTCAGGGCGGTGGTAAAAGCTGCCATGAAGCGTCTTTTGTGGGGCGATACCAAGTCAGAACTAGAAATGAAGATTGCAAAACGATTGAAAAAATCCCGGGCAATAGCTTGTAAAGTGATGGAGGGCTTGATCGATGAGAATTACCTGATTCTGGAAAAGAAAACCGATGATAACGAAATCTATTACAATTTAGCTGAGACGGAGAAAGGGTTTGGATTTGGTATGGCTTCGGCCAATCCGCCGATAAGTCGCCAAAAGGCGGATTTATTGCTCGCCGAAATAATTGAAAAGGCAAAACGGGTTAATGGCTCTAAGGAATACTTGTATCGGGTAGAAACCCTAAAAGTTTTTGGTAGTTACCTGACAGATAAAGAAATTTTGGGCGATCTGGATGTGGCAGTGAAAGTTTCGCCGAAATTAGAAGGAGAAGCTTTTGTAGAGGCAAATTTCAAACATGTTGCGGCTGCTAAAAAGAATGGTAGAGCGTTTCAAAGTTTTTTTCAAGAAATAGAGTGGCCTTATAAAGAGGTAATACAAATGCTTAAAACAAGAAAGAAGGGATTGAGCTTACATGATGAAGATTCGGATGAGGTGGTACGTTTAACAGAAACAAGAACGGTTTATACGTTCAAGCCTTCTTAATTGTCGTTCCAGTTTTGGGTCATCTTGTAACTTACATTGTTCCCCACAAAAAGCCCCCAAAATACCAAGCACATCCTCTCCATATTTTTCCACTTTTCGGTTGCCGAAGCCTCAAATTAGATTAGATCTTCCGGCGATTGGGGCTTGGCATTTGCTACTTCATAAATATCCTGATTTGAGAGAATCGTATAGGCCGGAAGAGTCTTCTTTGGAACGGTAAATTCGCCAGTATTTTAGATTGGTCATGATATGAACTTCGGTTCTAACAGTGCCACTAATTTCGCTGTCCGTTGTGCCATAAATGTTGGGTTGATTGTATTGACTATGAAAATAATTTCGAAAGTTATTGTGCCACTTATCCCGGTTCAAACCATGCCAGTCGTATTGTACGTCATTCAATCGAAAAAGGGAGATAAAGGGGTCGCCTCATAATTACTTTGCAAAAGCCGCCATGTGTATGAGGTAAAGCTCAACCGCCAGCCACTCAAACTATCTTAATTCGGGTTGTTTTAATTCAGAAATTAATCCCATGCAGGTCACTCGATGCTTTACAACGTCAAAGGGCAAGGGTAAAGAGCCAAGAACTAAAAGTCAACGCCAGGTATACTTAAAACCGAATCCCATACTTCTCCTTCTATTCAGTAAATCCTTCCACTACGAGGAGTTGCTGCAGTGTGGTGTCTTTTTGGTTTGGTCGATATTCATCAAGTACTTATCTAATAGTTTGTTACGATTGGCTCATCTTAAGTAGATTTTACCGTTCCTGATTCATCTCTATCCCCTCCATTGTAAGCAGTGTGGCTGTCCAGACAAATACACACGAAAGGAATATCCCGATTGCATTGGCCCAGAAAGCGCGTTTCGATTCAATGCCGAATAAATAAGCAGCAATAGACCCTGCATAAACGCCTGTGCCGGGGATGGGCAGCATTACAAAGATCAGCAAGCCCCAAAAACCGTATTTCTTAACACCTTTTGCGGCTCCGGTTTTTGCTCTTCGCGCTACAAAGATTGCCGATTTTTTATAGAACCGCCACTTTAGGAAATGTCGGTTTACAAAGGCCAAGAAAAATTTCATGATGGGGAAAACCAGCAAGTTGGCACCGAAACAAGCAATAAACGCTATAAATATATTGACATCGTGAACTAAGGCGTAGGGAATTCCAACTTTTGCCTCACCTAAGGGAGATACACTCCACGCCATAGCTATTAATAAATCCCACATTAAAATTTTAATTTGGCGGCAAAATTAACTGGTTTTTGAAATAAAGGTGCATGAATTATTTTCTGTAAGACAACTATTAACTTTTGATAAGGCTCAAGGCCTTAATTTTTGCTTTCGCGGATAGCTTACTTATCGGTGATTCCTATTTCTCTAAATTACCCACCGAATAGTTGTAAGTGCTCTTTCATCAATAATGTTTAGCTGAGTTTTACTGGTGATTTTCTCTCTAGTGTTTTTAATAACAGGGAGATACCAAGAAATCCTAACGTAAAATTTGTAGATCGGGAATAGGAAGATGCAAACTGGAATTTTGAAAAACCGGTCAATTATTTTGGCGGCAGAGCATCTGTCCTGCTCTCTTCTACTAGCCTTACAAAATTCATGAAGTGTAAAGAGAATGAAACTGTTTGGCTTATTCAAGATCAAACGGCAAGTTTATTTGGGAAAGCTAAGTCAACTATCAACGAGCATATTCAAAATATTTACCGTGAAGGAGCACTCGATAAAAAGCTCCAAATTTCTACAGCTTAGATGTCATTATCTCTATAGGCTACAGAGTAAAATTACTCCAAGATACTCAATTCCGTATTTGGGCAAGCATCCTATATTTGACTAAAAGATATAGGTTGATCAATTACAAGGGTGTTGTATCAGGCTGTCATTTTTCCAATAAACTGCTCATGAAGGTGTTAAAAAGTTTACGATATTTGAGCAAAACGACAGATTTGGCTTCAGTAGACAATATTAGGAATGGTCTGATTAATAAGATTTTATCTTTTCAGAATAAGGAATTTTTGATGGCACTTGATCAGTTAATAGCATCAAGTTCTGAAGAAAGTGTAGTGTATGAATTGACCGAAGAGCAAGAACTAATGATTCAAATGAGCATGGATGATATTAGCAATGGTAATTTCATAGACCAAGATCAATTGAAATCTAAAACGGAGAAGTGGCTAGATCAGAAAAAGATTTAGCGATTATCTGGTCACCAATTGCTGAGCGTCTTTTATTTGATGTTTTAGATTACTGGATCGCCAAAAATAAATCTGATGTTTATGCACAAAAGCTACTAAAGGCGATTTGGAATCAAACTCAATTCTTGGCTAAAAACCCAAGTGATTCCAAAAAATTTACAAAGTACATTCCTTATTGGGCATGATCTTATTAAACCCAGAAAAAGTAATTTTGATAAAGATGAGTGAATTTACGTGTTTCTTATTTGACTGAGATTCGGAAAAGGTGATAAAGAGTATTTAAGATTCATTTGACTATGATTTTAAGTTATTTTGCAAAACTATGATTATGAGGATGTTGTTATTTGACTTAAATCCGGAAAATACAAACCCATAAATCAACAACCCCAATGGACACCAGCGACCTATCTCAGGAAACACACCTGGCAATTATGAGCGAAGCCGATCGCTTCAATCACGATTTAACAATCCAGTTTGGCGTACTTTCCGGCGATTGTAAAGATGAAGATGATTTTATTAAACAATCTGAAGAACTGGTCAATAAGATGCTGAAATACAATTTTCATCAAATGGAGTGGATATTTTTTGGCAATCCACCTAATAAGAAAGACTTCCAAAAAGGTTTAATTTGTATTTTTGAAAACATTCAGAAGCTAAAAGAAATACCTCTTAAAGACCGAACCTATGACCAAAATTGAGATAAAGAAAAGAGAGACAGAACTCATTGAAATGACCGGAACATTTTGTTCTGAAAAACTCAATGCCAATTATGCCCAACTAAGCGTAAAACTCATTAAAAAGATGGGTAGAAAACACGATGTTCCGTTTAAACGCGGTAAATTGGAAATCTGGGCAGCGGCTGTGGTATATACCATTGGATCAATAAACTTTTTATTCGACAAATCATTTGAGCCGTTTATTTTGGCAACGGACATTAGCGATTATTTTGACACCAAGAATACAAGCGTATCTCAAAAAGCAGCAAGCATTAAGAAAATGTTTAATCTGACCATTTATGACGATGAGTTTGCCACGGATCAGATGGAAGCGAATGATCCGTTTAAAGATATGGTAATGGTAGATGGCTTTATTATGAAATTGTCAAAGATGCCGGCAGAGATACAAGAACAAGTAAAGAAAGAAAGGGCAGCCGGAAGAGAAGTTCAATTCTTTACGGCAGATGAAGACGAAGATTAAAAATAGGTTGAAACTCTTTTTAATTAATGTATAGCGAAGATTAGAAAAGTGCACTTTTAAAAATGTTCGTAGTTGAAAATATGAGTACAGAATTAACACCATCTAATAATTTTCTGCTTTACACCACTCAAAAGGGTGATGTGAAAGTTGATGTGCTATTAAAAGATGAAACCATTTGGCTGACCATCAATCAAATGGCAGATCTTTTTGGTATTGACAAGAGTGGAATTTCGCGGCATATCAAGAATGTTTTTGAAACGCAGGAATTACAAGAAAATGCAACTGTTGCAAAAATTGCAACAGTTCAAAATGAAGGGGGAAGAAACGTAACCAGAAAGCTGGAGTTTTTCAATCTTGATATGATAATTTCAGTGGGATATCGAGTAAACACACTAAGAGGTACACATTTTAGAATCTGGGCTGCAAAACAAATCAAGGAGCTGATTAGTGTCTGTCCATAATGTCCGCTTTCTGCGTTGCACTTGTTCTAAAAACAGTCATTGACAAGTGTCAACTCCTTGATTTTTAGAACTGCGTGCGCCTTGCTATCGAACATTCTGATCCAGCCACTTGAGTGTATTGACAGACTCTAATTAGTGTCTGTCCATACAGTCCACTATCTACGTTGCACTTGTCTTGAAAACAGTCATTGACAAATGTCAACTCCTTGATTTTCAATCCTACGTGCGCCTTGCTATTGAACTTTATGATCCAGCCACCTGACTCTATTGACAGACTCTAATTACAAAAGGATTTGTTTTAGATAATCAAAAACTCAAGAATCCGGACAATCCGTTTGGTAAAGATTATTTTGATGAATTGCTTGAGCAAATTCGTGATATTCGCTCAAGCGAAAAGCGTTTTTATCGCAAAATTACCGACATCTATGCGCTTGCTATAGATTATTCGCCAAAAGCAGAAGAGACCAGATTGTTTTTTAAAATTGTACAAAACAAACTTATTTTTGCAGCTTCGGGAAGCACTGCCGCAGAAATCATTGCCAACCGCAGCAATGAAAAGAAAAACAATATAGGTCTTACCAATTGGAAAGGCGATATTGTTCGTAAACAAGATGTTATCATCTCTAAAAACTACTTGAATAAAGAAGAGTTGAAAGCTAATGCTTATTAAACCTATGGACACCAACGACCTCTCCGAGCAAACATACCGTGCAATTTTAATCGAAGCCGAAAGCTTCAACCACGATCTAACCACGCACTTTGGTTATCTTTCCTATGAATGCGAAAATGAAGATGATTACATCGTGAAAGCAGAAGAGATGGTTCACGAATTTCTGGGTTATGATGAAGCTGAAATAGATGATCTTTTTTTTGGCGACCCGCCAGAAAAGGAGGGTTTTCATAAAGCACTACATGCTATTCTTGAAAATATTCAAGAGGTTAAGAAAATAGCTCCTGAAGATCGGGAGTTTGATTAGAGGTGTTTTCTTGCTTTGTGGAATTTTTAGCTCACTTTTTCCTGTTGTTTACTTCCATTTTCTTCTGTTGGCAATTAAATCACTCCCATTAAACTCTTCTTATTTCCGGTTGTTGTAAATAAATCTGGGTCAGGCTTATTGAGTTGTGTAAAAATAACACTAACTTGTTCCGGCTAATTTGATTTTTAACCATGAAGATGTTGCTTCGGAAAGTTTTTTTGTTGGGGGTTGTCGTACTCCTTAATTCCGTTTTGGTCTATGGTCAACAAGACGTATTTAGCAGAGATGCTGCAGCAAATGGAAATTGGGGGGATATTGCTCCTTGGTTTTACTCTGGGATTGGCGATATGGGAGATCCAGATAATAATAATACCATATCCAACTTTGTCAAGATAGGTCACAACAACAACCTAGCTATGACATTGAACGGTCGTAATTATCGAGTTCGCGAACTAACTTTTGAGGCTGCGGCCTCTTTAGCAAGAACCTTTGGCGGTAATACTTTGGAGCTACGCACTAATACAGGGAATTGCAAAATAGAAAATTACAGTACGGCAAATCATACCTTCGGTAATGAAATAGAGTTATTTGCTGGAAGCGAAATCAATCCCGTCAGTGGTAATCTAACCTTCAATGGAAATATTCTCGCAAATGGGAATTTTATTGATGTGTACGGAAATAATGGAAATAGCTTATTTATTAATGGGGTGATTTCTGGTACAAACGGGTTTGCTGTGCAGGGAAGTTCAATTGTTGTTCTCAACGCGGATAACACTTATACCGGCGGTACATTTATTAATTTCGGAAGAATTAGACTGATTCATCCTAATGGACTCGGTGATATAACCAATGGAACGACAGTAGCCGACGGAGCAGTGCTAGAGCTTGCCTCTGGAAACAATTATCCTGCAGAAGACTTAATTCTTAACGGAGTGGGCGTTTCTGATGGCGCTTTAATAAAATCAAATATAGGTACACAAGTTTACAATGGTGATATTTCGCTCGGCTCCGATGCAAGAATCAATGTACTGGGGGGTACACTAAGTTTAAATGGTGCTTTTGATTTTGCGGGAAATACCGCCTATTTTGGAGGAAATGCAAATTTTGAATTTGGTACGGCTAGCTCTGTGCTGAATTCAAGTAAAATAACTGGCAACGGCGCAATATACAAGGATGGATCGGGAGCCCTTAAACTTCGTCCCGATGAGGAAATAACTGGCAATATTCTCCTGGTCCAGGGAGAAATTCAGCAACTGCTCACGAATGGTTACCCAAGTTCAGGAGTAATTAGAATGTCGGATGGTACCACCTATCGATCGGATGGTGGTGCAGGTCGGAATATCGCCAAAGAGCTCTTTATTGAAGGCGATATTACATTTGGATATTCTGGTAGTGGGGGCGATCTTGATTTTCAGAATACAATCAATCTCAATGGTGCAGACCGAACTATAGAATGTTTGGATAATGTTGATTTTACGGGAGAATTAACCAATGGGGGATTAAGGAAAAGTGGTACAGATATGTTGAGCCTCTTTGCGGATAACTCATTTACAGGAAATACCCGCATTCTAGCTGGTATCCTCAGTTTACATCATCAAAATGCTTTAAAGAACAGTACGCTCAATATGATGGGTGGTGATGCCGGAAGTTTGGTTTTTGGAACACCTACTGGATTTCTGATTGGTGGTTTAATTGGAAGCCGCAATATTGATATGGCAGGTAAGACTCTGGAAATTGGTAATAATGGAAATAACACAACATACTCCGGTGCTCTGTCGAATGGTGCATTAACCAAAATCGGTTCTGGAAGTCTTACACTTTCAGGAGTAAGCACATATACAGGGAATACTAGATTACAATCGGGGATATTAGCTATATCTGCAGCAAATAGAATAGATGATGGTTCTAAATTTGTTTTTGATGGTGGGACTTTTAGCACGGGTGGTTTCAATGAAAGTATTGGAACGGCAGTCATAAATATAGGTTCAAGTATTCAGTTGGGCTTGGGTTCGCATGAACTGCATTTTCAGGCAAGCGATTTAGAGGTATGGGCTACAGGTTCAATACTGACAGTTTTTGGATGGACTGGCGATGCTGGAAGCTCAGGTACCTCTGGCCAAATCTTCTTTGGTTCCGATAATACCGCACTTACTCCTACCCAATTGAGTCAAATTCGATTTAACGGATATACTTTAGGTGCGGAGATTTTGAGCACAGGAGAGGTTGTTCCGAGGCTTTTTACATTAACAGTGTTCGACGATTTTAATCGTGATAATTCCGACAATGTTGGTCAGCCTTCAGATGGTGGGCCGCTAATTTGGAATGAAATGGAAAATGGCGATTCAGGCGCACGTATTAATGGGTCAGCTATGTGGCTTCAATCGAGTGCATCAAATGCGAGGGAAGCTATTTCTTATGATATGTCAGATTACTATCCGGTGGCTTTCGATGCGAGTACCGAAGACATGATATGGGCATGGAATATGCAGAGCAGCAGGAATGATCCGTCTGGTTTCACTTCCAATGATTATGGTTCAGCTTTTATTTTAGGATGTAATAAATCCGCTTTTGACGACAGTCAGGCCTCTGGTTATGCGGTAATCCTTGGACAAACAGGAGCAGACTATTTGCGTCTGGTACGTTTTGAAGGAGGATTGAATAGCGCTACGGAGATCTACACTATTGCTTCCGTGGCACTAAGTCAAGATGACATCCATTTCAGTGTAAATGTTACGTATACGTCTTGCACGAATACTTGGAATATGATTGTGCGTGAAGAAGCTGTTCTTGGTTTCACGAATCCGTCTATAGGTTCATTTACTTTGTCTGACTCTGGAATCGATGGGGTGCTTACCGCATCTGAGCTGCCTTATTTAGGTGCTTTTTGGAAACACCATACGACTGGTGCGGAATATATGAAGATTGACAATATTTACATTCCCAAACCCGATATCGCTACCGAAAATGAATACGCTTGGGATGTAGGTACTGGTGTTTTTAATGTGCCTTCTAATTGGACACCTTCACGCGACTGCGCTCGGGCGCGCGACGTTCTGATTTTCGATGGGGGGATTTCGGAAGTGCAAGAAGTGCCAGACCAAACCATCGGTCAAATCCTGGTAATCAATAATGCAACTGTATCGTTAAAAGATATCAATAGTGGTAATGCGCCATCGGTTCTGAATTTAACGGGCGGTTTAGGAGTTGATTTTTTTGTTGAAGCAGGTTCAGTTTTAAATTTTGATGTGCTGAATACGGTGGGTACAAGCAATGGAATTGAGGTTTCACTTTTGACTCAGGTAACTGGTGAAATTGAAGGAGATGTTGATTTCACGAATACAGCCGTAACCCCTACAGGGAGAAAGCACCGTATTCTTGCAGCCGACGCTAGTTCTGTACATTTTAAAAATGGTTCTATTCTTAGAGCACGTTGGTTATTTGGAGGATATAATCCATTTGGAAATAGCGGCATTGAAAATACGGTTATCTTCGAGTCCGGTTCCACCTATCGCTCTGAATCAGGAGGAAACCCGTTTGGTCTTAGCCAACCAGAGTCAAAGGTAATTTTCGAAGAGGGGAGTGTTTATCAACATGTAGGAAACCATGATTTCAGTTATGCTGGTAGAAATTATGCCGATTTTGAATTTATATCTGGGATCAAGAATTTGACACTTGGTACGACTTCAACGTGGAAGGTTGATAATTTTAGGGTTTATAGTGGATCTCTTACCATTACCGCAAATATAAATCCCTTGAATATTGAAGTGAAAAAGGATTTTGATATCGTCGGAGGGAATTTTAATTATTCACCAGCTACAACTCCTTCTACTATAAGTTTTTCTGGAAATGTTACACAGAATCTGTCTGGTGCTGGTAATCTAACTTTTGGAGAAAAAGCCATTTTAGAATTTGATAATTCAACTCTGAGTTCTTCTTTGATTCTTCAGCGCGATATTGATATTCGAAATAGACTGAATATTTTAGATGGTGAAGTCAGAAGTCAGGGGGAACACACAATCTCTATGATTGGTGAGAATGGAATTATTGAACTATCAACTTTCGGTTCTATTTTAGGAACTGACGTTGGTGTTGGAAACGACTTAACTCTTCTGGCCACAGGTGATAAAACCACAATTCAAGGGAACGGCTCAATGTGTAAATTTTTCAATGTTACGCTGGATGCCAATGATACCCTTGTTTTATCTCGTCAGGTAGAAGTGCAATACGGAACTTTTAATGCAGCTAATAATTCAAAGCTTATTCTAAATGTTGAAAATGCAATTCTGACCACGAGTCCATTGTATTCTCCAACATCTCAACTTATATATAATGTTGGTTCCGCCATATCCCGAAATTTGGAATGGACAGGAAATACCGGCAATGGTTATCCGGGCAATGTTATTATCCAAAATGGAACAGTTTTATTTATAAATAACACGTCATCTGAACTGGGCATCCAAAACGATTTAATTATTGGTCGAACGATTGGAGGAACTGGCACTCTGGATATGTTTTCGGACACACAACCTATTCAAGTCGGTCGTCATTTATTTCTTGCAGAAGGCACAACTATTTCTCGCCTTACTCTATCTGATCAAATTGGCGGAGACATAAAAATTAAGGGTGATTTTGTGAAAGTAGATAATGATGCAATTGGAATATTTGAGCAAGAAACCCGTGAGGTTGTAATGAATGGAAGTTCCGTTCAAAATATTTACGGCGTCAATAATTTCGATTATCTCGCTATAGAAAACACATCAGGTGGTGCATTCATAAATAACGATGTTTTAATCAATAACCGGCTTCGTTTAGGGAATGGAATTTTTAATTTGAACGGATTCATCTTGACGATGGAGAATGAAAGTGAAATTATGCGCGAGGCATCTTCAGCAACCATATCTGCTGCACCTGTTCTAGCTATTGACGAAAGTTATGATTTACGTTATACTGGCGTTCTCACTACGGGATTAGAATGGTCGAGTGCGAATGATGCTATTCGCGATGTTAGGGTTGAGGCAGATATCATTTTACAACATGATCGCACTTATAATCGCGATTTGTATCTTGATGGTGCAGACTTGAATCTCAACGGAAATATACTTACCGCTCGTGGTATTGGTATAGATCCTAATTTTTCGGGTACGATTGACATTGCCCAATCTGGAAACCGAAATATAAATGGAGGTAGCGGAAGTCGTTTTGATATTATTGGTTTAGGGGGATCCGACCCGACTCCTTATACCAAGCAAGTAGTTAATTCAGGAGCCGATTCTTTGGTATTTGGATCCGATGTGGAGGTTCGAATAGGAAATGGAGGAGTAGATTTTGGTCTCGGAAATCCCACATTGATTAAAGGGGTTTTAGCAGTTCAGCAAGGTGGGTATGCTATCAATAATGCAGTAAATTATGCACCAGCATCTGTCTTGCGTTTTGCGAGTTCATTTGATTATCAGGTTGATCTTTCTGATTTGACTTGGGCCACAGGTGATATCGCTTCCGGTGATCCGGGAATCCCGTACAATGTTGAGGTTTTGCAAAATGGAACCGACCTTAAGCTGAATTCTCCCAGAGCGTTACGCAATGACCTGACAATTATTGACGGAGGTTTTACTTTAACTGCATCCTCTGGTACTTTCGATATTGGTGGTAGCTGGATACGAACGGGTACTTCAAGCACCTTCGTGCATAGTAATCAAGAAGTGATTTTTAACGGAATTGTACCCCAAACTATATCGACAGATAACGGAGAAACGTTCTACCGATTGTCATTTGATAATACTGGCGTAAAATCGCTTAATGAGGAAGTTACCGTTCTCGAGAATCTTAATATTCGCGGATTAGGCGCCCTGAATGGAAATAGTGAAACGATTGCGCTTCATGGAGATTGGAATAATGATGTTGGTTCAGCTTCATTTACTGAGGCGAATAGTAATGTCATATTTGCAGGTAGTGCCATTCAGACGATGAACAGCCCGGGTGGAGAGGCTTTTTATAATGTTGAAATGAATAATTCAGATTCCGGATTGGTGATGAACAATGCCTTAAATATTTCAGGTGATCTTAGCTTCACAGATGGGATTATTCACACAGCTGCCAATGATTTAATTTTTGAGAATGGTTCAACTACGGATGGTGGTAGTATTGATGGATACGTGAATGGGAAAGCAACACAGGTTGGAACCGATGGATCCGAGTTTAAATTTCCGGTTGGTTATTACCGCAACTTTGGTGATTCTGTTGTAGATATTTACCAACCAGCTGCATTAATCCAGTCTGAGTCAAGTCCTACTTCTCAATTTTCTGTTGAATATTTCAATGAGAATTACGTTCCGGGTACTACAAATCCCAATAATCCACCACCAACAGATCCAAGTGTTGAATCGGCATCCACATGTAATTATTGGATGATAAATCGAGAAGTTGGCTCTTCTGGATCATTCGTTAAATTGTATTATAATGAGCAGAGTTGTATCACTGTCGAGGAGGCTTCAACACTTACTGTAGTTAGATGGACTGGTACAAATCCTACAGTTGGCGCTTGGGATAATCAGGGTCAAACTGGATATAGTCCAACGTTAGAACCTTATACTTCAGGCTATGTCTTATCGGGAACAGTATCAAATTTTAGTCCGTTCACCATTGGCAGTTCATCTAGTGAGTTAAACGTCCTCCCAATCCAGCTCCTCTCCTTCACCGCTTCCGCAAAAAACCAAATAGTAGAAACCAATTGGATAACCTCAACAGAAATCAACAACGACTTTTTTACGGTAGAGCGATCGGCTGATGCGCGCGAGTTTGAAGAAGTGGGCAGGGTAGAAGGTGCCGGAAATTCAACCACACAACTCTCGTACAGCTTCACCGATGATGCGCCTTTTGCAGGTGTTTCGTACTACCGCTTAAAGCAAACAGATTTTGATGGAAAGTCGACCTTCAGCGAAATTCGCGCGGTAAAAATAGATAGCGACAACCGGTTTGAACTGGTAAAAGTTTACCGCTCTGATGATGGCGTAAATCTGGTTTACCGTTCGGAAGTTGAATTGCTTAAAGTTGAGGTTTTTGACCTTCTCGGAAAGCGACTTTTTGTGGATGAGATTCAAAATGAAGCGGGTCGCAATACGATTAGACCTTATCTTGCTCGGGGTGCATATTTGTTGCGGTTGAGTAATGGGGTTGAGGTTGTTAGTGGGAAATTCTTTTATTAGTGGTTAGTTCTTAGTGTTTGGTTTTTGGTGTTTGGACGGCGTCGCACACGCTCGGTTTACCACGCTTTTTTGCGTGGCGTCTCGCTTAGCCCGTAAATAGCGATGCTGGGGGCGAGGGTGGCAACTGCGGCTAAATTGGCCACAAGCTTTAAGCTGCAAGTCCTTAGACCAAGCCAAAGGCATGGCCGCAAGAGTCAAAGTGCAGGTAAATTCTTTTCGAGAAGGCTAACCTGCCTTAGGGAACATTAAATCGTGCGGTGGACGCTCCCCATTTAGGGGCCTAATCTCTATACGCATCGTACTCGAAAATTGTCTTTTGGTGTTCAGACCTTATAAATCGCTGTGCATCAATGCCTTTCCGAACCCGTGCACTCCTCTCGGCAAAAAGCCTCGTCGGATGCAGGAAGGGCACCACCGCACACCTCTTATAAGGGATTAATTGTATTCATGAAAATACCACCTCACCACGACCTGAAGGTTATCTGAAATGATGCTTCTCATGAAACAGTAAGGTGTGCGTTGGAAGCTCCCCTTTAGGGGCTGGGGGTGCGCGAAGCATTGATATACAGTGATTTGAATTGTTGTAGGAATGATTTTATTGAGATATGGATTCTAACGATAACATATTTCTTCACTCCTACATTATACCAAGCAAATGAGATGTCAAAAGATGTGTATAGAGATTAGTTCCTGCATCCGACGAGGCTTTTCGCAGAGAGGAATGCATAGGGTGTGCGGAAGGATTTTTTAGTGCCGACTTGCAGGAATATAAAGCAAATTTTTCTCTAGTAACCCGGCGGGACGCCGGACAAATAGTTCTCAAGCTAAAAGCTTGGCGACTGCGTGCCAGCAACTGCAGCCAAGAACAACAAGATGCCAGCAACGGAGAAATAACCCGGCAAATTCCCAAATCTGAAATCTGAAATCAACATTCTGAAATCCAAAGAATCATCAATCTGAAATCAAAAAACAGCCATCAACCGCCGATTGCATATCAAGGGTAGTATCTTGATTCTTTGATTTGATACTTCCTATCCGATAGTCGCAATCGTAATCGGCCTTCCATTTCGGAAAATATTCGGCGAGCTCTTTTATGGCGCTGCAGATGTAAAAAATCTCTTCGTTGGTGTGGGTAGGGTGAATGGACAATCTTATCCAGCCGGGTTTTGAAGAGCAGTCGCCGCTGGAGATCATGGTGGTGATTTCATTTGAATATTCTTCGGTGACGTTTAGCAAAAAGTGTCCGTAGCTTCCGGCGCATGAGCAGCCGCCACGGGTTTGGATTCCGTAGCGGTCGTTGAGCATTTTTACGCCGAGGTTGTAATGGAGGTCGTCAATGTAAAAGGAGATAATGCCTAGTCGGTCGCGGTGGTTGTCGGCGAGGACGTGTAGGTTTGGAATAACATCGAGGGTATGCCAGATTATCTGGAGGATTTCGGCTTCGCGGGCTTCCATTTTATCGACACCCATTGCAGTTTTGAGATTGCAGCACATGGCGATGCGGATGGTTTGTAGAAAGGCGGGAGTGCCACCATCTTCGCGAGCTTCAATATCGTCCACAAATTTGTGTCCGCCCCATGGGTTTGTCCAGTCAACGGTGCCACCACCGGGATTGTCGGGAACAGCGTTTTTATAGAGTTTTTTATTGAAGATTAAAACGCCTGCCGTACCGGGGCCGCCCAGGAATTTATGGGGTGAGAAGTAAATCGCATCGAGGTAGGCACCTGCTTCGTCGTCTTCGTGCATATTGATATCGATGTAGGGAGCAGAACAGGCAAAATCGGCAAAGCATAGACCACCGGCGCGGTGCATTATTTTGGCGATTTTCATAAAGGGCGTTACGATGCCGGTTACATTTGAGCAGGAGGTAATGGCGGCAATCTTTGTTTTTCGGGTGGTGTATGTTTTGAGGAGTTTCTCAAACTTTTCGGGGCAAACGAGCCCGCGTTCGTCGGGTGCCACGACCACCACATCGCCAATGGTTTCCAGCCAACTGGTTTGGTTGGAGTGGTGCTCCATGTGGGTAACGAATATCACGGGTGTATCGGCTTCTGACAGCGTGATTTTATCTTTAAAAGATTCGTGAAGCCGTAGGCCGAGGATGCGCTGAAACTTGTTTACTGCACCGGTCATTCCCGATCCGCAGCAAATGATGACGTCATTCGCGGAAGCGCCCACATGTGCCTTAATAATTTTTTGTGCTTTGTGGTAGGCGTAAGTCATCGTCATACCGGTATGGTTGGTATCCGTATGGGTATTCGCTACAAGGGGGTAGAGTTCAGATTTTAGCTTGTCTTCAATTTTGCTGTAAAGCCTGCCACTTGCTGTCCAGTCGGCATATACGAGTTTTTGAGATTTATGAAAAGGGGTTTCAATGCAGTGGTTTATTCCGATTATATTTTCCCGGAAGGGCGCAAAATAGGCTTCTAGGTCATTGTTCCAACGGGCGTATCTATCAAGTATAAGCGTGCCGTGATGACTGGATTTATTGGTTAATTTCTCAAAACACGCTTTTCTGTATTCCAGGATACTGGTGTAAGTAACGGCACTCTTCATGTTGGCACTGTGGTTAATGTGTAAGCATTTCTTCTTTGTTTGAGGTCTGGTTAATCTATCGCGCGACGGGTTAAATCACAGGACGCCATAAACGTAAGTATTTTTAAGGATAATTGCAATTTACAAAATGATATTCATTCATTTTGGTACTCTGATGTTACGATCTGATAAGCTAACATAAAGAGAAACTTGTATGGTAACTCCTTTCCAGGAAGTTGGTATTGAGTAGTTGGTATTGAGTATTTGGTATTGAGTAGTTAGTATTGAGTAGTTGGTATTGAGTAGTTGGTATTGAGTAGTTAGTATTGAGTAGTTAGTATTGAGTAGTTGGTATTGAGTAATTAGTTTTCAGTAGATAATCATTCGGGGTCGCTAGGTCTATCGAGATTTAAAGAGACCCTCTTGTGGGTGGTTGTTAAGTAACATAATAAGTGGTGTTGAATTGAATTATAATGCAATTGGACTTTTGCGCAATGGAGATTTTTCAGCGAAAGCGAAACAGTAAGATTGTTCTTCAATAAAAAAATGCATATTTGGTTCACCTTTTTGCATTCGCTCGATAGCTATTCAAACCACTTAATTTTAATGTTATGAAGAATTTTGCTCTAATGTCTATCGTGCTGATCGCAATATCTGTTGGTTGCGAAACTGCTCCCGCGCAAAACAACGGGTACGGAAACCACCAGGTATCCCAAGCGGTTCTTTCAGAGAGTGGAGGTACTTCCGGAAGTAATAATCAAGGAATACAAACTCAAATCGCGGGTAATGAAAACATTGTAATGCATCCGGTAGTCAGCGCGAAAACCAACTCAGTTTCTATGCTAATCCCGCTTCCCGAAAGTTGGAAATTGGATAATAAACCCGCTGAAGGTAAGCCCGCTGTAACCGGCCCGAATGGATTGGCTATTTATGCTTATCCTGCCCAATCTTACACTTACACCACGATTCCTGAAATGTACAGCGCTTATCAGTCGAGCGGTGCGGCCATGGCGCCTCCGGCCGGAATAGACAACGTAATTTCGCAACAGCTTATTCCGTATGGACAGGAAAACGGGCTGCAATTAATTAAGCATTATCCGCTGCCTCAGGTGGCTGCCAGCGACGCAGCATATGTAAGTGCGATTTCCGGAAATAATAGCGGCCCTAACGTAAACCGCGCTGCTGGAACCGATTGGACAGATCAAAAAGGAAATAAGGTTTTAATTGTATTGCATTATAATGAAATGGGAAGCCCCAATTTTGTAACCTGGGGCTATTACATTCAGATTTTAAAAGTATCGGCGGCAAGTTTTGATCAGGCCAAAAACTACTATATCAACGGTTTGGCAAATATACAGTACAATCAAAATGAAATCAATGCCTATAAAAGTCAATTGGCTGGTCAGATACAAGAGAGTGAGAATCATGCTGCAGCAATGCGAAATATAAATTCGAAGGGAGCACAAGAGCGTATGGCAAATACGGCAGCTACTACCGAATATATTCGCGAAAGCAATGCAGCTACACGCGATAGCAGGTGGAACGATCAAGATGCTGTACAGGAACGAACCGGTGATTATTTTTCAGATCAATATCGTGTAGTGAGTCCATTTGATGGCAAGGAATATACAGTAGAATCAGGTTCGCAGACTTACTGGATAAACGACAGAGGAGAGTATATACAATCTGATGATGTGAATTATGATCCCAATAAATATGAAACCCATCCGGGAGTTTGGAAAAAGGCTCCAAGGAAGGAGAATTGAGGAAGGGTGTTGAGATTGGAGAGGGAATATTTACTGGAAGTAAGGATTTCCGAATTAGTTTCAATCCTTGTTCTTACTGGATTTGGTCTCTGAGTGGTTAGTTTTTAGTGATTGGTGATTGGAAGGCGTCTTTTCAATCCTTGTTCTTACTGGATTTGGTCTCTGAGTGGTTAGTTTTTAGTGATTGGTGATTGGAAGGCGTCGTTTCAATCCTTGTTCTTACTGGATTTGGTCTTTAAGCGTATTGCAAACCTCCGGCAGTAAGTGCTCTTGTTTGTTTCAATCCTTGTTCTTACTGGATTTGGTCTTTGAGAGCAAGCCGACGACCTTACCCGCCAATTCTTTCAGCGTTTCAATCCTTGTTCTTACTGGATTTGGTCTTTGAGGCAAACAATGCCTTCATAGCAGATCAGGAAGGATTTAGTTTCAATCCTTGTTCTTACTGGATTTGGTCTTTGAGTGGTAATTGCTTTCTTTACCGTGTTTGAAAATTCAGGTTTCAATCCTTGTTCTTACTGGATTTGGTCTTTGAGTGAAGCTTCTGCAGGCACGTGTATCACTCTGTTTTTGTTTCAATCCTTGTTCTTACTGGATTTGGTCTTTGAGTTTTCGGGCATTTGGGGCTATGTTGTTTCCGAGTAGTTTCAATCCTTGTTCTTACTGGATTTGGTCTTTGAGCACTGTTGCACTTGCTTTTGCGTCGAGCGTATATTTGTTTCAATCCTTGTTCTTACTGGATTTGGTCTTTGAGTCTTTTCATGTCAAAAACTCACTATTCATTCAGGCTGTTTCAATCCTTGTTCTTACTGGATTTGGTCTTTGAGCGTTTTTTCATATCCATCAATTCCGCGTTTTTCGCATTGTTTCAATCCTTGTTCTTACTGGATTTGGTCTTTGAGCAAACCGTTTCTTTGAACAGTCAAATGCCGGATGAGTTTCAATCCTTGTTCTTACTGGATTTGGTCTTTGAGATTCATATGCTGACTGGATAAACTTTAAGGCGGAATGTTTCAATCCTTGTTCTTACTGGATTTGGTCTTTGAGGCCCTTTATTTCCGTGCTTACAACTGTGTTGTTTTGTTTCAATCCTTGTTCTTACTGGATTTGGTCTTTGAGGCAACACGTTACCTACAAGTGCTTAATTCTGTTCATGTTTCAATCCTTGTTCTTACTGGATTTGGTCTTTGAGAAACTCTCATATTTAAAACGCTACAACTTCCTGTGTGTTTCAATCCTTGTTCTTACTGGATTTGGTCTTTGAGCTTCTACTTTGTAGGCTTCTAAGGTGAGTCTTATTTGTTTCAATCCTTGTTCTTACTGGATTTGGTCTTTGAGACTCGATGGTTTTATCAGCCTGATGCAGCTCGTCTAGTTTCAATCCTTGTTCTTACTGGATTTGGTCTTTGAGTACACCGGTAGGAAAACTGCCCAGCGGGTATTCAAGTTTCAATCCTTGTTCTTACTGGATTTGGTCTTTGAGGCAAAATTATTTGTTGGGCAGATAGTTGATTTCATGTTTCAATCCTTGTTCTTACTGGATTTGGTCTTTGAGAAGAAAATCCCTGACAAGGACTTCCACCTATCAAGTTTCAATCCTTGTTCTTACTGGATTTGGTCTTTGAGGCATGCGCGACAATCAAATACCTGAAAAATAATGGCGTTTCAATCCTTGTTCTTACTGGATTTGGTCTTTGAGAGAGCCAGTATGTGCTCCCTTTGCTGCCAACTGGTTGTTTCAATCCTTGTTCTTACTGGATTTGGTCTTTGAGCATGCCCGAACTATCCGCAGCAGATCGCCGAATAAGTTTCAATCCTTGTTCTTACTGGATTTGGTCTTTGAGTACAAAACTACAACTTACGCAAGGATGTGCAGGCTTGTTTCAATCCTTGTTCTTACTGGATTTGGTCTTTGAGCCAAAAAGCGGAAATCAAAATAGGATCTTCGCTGACGTTTCAATCCTTGTTCTTACTGGATTTGGTCTTTGAGGGCTACAGCCAAATCTTTAGCAGTAGTAGTAGCGTTGTTTCAATCCTTGTTCTTACTGGATTTGGTCTTTGAGCATTGAACTTGCTTATACTGAAACTTTTTATGGACAGTTTCAATCCTTGTTCTTACTGGATTTGGTCTTTGAGTACAAAACTACAACTTACGCAAGGATGTGCAGGCTTGTTTCAATCCTTGTTCTTACTGGATTTGGTCTTTGAGGGTGTTTTGTTCTATAATAGCCACGAATTTATTACGTTTCAATCCTTGTTCTTACTGGATTTGGTCTTTGAGAAGTACATCAACGGTCCAGGCAATGAACTATATGAGTTTCAATCCTTGTTCTTACTGGATTTGGTCTTTGAGAAGATCGTTGCCCCATCCGTTGTAATCCGATAGCAGAGTTTCAATCCTTGTTCTTACTGGATTTGGTCTTTGAGCGGGCGATATTCTTTGAAGTATGCGCGTAATAGCTCGTTTCAATCCTTGTTCTTACTGGATTTGGTCTTTGAGAGAAGTGTACCTGGTAGAAGGCTACTTTGATGTGAGTTTCAATCCTTGTTCTTACTGGATTTGGTCTTTGAGTTCTACTTTGTAGGCTTCTAAGGTGAGTCTTATTTGTTTCAATCCTTGTTCTTACTGGATTTGGTCTTTGAGTTCTGTTTGTGCAACCAGAACGAATGTCTTCTTTGGGTTTCAATCCTTGTTCTTACTGGATTTGGTCTTTGAGAAAAATCACCATTCGCCGAAAGGGCATTTACACCTAGTTTCAATCCTTGTTCTTACTGGATTTGGTCTTTGAGACCACCCCGTATTCTTTTTTGTTTACACCAATTAATTGTTTCAATCCTTGTTCTTACTGGATTTGGTCTTTGAGCATTTTTTTCAATATTAAGTGAATGAATTAAAAGGTGTTTCAATCCTTGTTCTTACTGGATTTGGTCTTTGAGTCACGAGCCCTCATTGATAATGGTGGCTACAGCATAAGTTTCAATCCTTGTTCTTACTGGATTTGGTCTTTGAGCGCTTATCGTACCCATTAAACTAAAAACCCCCGAAAGTTTCAATCCTTGTTCTTACTGGATTTGGTCTTTGAGTGGTTATTAGATAAGCGCTTTCCAAACACCAAACACGTTTCAATCCTTGTTCTTACTGGATTTGGTCTTTGAGAATTTTCTTTAATCTCCAAAAGAGTAGGTGTGCTCTGTTTCAATCCTTGTTCTTACTGGATTTGGTCTTTGAGTAATTCGTCCAAGTATTGAGCGGATGACAAATCCCAGTTTCAATCCTTGTTCTTACTGGATTTGGTCTTTGAGCTTTTCGGAATATCGTCTTTACTCAGTAGCATGTTTAAGTTTCAATCCTTGTTCTTACTGGATTTGGTCTTTGAGAATGCTATTGGCCAAAGCCTTTACAATAATCTATTCGTTTCAATCCTTGTTCTTACTGGATTTGGTCTTTGAGAGCGAGGAAGATATGAAAGCCTTTTTAAAAGAGGTGTTTCAATCCTTGTTCTTACTGGATTTGGTCTTTGAGACAGACAACGAAGGAAGGGTGTATAAACACATCAGAAGTTTCAATCCTTGTTCTTACTGGATTTGGTCTTTGAGAGATGATGAGAAGCTGCCACCCGACTTGATTGCACGTTTCAATCCTTGTTCTTACTGGATTTGGTCTTTGAGTTGTTGAAGCACAAGAGTTGGCAACAAAAACAAATGCTTGTTTCAATCCTTGTTCTTACTGGATTTGGTCTTTGAGTGTTTACTATCTCTAACATTCTTCAAGTATAGAAGCAGTTTCAATCCTTGTTCTTACTGGATTTGGTCTTTGAGATTTTTCTATTCTATTATCGTTTGTATAGAGTAATGTTTCAATCCTTGTTCTTACTGGATTTGGTCTTTGAGTTTTAACCGGTGTATAATGGAGCAGATCGTTTTTAAGTTTCAATCCTTGTTCTTACTGGATTTGGTCTTTGAGTTTAAACGGAATTACCGGCAATGAGTTTGAATAGCGTTTCAATCCTTGTTCTTACTGGATTTGGTCTTTGAGGGAGCGTGGACACGATTGCTCATATTTTTTCTTCTTGTTTCAATCCTTGTTCTTACTGGATTTGGTCTTTGAGACTTGTAAATACTCATTCATTAGTCGTGATTGAGTGGTTTCAATCCTTGTTCTTACTGGATTTGGTCTTTGAGCCAATACGGCCTGTGCTTTAGCTCCATTTTTATCTAGTTTCAATCCTTGTTCTTACTGGATTTGGTCTTTGAGTGGCTGTGTGCGGTCTTATGTAATTAGCGATTGCCCGTTTCAATCCTTGTTCTTACTGGATTTGGTCTTTGAGAAATTCCCACATGATTAAAAGATTAACCCATAACATGTTTCAATCCTTGTTCTTACTGGATTTGGTCTTTGAGATCGCTCTGGCAGGTGGCTGCGCTGTGCTATGTAGGGTTTCAATCCTTGTTCTTACTGGATTTGGTCTTTGAGATCTAATATTTTATCACCTTCATTTGCGTAATTCTGGTTTCAATCCTTGTTCTTACTGGATTTGGTCTTTGAGCTGGCTTAATAAATTTGGGTTTGATGATGCTGAATAGTTTCAATCCTTGTTCTTACTGGATTTGGTCTTTGAGTTTTCATTGGTATGCGCTGCTTTATATGCGCGTTTTTGTTTCAATCCTTGTTCTTACTGGATTTGGTCTTTGAGATAACACAAAAACTTTGAATTATGAACACAGATAAGTTTCAATCCTTGTTCTTACTGGATTTGGTCTTTGAGAAGAACATCAACCAGCTGTTTTCAAGTTCATCGGGAGTTTCAATCCTTGTTCTTACTGGATTTGGTCTTTGAGAAGTTATTCGCGACCATATTGGCAGACCTATCACCGGTTTCAATCCTTGTTCTTACTGGATTTGGTCTTTGAGATATTCAATCAGCAACGATAGCGAAATATCTAACATGTTTCAATCCTTGTTCTTACTGGATTTGGTCTTTGAGTGGTAATAGGGAAGATTTCTGTGCGCCCCACATATAGTTTCAATCCTTGTTCTTACTGGATTTGGTCTTTGAGTATTCTATGCAGGATCATTCTATCAAATCGCCGAAAGTTTCAATCCTTGTTCTTACTGGATTTGGTCTTTGAGTTCGTGGTATCGCCATAAAGCCCAAGATCTCGAACCAGTTTCAATCCTTGTTCTTACTGGATTTGGTCTTTGAGGCACTTCAGAAAGTGTAATATAGATTTAACGGATATGTTTCAATCCTTGTTCTTACTGGATTTGGTCTTTGAGCCGACTTCAACGCCATAGCGCACAATCAGATAATAAGTTTCAATCCTTGTTCTTACTGGATTTGGTCTTTGAGAAATGCTACACAGCTTAAAATTGCCAAATGTATTGAGTTTCAATCCTTGTTCTTACTGGATTTGGTCTTTGAGACCCTCTCGGGTTATACGGCAAAGCTGCATCATCAGGTTTCAATCCTTGTTCTTACTGGATTTGGTCTTTGAGCATTGTCAGCGTAAAAAAGTCGCGTATATTCAGCTTGTTTCAATCCTTGTTCTTACTGGATTTGGTCTTTGAGAAAACATAGCGTTATGTATGAACAAACAGTAAGATGTTTCAATCCTTGTTCTTACTGGATTTGGTCTTTGAGAATAGCATTATCGCGATAAGGGTGAGCAGCATTAGGTTTCAATCCTTGTTCTTACTGGATTTGGTCTTTGAGTGTTATTACAGGAGTCAATCGACCCGCATTATCTTGGTTTCAATCCTTGTTCTTACTGGATTTGGTCTTTGAGTAGTTTAGAGTCACCTTTACTCGGTGACGTGGCTTGTTTCAATCCTTGTTCTTACTGGATTTGGTCTTTGAGATATTATGGAGCTTAATAATATGACCATCCAAGAAGGTTTCAATCCTTGTTCTTACTGGATTTGGTCTTTGAGAGGATACTCTAACGAGGGACTAATCGCTCTTTGGACGTTTCAATCCTTGTTCTTACTGGATTTGGTCTTTGAGCGCTTACCTACGAAGAAGAAAGCCCACTAATGGAGCGTTTCAATCCTTGTTCTTACTGGATTTGGTCTTTGAGCATTTAAGCCAGGTACAAAAAACTGAAGCTCGGCGTGTTTCAATCCTTGTTCTTACTGGATTTGGTCTTTGAGCCGGCGCAGCTGTCCCACATTAATAGTAGTACCGTGAAGTTTCAATCCTTGTTCTTACTGGATTTGGTCTTTGAGCGTATATTCCTGTACGTTTATTCCATTTTTTTTAATTAGTTTCAATCCTTGTTCTTACTGGATTTGGTCTTTGAGCTCTATTGGCCCCAGATACCGAATACCTCTACGGTAGGTTTCAATCCTTGTTCTTACTGGATTTGGTCTTTGAGATACGATCCGGAGCTTTCAAACTGGACTTTAATCGGTTTCAATCCTTGTTCTTACTGGATTTGGTCTTTGAGAGTGTAGTAAGCATTCCAATCGGCAATAGTGGTAGTTTCAATCCTTGTTCTTACTGGATTTGGTCTTTGAGAGTACTGGAATTAATGCAACTAAAAGAAATACAAGCACGTTTCAATCCTTGTTCTTACTGGATTTGGTCTTTGAGTCCAAATAGACTTCACAGCCATTCTTTACGATGGTGGTTTCAATCCTTGTTCTTACTGGATTTGGTCTTTGAGCGAATCCAGAAGCGTTTAAGTCTGGAGAGGCTGGAGGTTTCAATCCTTGTTCTTACTGGATTTGGTCTTTGAGCAAAATCTGGTAATAGCGAAGCCGATTCTGGATATGGTTTCAATCCTTGTTCTTACTGGATTTGGTCTTTGAGCTTGTTGGGAAAAAGATGACTATGAGACAGGAGGAAAGTTTCAATCCTTGTTCTTACTGGATTTGGTCTTTGAGTAGTATGAAAACGCAGTCCCTCTTAACCCGTTATAAGTTTCAATCCTTGTTCTTACTGGATTTGGTCTTTGAGAGCGAGAGCTGAAAGCAAAATTGCGGAGCTTAGATGTTTCAATCCTTGTTCTTACTGGATTTGGTCTTTGAGACACGGTTGCGAGACTTCTTTGTCGCCCGTAGAAATGTTTCAATCCTTGTTCTTACTGGATTTGGTCTTTGAGAGAGAGTGTTACAATGCAGCAAACGCCACAGGAACGGGTTTCAATCCTTGTTCTTACTGGATTTGGTCTTTGAGGCTAAGGAAAGACAGGACGCACTAATTGAAGCCGGGTTTCAATCCTTGTTCTTACTGGATTTGGTCTTTGAGACATCGTAGAATCCTTTGTACATCATTTTTTTAGTTGTTTCAATCCTTGTTCTTACTGGATTTGGTCTTTGAGCTAAACAGCTCCGCCCCTTTTGGAGCGATGGCTTCCGGTTTCAATCCTTGTTCTTACTGGATTTGGTCTTTGAGGGATCAACAACCAACGGATCTTGCATCAATGGAATCAAGTTTCAATCCTTGTTCTTACTGGATTTGGTCTTTGAGAAATGACTATGCACCGTTGCTGGTTGGTTATGACTTGGTTTCAATCCTTGTTCTTACTGGATTTGGTCTTTGAGTTCAAAAATTTCCTTTGAAACATAACCTTGTTGTTGGTTTCAATCCTTGTTCTTACTGGATTTGGTCTTTGAGAAATCAAATGAAAGCACCAAAAAACAAAAGAATAAAGTTTCAATCCTTGTTCTTACTGGATTTGGTCTTTGAGAAATACCCAACACGTGAATCAATCAAAGGATATAAGTTTCAATCCTTGTTCTTACTGGATTTGGTCTTTGAGTTTCGGCTCCGTCAACAACGCCGGAGGCTGCTGGTTGTTTCAATCCTTGTTCTTACTGGATTTGGTCTTTGAGGCATCCGTGACACAACAGGCGGCCTTGGAAGCAACGGTTTCAATCCTTGTTCTTACTGGATTTGGTCTTTGAGTACACTAATGTGGTGACACAAATTAATCAAACCATCAGTTTCAATCCTTGTTCTTACTGGATTTGGTCTTTGAGAACACGGTTGCGAGACTTCTTTGTCGCCCGTAGAAATGTTTCAATCCTTGTTCTTACTGGATTTGGTCTTTGAGAGTAGTCTCGTTTTATAAGCATCTCATCTTCTGCTGGTTTCAATCCTTGTTCTTACTGGATTTGGTCTTTGAGAAACAATGCCTTCATAGCAGATCAGGAAGGATTCAGTTTCAATCCTTGTTCTTACTGGATTTGGTCTTTGAGCTCTAGCTTTTTTCATTACTGATTTATTTTAGACTTGTTTCAATCCTTGTTCTTACTGGATTTGGTCTTTGAGTTTCCTGCTGCTGAATAGCGTATCCGTTAGTCACCAGTTTCAATCCTTGTTCTTACTGGATTTGGTCTTTGAGTAAGCTGATCCATAATCGCCTCATCACATGACTCAAGTTTCAATCCTTGTTCTTACTGGATTTGGTCTTTGAGAAGCCGTCTTATCGTTAATCTCCTGACCATTCTTTTGTTTCAATCCTTGTTCTTACTGGATTTGGTCTTTGAGCACTACCGGTATTCGTCATGCGAAACCGGATGTTGTGTTTCAATCCTTGTTCTTACTGGATTTGGTCTTTGAGGGTTTCTTGAAAGGTGGCCTTTTTATAGACGATTTGTTTCAATCCTTGTTCTTACTGGATTTGGTCTTTGAGCAGCCTTATAGCCAGCCTTGCAAGTGGATTACTCTCGTTTCAATCCTTGTTCTTACTGGATTTGGTCTTTGAGAACTTGTGAATCAACCGCCGCTTTGTCTGTCTGATAGTTTCAATCCTTGTTCTTACTGGATTTGGTCTTTGAGGAACAAGGCCAATTGACATGCCAAACAAAGGAAAACGTTTCAATCCTTGTTCTTACTGGATTTGGTCTTTGAGATATCCGCCGTTTCACCCGTTGGCGTTCCTTGCGCGTGTTTCAATCCTTGTTCTTACTGGATTTGGTCTTTGAGATTGTAAATTTTTGTGATCATGTTGTTTAGCTTATGTTTCAATCCTTGTTCTTACTGGATTTGGTCTTTGAGAATGAAAGCCGTCATGTCTTTTTATCGTGAAGAAAGTTTCAATCCTTGTTCTTACTGGATTTGGTCTTTGAGCCGATCAGCTCTCAAACAGCTAAATAACAGACCGTTACATATTGAGTCATTTCCCTTATTCATTGTTTCTAATACGTCAAAGAACGTTTTTACACCCGCTTTCCGTTCGTTTTTGCGACAGCAAGGTGTTGTAATATAATTAGTTGACTCCAAAATTAATTTCTCCTTTTATAAATCTACTACCGGATTCCCACAACCTTTTTCATTACTTCGTGCAAATATTCCGATAGGTGCAATTTACACATCTTCGCTTATATTTCGTGGCTTTTGGGAAATGATTTTTCTCCACAATCTCCAAAAATCCCGAAATGCTCTCACGAATCAATTCCTTGTCAGACTGTTTTATCTCAACTTCCAATAATTTATTCTTGCTGCGGATGTAAACAATAAATCCGCGATTGACCTTTGCTCCCCAATTATCCTCTATCAGCACAGCATAGCAAAACAACTGCTGCTTATACGTGTCGTAAAGCTTGTCTTTGTACTCCGCAAACTTATAATCCAAGGGTGCAAAACTCCCGTCCTCAAGCTTTAAAACCTCATCTATTCTCCCGCGCATTGTGGCATTGGTAAGATATTGGTCTTCCCATTTTTCTACTGCGCCTATACGCTTCCGCAAATATCCTTTGTTACGTTCAAGCTTCTCGTCGTGCAACGTTCTACCCCGCTGTACCTTGTAGTACTTGTCTTCATTTTGCGGCACAGCCAGCACATATTCAAAAAAAGTGTACCGCGCACAATACAAATATTCGATAATATGTGAGGGCGTTATGCTAAACATCAGAAAAACAACGCTTTTACTTCATCAGTAACCATATCCTTGTCAAAAGCTTGTCCCAATAAAATCGTGTCTTGAAGCTCGTTTTTCGACATTGGGAAAATATATACCGAGTCGGTTTCTTCATCAATCAATTCCTCAATTTGTATCCACAAACTGTCTTTTGAATTTGCAGAAAGCTGACCCAAAAACACGCTGTACTGCACTCGGTATAGCCCCGATTGTTTGCATATTTTCGCGATTTTACTGCGCGCCTTATCCTTTTTGATATCGTACATTACCCAGATTATCATTCTTCTTTGGCTATTAAAGTGTTGGCAAAGTTGTGCGCATCGAGCTGCATAGCGTTGTACCGGGTTTGGTTGCGCCCCTTATGGCGAATGGTATCCTGATCAAGATATTTCATAAAATGCTCTACCAATACCGGTTTTCCATCCGCATTAAGCGAAACCCCTCCCGAAATATCCTCAAAAAAAGTTTTATTGACCTGTTTTTTTGAAAAAAGAGCAAATACACAGCGTTCTGCATGTATGCGATAAGGCTCAATAAAATCGAAAACCAGGCTCTTTGAATTGTAATCGTCGCGGTGCAAAAAACCCACATAAGGATCCAGTCCCGCAAGCATCAGTGCCCGCTCAGTACGCGAATAGAGTATGCCATAAGCGTAGTTGAGCATAGCGTTAAAGGGGTCTTGTGCAGGCCTAAAGCTACGACCTTTAAAGTTGAACTCTTCGGGAATGCTTTTTGAAAGTCCGCCGAAATACAAACGCCCCGCAGTTCCCTCAAGACCCCTTATGCGCTCCGCAACATCAGAGATGCTGTCCGCTTTTAATTCGGCAATTTTCTCACATTGCTCTAATATTCGTTTTTCCGATTCAGCCAGCGTTATCGAGATTTTAGGTCGGTGCTTCCGCAAATCACCCAGATATTCAGCCTGATTTTGAAGTTTGACAATAAGCCATTGTTTTATCCATTCCAATCCCACGGCATCCATGCTCACCTCGAGCTGACGCTTCCGTATTTTGGTGGTGCTACCCAGCTTACTGTGCCAAAATCGTCCAAGCGGATGACCGTTATTTTCAACTACAACGATATCAATATTGTGTTTTACCGCAAGGGCAATGGCATCTGTACTTATTGCCGCGCCTTTGCTCACCACGAACGAAGTGATTTTGTGTGCAGCAATATGGTTCACTTTTATTTTATCTTTCTGTTTGGGATCGGGGCGCGTTTTTACTTCAAACATGTCTTCCTTTACATGTAAATAACTGCCATACGTGTTGATAAATATTTGCATCAGATTGATTTAACCGCCTTTATTATTTCCTTTTTTACCAATTCCCAATCCACCTTTTCGGTATCTTTTGGAACCATAACATCAGGATCAGTATTGGCATCTTCAAAAAAAGTCATACTCTTAATAACCATAAACATATTGCTCCGATTATATTTTTCCTTGTTGAATTGCAACATTTTAGCAAGGTCGAATTTTTTCAATAAAAAATACAGATCGTAAAAATCGCGTTTTCGCCCTCTTCCTTTAATTGCTTCCAATTTCATTGCCGCAATATCTTCCATGCTGTACAAAACAATCCCGCCATTCTCTATTAATGGTCTTAAAGTGGGGTAAGTATAATTTACCACATCTACTTTTACGTCATTGATACTCCAAGTGAGTATATTTTTTGATGTGGCCAATTCCATTGCAGTCGGATAGCTTTCGAATACTTTTTTTATCTCATTCAGGTTTAAATCTCGACTGCTAAAAAAGTCAAGATCCAGCGAAATGCGGTGACCGAGTTGCAACGCAAGTGCTGTGCCACCAGCTAAGGGGCAATCACCTAAAGCCGGGTTTTGTTGCAATTCCTTCAATAAGGAAAATGTGTCCGGGTGGATGGTATTTCTGTATAGCAATGAAATTCTGTTTTAGAAACGTTATAATAAATGCTTAGAAAGCTCAGTGTTTTAGGGTGTAAATCCCTTATTTTTTTAGCTTCAGCTAGTATCCTTTCTTCAGAATACAATTGTTTTAGCTTCTTCCAATCCTCTAAAGTGCCGTAATTTAAAACCTTCTCTATGATGTATTTAGAGTGTAGGCTTGGATCCAACTTTGAAATGTCTGTATCCCAGAAAATAGCTTTGGTAAAAAGAAGTTCCATGAGTTAAAGGTCGTCAAATTTACGGATTGTAATAATTTTGAATTGCTTTTGATCCGTCTTTTCAATGATTTTATGCAAATATCATTTGCGAATTATCGATATTTTTTCATTTCCATAAAAAAATATCAGACTTGTAGAATGGTTCCAAACCCGCGTGATACCGATTTGCCGATGCCAATAAAATCCGGCAACTGCGCATTTGTCGTAAACCTTCCGGTAAAAGCAACCATAGACTGATCTTTAAACTTGGTTTTTTTTGGTTCCACTTCGGTCGTTGCCAAAATGCGCTCATCGGGTTCGAGCATCAATCCGGTACTTTTAAAAAATGACAGGATATTGCCTACTAAAATCCGATTCAATATTTTGCGTTTTTCGGAATCTTCTGCCTCGGTGTACTTTTTATAATTCTCTTGGTTAAGTGCCATCCATAGCGTTTCAAACGTATAGGTAAATAGGCTTTCGCCAATACCGATTGGGTAATTTTTGGATGTAATGTGTTTATTTTGAATAGGATATTTCTTTCCGTCAATATCGATTTCCTGTATTTTCAAAAAAAGTTGGGTCAGCAATTCTGCTCCTTCGTCAATTGCCACGAGGGTGGGGGTGTTGTTTAATATTTTGTATTGCACCAAGGGATACCGATAACGCAATTGCCCAGAATCGTAATGATTGTGAAGAAGCGGAGAATTATCCTTAAATACATTTCCGAAATATCCGCGTAGCTTGTGTGCATCGCGGGTGTGCAATTGTATTTCCGGAAATTTTATTTGTGTTACCGAAAGGTTTTGGGTAGTTGTGGAAGGCATAAGGGTATAAGCTTTTCTGTAAAAAATTATTGGTTAAGGGGATTTATCAAATTTAAGTTTTAAATATGTTCGAAGTCTTTGATGTTGGCGGTGGCTATTGGTAGATTATTCTCTTTTGCGCTCGCCGCGACAATTGAATCTCCGAGACTCATACTCTTTTCTTGCCGAAATTTAATAGCTTCCTCTATAATAGTTTGGGTTATAGAAATTATCTGGCATAGTGAAAAAAAATTTTTCGATAATACAATTTCTTCCTTAGTGATTTTATGATAACCCAATACCTCAAGCTGGTTTATGGATGATATTGAAAGACTTTGTTTTTGAAGCCACTTTCTAAGCGACTCCTTGTCTTTGTGGGCAGAATAGATTATAATATTTGCGTCGATAAGAATCCTCATGACTCTTCTCTACCGGGTAAGGGTTTATCTTTTCTTTGTTCACGCTGCCACGAAATCGGATCTTTAATTGTGCTAAATGCACCCGAAGTGGCCATTTCTACCATAAGAAGATAGAGTTTTTCAGATCTTACTTTTTGTTCTTCTCTGTTCACTTCTTCTTCTGTTTTCGAAATATTTAAACCTAACTTTTTGGCGAGTTTTTCAACTTGTCTCAGTAAGTTCTTGTCTTTTCCTGAAATGGTGATTTCCATAATCTGAATATTTAAATGAATAGTTAAAGATACAAATCTTGCAGAAGGCTCGCCAGCATATCACAAAATGATTGAATCTAAAAGTACTTCCATGGCTATTCTCTTCCGGGTAAAGTGCGATCTTTTCGAATCTCGCGCTGCCATGCAGCCGGGTCTGGAATGGATTTAATTCCACCCGATTTTGCCATCTCGGTCATCAGTTGGTAGAGTTTTTCAGATCTCACTTTTTCCTCCTTCGATCTCACATCTTCTTTATCCTCTTTTTTGGAAATACGCAAGCCTAACTTTTTCCCCAGGTCCTCGACTTGTTTGAAGGAATTCTCGTCTTTTCCTGATATGGTGATTTTCATAAAAATCTGTTTTGAATAGTTAAAGATAAGGATTATTAGCAAATGGTTAGAGCATCCTCGGTTGAAGGTATTTTTTATAAAATATAAACACTTTTTTCTTCTTTTATATTTCTGATAAGCCCGGTTTGCTCATTGTAAAATTCAGCTATTTCTGACTGCGGAACACAAAGAATGTTTTCTTCATATTCGTTTATCGGTTCAAGATGGTCACATAAATATTTAGGTGCTGAAATTATACATTGCTGAAACTTGAGTTTCCAATCTCGATTAAACTCCAGACTGCTCATTTCATTCACTATCTTTTTCAAATATGCCTTTTTTGAATCTGCCGCGGTTTCATCAAACTCTATAAAAACAGGAACGTAGCGATCTGATTCTTCAATAATTCGAAAAGAACCTATTGGACACTCGCTTTTGTCATCTGCCGTATATTTTAAAGTCTTGAGTGAGTTGAAATAACATCTTGAAACATCAAATGAATTTCTTCCCGCTACACCGTCAAAATATTGGTTGATTAGATTCAAATATTCTTCTTCACCGAATGTGGCTTTCGTTTTGAGTGCCATCCTCGATTGATCATAAGAGAACCGTCCGTATATCCTAATTGTCATGCTCTTGTCAAAGTCAACAATATAAAGTGGTGAATGCTTTCGGTTTAAATCATTATTTCGATTTATACGCCCCGCCACCTGAATGATAGAATCAATGGGGCCAATATCCCGAAAACCCATATCAAAATCTAAATCTACTCCGGCTTCAACCACTTGGGTTGCAACTAAAATTGGCGACCGATGCACATTGATGTCCTTTTTAATTTCACTTATCCGATCAAACCGATGGGCTGGGATAATGTTTGTAGAGAGGTAATACAATGGATTTGAAAGCTCATTTTCTTCCAGAAATTCGGCTATGCACTTGTATAATTCTATAGATCGGCCTACGGTATTACAGACCAATAAGCAGGATTTTTCGGAATTCCATTTGTCTGTAAAAATATTCGACACAAATTCTATTGTTCTATCCGCTTTTTCTTCATTCAAATCGTCTAAAAGCGGATGAATGGAGGTTCGTTTAAAAACCGCAAAAACTTCCTCGTAATTTGTCAAGAGTTCTTTTGGATTAGCTTTTTCACCTTCCTCATTTAAAATTTCAGATTGCGCCAATTCAAATATTTTCGGACGTGTGGCGGTCATCAATATTATTCTCGTCTTTAAGAATTTTGTAAGATAGTACAAGACCGATCCCAAGAGTGGCATCTGATCCAATCGCAGTGTTTGAACCTCGTCTAATATGATAATGGCATTGGCAAAATGATTAAATTTTTTTAAAAGTTTATTGCGATTTCCTATCAATGTTTCAAAGAACTGCACAAATGAAGTGATTACCACATCTGCCTGCCAAGTGTCGAGTGCCATTGCTTTTTGGTTATAACCTTGTTCCGCGCCATCCAGATTATCTTTCTCATCTGAATCGCCAAAAATATCTGCATATTGGTAATGACCGAGAATACGGTTCTCTTTTGGTAAAATCTTCTGATATTCGTTTAGAGCCTGTTCGATGATATTGATAAAAGGAAGAGCGTAGATTATTCGCGTTTCAATATTTTCTACCTTTTTAATTTTTGCTTTTAACTTTAATGAAAAATCAAGAGCGGTCATCGTTTTCCCTATTCCTGTTGGTGCTGTGAGGGTAAAGATATAGCGATTCAGAATATCACTATCTTCCAAATTTGAAATAACGGTGGCACGGCAATAATTCCGCAGTTCGTTATTGCTCATCTCTTTGAGATTCTGATTCCCTTTTTCAGGCTTCCCAAAGTGTTTATCAACCGCATTATGTAGTATGGCTTTGAGATGGTATGGAAGTGTGTCTGAAGCATCCAATTTATCACCTTCAATAAGAAGTGAGAATAGATAATTAATCAAAAAATAGTCTTGGATTGAAGCATTTCTCAATGCCCAATGCCTGTAGCCTTTGCGTAGCTTTCTTTTTTCAGTATAAACCAACAATATTTTAATATTCTCAAAATTCAAATCCGATTCAATTGCCTGAAAGCTAATTTTCAAATCATCAATTTGCGAAGGGATTATTTTGTCTAAGTCGTAATCCAACTTAGAGGTTATTTCCAAAATATCGATGAGCTGACTATGATGCAAAAAAATCAGATAAAGTGCAATCAATGCCTTTTTCTCATTCTTTTCAATCAGAGAATTGTACGCTGCAAAACCTCCGATTTGGGCGTGACGTTTGAGTAAATTGTCTATTGGTTTCTTTTGTAATAGATAATTTTGGAAATAAGAAGTGTATTTGCCAAGATCATGAAAATCAACTATGACTTCAATTAACTCTTTCAATTCATTATCGGGAAATCCCAAATCCAAATTTTCAGAGAGATGAAAGAGTGCCTTTTCTTTTACGCCATTCACATGAACTTTCAGTTCTTTCGAACCATAGGCTTCGCCATGAGCATCGGTTTTACTATGAGAATAGAAAGTCATTCGTCAATAAATCGAATATTCATTTCATCAGCACCATCAGCTAAAACGAAAAATGACCCTAAGAGCTTTACGCGTAACGGATGAGCTGTGGTTGAAAAAAGCAATTTATTCATTTTCCGAACCTCCCGATTCTTGTTGCCAATAAAATCGCCGGGAAGCATATCTTCTTCTACGAAATTGTAGCTGTCGTAATCATCCTTATCAAATCTCAATTCTTCTACATAGTCTGTTGGTACTGCCGAGTGCAGGAAAATAAAATCATTGGAAGTTTGCTCCTGGATTTCACTTTCCTTGAAAAGCTGAATTTCTGAAATGCGTGCCGAGAAATTTGCAGTACCCAATGTGATATTATAAACCGGATCTTTGTTCAAGAGATGTGCTTTAACATCATCAAATACACTATTCCCATTCCCATTCCCATTTGATTTTAGAAAAACCTGATAGCACACTTCATCTTTTCCAATATTCCAACCGCTCACAATTTCAAAGGGTGTTTGTATTCGCCCTCCTTCACCCCGAAAATCAGAAGACCATTTTTTGGCCATATCACCAGTTGACTTTATGCTCAATAAATTTAGGCGGTGAAAACTCTTCTTGAGTGGACTCAATACACGAATTCCGAATTGGATATTTTCAGAAGCCAAATCTTCATAATAGCTGTCTTTTGGCCAGCCCATAGCAGCAGCTACAATTCCCATCAGGGTCGTGCGCGGAGGAATCGAAAAACTAAATGCTGTATTATTTGCATAGTATTTTCGAAAATGAGCCATTTTCCCGCTTATTTTAAAACTTAGAATCTCCATAACCGTTCGTTTTGATTCGATTTTCTATTAAAGCGAAAAATCAAAATCAGCCGAAGTAGTTAGAATAACCTCTTTAATTTTTTTGTCAGCTCCTTTATTTTCTGCAATCAGCTTTTTTAAAGCATCTAAATCAATATTCAATTCTTTAAACTTTCGAACCTGCTTACTGGTAACTCCTTCTTTTGGACTCGTTTCCACAAAGTTGCGCAAGTCTCCGAATTGACCATTAGAAACTCCTTCATTATAAACGATTTCGAGATAAAGTTTTGGGTATTGATTGAGTTTTGATCGCGTAGGTGAAGCCGGAATGCTTTCCCAAATTGCTTTTCTGAAAATCGTAACATCATCGTCGGTCAGACCAGTTGATTTTGCTGCTGGTGCATTGATGGTGCCGTTGAATCCAAGTAGGCTGTAGTGGACTCGATAATCTTTACCAAAAGTGCTACTGTCGTCATTCATTATAGTAACGATTGTACTCGAATCCATCAACTCGACCTCATTGAATGAATATCCCCAGTTTAGTTGAATCGGCCCTGTATATGCTTTTGTAAAACCTCCCACTGCAAAAGCACTCCCGAACATTCGGATATCGATGAATTTTTCTTTCACCAAATATGCCAGTAACTCATAGTTGACTTCTTTGTGCTTGAATTTTTTGTCAGTAATTAATTTCCAAACGGCATCTGCGTCTTTTTCTTTCTCAATGATATCTTTGAATATTTGTAATGATTCGGAGTTCTCTGAAAAGGCTTTTTCGATTTCGCCTTTATTTTCTACGAGTCTTTTAACCACTGCTCTCAACTTACTGTCAACGCTTACTTTGGAATTGCCTTCCATATCAACAAAGATGACTTCATCTTCACTTGTTGATTTTAGGTAGTCACGTATAAATCGCTTTACACGCGTGTCGGTTACCAAATTGGTTTTGGTATCATAATCCATACGTGGTTTGTTTTCCTGATCGGGATCGCCATTCGGATTACATTGAATTGCTTCGTAAATAAAGAGAAAGTCGGAAGAGTTTTTAATACCTGATTTCATATCGGTTTTGTTTTTAGAGTTTTAATGAGATTCTTCTGTTTCTATTTGAGTTAAAGTTTCGGCATCTTTTTGACCAACACCAAAGGAATAACCCGTAAGCAGATGAAATACTGCTTCTTTAGGATTCATGTTCCAGCTATTTGTGTCAAAAGTGACTCCGAATTTTTGATCGATAAAAATTACTTTCGAGACTTGATTGTATTGCTTCGCTTTTTCAACGAGGCCAATACGCAACCTTACGATATCGTCTTTATCCATACCGTTAAAGTTTACTTTTTCAATAACGGTCTTATTCTTATCCTTTTGTATGTACTCTACTTTATTTAGCATCCTACCGAGATAAAACATTGCCTGTTGATCTTTATGATTCAGCATATCCATTTCTTTGAAGAAACTTTGTTCAGCATCGTCATATTTGTTTCCGGTACTTTCTCCGGAATGTTCGTTTGATTCGTCCATATTGATTAGGTTTAGTTTTTTGAGAAATTGAATAAATGCGTGGTACTTAAAAACGCTGTCGCGAACACCGAAATAGAAGTTCTTTGGAGTATAATGTGAAACATTGGTATAACTTCCATACCGCTGATACCAATGGCAAAGTATAAGTTCACAGAAATAATCGTAAAGGATTTCTATATTGACTTTTCTGTTTTCGAGTATTGTTTTAAAAAGTCCTAATGCTTTGTTTTTCTTTTCCTTCTCTTTTCGAAGAGGTATAATTTTAAAGATAGAATTGAAATTAAAATTTCTGCGTACGCGATCTTTTGAATCATAGTCATATTCCATCATAATCGAATCCCAATCCATTGCATCTAAGTCGCGATAATGCCAATCAACTTCCGCGAACGCTTCCAGAATTTTATTGAAATGAAAATTGCTTACATCTTTAATTATTTCGGTAGATTTAAAGAAATTACCGTCCGACTCAAAAGCAATAAAGTTTATCCAAAAGACCGCGTCATCTGATTCATCACTTACGCTTTCAGAAAGGGCCAATAGCTTATGTAAACTAAAGAGAATGTCAGATTTCCGATAAATTCCTTTCAACGCCATTTCAATATCCACAGTAGAGTTTTGTTGGAACTGGGGAATAATTACGTGATCCAATCCTGCAATCCGTATCTTATAACCTTTATTCAATAAATAGTCGGATGCATAATCTAATTTTTCCTGATTTTCAGCACTTACCTGATAGTTCAAATTAAATTTACGCTTATCAAAAAGAGATGCGTAGTTCTTGGTCTCCGTAACAAACATTTTGTTGAGGCTATATCGCGTAGATAGATTAAGTTCTTCTACATCTTCGGTGTTCGTCCCACTTGCGTAACACAATTTTTTTTTGGTTCCTTTCTTTCCTGCATCTATATCACTTCCGAAATAAGCTTCCTGCAAAAATGCTTCGTAGTCTGGAACATGAGCGAAAGGGATCACTTTTTCAAAACCAAATTCTTTTGATTTGATATGAAAAGCGAGAAAAACGATGTTTTCATTTTTTCCAAATTCAAAAGTCTCTTGAATGGCTCGTATGTCAATTATGTTTTTTGAGGACTCTGTAGTCAATTCTAAAAAGCGATTTTTTAATTCGAAAATTTTAGAAAGAATTTGCCTTAAATTCTCGGTGAGAAGTTCTGGATTATTTTTTTCGACTGCTTCCAGCAATTCGCCTCTACTTGTTTCTTCTCCTTCTTTACCAAAAAAGGCCTGATAGATTCTGCCAAGTCGTTTTGAAAGTCCAGAACTACAAATAGCCTTACTATTAGAGCCCTTCATTTTTATTCCCTTAGCTTCTCGTACGTCTTTCGCCTCAAATTCTTTTAAGTTTTGAGGTTTGATGATAACTTCTTGATTGTCCAAATCAAAAATTATTGGCAGCGTATAATTCGTGATTGAATTGCCATATTTGTCTTTTGTTTCAACCTTTGGGTATTCCAAAAACCTATCCCATTCGCTCTTTCCCTCACTCTGCCATTCCCCAATTTTTAATAATGTATCAAGCATATTATTAAGTTTTGATTGCTTTTGTTTTTAATAACGAGCCATCGATTAGTGGTCATTAAGAGTGCTAAGATATAAAATATTTTTATTAAGAGTTGTAAGGTTAATAATATTTTATAACTTTGCAGTGTTTCCAATTATAAAGTGGATTGAAATTTAAGTGTCGTGAGGTGTATCCATCCAATGATGGTTCCAAAAACAACAAGGCTTTTAACCGCCTTTCGATAATAAAGGTCATTATGTGGTGTATGGACGCACATCCTTGAACGAAAGGGAAGGAGGGTTCGAATCCCGAAGTAGTTCTGCGGGAACTGCCGAGTTGGCTCAAAAGCCACAGTTTAAATTGGACTGTGGCTTTTGTTTTTAGAGCACATTTATATCCAAAATACCTTCTGTAATCTTCCCACAGCCTGTCCCCCTCTTTCTGCCATTCCCCTATCTTCAATAATGTATCGAGCATAATAATTCCTTTATTTATCAGCGTTTATTCAAATCTCTTCATGCACGGTGGCCTATCATTTCCGCAGGCAATTTACCCACCACAAATCACTAAAACAACCACGATTTCAAAATACCGTGAAAACACCCCCTCCGGTTCGGGTGTTTATTACAATCATTCTAGTTTTTTTTATTTCAAACTATACAAAGCCGCATTTCAGGTCTTCGTGCATATTCCATTATGTAGCTTCCAGCTCTTCAACCATGTTGATCATTTTTTTAGCTTTCGCGAAATGAATACCCAACAAGAATACACCCTCACAACGTAACCTATTTACGTTGGAGAAACTTCTTAATAAAATTTTAGATTAGCTGCCTTTTTTAATACTTCCGAAGCGGAGCGGATGTCAGCTTAAAAAACACCACCATAATAGTCCTCATTCTTCCAAATATCACTCCCATAAAGACCTGCCAGATCTTCTGTGATTTCTTCCTTGTCTGCAATTTCCGGTCTAAATGTATCTGGGTCAATGTCACTCCACTCTATCAATTCTCTGTCCTCCGAGCTTTTCGGATTTTTTAGCACCTCTTAGCACCTCTAAAAAGTCGGTATAGCCCCATGAGCCTCCAATATCTTCTATCGGCGATGCACCTTTGGCCTCGGTGCATAAAAGGGTACACCTGCAAACTGTTCGATATCTTTCTTGGTTGTTTTAAAAAGGATTTTGTGCATCCATGAATCGCCAAAATCGTACTCATACCAAATGGGTTTCTGACCGGTAAATTCAAAAAATTCAACCAGCGTAATCTCATGGGCTGCCACTTCTTTTTCGCCGAACAAATTGAAATCTTCATCATCTACATTTTCCGGTGATGAAACAGTTATTGTTGCCCGACCTCTATTATCTTTAAACTCAAACAAATGCGCATTGTGCCATCCCATAACTTCCTGAATTACAAAATGCACTTGTCTCATGTCGATTTCAGCAGGTAATAACAGTTTTCTGTAAACTGGAAATGGCATGTCCTGAAGTTCAATTTTAATTTTGAGCGGTGCTTGCATAGCGGTTTATTTTTGTTCTAAAGTAATAGAAATCGGATTTATTACACAAACAGAAAAGCAATTTAAATCTTTCTTAAAAAGAATTGTAATAACTTGTTTCCCGATGGAAGTCCGGAACGTATGGCCTTTCAATTGTTTCTACTTATAGTGGAAATGAACCTCGAATAAACCGACTATGAATTGAAAATTTTCTTTGAGTTGAACTAAGTGACCATAAAGCAATTTTAAATATCCATGACCTCCCATTCATCGTCCTTTCGGTTTGCCGAGATTTCTAATATTAATCAATTATCCTGTTCAGGAAATAGTTCCGTATTTTTGCCGCGAGCACCGAAATTATTCTCGAATGTGTTAATGATTCGCAGCCTTAGTCGTTAAACCCTCGCGATTAGAGACTCAGTTTACCAAGCCAAAGGCATGGCGACCTTTTCTCCTCCAAACCCTCGCGACTCGCGACTAGCGACTCAGTTTACCAAGCCAAAGGCACGGAGACCTTTTTTCCCCCAAACCCTCGCGACTAGAGACTAGCGACTCGTGACTTTTCAAATCACGCCCACTCTGCCAGTTCCACCCAACGTGTAGTAGCTTCTTCAATTTTTGCGACCACGATTTCCAGGTCTGCCGAGATTTTCATCAGCTCATCGTTGTTATTGGTATTGGAAAGACCCACGGCCAATGATTCCTTTTTCGCTTCGAGCTCTTCAATGGTCTTTTCGAGTTTTTCAAATTCGAGACGCTCGCCGTAAGTAAGCTTTATTTTTTCTTTAGATTTTTCAGCGGCAGCGGCTTTCTCTTTGGTTTTGGCGGCTGATGTTTCTTTGGCTTCCGCCGAATCTTCTATGGCTTTTTTGGCGCGGTATTGCGAGTAATTGCCCGGAAAGTCTCTTATTTCTGCCTGACCTTCAAATACAAAAAGGTGATCTACCACCTTGTCCATAAAGAACCGGTCGTGCGATACCACTACAAGGCAGCCATCGTATGAAGCCAGATAGTCTTCCAGCACTTGCAAAGTGTCAATGTCCAGGTCGTTTGTTGGCTCATCGAGCACCAAAAAGTTGGGATTAGCAATAAGAACAGTACAGAGGTAGAGGCGTCTTTTTTCGCCTCCGCTCAAGGTAGAAACGAGTTGCCACTGCTTATCTCTCGAAAAGAGAAACCGCTCCAGAAGCTGGGCTGCGGTGAGTTTCTGCCCTTTTTTAAGCTCTATTACTTCGGCAATTTCGGTTACTACTTCTATTACGCGTTTGTGATCTGCGTTGATTAGTCCCTCCTGATCGTAGTGCCCAAATTTTACCGTTTCTCCCTGCACCACTTTTCCGCCGTCTGGCTCTTCCAGTCCGAGAAGAAGTTTTACAAAACTGGTTTTTCCCGTTCCATTTTTTCCTACGATTCCCAGTTTTTCCTTTCGGTTAAAGGTGTAGCTGAAATGGTCGGTAATTTTCACATCGTCAAAAGCCTTAGTTACCTTGTGAAACTCAATAATTTTTGAGCCCAGTCGTTCTGTTCGCACTCCTATATCAACACTCTGTTGATCGGTGCGAATTGTAGCATGCGCCTTAATATCGTCAAAAGCATCAACCCGCGATTTTGATTTTGTGCTACGGGCTTTTGGCTGCCGCCGAAGCCATTCAAGTTCTGTTTTCATCAGGTTTTTTGCCTTTCCCACAGTGGTTGCCAGATTGGCTTGTCGCTCGGCTTTCTTTTCCAGAAAATAGCTGTAATTTCCGGTGTAGCGCACGAGTTCACCGCGTTCAATTTCCAGAATATCGGTACAAACTCTATCCAGAAAATACCTGTCGTGAGTAACCATCAGGAGGGAAAACTGTGCGCCTGCCAGCCATTTTTCAAGCCATTCTATGGTGTCGAGGTCAAGGTGGTTTGTGGGCTCATCGAGAATCAGAAAGTCGGGTTCTTCGAGCATTATTTTTGCAAGTGCGGCGCGTTTTCGCTGCCCCCCGGATGCTGCATCAACTTTCAGACTGGTATCAACTATTCCCAATTGACCTAAGACTTCCTGTACACGTGCTTCGTAATCCCATGCGTTTTGGCGATCCATCTCGTCCATCGCGCGCTGTAGGGCATCGTGGTCATCTGCATTTTCGAGTGCTTTTTCGTAGGCTATTACCGCATCGCGCAGTGGGTTATCAGATGCCATTATGGCTTCCGCCAATGTAAGCCCTGCCGGAAAAATGGGGTCTTGTGGCAAGTATCCTATCCGTATCCCGCTTCTGAAAGTAATTATTCCGGTATCGGCAGCTTCCACTCCGGCCACGGCTTTCATAAGGGTGCTTTTTCCCGACCCGTTTGGCGCTACAATAGCCACTTTTTCGCCTTGAGCCATCCCAAAAGAAAAGTTTTCGAAAAGAAGGCGCGAACCATAGCGCTTAGAGATATTTTCTACAGAGAGTACATTCATATTTCAATGGAATAGGGTGGCCGGATTTTTAGCGAGTGCAAAGGTAATCAATTACGAATTACGATTAGGTGAATTACGAATTACGGAATCAATTAAGAATAGTTGAATTGCGAATTACGAATGGGGGAAAGTTCAATTACTAACTTAGCGCAGCGGTCTCACGTGGTCATTGAGCGCAGTCGAAATGCAGCATAGCAAGTAATTACGAAAAATAGGTAGCTGGACTTTGGGAGCATCAGTCACCGGACGCGAAGCCTCAGATTGAAATTATGAAGAGGTGATATTTAGCGTTAATCTTATTAATACGAGCTTTTCCCACTCAACAACCGCACAGTTGTTTCGGTAGTCATGATATTCTTTCTTCACCTGTTGCATTAAAAAATGGTATCTTTAACCTAAAGCTAATCTCCACATTCAATTTCATTTAGCCATGAAAAATTTTGAAGACAAAAATCAAGAGGTTCAAGAACCCGATTTAACCGGGACCTATACTGCGCGCGATTATATTTCGTGGAAAACCGATGAGCTGATGGAGCTTATTAGAGGAAAGGTTTTTAAAATGGCGGCGGCTCCTTCTAGTGATCATCAGAAAGTTGTGATGAGCTTGGGTACTATTCTATATCTTCATTTTCTAAAAAAGTGTGAGGTGTACTCTGCGCCATTCGATGTTTACTTAATTCGCTCAAGTGAGGACTGGAAAAGCGCTAAGAATGTTGTTCAGCCTGATCTTTGTGTAATCTGCGATCCGGAAAAAATCCATTTACGCGGATGTATTGGAGTACCCGATCTGGTTGTGGAAATTCTTTCGCCAAGCACTCGACTCAAAGATTTAGGTGCCAAGCGTGACCTATACGAAGAATATGGAGTGAAAGAATTCTGGATAGTTCATCCGCAAGATGCAACACTAGCCGTCCATGTTTTGGAAAACGGAAAATACCGAATTACGTCTTTAGTTACAAAAGGTCAATCGTTTCAAAGCCCTACTTTTCCAGATTTACAAGTAGATTTAGATGCGGTTTTCCCTGATGAGTAAAAAGTACCCTCGACGATGGTATCCCCGTCGATTTATCACAAGGCTTAAACAAAAATCAAAAAGCTCATGAATGATAATGAAAATCAATACTTGGAACTTCAAGATCCTGATCTGATCGGGTCTTATACCGCTCGCGATTATCTAAAAACAGAGCCGGATTCATTCATGGAACTTATTCGCGGAAAGCTCTACAGACCAACCCGTGGTAACTCGACGAGTCATCAAATTGCTCTGGGTAATATTTCGTTCATTCTTCAAAAGCACTTTGCAGGTCGGTGCGAAGTTTACTTTGCTCCTTTAGATGTGTACATGTTTCATCCCGGAGAAGATTGGATGGATACACACAATGTACTTCAACCAGATATATTAGTGATATGTGATTCTGCTAAATTGCATGACTTGGGCTGCATGGGTTCGCCCGACTTGGTTGTGGAGCTTCTCATGCCCGAAACCGCATCGAGAGACTTAGGTCCAAAGTTGGCTATTTACGAAGAATACGGAGTTAAAGAAGTATGGATTGTCCATCCGCAAGATTTCACGGTTGCTGTCTACCTTTTGGTAAATGGAAAATACAAAATTGTAAAATTATTACCCAAAGGTGAAATATTGCAAAGTCCAACTTTCCCCGATTTGAAAGTAGATTTGGATGAGGTCTTTGAAGATTGGGTAAACGAAATCGATTGATATTTTTAGCCCTTACCGGCTTCCTCTTCCAGTAGCAATATTCTAATCTCATCTTCTAGTCGCTCCATGTCTGTATTGCTTGTGCCGTCATAATATCCACGAATCCTGCTTTTTGAATCTACTAAAATCATGTTTTCGGTGTGGATAAAATCCTGTACACCACCATCGCCTTCATCCAAAACTGCAAAGTAGCTCTTGCGGGCAATGGTATAAATTTCCTTTTTGTCACCAGTCGCCAAAATCCATTTGTCAGGATCTGCACCATATCGCTCTCCATATTCTGCAAGAACGGCAACCGAGTCTAAATCGGGCGTTACGGAATAGGATATAAACATGACCTTTGGCTCATCTTTAAATGTTTTTTGCAAGTCGGCAAAATGGTTGCTCATAATGGGGCAGATAGTAGGGCAGGTTGCAAAAAAGAAGTTTGCCACGTAAACTTTATTGTCAAATACAGATTCTGTAAACGTTTCACCTCGTTGATTTACAAGGGTAAAACCCGCAATGGTATGATCTTTTTTTACGCCTTGCTTGCTCGTGTCAACCAGTTTTGGATTGATGTCGGCGGGTTGATATATTTTTAAGACCTTTTTCTTTTTCAGAAGCGGGTAGGCGAAGTACATTCCACCCATCAAAATGATTAAAAAGCTACCAAGTGTTAAGAGCCACGTTTTTGATTTCATTGCTATCCAGATTTAATTAAAATGCGGTGGCAAAGGTCGGTATTTTAAACCAGATAGACTGCGGAAACGATATCGACTATTAAGTGAAAGCTGGAAGGTAAAACTGAACAGAATAAAGTAAATTATTATCTTTAACCCTTTACTATATGGGAAAATTTGCGAACATATTTTTTTTTTGTGCTACGCAGATATGGCCTATTAGACAGGGATACACTAATTATGAACTAATTTAGGAATTTCTTATTTTGAACAATGTTTACGCTAATGAAAAAAATCTATGCATTAATTATCCTGGCATTGTTTTGTACCGGAGCTGTAAATGCTCAAGATGCGGTCTATTTCGATCCTTTTCCTGTGCCTGTTAATGGGCCGGTAAAATTGTACGTTGATATTACTTCAGCTGCGTGTAATTGTCCTGAACTGCAAGACGCAAACCCGGATACGAACCCGCTTTATTTTTGGACTTGGAATCCAGCTGAAGAACGACCGTATGTAAACGGAATGAATATTTTAAACGGTTATTGGAACAATTCTAATGAGAATTTAATTATGCGGCAAGACTCGGTTAATCCCAATCTCTGGTATTTTAGTTTTGTGGAGGCTCCTTTTTTAGAGTTTTACGGTGTAAATCAACAGATAGCAATGGCAAATGGCTTTTCATTCCTTGTGAAAGAAAAAAATGGAGCACCAATGGGAGAGCCAGAACAAAAATCTATAGATATGGGTCTTGATATCACGTTTGACAACGAAACGGGAATAAGCGATTTCAGTGAAATCGTGGCTTCACTTGAGGCTTACCCTAACCCAGTAGTTGAAGTAGTACGGGTAAAAACTGAACTAAGAGATGCGAATTATTCAAATCTTTCTATTCGAATTGTAAGTATTGATGGTCGCACAATAATGCACGAAAACAATGTAGTAGGCATAGAAAATGGTATTGAGATTAACGTAAGCGATTTAGCAAGCGGAGTTTATATGTTTCAATTAGTTTGAGGTCTTGAAATGCTTTCTGCAAAGAAGATTGTAGTTGAGTAGTATTCGTTAACTAATTTCTATTAAAGTATCGGCATTTTTATTTCGGTGCTTTTTTGCTTTCTAGATTCAATTATTCAAAGACAACTGCATTGACTTGAATTAAAATGAAACGACCTGTACATTTGTTTTAGCTACTTTCGCGCCTTCAATAATTTGCAGTTTACACCGCAATAATGGAGGTGAAGAGAAACATTAATTCTATAAGAGGTGCTGAAGCCTTACTCATTGCGGGAATAGTCTTCGTGGCGCTCAATTTGCGGCCGGCACTCGTTAGTGTTGGCCCACTCGTAGGGCTTATTCGCGAAAGCACAGGTCTGTCAAATTCTATGCTCGGGTTGCTCACTTCGCTTCCGCTAATTGCTTTTGGTGTAGTATCAAACTTCACTTCACTTTTTACAAAGCGTTTTGGTATTTCAGGTACGCTTGCCGGCGCATTAGTCTTACTGGCCATTGGGGTTATCATCCGTTCGTTGCCGTCCATTGCTGCACTCTATATCGGTACCGCATTATTGGGAGTTGCTATTGCGCTGGGCAATGTGCTCATTCCGGGCTTGGTAAAGCGTAATTTACCACACAAGTCTGGTAAAATAACGAGTCTTTATTCCAGCGTATTGGGAATGGGCGCTGCACTTGCCGCAGGTATTAGTTTGCCCCTGGCGGTAGATTTGGATCTTGGGTGGCGCGGTTCGCTGGGAGTTTGGGCTGTGCTGGCAATCGTTGGGTTTTTTGTGTGGCTTCCGCAGTTGTGGCGTATCAAAAAATCGAATAACGACAGGAGTTTTAGAGTAGCTATGAAGAATTTGGGTGGTTCAAAACTCGCCTGGAAAGTTGCCCTTTTTATGGGTCTTCAATCTTTTGCTTTTTATGTTATTCTGGCTTGGCTTCCCGAGATTATCCAAAGTCGTGGCTTTGATTCTACTTATGCCGGATGGATGCTTTCGCTCTCGCAGGCTACCGGCGTGCTGGGGTCGCTCCTTGTACCCACCCTCGCAGGAAAAAGAAAGAATCAACGGGGTATGGTGCTTTTTCTGGGTATTGTAGAAACAGTTAGTCTTATAGGGCTTATGCTTCCGCAAATAGGAATGACGCCTGTCTGGGTTTCGCTTATCGGTTTTGCTCTGGGTGGTACTTTTAGCCTCGCTTTATTGTTTATTGTGCTCCGTACCAACGATTCAGAAACTGCCACAGAACTATCTGGCATGGCGCAATCAATCGGCTATTTTATTGCGGCCATCGGTCCGGTTGTTTTTGGAAGTATTTTTGATTTTACGGGTTCATGGCTTTATCCGCTCGGTTTGCTTTTCGCAATAGGATTCTTGAAATTTTACATGGGGCTCGGGGCAGCAAAAGATGAGAAATTGGAATTTAAAAACGGATAATTAAACAGATTAGTTATAATGGATATTCCGAATTATTGCGTGAAATAAAATGCATTTTAATTCTCCGGATAAATAGAATCTACCAAATCCGTATATTCTTCCATAATTTGCTTCCGTTTTAGTTTTAGCGTTGGCGTAAGCTCGCCACCTTCCACAGTAAATGGTTTCTCTAATAGTTCAAATCGTTTTATCTGTTCCCAATTTCCGAAAGACTTATTTTTTTCATCCACTTCTTTTTGAAGGCGTTCAATGACTTTTTCATTTTCAATCATTTCTTTGTTTGTGCCACAGCTGTATCCCTTCTTGCTGCACCAGTCTTTTAAAAAGGCATAATCAGGAACGATAAGCGCTGAAGGGTGTTTACGGTTTTCACCAATAACGATAAGCTGCTCAATAAAGCGGCTTTCCTTAAACTTGTTTTCCATCATTTGTGGAGCGATGTATTTACCGCCAGAGGTTTTGAAAATTTCTTTCTTCCTGTCGGTGATTTTCAGAAACTGGCCGTCAACCATTTCGCCGATATCGCCGGTATGAAACCAGCCATCGGTGTCCATCACTTCCTTGGTTAAGTCAGGGCGCTTATAATAGCCCATCATTACATTGGGCCCTTTAACAAGTATCTCGCCATCTTCGGCAATTTTTACCTGCACATCTTTTATCGGCCTGCCGGTGGTGCCGAATTTCATTCCATTGTTTTCAATTTGATTTACGCTAACTACCGGCGAGGTTTCAGTAAGGCCATAACCTTCCAAAACCGGAATTCCCGCAGCGTTGAAAATACGCGCCAAACGTGGATTTAAAGAGGCGCTTCCACTTGCCACAGCCTTTACTTGCCCGCCAAGTGCTTCGCGCCATTTACTGAAAATGAGCTTATTGGCAATCTTTAATTTGATTTCATAAATCGGACCATTGGCTGCATAAGGCTCATATTTTTCGGCGAGGCCCACAGACCAGAAGAAAAGTTTTTTCTTAATGCCTGTGAGTTCAGATCCTTTGGCAATGATTTTATCAAAAACTTTTTCCAAAACGCGCGGCACTGCTGTAAATACTTCAGGTTTAACGTCTTTAATATCCGCTCCAATTGTTTCAAGCGATTCGGCAAAGTAAAGCGATACACCTGTATATACGTACAGGTAACTAAGCATGCGCTCATAAACATGGCAGAGCGGCAGGAAGCTAACGCCACGTGCATCTTCATTTACCGGAAGCCTCTCTTTACTGGCTATGGCGTTGCTGGCTATGTTGCTGTGCGAAAGCATTACCCCTTTTGGATTTCCGGTGGTGCCGGAAGTGTAAATCAACGTAGCCAGATCTGATGCCTTTATATGTGATTTTAGTTTTTCAATTTTTTCAGTATCCGGATTCTCGCTGCATATACTGCTCCAATGGGTGGTGTTTTCAATTTTGTCAAAAGAAAAAACCGATTTTAGATCGGGGCAGCGATTTTGTGCATTGCGAACCTTTTCAAGAATTTCGGTATCCGATACAAAAACGATCTTCACTTCAGAATCATTAAAAATAAACTCGTAATCCTTTTCAGAAATGGTAGGATACATCGGTACATTAATGGCTCCAATTTGCAAAATGGCGAGATCGGTAATTATCCATTCGGGACGATTGTTTGAAATAAGCGCAATCTTGTCGCCCGGCTCAATGCCAAGTTTCAAAAGCCCTGTACTTAGTTTATTAGCCAATTCTAAAACTTTTGCAGTGCTGTACTTTACCCACTTTCCATTTACTTTTCCAGCCAGCGAATCTTCTGCGGGAAAGTGTTTTTGCTGAAAAGCATAAAAATCAAAAAGTCTTGTAGTTTCTGCATTTAGTTCCATACCAATCTCATATAAATATTGCACCAAAATAGGGAATATTTTATAAGTGCAAACAGGAAAAACAATTCTTCTTTTGAAATTGACTTTTCCGAAGATTGAATTTTTAGAATTAAACGCTCATTCTCAAAAAATTGGAAGTCGACCATAGTATTGGTTAAAAAGAAATTTATCAGAATAGACGATGCTGAGGTGGTTTACTTTAAGGGATGTTTTTGACTATTTCATGATCCGAAAAATGACTGTAATTAACTGCTCAATTTAGATATTAACAGATAGTGAAGAAAGAATATGAGCCATATCAAAATGTAGAAGAGCCTGATTTAACTGGCACTTACACCGCGCGCGATTATATTTCTTGTAAAACCGAAGAGCTTATGGAGCTTCTGCGGGGTAAGATTTTTAAAATGTCAGCCGCACCGTTGTGGCGGCATCAGGAAATTGTAGGTGAGCTCTATCTTATTTTCCGAAAAGTATATTAACCTTCCATGTAAGGTGGGCTTATCACTTGCGGACGTATATCTAATTCATCCTGGAGAAGACTGGAAAGAAACCAGAAATATTTTACAACCAGATTTATTTATTGTTTGCGATCCTTCAAAAATTCATGATCGTGGATGTTTCGGCGCACCAGATTTAGTCGTGGAAGTTCGCTCGCCTTCTACTGCGGCCAAAGACGTTGGTATAAAGCGCGATCTTTACGAAGAATACGGAGTGAAGGAATTGTGGATTGTCCATCCCGTGGAAGGCACTATTACCGAGCATATTTTGGAAAATGAGAAGTATCGCATATTACAGCTTTACGCGAAAGGACAAATAGTGCAGAGTCTTACTTTTCCTGATTTGCGGGTAGATTTAGAAGAAGTATTTAATGAAGACCAATTGCACTGATAGAGCGCTTTGTTGGTTACGACCTAATGAATTAAACACATTCTACCTACTTCTCAATTACAGAAATACCGCCCACATAAGTCTCCAAAACCCTTGCTTTCAGAATGTCTTTTTTCGGAGCCTTCAATAAGTCAGCATCGAGAATCACAAAATCGGCGTTCTTACCAGGCTCCAGGCTTCCTTTTTTCTCTTCTTCAAATCCTGCAAGTGCGGCCCAAATTGTAATGCCGCGCAGTGCCTCTTCACGCGTAAGTGCTTCATCCATTCTATAACCATCTTTTGGCTCACCATTCGCATTTTCGCGAAAGACAGCTGCATAAAAATTGTTGATCGGTGACATATTATCTACCGGAAAATCGGTGCCCAGTGCTAAAAACCCCAATTGGTTTTTAAGCGATTTTAATGCGTAGGCATCACTCATCCGGTCTGATCCCAATCGCTCTTCGGCCCAAGCCATATCGCTCATAGCTGCAACGGGCTGCATAGAGGGAATTATGGCATAATCGGCAAAAAAATGTCTGTCTTCTTCGCTCACAACCTGTGCGTGCTCAATGCGCCAGCGCAAGTCGGTAATGCCTCCAAGAATTTCAGCGTATTTACTTAATATCAGTGCGTTGACAGAATCGCCAATGCAGTGCGTATTCATTTGAAAACCATTGGCGTAACACGCTTTTGCATATAAATCTAAAATAGAATCGCTGAGCAAAAACACACCGTAATTTTCGGGTTGATCGCTGTATGGCTTTTTGAGCAATGCGCCGCGAGAACCCAATGATCCGTCTGCAAAAAGCTTAAAACTACGGGCTGTGAGCTGGTCGGTTATAAACGGGCCATTTTGCATAAAAGCTATTACTTTTTCTTCTGGCTCAAGCATGGCGTAAATGCCAATTTTTAAATTTCCTTGTTTTTGCAAGCTGTCTAAGAAAAGCAGTTCTTTTATGGAAATGCCGGCAGCGGTTACAGTGGTGAGCCCGGCCTTAAAGCATTCCATTTCAGTTTCGGCAAGCAGCTCTGCCACCCGGGTATTTTTGAGAGGCGAGATTTGCCTTTCGGCCAATGTTGATGCACCATCAATGACTATTCCTGTAAGCTTGCCCTGCGCGTCTTTTTCAATAATGCCATCAGCTATTTTAGTTTCGGCAGTAATCCCGGCTAAGTCAAGCCCGCGCTGGTTTACCAATGCCGAGTGGCCATCGATGCGCATAAGATAAACAGGTCGATCGGGAAAAAGACTGTCGAGTTTCGCCTTTTCGGGAAATGCTTTTGCAGCCCAAATATTCTGATCCCAGCCGCGACCAACTATCCATTCACGATTATTTTTTTCGGCAAAAGCGATGACTTTTTCAATCATTTCGCTTTCCGATTTTACCCCAAATAGATTGAGCTCGCCTTTATTGGTAGCAGCACCCAAAAAATGCGAATGGGCATCGTAAAAGCCGGGGTATACTGATCTCGAACCCGCATCTATAAATTTGTCGGCTTTATAGCGATTCATTATTTCGCGTTCGGCGCCAAGCTCAATAATTTTTCCATCGGCAATAGCCATAGCCTGATAGGTTGTAAAATTTTCGTCGACAGAGTAAATCACGGCATTGTGAACTACCAAATCGGCTTTTTTGGTTTTGTAACAGCTTGTTGCTAATACGCCTGTAATCAGAATGATAAAGCTGGTGGTAATTAAGCGAATCGTCTTCATATTAAATAAATTCTATTTTCAAAAGTAGCTTCTTATTCCGTTACGTTGTAATAAAATCGAGATAGTTTTTGGGGTTTACTAAATTAAAACTTGCGTCGGGATAGGCTTTTGACCAACCTCCGGGAGCTTTAGTTTTGCCTTTCTCGCTCCATTTAAATTCATATGCCCGTAACACCGCAGCTTCTTCTTCTATCAGGTCAATTTCTTGTTGATCGTAGGTGCGCCAGAAGTAACGATTTGCATGCCTTTTACTACAGGCGAGAAATTTTAGTCTTTCAGCCATAATGTAATTTTCCCAAAGCTGACCTGAATCGGCACGCAATGAAATCTTATTGTAATTGTTAATAACAGCATTCCGAATGCCGTTATCATAAAAGTACCATCGATTCATTTTGGTAATTTCCTTTCGTAGATTTCTACTAAATCCTTCAACTTTATAAATGATGAATACTTTAGATAATAAGTCGAGATAATTCTCAACTGTATTTCTGCTGATGCCTTTAGCATTTTTCGCCAGTTCTTCTACATTCACTTCTCGCCCTATCTGAAAAGCGAGCATACGAAGAATATCCATAATTTTATCGGCACGACGTATTCCTTCAAACTCGAGAATATCGCGCAGCAGATACGAATTTGTTAACTCCCGCAGATATTCTTCCTTATCAATCCATGTTTTATAATGTGTTAATTCTGGATAACTTCCAAGAATAAGCCGTTCTTCTAAATGTGATTTGGTCTCCACAAAAGTCTCTTTTTGAGCAAATTCCATTTGAGCCAGAGGGTAAAGCATAAGGGTATTCGAGCGACCTACAAGTGGTTCACCAAGTTTATTCGTCAAGTCGAATACGGAGGAACCTGTTGCGATAAATGCCACATCGGGAAAATGATCGACCATTACCTTGAGTTTTAGCCCAATCTCATCAACTTTTTGAGCTTCGTCTATTATGAGCATTTTCCGATCGCCTATCAACCGTGCATAATTTACAACTGATCGCTCTTGTAACACTTCTACCGTCTGCTGATCTTCACCCGAAAGAAGTAGAAAAGTGCTTTCGTCTTTATCCTTCAAGTAAGCTTTTATCAATTCAGATTTACCCACCCTTCTGGCACCGAGTAGAATTAATACTTTTCCCGGTCGCACTTTATTGTGAAATTCGGTCATTATGCTGCGGTCTAAGTGCATAGTTGCTTCATTAAATTTTAAGCAAGATAGGAATTTATCAAATGTTATTCAAGCAATTCACGTTAATTGCTTGAATGTGTTGAAGCAATTAACGTGAATTGCTTCAGTACACGTAGTCATTTGGACTGATTGTTCTAACCATTTTTCTCTATCAGGTACGCATTTGCCTGGGCAGTTGGGGTAATTTCCAAATCGTTAATGCATACATGTTTTGGCTGATCGACTACAAATTCTACAGCTCTGGCCACATCTTCAGCCAGTAGTGGTTCGTAGCCTTTGTACACATCGGCAGCTTTGGTTTCATCGCCTTTGTAGCGCACTACAGAAAATTCGGTTTCTGCCAGTCCCGGTCTTATTTGGCTTACGCGAATAGCGTAGGGGAGAAGCTCAATGCGCATGGCTTTGCTCAATGCGTTTACCGCGTGTTTCGAAGCGCAATACACATTCCCGCCAGGGTAAACTTCTGTTCCGGCAATGCTTCCTATATTTACAATATGTGGGCCATCCGAATTTTTTAGCGTAGCAATTAGCGCCCGAGTCATATAGAGCAGCCCTTTTACATTGGTATTAATCATGCGCTCCCAATCATCAATTTCGCCATTCTCAATCGTCGATTTTCCAACAGCCAAACCAGCGTTATTGATCAGAATATCTATGTTTTTCCATTCTCCCGAAAGGGAATCAACTGCATTATTCACAGCTTCTTTGTCCTGAATATCAAAAGAAAGAAGAAGCACATCTTTAGCTCCCAAATCCATGAGTTTTGGTTTCAGCGCCTCTAGTTTTTCGTTTCGTCGGCCTGTTATTATTAATCGGTAGCCCTTACGGGCGAATGCTGTGGCTATTGCTTTTCCAAATCCGGAAGATGCGCCAGTTATTAAGGCAGTTTTCATAGGTTTCTTTTGCAGGTTTTCAAGTAGGCAGCTAAGGTATTTATTTTGAAGGAAAAGCTGTACGATCAATAAGTGAAATCAGTCAAGCCAATCATTCAAACACGATTATTTTTAATGGCTCGCTAATAGTTTTCAAGTTGATACAGTGTTACCTTAAAAGATTAAATTTGTAGAAATGGAAGACAAAAATTTATTCATAATTGCAGGTTGCAATGGAGCCGGAAAGACCACTGCTTCTTACACTATTCTTCCGGAAATAATAAAGTGTAAAGAATTTGTAAACGCCGACGAAATAGCCAAGGGTCTTTCTCCATTTCAACCCGAAACAGTTTCTTTTGAAGCTGGTAAGATAATGATTAATCGAATCAATGAGCTCTTAAGAGAAAATGCGACAATACAAATCTGCTTTGCTCTAAACCTAATAAGGTTAATATAAATTAAGCTCAAGATGGAATTCTCTTATCATAATCTGAAAATTTTGGTTTTTAAAAGCAACAAACTGCTGTTTATTAAAGCATTATATCACACCTGTGCATTCCTCTCGGTGAAAGACCTCGTCGGATGCAGGAAGGTGAACTTCTGCCGCACACCATATTGTTCCGTGAAAGGCCTTATTATAGGAATGCATAGAAAAGCCTCTTAATGAATAAAACTAATCAATTTGGATGATGTGGGCGGTGGCGCCCTTTAGGGATGGGGTGCGGGAAGGTGTTACTATACAGATTTGTAATTAGTTTAAAATTTATGAGTATAATTATCTACTACGATGTGTATAGAGATTAGATAATTGATGGAGCATTTATATTTGATAACTCTTATAGTAACCATCAATTTTGTTGGTATGTTTTTCACCATAAAAAATATCAGAAAAAAACGACAAGCATTGAACAAGCTTAATACCAAACTGGAAACTAAACAAAAAGATCTGGAACAAAGTAATCTGGCTCTAACAAAATCCATACAGGAACTTAAGGCCACACAGAATCAACTGATACAATCTGAAAAAATGGCTTCTCTTGGAGAACTCACTGCAGGCATTGCCCATGAAATTCAAAACCCGTTGAACTTCGTCAATAATTTTGCTGAATTGAGCAAAGAACTATTGGCAGAAATGCTTCAAGAACTAAAAAATGGCGACTCTCAAGAAGCAAATGCTATAGCCGACAACATAATCCAAAACCTCGAAAAAATAAATCACCACGGCAAGCGAGCAGATAACATTGTAAAAGGTATGTTGCAGCATTCGCGAACCAATACAGGTTCAAAAGATCCTACGGATATCAACGTTTTGGCTGATGAGTATTTGCGACTTGCTTATCATGGCTTGCGGGCAAAGGACAAATCTTTTAATGCCGATATTAAAATTAATTTTGACGAAAGTCTTGGAAAAATAAATGTCGTTCCGGAGGATATCGGGCGAGTGCTTTTGAACCTTTTTAATAATGCTTTTTATGCGGTGCAGGAAAAAACAAAAGAAGAAAAATCAGGTTTTGATCCAGTGGTTTCCGTTTCTACTAAAAAGGTGGGTGATAATATCGAAATCCACGTAAGCGACAATGGAAACGGAATTCCACAAAAAATTCTCGCCAAGATATTCCAACCCTTTTTCACCACAAAACCCACCGGACAAGGAACGGGCTTGGGACTGAGCCTAAGCTACGATATAGTAAAAGCGCATCGGGGAGAACTGAAAGTAGAAACCGAAGTAGGGAAGGGGACAACGTTTATAATTGAATTACCAATTTCTTAAATTCAATTCTCAGTAGTTTTATTGCCTTTCGATAAATTTATAGAGCCATTCGGACAATATATGTGGCTTCTCGTCCTGATTTATGGAAAATTGATGGGGTGAAAAAGTAAATTTAGATGCGAACTAATTCAACCAAATGAAAGCATCACAGCCAAAAACCAGACAACACCTTAGCTTAACCGATAATGCGCTAACAAGATATTTTACGTTTTCGGCACTTTATATTGCACAAGGTATCCCAGAAGGTATTACTTTTTTTGCCATTCCCGCCTGGATGGCTATGAATGGTAAATCTCCTATGGAAATCGCGGCATTTGTTGCGGTTATAGGAATTCCATGGAGCTTTAAAATCTTGATTGCCCCATTGATGGATCGATTTACACTTTTGAACATGGGCAGAAAGCGACCTTGGGTTATTTTTGGTCAATTGGGCCTAATCATCAGCTTTTTAAGTCTTGGACTGGTTTCAGATCCTTTATACAATTCTTTTGGATTGATGACTGCAGGATTTTTTATCAGTTTTTTTGGAGCTTTTCAAGATGTGGCCACAGATGGAATGGCGGTAGATGTAATTCCGGAAACTGAGCAAGCCAAAGCCAATGGGCTGATGTGGGGAACTAAGGTAATCGGTACTTCTGCGTCTTTTGTTATTGGCACTTGGCTTATTAATACCGTTGGGTTTTCAATTGCTGTTTCATCACTATCGGTTGCAGTGGCTGCCATCATGTTTTTTCCTATTTATTTTAGAGAACGGCCGGGCGAAAAACTAATGCCGTGGACACCGGGAGAAGCAGCGCCCGATTCCAAACAGACACAATTGCGAAGTTGGAAACATATTTTTAAAAGTCTTTATAAAGTAATAAGACTAAAATCTAGTGTTGTGTTTGGTATTGGTGTTTTTGCAATCGGTATTATGTTCGGGCTTATGGAGGTACACTTGCCTCTTTTCACCATTCAGGAATTGGGTTGGACAAACACCTTTTTTTCTCAGGTTCTTTCCATTTCAATGGTTGCGGGTGGATTGTTGGGAATGATCGTCGGTGGCTATCTTGTAGATTATTTTGGGAAAATCAAAATGTTGACTCTTTATCTGGGCATTCTGACCATTCTAATATCGGCTTTTGCCTCTATGTCTAGTCTCTGGAGCAATAATATTGTGGTATATATCTTTTTAATGAGCTACTTTGCCCTCTATACCTTTTTGTGTATTGCGGTATTTGCATCTGCCATGCACCTCTGCTGGAAAACGGTGGCAGCAACCCAATTTACGCTATATATGGCTGCCAACAATATGGGGCGGTCAGCAGGCGCGGCTTTAATGGGTGTGCTAAAAACAAATTTTAGTTGGGAATTTATCTTTGTTTGTATTGCTCTAATACCGGTGTTTATGGCAATTCTTATGCAATTTGTTAATTTTAAAAAACACAGAGTCAGGGTAGATAGCTTTGTTCTTTTAAATCAAACATTAGTCGCCCCACGCGTCATTAAGGAATAAGGGAGTTTAAAAAAAGACGCAGCTCTTCTGTTATGAATCATAACCTTCTCACCATTCGCCGAATAATCGGAAACCGCCTTTGCAATTTCACATGATCTGTAAGCGCAAAAATCAGTACGAATAAAAATATGAGCGAAGGTAGTTTATAGCGTACCAGCGCTCCCAGTACAGGGACCACTTCTCCCGAAAGGACACCCAATACAAGTACAAAGCTTCCGCAAAAAGCAAGTATGGGAATGCTCAAACCGTACGGTCTTCTAAAATTCCAAATCATAATGCCCAAAACAAAAAGGAGAAGCAAGTTTTCTAATGCAGCAGGGATATACAGCAATTTTTCCCATTGCCATGGCCACGGACGTAAATAGGTGTTTACCATAGCGGCTGGTGCATTTAAAATAATATCGGCCGGGCCATTTATGGGGCGAAGCGCTATAATTGAACCCGAATTACTTTGATAGGCTACATTGTAAAAAGCGGTTTGCTTTAAATGCATCAGTTCCGAAATTTTTAACCCATCGCTAATATAAGGGCCAATAAAAAGGAGCGGGATAATAAGTAAGTGCGGGAGACTAAACCAAAGCCAAAATCGCCTGCCCGAAAATGCTTTTGCCAAAAGAAGCCCGACAAGCGCAGGTGCAAGGCACTGAATAACATACCCTTTGGCTACAAGGAGAATTAAAAATCCGAAAATTATTTTGAAATAATCGCTCCGCGAATGTTCTGAATAGATAAATCGAAAAAAACCTAGCAAAAAGATGCCCAGCCCCAGAAGAAACATTGGTTCTTTGAGCACGCCCGAACTCCAAAATAGGACCGTAGGCAAAAGGTAAACAGCAAAAAACATAGCCCACTTCTTACGCGGAAAATGGTTGACACACAACTTAAAAATCGCCGTAAGGCCTATCATAGCAAAGAAGCACCAAAAAACCGTGTGTATATGATAATAGCCAAGAGAAAAAAGCATTACAATGGCGTTGACGCGGATAATAGTGGCATTGTCGTTTAAAAATCCATTGTAATAATCGCGCTCCAGGTGGGTCATGCGCATATAATAACTCTGGGCTACAGAGTCAGTTTTCATTCCAATTCCGGAAATTAGCCGGAAAAAGACCATCGGACTTTCGTCGATGCTGCTGTACATGATTGCAGCATCATCGTAAAAGCGAAAAGCATCTCCCGTCCTCCTATTGGTATAATGATCGGTATAGAGTTGTGCAAGCCCGAAACCGGCTATTATTTTGAGAACGAAAACCGCAATGAGGTATTTTTTTCTCACACCCTTAATGTCAAAAAACTTCCAGTAATAAATGAGCCCGGAGAAAATGAAGATGTATGCAAGAAAGAGGAATAAATACACGGTTTATTATTTAAAATTCAATGTGTTAAAATTGTTTCTGGAGCCTTGTAATTTTAATGTTTTAATTCTTCAAAACTGCCAATGCGATTGCTAAGTTAAAAGTATAATCAATCAAATTGGATGGTTAAAGTGACAATAAATTTCCACTTTTCTAATGTCATTGAAATAAAATATACCCATGGTGGTAAAAAATACAACGAATATGAAGTAGAAAATAGAGAGAGCAGTCTGTGAATTAATTTTATTCAGACATAAAGTAACAATAATAAATTGAATTATGGGCAATGCAAAATATTCCCGCAGGTTTATTTTATAGGTCTGTTTTCTGCTTAATTCACAAATAGAAAGGGTGGTTTCCGTAATAAATTAGCTACTTTTGCACCAATTAATTTCAGACCAAAAACTAGAGAATGGATACGCTTACAAAAGATGTTGCAACGCTTGAACAGGCAAAGAATCTGGGCTTATTGGCCGAAGAATTTGAGAAGATAAAAGAGGTGCTGGGCAGAACTCCGAATTTTACCGAGCTCAGTATTTTTTCTATTATGTGGTCTGAGCACTGCTCGTATAAAAATTCCATTAAATGGCTTAAAACACTTCCAAAAGAAGGCCCTCACCTATTGGTAGAGGCCGGAAAAGAAAACGCCGGTTTGGTAGATATTGGAAACGGTGTGGCATGTGCGTTTAAAATTGAGTCGCACAACCACCCATCAGCGCTGGAACCTTACCAAGGCGCAGCAACTGGAGTAGGAGGAATTAACCGCGACATTTTCACCATGGGTGCGCGTCCCATTGCCCAACTTAACTCACTACGGTTTGGAGCAATAGATACAGATCATACTAAATGGCTGCTTAGAGGAGTGGTAAAGGGAATAGGCGATTATGGAAATGCCTTTGGTATCCCTGTTTTGGGTGGTGAGGTTTTCTTTGATGAATGTTACCAGACAAATCCGCTTGTAAATGCTATGAGCGTTGGTATTATGCATGCTGACGATATGATTTCGGCAACTTCGCATGGAGTTGGTAATCCTGTTTTTATAGTCGGCTCAGCCACTGGAAAAGACGGAATTAATGGTGCCTCATTTGCATCAAAAGATATTACAGAAGAGTCAGCGGGCGATTTGCCATCTGTACAAGTAGGCGATCCTTTTCAGGAAAAGCTATTGCTCGAAGCCAGTCTTGAGCTCGCTAAAACCGATGCAATAGTTGGTATGCAAGATATGGGTGCGGCGGGTATTACCTGCTCTACCAGCGAGATGAGTGCTGTTGAAGGTTTCGGAATGCGCATTGACCTTGATAAAGTGCCTACGCGACAGGAAGACATGTTGCCGTTTGAGATTCTACTTTCAGAATCGCAGGAGCGTATGCTGGTGGTTGTGAAAAAAGGAAAAGAGAAAATTGTACAGAATATTTTTGATAAATGGGATCTAAATTGTGTGCAGATTGGTGAAGTGACTGAAGGTGGCCAGCTTGAGTATTATATGAATGGCGAGCTGGTGGCTAACGTTCCCGCGCACGATCTTGTGCTCGGCGGCGGCGCTCCGGTTTACGACCGCGAGTATAAAGAGCCTGCCTATTTTGCAGAAAACAAGAAATTTAAAATAGAATCAGTTCCCGAGCCTACTAATCTGGCAGAAATTGGAATGAAATTGCTCGGCTTGCCAAACATTGCTTCTAAGCGCTGGATTTTTGAGCAGTATGATACCATGGTAGGAACCCGAAATATGAGCACCAACGCACCCTCTGATGCCGGTGTGGTAAATATTAAAGACAATGACTCTGCGCTCGCAATGACTGTAGATTGCAACGCGCGCTACGTTCACGCCGATCCCAAAACAGGAACAGCAATAGCCGTGGCAGAAGCAGCCAGAAATATTAGCTGCACAGGCGGAGAACCATCGGCAATTACAAACTGTCTCAATTTCGGAAATCCTTACAACCCCGAGGTTTATTGGCAATTTGTAATGGCTATTAAAGGAATGAGCGAAGCTTGCCTTAAATTCAAAACCCCCGTTACAGGTGGAAATGTGAGTTTCTACAACCAAACAGTAATTGACGGTAAAAATGCGGTGCCGGTATTTCCTACTCCAACCATTGGAATGATAGGAGTTATTAAGGATAAGAAGAAAACCATGAGCCTTGATTTTAAAGAAAAGGGCGATTTGATTTTCTTGCTTGGCGAATCCCGCGATGATATTTCCAGTTCAGAGTACCTCGCCAATATTGTTGGGACTAAGAATAGCCCTGCTCCTTATTTCAATCTGGATGAAGAGTTTGCTGTTCAAAAGGCAGTGCGCACCCTTATCGAAAAAGATTTGATTAACGCAGCACACGATATTTCAGATGGCGGTCTTTATACTGCACTTGTAGAAATGGGCTTGCCGCGTGGTTTGGGCTTTGATATTACCGGCGATGCCGCGGTGCGGGAAGATTCATTCTTGTTCGGAGAAGCACAAGGTCGTATTCTTGTATCGCTAAGTGGAAGTATTGAGGAAGAGATTATTGAAGAATTGCTAAGCCTTAAAGTGCCGTTCTCACTTCTAGGCCACGTAACTCGCGGAAAAATGGTAATCGATGATGCTCATTATGGATTTATTGACGATGCAGCTAAAATATATAACCATGCTATTGAACGAAAAATGGATTCGGCTGTTACAGATGTATAATTGAATATTCAAAAAAAGAAAAACGTAATGAATAAGACAAAATTTAAAGGTAGCGATGTGCACCTTACTGGAAACATTCCGGCATCGGGTTCAAAAGCACCTGATTTTACTTATGTAAAGGAAGATTTAAGCGAAGGAACCCTTCACGGTTTAGGCAATAAGAAAAAAGTAATTATCGCTCTTCCAAGCCTCGATACAGGTGTATGTCAAATGGAAGCCAAACGCTTTAATAAAGAACTCTCTTCAAGAAAAGATGTGGTAGGTCTGGTAGTTTCTAAAGATTTACCTTTTGCGATGAAGCGTTTCTGCGCTGCCGAAGGAATAGAGAATGTGCAAATAGCCAGTGATTTCAGAGGTAACTTTACCAGTCACTATAATACCGGCATGACAGATGGTCCGCTTAAAGGATTGAGCTCAAGAGCCGTTTTTGTATTAGATGGCGACAATAATATTAAGCACACCGAACTTGTAGGAGAGGTAACTGAAGAACCTAACTACGATGAAATCTTAAGGATTGTAGACAGTATCTAAAACAGGTTTTGAAATTATTATATAAAAAAGGGATGCCAGCGCATCCCTTTTTTATTAAACAATTAAATATCAGTGTTTGTTAACGAATTACCACGGCTGCTTTTCAAAAACATTTAAGTTTTTAAATGGCTACTTTATAATTTAACTACTTTTGAAAAAAATTAAAACAAAATTTATCTATTATGAAATCTAAATTAGGAGTACTCGCTATCGTATCTTTTCTTGCGCTATCTGCCTGCACGGGTGGCGGAGAAAACACTGAAGGAACAGAAAGCGATAAAATGGTTCAGGATACAACTTCAAATGATGTGATCCAGGAAGAAATGGGATCGGCAGATGTCATGGAAAAAGATGGTATTAAGGTTTCTGCTTATACTGCCTCTCCAGAATTTGCCGGAGCAAAGTTAACGCTCAAATCACCTAAAAACGGCGAGAATCTAAAGGCCGGAAACGTAAAATTTGACTATAATGTAGAAGGATACGAACTAGGTGCTCAAACTTCAGATGCCGAGACCAATGGCCTTGCAAATTCGGACAAAGGGCAGCACATTCATGCTATTCTTAACAATGAGCCTTATATGGCAGAATATTTGCCCGGATTTGAAAAAGACTTGAAAGGCGGTAAATACGTTTTGCTTTCTTTTCTTTCACGTTCATATCACGAAAGTGTAAAGAATCCTGAAGCGATGAGTATAATTGAATTTAATGTAGGAAATTCTGATGCGCAATCAATCGATTTAAACGCTCCGCACCTTTTTTACAGCCGTCCAAAAGGTTCGTATAAAGGCGAGGATACAAATAAATTGCTTCTTGATTTTTATCTCGTAAATGCCAATTTGAGCACAGATGGCTATAAAGTTCGCGCCACTTTAAACGGTACCGAGTTTATGCTTACCAATTGGTCTGCTTATGTAGTAGAAGGTTTGCCTAAAGGCGATGTTGAGGTAAAACTTGAATTGCTTGATGCAAACGGTGCAAGTGTAAATAGTCCATACAATCCGTCAACGCGAACGGTTACATTGGAAGAATAGACTTAATAGGATTTTCAACAGTAAAGATGCCTCGCGATTGCGGGGCATTTTTTTTTACAAAGAATTTGACTAGTCACAAATAGAGGCAGACTCCTCTCAAATGCTTGCAAGCAAAAGCAAAATAATCTTTACGCTGCCTGCATTGATTGCCAAGGCTGAAATAAAAAAAACCTACGACACACGTGCCGCAGGTTTATGGTCAGCATCTAATGCCAGAATATTATTGAACAACAAATCTTTTTACGCCGGCTATATGCTTATTAGAACCTTCAAAAATTAGAAGATTGTACATTCCAGACGCGATTGCGCCGGTGTTTATTGCAGTTCTATTTGTAGAAATTTTCCCGGTTAGAACTACCTTACCGGTAATGTTAACCACAGCATAGGTGAGTTGTGCCTGCATAGATGGAATATCCACATACACAGTACCACCTCCGCTTATTAAATTGGGAACGATTTGAAAATCAATCAAAGATGCCGTTTGGCTTAAGCCCACCGAACAGTTTTCATCGCAATTTGCCCAGCAGTAGTTCACAGTTTGGCTTTCTTCACCCACAATAAGCTGTCGCTTTCCATTCATAGCACATTGGCCTATTACATATTCACCATCAAAGAGGCTGGAGCCATTAAAGAAGTTAAATTCGTGTTCCCCGCTTCCAATAGTGAGTGTAGCCTCCCAAAAGCCGTCATTATTCAATGTCATAGGATACGCTGATGGAGTCCATCCCTGAAAGTTTCCGCCGATGTGAATTCCTTCGGGGCTCACCTCTAAGTTGCCCGCATCGAGTATGAAGGTAACCAAAATAGGAGGGCAGGGATCTGGCGCAATTCCGAGCGAGCCGGTTGTTCCGCTGCATCCCGTTTCTTCAAAAACATAATCGAGAACAATTTCTTGACCATTTGAAGGAAGTTCAGAAATTGTGACCAAATAGGAGTTTACTCCATCTATTAATTCTATTGTTTCACCAGCCACGATCAGCAGCCCACCCGGGTGAATGTTCATACTTATATTTAACGACAAGTCATATACATCTAATCCTACCTGGCAATCACCAATATCTGATGTCGTAAATACCGGGTTTATAGCCACCTCTTCACAAAGCCCGAAATTGCAAATTGCTACCGCGCATGGATCTTCTGAAGCGCAACCATCATTCCCATAACACTCGGGAAAGAAAAGTGCAGGAGCTCCTGTGGGATATTGGCCTGCTGAAGAGAATGAATAGATAGTTTCAAAACCATCAGTTTCGTCGTAGCTAAAGCAAGTTCCCTGATTTGTGGCTCCTCCATAAGTGCAAAATCCGTATATTTTTCCAAATTCATCTTCGGCCAAGCCACCGCTGCAATCCATTCCATCAGTATCGGTTGTAAACCCATGCAGTACTTCCATACCCGTTTCAACACTATACCTATATATAGTACCACCTCCATACAGACCTGCCGAAGTAGTACCATAAAGCTTGCCGTCGCTGTGAAGTAATAGTTTCGCTTTTGGAAACTCGCCTTCACTAGACGCATCAAAATGGTGCATTACAGTAACAAGGTTTATTTCCATATCAAATTGGAAAAGCGTACCGGCATTAAAATCTCCTCCGTGACTATTGGTGCCGTATAGCATACCATCCGCTCCCTCGGTTAAGCTTGCCTCCGGGTTTCCACCATCAAAAAATCCAAAAAAGTCCATTTCCACAAGGTATTCGCCAGTTTCCGTTAGTGAATATAGTACACCATCGTTATAAGCACCACCGGTAATGGTAGTACCGTAAAGGATTCCGTTGCTGTGTTTTACTACGCCTCCATAAGGAAATTGTCCCGCAGCCCCATCAAAATTATGGAGTACTGTGAGCTCTCCCGATTGAGATATTTTAAAAATAGTTCCTGAATTTCCGCTTCCGCCAAATCTGGCAGTACCATAATAATAACCATCATCGGCAAGAAATAAATCGCCATTCGGATTTTGACCATCTAATTCCGGGTCAAAATCATGCAAGTCTTCCGTAGTTCCGTCAAGATTGGTCTTGTAAAATGTTCCGGTATTAAATGCTCCTCCTACCTGAGTGATTCCATAAAATGTGTTTCCACTTTTATAAATTGAAACGGGAGTAGCACCTTCAAGAGGTAAGCTAAAGTCGTGTAATTTTTCAAAAGACTGATCTGCAGTGGAAAGCGTAAATAGGGTACCAAAGTTATTGGCACCACCAACTGTTCCTGCACCTATTACTAAATCATCTCCGTTAAAGGCGAGCGTGCCTACAGCATTACTTCCATTAGCAGAGTAATCCATATCTTTAACTTTCGTAAAATTGCCAGATTCGGTAATTGTGAATATTGTACCAAAACCATTGAGTCCTCCAAATTCTGTTATGCCATATAAAGTGGTGCCGTTTGTTTTACACAGCCCTGCTTTTGGATAACCCCCATCATTCGTTGCTTGTAAACTGCGCAACCTGGTGTAAACTCCCGCGGCAGTTACTTTAAATACCGTACCGGTACCATTTGTTCCGCCTTCACTACAAGTGCCCATAAAAACACCGGTGCTTGACTCTACAAGTCTACCAAAAGGATATCGCCCATCAGAGGTAGCAGAATTGATATGATAAATTATTTCGTGCGTATTATTTTGTGGATTTAGCTTGAAAATACTTCCCTGACTGAAATTACCGCCGTATTGGGTACTGCCGTAAAGTTTTCCATCGTCGGCGAAAATAACTCCACCTTGGGGATACGCTCCTGCTGCTGCACCGCCAAAATTGTGCTGAACGGTATAAATGCCATTCATACCATACGTAAAACAAGTTCCGAAACCATCGTTGCCTCCGCTGCTGCAAGCACCATATATTTTTTGATTTACGGGATTGTATGCAATTGCTCCGGAGGGATTGCCACCATCGGTAGAAGATTGAAAGCTGTGTAAAGTGGTAAACCCTTCATTTAATGAGTATTGGAAAATTGATCCTGCATTGTGTTCAGCTGCGCTAGAAGTAGTACCTATAAATACTCCGGGCGAAACTTCCACCATGTCTCCTTTGGCGTTCGATCCATCCGAAGCTGGATTCAGATTGTACAGGTTTTCAAAACCATTCGCACCGTAGCGAAAAATGGTACCACCATTATTTGCTCCACCCTCTGATGTTATACCATAATAGTTTCCATCGACACCTATTACAATTCGGGATCGCGGTTTGCTGCCTTCTACAGAATTAATAAACTCTGACTTGATTTGAAAATCGGTTCCGTCATCATACAAATTAAAGATGGAGCCAATACCATTTGAGCCCCCTTGCTGCGAAGTACCCCAGATTTGCACCTGGGCATGGGTAGAAAAAGGGTTGATTAAGGCGATTGAAAGAAGCGCACAAAACAAAAATGTATGTGCTTTTAATAAGTTTAGGGGGTGTAGCATGTAGATTTTATTCAATAGGTTTGCCTAATATACTGATACTTGAGCCGTTGGGTTACATGATTATTTACTTTATGAACCGAAAGAGAATAGATTAGATTTTTATTTAGAAAATTACACGGGTCTATAATTAGCAACTCGCAAAGCTTGTAGTTATTTGAAATTGTTTTCGGTTTAAACGCACGGGCAAAACTTATATTTACCGAAAGGGCGCCTAAAAACTAATCATACCACCAGCTCTCACTGCTATATCGCTGGGGTAGGGAGAGTTTATGTCGCCAATCAAATCATAAAAAACACCTATAAAGAAGCCACTGCCATTTGGGGTGCGTTGACTAAGACCTGCTCCTACAAACCAAACAGGAATGGTAACCCGGTCTGGAATATAGTCTGAAGTGGGGTTGTAATATAATTCGTCTAAATTGAGCACTTCAAATTCTGTTTGTAGAAAAATGTTTTCAATTACAAAGTATCTACCAAATACAGAACCACCATATATAGATGACTCTAAGCCAATGAACCGATTATCTTTGTAGTATTGATAAGACGGTCCGGCGCCAACCGAGAATTTAGGGCTCACATTAAAACCAATAATCGGTGCTATCCTTATATAAGTAATCGTTCCAAAACTCAAACCCAGGTCGCCTCCAAAAAAGAGGCGATCTTTAAATGGAAGCCCCGCATAAGGATTATTACTTTCTTTGTCCTGACCATGGGCAGAATTTGCCGCAAGGGCAATAATAATAAGAAGGCTAAATTTTGAAAGTCTGATTAATGAGTTCATCTAAGGCATTTATATATAGAAACAAAAGTAATGAATAAGAAAGAAAACCGCACAGTTTGTATCACAGGTTGTGGAAGAGGATTGGGATTTGAATTAATTCAGTCATTTTTAAACGATACCGATTTGCACATAGCAGCTATTAGCAGAAATGGTGATGTTTTAAAAAAGAAATTAGAATCTTCCCTTTCGGGGAATAGGGTTACGGTAATTGAAGCCGACATAAGTACAAATATAGGACGCGATAGGATATATAATGAATTAAAGAATTTACCTGAACTGGGTTATCTAGTACACAATGCAGGTAAATTATTATTCAAACCATTTAAGGATATTGGAGAAAAAGAATTGACAGACATTTATACTATTAATGTATTTGCTCCTTTTTTACTGACTCAAAAACTTATTCCATTAATGGATTCTACGCATACTATATCTATAAGTAGTGTGGGTGGCGTAGAGGGCAGTATGAAGTTTGCGGGTCTCTCGGCGTACTCCACCAGCAAAGCGGCACTCAATTGTTTGACTGAAATGTTGAGTGAGGAGTTTAAGGAAACAGCCAATGTTTTTAACTGTTTAGCTTTGGGAAGTGTAGACACTGAAATGTTTAATGCTGCATTTCCTGGTGCTACTGCCTCGACTACGACAAAAGATATGGCAGATTACATTGTTTCTTTTGCCGTAAAGGCGCCCAAAATAATGAGGGGAAAAATTATTTCGCTTTCTGTTTCAAATCCTTGATCTTGGTTTTCAATAGCTTAAATGCTATTCCCAAAATTAATTCAAATTTTTTTCGATAAGACCTTGCAAAGTTTAAAAATGGCTGTACATTTGCAGCCGCTTTGAACGCAAGGCGCGATTTAAAAAAGACCAAAACGACGCGAAAGCAGAAACTTGAAAACTTTTTGAATTATTCTTTTGGGAATCGAAAAACTGTATTACTTTTGCCATCCCATTTAACGAAAGGGGGCTTTTCAAAAAACAAGTTTTGAAATTAATTTTCGAAATAAGTTGCAGGAAACAAAAAGAGTATTACCTTTGCGCTCCCTTTTAAAGAAAAGGAAATTTAGCAAGCGAAAAATGGAGAGAGCGTTTCTCGAAATATTTTCTTCAAAAAGTTTGTTGGATTAAAAAATTGATTATCTTTGCGCTCCCAAATTGTTGGGAGTACTAAATAGAAAAGTTCTTTGAAATTTGTAATAGCAGCAAGCCAGATTCATATTTAAAAATTACCAGGACACAAACTCACAAATTTTGTTCTTCGGAACATAAACTTTTATTACAACGGAGAGTTTGATCCTGGCTCAGGATGAACGCTAGCGGCAGGCCTAACACATGCAAGTCGAACGGTAACATGAGAGCTTGCTCTTGATGACGAGTGGCGCACGGGTGAGTAACACGTGTACAACTTACCTCTAACTGGGGCATAGCCCGAAGAAATTCGGATTAATACCCCATAACAATTGAAATTCGCATGTTTTTCAATTTAAAACTCCGGTGGTTAGAGATGGGTACGCGTCCTATTAGTTAGTTGGTGAGGTAACGGCTCACCAAGACTTCGATAGGTAGGGGTTCTGAGAGGAAGACCCCCCACACTGGTACTGAGACACGGACCAGACTCCTACGGGAGGCAGCAGTGAGGAATATTGGACAATGGACGAAAGTCTGATCCAGCCATGCCGCGTGAAGGAAGACGGCCCTCTGGGTTGTAAACTTCTTTTATATGGGAATAAACCCCCCGACGTGTCGGGGGCTGAATGTACCATACGAATAAGCACCGGCTAACTCCGTGCCAGCAGCCGCGGTAATACGGAGGGTGCAAGCGTTATCCGGATTTATTGGGTTTAAAGGGTCCGTAGGTGGGATTGTAAGTCAGTGGTGAAATCTTTCGGCTTAACCGGAAAACTGCCATTGAAACTGCAGTTCTTGAGTATGCTCGATGTAGGCGGAATATGTCATGTAGCGGTGAAATGCATAGATATGACATAGAACACCGATAGCGAAGGCAGCTTACAAGCGCATAACTGACACTGAGGGACGAAAGCGTGGGGAGCGAACAGGATTAGATACCCTGGTAGTCCACGCCGTAAACGATGATCACTAGACATTGGCGACATACTGTCGGTGTCAAAGCGAAAGTATTAAGTGATCCACCTGGGGAGTACGATCGCAAGATTGAAACTCAAAGGAATTGACGGGGGCCCGCACAAGCGGTGGAGCATGTGGTTTAATTCGATGATACGCGAGGAACCTTACCTGGGCTTGAACGCATTTTGACAGATACGGAAACGTATCCTTCTTCGGACAATTTGCGAGGTGCTGCATGGTTGTCGTCAGCTCGTGCCGTGAGGTGTCGGGTTAAGTCCCATAACGAGCGCAACCCCTATCGTTAGTTGCTAGCAGGTAATGCTGAGGACTCTAACGAAACTGCCCGTGCAAACGGTGAGGAAGGTGGGGATGACGTCAAATCATCACGGCCCTTACGTCCAGGGCTACACACGTGCTACAATGGCGCATACAAAGGGCAGCTACCTGGTGACAGGATGCTAATCTCTAAAGTGCGTCTCAGTTCGGATCGAAGTCTGCAACTCGACTTCGTGAAGCTGGAATCGCTAGTAATCGCATATCAGCCATGATGCGGTGAATACGTTCCCGGGCCTTGTACACACCGCCCGTCAAGCCATGGAAGCTGGGGGTGCCTGAAGTCGGTAACCGTAAGGAGCCGCCTAGGGCAAAACTGGTAACTGGGGCTAAGTCGTAACAAGGTAGCCGTACCGGAAGGTGCGGCTGGAACACCTCCTTTTTAGAGACAATCCTGGTAACAATAAATTGAATCTCGGCCTGCTATTACATTTTTTATTTTAATATCTTCATTTTATCTAGTCCTGTAGCTCAGTTGGTTAGAGCACTACACTGATAATGTAGGGGTCCGCAGTTCAAATCTGCGCAGGACTACGGAATAAAATGGGGGATTAGCTCAGCTGGCTAGAGCGCCTGCCTTGCACGCAGGAGGTCATCGGTTCGACTCCGATATTCTCCACTTTGGGAATATTGTCGCCGCTGATATAGTGGCGACAATCCCCAAAATCTTGGAAATGTTCAAGATTATTACACATTATTAAACGTTTTTGATATATAGCTCAATGGTTAGAGCATTCCCTCGGGAAAAGTGTTCGGTTCGATTCCGTTCTTATCAACTATTCAATCAGTAGATTGAAAACGTTCTTTGACGTATTGGTAAAAGTAGAAAATTTAAAAGTTATTAAGAGCAATTGGTGGATGCCTTGGCTCTCAGTGGCGATGAAGGACGTGATAAGCTGCGATAAGCTACGGGTAGGTGCACACAACCTGCGATCCGTAGATTTCCGAATGGGGAAACCCACTATACTGAAGGTATAGTACCCGAAAGGGGGCAAACCCGGAGAACTGAAACATCTAAGTACCCGGAGGAAAAGAAAACAATAGTGACTTCCTAAGTAGCGGCGAGCGAACGGGAACCAGCCCAAACCTAAAATGTTTCGGCATTTTAGGGGTTGTAGGACTGCAACGTGGACTTTAAATTTATAGTAGAACAAACTGGAAAGTTTGGCCATAGAAGGTGATAGCCCTGTAAGCGAAATAGATTTAATACCTAGCAGTATCCTGAGTAGCGCGGAACATGTGA
>NZ_JAAGVY010000005.1:0-52500 GCF_010686655.1 Cryomorpha ignava | reverse complement strand
TGAGGTCCACCTCTTCCCATTCCGAACAGAGAAGTTAAGCTCATTAGCGCAGATGGTACTGGTATTCCGGGAGAGTATGTCGTCGCCAATTTTTAGAACCCCTTGTAACTTTGTTGCAAGGGGTTTTTTTATGGGTTGATGTCCTGTTTTAAGCTCGTGCTGCTTGTGGTGCTATTTCTAGCTTTTGGGATTTTCAGTTCGGCTTAAATGTCCCTGTAAAACAGAAGACAGATAATTTCCAAGTTTTAGAACTTTTTGTAACTGAAACCGCATGAGGGTGATTGATTCGGATTTATGAGTTTTGAATTAATTTGTATGATCCTTTATGATAAATATATTTAGAACCTAGGATATTCATGTTTGACTTGTCATGATACCTTGGTGTGGAAGAGTTAATAGTTGTATCCGATTTTATTTGCAGGAATGGCAGGATCTAATTGCTCTATTACCTGGTACTAACTAAGCTGCATTTCTCACAGCTATGTAAGAATACAACATTTCGTTAATATTCGCTTTTTAGTTTGTTTGTTTGTTTGTTTGTTTGTTTGTCTCATTGAAAATTCAATATATTAAATTAAAAATTAGAGTATTATGAAAAATTCAACGAGATTATTTACAAACGAAAATCCAATTATTTTAACTGGGAGAAAGATTCTAGCCTTATTTGTTGCCGTCGTATTCTTCACAACGTCTTGTTCCCAATATGAGATTGATGCACCACGAAAGTCAAATAGTGATGGTAAAATGCAAGCTGCTAAATCTATGAATACTACCGGAAGGATCCATATAGAATCAATAAAATACGTAGAAGAATTTGATTATATAAATGATATTTCTAAATATGATCCGTTCATCTATACAGAAACTGGAACTAAAGAGTTTGATACCCAAACAAAATTAGCAAATAGAATATGTCACTTTTATGATTCACTTGGCTATTCGGTTGATAGAATTGCTCTAAATGACGCTGTTACTAATTCTCAAAATTTGACAGAGTCAGATCTTCTCGCAGCGGGTATGCAAATTGAAGAGATTAACTATAATGGTGAAATGACAGCTCTTTTCGATAGTAGTGCTCTTTCTCTCCGCGACTTTGAGAATGAGCTGAATAGATTGAAAACGGACTTTGAAAATGATAATTCACTTTCAGCTGCTTCAATTTTACGTCTTAATTTTAATTACGATATTGCTATATCATTGGTTTCAGAAGGACAAAATAACGGTGCGATATTAGTTGGAGATCTTGAGGATGATTTACCAGGATTGCATTGCGGTTTTTATTTAGCTTTTTATGCAGCATCTTTTATTGGGCTATGTGCAGCAACAGGCGGAATAGGTGGTGCTGCGGCTGTAGTTAGTTTTGCCGGAAGTATTGCTGGAGTAATTGAAGGATGTTAAAAATTTGCTTTCTGCGTTGAAGTAATTAATCTAAAGAAAATATATTATGGTGTTGGTTAGAAATTGGGAGATTAGGGTAATGGCATTGAGTTCGTTTTCATTATTGTTTTTGGCTTTCCTTTTGAATCGTGGTTTCTATTTTGAGTCACTTATTTTTACGAATTTGGTCGAGATATTGATCCTAATAGGTTTCTTAAGTATATTTCATGCTTGGGCATTGACAATTTTTTATAGGAATAATGACAAAGATGACTCATCAGCAGACTCAATTCACTCATTTGATTTAAAAAAACAAATTTCTAAACACATTATTTTTTCAGTTGCAGCTTCAGTATTATTGATGGTGGTTGTTAAAAAATATTATTCTGAAACATTGAGTGTTCTTCAGGTATTGGGAAGCTATTGGTTTGGAATTGTGTGTATGTTTGGTTGTTTTAAACTGTTGAGTAATTTCTCAAAAAGAAGAATATTCCGAGAAATATCCTTAAATTTTGCCATATTTGTTACTACCTACTTAGTGCTTGGGGCTGTTTTATATGAACATTCATTGATAGCTAAATTTTTGATAGACTGGTATCCATTCGGTAACGTTTTGATTAACTTTTAGATACCTTTTTTTGGCTGGTAAGAAAATAGTTTGAACTTCTGAAGGTTTTCGGAAATAATCTTTTTTTCCATTCTATATTGAGCAGAGAAGTTAAGCTCATTAGCGCAGATGGTACTGGTATTCCGGGAGAGTATGTCGTCGCCAATTTTTAGAACCCTTGTAGAGAAATCTATAAGGGTTTTTTTATGCGCGATAGTTTGGTAGTTTAATAATGTGCTGCATGAAGCTGTAATTATTTTCAACCAAACTCTCTCTCTTTCTCAATCTGCGCCCATCTGCATCTTGAATCAGTCAATATGGCTTATTGCATTGCGAACTTAAGTTTTTTTAAAAAAACTCTGTTCATTGAATCAACCCTGTACTTAATTCCACCAAAGCGCCATTTCAGCAAATGGCTCTTGGTATAGCATTAAGTATTTCTCACCTTCAAACAATGAAAACAAACCACAAAGTGCACGTTTTCAAGTTCTTAATCTAATTTTTTAACCAAAACTCAACCAATGAAAAAGTTCTCACCTGGCCTATTCTTGATAGTAGGTATTTTTTTCGCAACCCAATTATTTTCACAAGTTTATGATTGCCCAGACCTCTTAGCCAACTTTGGCGCAAGCTGTGATGACGGTAATCCAACAACAGTGAATGATATTGTTACTGAAGATTGCATGTGCCTTGGAATTAATTATGGTGCTATTGATGATTATTTCTGTGTTATTGGAGGTGATCCATTAATGCTGAATGTATTAGATAATGATGAGTTTTTTGGAGATGACTTTATTTTCGTTCAATCCCCGGGAGATGCGTGTTTTTACATTGATGAAATAGGTAATGTATATTATACTGACCCTGACGCTCCTCCATGTTGCGGCACTCATATTTTCAACTACGAGGCCTACTCCCAATTTGGCGAAATTTCTATGGCTACGGTTACAATAGTTGTAAAATGCCCAAAACCCGATTGCTCCCTGATTAATTTAGAAGACTTTCAAGGTGACGAAGGAAATCCTAGCGATCCAATTCCATCATGTGTAAGTGTCTGTGATTCTTCCAATACCACCTTCTATGTACCCTATAATTCCAACAATTCTTATAATTGGGACGTTGATGGTGGAACATTGTCATTAGGCGCTAATGCAGCGGAAATTAATGTACTATGGGGTTCAGCAGGAACGGGAAATGTAGAACTTACAATCAACGGAATGGAAACCATTTCTCTCTGCGTAACCATTATGTTGGGACCAACAGCCAATTTTTCGTCTGACGGTTATGTATGCTTAGGCAATCCAATGAGTTTCACAAACTTCTCATCCAATTCTGACCAATATGTTTGGGACTTTGGCGATAATACTCCATTGTCATCTGATATGAATCCAACGCATGAATTTACATCTCCCGGCACGCATACGGTTACCCTGTACGCAACTAAGTTAAATTACGACTTAGACGGAAATCAACTCTGCTGCTGTACGGATTCTATAAGTATGGATGTGATAGTCGATTCTTTGCCTGGGCCAAATATCTACTGGATCTCAACCCTCTGCCAGGGAGATAGCTCTAAATATTGGACGGATGCCAGTCACTGCTCTTCCTATACTTGGTCGGTTACAAATACCAATGGTGATGTAATACCATTTAACTTTTATGGACAGGACAGTTATAACGATACTATATGTGTGTTTTGGAGTGGCGGCTTCGATGGCATAGTATCACTGGCTGTTACAGGATGTGATGATACATATTGTACTGATCCGACTGAAGTTACTGTACCAATTATTCCATCCGTTTCTAATATCGACGGACCTTCAGAGGTATGTCTTAATTCCACGCATGTCTATTCTGTACCAAAATGGATATCGGCCGAATATACGTGGACTGTGCTTGATATCTTTGGTGATCCTGTACCATTTACCGGTCAAGGAATGCATCAAATTAATATCAACTGGACGGTAGCTGTTATTTCTTCCATTCATGTTGAATACACCAGTGAGTTTCTAAATGGAACAGCGAACCACTCTGGCACAGAGTGCTCTGGAGTTGCTGATCTGATGGTTCAGGTGAAACCCTATTTTGAATTGTTTACGCAAGAAACTGTAGTCTGCGTTGGCTCAACTTCTTTATTTAGCGCAACGAGTTCACCTTCGTCAGACTATTCGTGGACAATTACCCCCGCAACCGCCACGTTAGATGTGAATAATATGTCTATTACTTGGGACGGTGGGACTGGCACTTATACCTTAACAGCCACGCCTAATGATCCGTCCGTATACTGTAACAATGTGCAGACCAAAATATTTAAGGTGATCGAATTACCACCCCCGCTCACCATTGAAGGCCCTGATAGCATCTGTGCTAATGACCAAGTGTTATATACGGTGACTTCATCGGAAACGGGAGTTGGGTATATTTGGAACGTGACCGGGGGTACCCCCACATTCTCAAATTCAAATTCAATCCTTGTAACATGGGCCGGGGCGGGTAGTGTGTCCGTGTACCAATATCTTCTTGAAGAACCTGGGTGTTCTTCTGATCCCATAAGTTTGAACATTGTTGAAAAATCTGTCAATGGGCCTTTGGTTATTACCGGCAATGCGAATTGTACCAATACCATTGCTACCTATACGCTGACTCCCGCTCAAATTGATGATGCCAATATAACCTGGTCCATTAATGGAATCACTGACGGAAGTATCATATCTGGTCAGGGAACGGATGAGGTTCAAGTGCAATGGAACAATAGCCCAGGTATAAAATATGTGAAAGTTGAAGTGGAAGTTTGTGGAAATATTGTAACTGATTCTGTAGCTCAAACCCTCTTTAGTCCGATTAAACCCGTGATCACCCAAAATGGAAATTTATGTCCGGGTGTGACGGCAGTTTTAGAAACCGCGACAGGATTTGACACCTATTTGTGGAATACTCCAATTCCACCAAGTACTAGTAATACAGCGTCAATAAGCACAGCCGGAAATTATTCGGTTACAACTATTGATAACAATGGTTGCAGCGCCACGGCTTATTTCAAAGCAAGCGAAGTGCCTGGTCCAGTTGCAAATATTTCTACTGGCGATAATCCCCACTTATGCATAGATGGGGGTGGTTCTGTAAATATTGTTGCTCAAAACGATAGTTATGAATTTCAATGGTTTTGTGATGGAAGTGATCAAGGACCCTTTAGTACCACCGCTAATTTACTGCACCCAAATACAAATGTTGAACACACTTTCGCTTACAAGGTTGATGTATTAGATACCCAGACTGGATGTATAAACACATCTAACACCATTTATGTAGTTCAAGATTCTTGTATTGGAACTACAGCTCCATGTCCAGTGGATTCAAATTCAGTAGTCATAACTTCAAGCTATCCTGATTCTCCATACTGTAATGACTACATATTTGATGTTCACTTATTCAATGCTAGCATGGGTTCCTGGTCATTTGGAGACCAAACTAATTCCAATATTCAAAATCCAACGCATCATTATAATAAAGCGGGATGTTATTATGTCGTTCTCAATGCCTTGGTGCCGAGAAACGACAGTATAGGTGGATTCTGTTCAGTCGGGCGTGATACTTCAATTTGCGTTCCGGTAGCGGCTGACTTCGCATTCGAATATATAGGATGTGACTCTGTTCAGTTCACAGATTTTTCTACTTATATCGATGACCCAATTGTGTCATGGAATTGGACGTACTCACTGAATCAGAATCCCCCACAAACTTTCTTTTCATCAGATCAGAATCCCAAAGTAAAATTTGTTCCAGGATCGCATAGTGTGACCTTAGAAGTTACAAACGCTGATGGCTGCAAGGCAACAATCACCAAAATTATTGAAATCGGATCAATAAACATTAATTCAATCACCGCAAGTTCGATACCTGATCCGCCATGCGTAGGTGATGCGATAACCTTTTCAACAGATGCTCCCGGAGCAGTGGAATGGTTATGGGATTTTGGTGATGGAGCGACATTTTCTGGCACCAGTCCTATTCACTCATATATTTTAGATGGAACTTATTCCGTTATTCTGACTGTTACAGATGCAAACGGATGCACCGACTCAGGTACAATAAGCATTATTGTAAATCCGGGCATCCCAGATGGACTTGCCATTGTTCCGGGCGATACTGTAATATGTGAAGGAGACACACTAACACTCACCGCCCCTGCCGGATACAGTTATCTGTGGAATACCTTGGATGATTCGCAGACAATTGATGTATCACAAGCAGGAACGTATTCTGTAATAATTACTGACGCTAATGATTGTTCCAGGGAACTGGATGAAGTTACAATATCTGTTTATCCTGCCCCGGTTGCTATCATAACTGGAAATCCTATTATATGTGATGGAGGCTGTACAACTCTTATTTCGCAGTTTGCGCCTAGTTATTCCTGGAAGGATGGTTCAAATACGACAATAGGAACATCTTCTACCTTTCAGGTTTGTCAAGGTAATATTAACAACCCATATACGCTCACAATTACCGATGTAGATGGATGCAGCGACACCTCAGATCCAATAGATGTTGTGGTCGAACCTTCACCCAATTTTGTAGTTGATATTTCTCCGGATGCATGCGAAGGAAAACCAATCACATTATCAGTAAACCCACCTCAACAAGGCGTTCATTACAATTGGTCTACCGGACAATCCGGTGAATCCATTATTGTGTTTCAGGCCGGAACATATACTGCTATTGGAACGAATACCTCTTCAGGTTGCTCCCACGCCGCCTCCGTTACTATTCATCCATTACCAAATTTATGTCTGGTTCCGGTGGGTTGTTATGAGTTGTGTCCTGACACTATCTGTGGCCCTATAGGATTGGCCTCATATCAGTGGTTGTTTAATGGTGCACCTATTGCAGGAATAACAGGCATGGAACATTGTGTTGAAGCCTTAGTTTCTGGAACATACAATTTAGTTGGTTCAACAGATTTTGGATGCGCTGATACTTCCGGTGCACTTATTCTAGATATCCTGAATTGTGATTCAGCGACATGTGAAAAACTCATTGTGTCATCCGATCTCTTAAATAGCACAGATGGATTGGTAAATAGTTGTTGCGCTTCTTTAAGCTATACTGGAAATTTATTTGACATTATAAGTATGAAAATCCATAGTTCTGATGCCGAAATGATTTTTGATCTCAGCTCAATTAATCCTCAATTGCAAGCTACTGGATCGAATGCCAATTTTATAAGCCTAGCGAGTATTAATAATGGAGACCTCATTCCAAGTGCCATTCCAGATTTCATTGAATTCTGCTTTGGAGAGGTGAATGCTAGTCCACAAAATGTAATAATCGATTGGTATGACTTTGCCGGAGAGATAGTCTGCTCAGATACGTTGATTTTCGACTGTCCGGTGGAACCAGATTGTACTTATCTGCAAAGCGACAGTATCTATTGTAATCATGACCAAGAGGTATTGTACGATATTACAATATGCAATCCTCACAACGGTGAGTTTGCCGTAGGTTATATCATTTTTGAGGTGCTCACTCCAACAGGCGTAAATTTGACACCTCCGAACATAGACTTAAACAGTTCTGGAACACCGATCCTCCCAGGTTCTTGTCAAACATTTACGATTGCTCTGTCCGGTGATAACATTGCGGGTGGAACCTTTTGTTACAACATACTCACACATGAGTTTAATCCCGACTCTATTCCAACCACTTTGTGCTGTTCACTAGACACAATCTACTGTGTAGAAATACCAATCTGTGATCCTTGCGCTTTAGTTGGAATCGAGAGTTTATGCCCAGTCCCGGGAGAAGATTGTTGTTATAATGTTCATATTTACAATGACTTTGATGATGACTTTTTTGATGAAATATCGGTTTGTACGGTATCTCCAAATACAACATTGAATGTTGACAACCCACCAAATTCTGGCTGGTTTACTCAAAATCTAACAAATACTTCTGTTAGTTTCATACCAACTGATGGCAGTCTTGATATTGGTTTATTTCAATTACCTAAAATTTGCGTATCAAGCGAATTCGGACCCGATCATTTGGTGGAAGTAAAATGGATGAAAGATGATACAGTTTATTGTAGAGACACCATATCACTATTTTGTGAGCCTGATTGTGGATACCTATTTGATACCAATGTTTCCTGCCTTCCGGGTGATATGTGGGGATTTTCGGCATCTTTAAAGAACATGTCTGGTCATCCAGTCGATTTAGTTGCAATAACCTTCGATGACGAAATAGTAAATGGCAGTTCTGGGCAATTTCTTTTGACTGGTGGAATTCCCTCCTTAGGTGTTTATCCATTTTTCAATTTCACAATTGATAACACTCTCGCTCTGCCTGGTGACACTATATGCTTTACTGTTACCCTGCATGATGAATCTGAACAAGGAAATCATTTGACCTGCTGTAGTTTCCACTATTGCATTGTGCTTCCAGAATGTGAAGTAGATTTAGAATGTTTATGTGAGTCGGAATTCTTTGACCATTTGAATAATGGAATAACAAGCACTCAGGATAACTCCATTCCAAATCTATACACTTTCCAATTAACAGATCATGAGTATTTTCAGGGTTGCGATTTTGTGGAATGGAATTTTGCAAGTGGACCTCCTCAATATTCAAATGGTGGTGCACCGATCATACATACTTGGTCATCTCTAGTTTGCGCTACAGTTCACAGATTTGATGACAATGGAATGTATTGTTATGAACTGGTGTGTAAAACGTTTCCGCTCATTTCAGAATCGCCTCTATCGATATATCCTAATCCGACACGCCGGATTTTTAATATCGTTTCGCAGATTGAGATCGTGGAAGGTATGATCGTTGAAATTAGGGATATTAACAATAGACCGGTATTCAGAAAAGATGTCACAAATGTAAACACCGATTCTAGAATTGAAATAGATATAGCTGACCTATCATCCGGATTGTATTTTGTTCATTTCATTACCAGTGAAAATCATTGGGTAGAAAAGATAAGCAAGCAATAATTACTATGATGTTTGCCTCCATAGTGGGGGCAAACATCTATTTTTGTATCAGCGTAGTAAATTTAAGTGAGCGATTCACAGCTTGACTTGTGCTGTTTCTTTATTCGAGCTATTGGTTTTTTTACTTCAGTAGGTCTTTATCATACCCAAAAGCATCAAAATCTTCTGAATAATATTCAGCGATATATTTCCAGTTCTGCTCATCGTATGCATCTCTGTAATCCTTGTGTTTTCGAGTATTCTTCTTAGGGAGCTCATACGGTATACCCAATTTCTTGCAAACCGCATTAAAGTCGTCATTTAAACTTTCAAACTTGCCAATAAAGTCTACGGAAATATCAGCCTGTAAATTAATGATGTACGATTTTTGAGTGGGCTCTCCTACCACCTCAAGATTTTGCAACATACCTCCAAAGCTCCCATAAGATTCAATCAGTTTATACAAATTGTGCGTTGGATGGCTCAATACATGCAGATAAAATGAGTATGCGCGATCGTATGGATTTCGCACAACGCAAAATTTAAATATTCTATTCAGTTCTGCTTGCGGTAAAATGTTTTCTAAACGCTCATAAGTTGTATGCGAATCATAGGTTCGCTTGATAGATAATCCCGTTTTGAAACAGAAAACAGGATATTTTTCGAGTCTTCTTCCTATATAGTTTAATACCCCGCTCTTGCCTGAATATGGGGCGAGAACAGATCGAATGCTCGTTCCGGCTGTTTTAGGTATGTGGATAAACAAAAAAGATTTCTCTTTGGAATATAACATGGGTATCTATTCAATGATTTTGAACCGCCTATAAAAGCGGCAAATATAATGCAAAGTTGCGTCAATACTGAATTTAGAGTTTGAAATACCTAATTTCTTCTTTGTGATTTAGCTTAATGACTTATATTGTTTAGTTGTATTTCGACGTTCGTTTTAGTGACACTAATCTGGATCATCAAATTAAGAACCAAACGAAAAAATAAACATAGACGTGGATTAGGAATCGAAGCATTCAAAATAACTTATTGAAGTGAGTTAGAACATTTATTCTTATCTTGTTTTCGATAGACGAGTTTGTTTTACGAATTTCCATACGAAATTTGTAGAATTTCAACCAAAATTTCTTGAGCGATGCCTTCATTTTTTCTTCGAATTAAAGCTGCGTATGTGGTTTGTTGGATTCTGCTCGCCACAAGCGTTTTTTTTATTCCTAAATTTACGAACGCACAATTGGCCGATGTATATCTCAATGTAGGTGGTTCATACACTGTATTTCTTCGAAAGGGTGACATTCAGGTTGGCAAGAGTATACTTTCTCCGGAAATGGGTGTAGGGCTTAGTTTTTATATTAATGACAAGCAAAATTGGAAGATCAAGTCTGAATTTAAGTATTCGGGCCGAAATTACAATACTACCTTTCCACAGACTGAATTTCAATTTCGCGCGTGGGGATTACAGCTTAACGGCCTTGCTGAGTATCCGTTTTCTCAAAAATGTAGTGGCGAAGCCGGTATTGGAGTGTACTTCTACCAAACCTTTCTTTTTGAAAATGGGGTAATCAAGCTTTTAGGAGATCAGAGCAAGTCGGTGGATTTAAACTTGATTGCCGGCGTTAATTATCAGATTTATGAGTCATTATTTATAGGTTTTAGAACCAGTTTGGGTCTAATTCCTATGGTAAAGGTTAAGGCTGTTGGCAAATTTGGCGAAATGGATGGAAAGCAACATTTGCTCAATGCATTCACGCCAGAATTGTTTTTGAGAGTTAAACTTTATAGAAGGAATAAGGTATGAGGAATATATTCGCAACATTATTAGCATTTATAGTTTGCATATTGGTTTCTTGCGATTATTCTGAAAGGGATATTGCAGATCCCCGGCTTCCTCGCTATACCGAGCAAGGCGCTAATACTGCTGGGTGCGTTATCAACGAAAAAGTCTGGTTTGATCCGTGTTATTTTGGCTTATTTCCTTCATGGACAAGTTGTGATGGGCTCACTGTAGCCTGCGATAGCTTGCTAAACTATTCAGAATTGCGTTTCAGCGGGGGATATTATTCACCGGGTTTTGAAGATCTCGAATCATTGAGCGTTGTTCTACGACTTCCTTCCAAGCAGATTAGAAATTTAGGGAGTCTTAGAGCGTTGATTGGTTCGGAACTCCCCATTGATGGCACCTCAGTTTCGGCCGATTTAATTACCGATGGAGTGAGTCTTTTAGCCTGCAGCGAAGCAGAAACCGTTCAAACCGGTAAAGTTTTTTTCAGGTCTGATGGTTCTGATCATAAAGCATTTGCTGGCACATTCGGGTTTTCGGCCAGCAACGATTGCGGTAGGTATGATGTATTTTACGGCCGATTCGACTACGATGTGACCCAAGTGAATTTTATTTCATTAAATTGACTTTATACAGAATGACGGTATGAGTAAATGCTTTAAATATTGTGGAATTGTATTTTTAATGGTCTTTGAATCCGTTTTCTTTTCAAATGTTTTGTTCGGCCAAATGTATTTCCAGGGAAATCTGCAGTATAGCATTTATAACCATCATAAACCTTTAGACCTGGTAGATGTAAACCCCGATTTAACTTTTGGACTTGGTGTTATGATTTTTGCCAATCAAAAAAGTAAATTTGAGATTGGCGCAGAGCTGAACTCTTTTCATCGCAATTTTTATCAAAAATATGACGAAGCAGATTACAAGTACATATTTCGGGGTTTAGATTTGAGATTGCTAACAAATTACTCAATTTCGGAAAAGTGGAATCTAACAACCGGAGTTGTAGCCGCAACTTATTTTCCGGAAATTAGAATGAATGGTGAATATATTGTTGAAGGCGAAGGTTTTCGAGAATCCGATTATGGAGTTTTTATTGGTTGTCATTATTATCTTACCAAATCTTGGGTTCTGGGAGCCCGATTTGACTTTTGGTTTGTAAATATGCTCGAATACCAGTTAATCGGTGATTATGGTGATTTACAACCAAAGGTAAAAGACATTCGAGCTAATACAGCCGAGGTTTTTTTACGATATCAATTTTTTAACCGATGGAAATAATGCGCTGGATATTCGTTTTAATTGGGCTTTCCACTTTAATGGCTTGTAGAGATATTCCTTACGAAGCCAGTCCGCTTGATCCGCGGTTGCCAGCATTTTCTGCCGATGGTACGAATACTGCGGGAGCATATATTGACGGATACTCCTGGCTAGCCAGCCGTTCGACGGTAAGTTATGAACCCCATTTTACGATTTGTACCAATCCGGATTCTGTCGGAACCCGAATACTAGTATCAAACGGTTTTCAGATTATTGAAGATGATTTACAGAAGCGTGATGTCGGTTTTTTTCTGGGAGATTTATCCATTCGATATAAAAATCAACTTTTAGAATTAAGAGATACAGTGATTAATCTAGACGGAGTATCGAATTATGGCATGCTTATACTTGATAGTGAGTCTCCAGACACGCTAAGATATGGGGTAGGCAAGTTATATATACGCGATGTGATCTCTAAACCTGGTCTAGAGTCGCTAATCGTTTCAGGTACTTTTGGTTTCGATATTAAATCCAATGGTCTTAACCATACTGTCTATTCAGGTCGTTTTGATTATAGAATCAAGGATTCTAATTTTTGTTATTCGTTCTGACAAAGTTAAATTGAAATGAGATTGTATTTTACTTTATTATCCATCTGTGACTACTCGATTTGTAATTTCCCAAAATGCCGAACTTCAGCATTTGAAACTTCCACTACATACATGCCTGCACTTAACGCTGGAAGTTCGATGTTTGCCAATCCTGAATTAATGTTTTCTATAAAAACCGTTTTCCCATCAAGCTGCGTTATTTTGAGAGTACTGGCACCCGCGAAATCTATGTCGATGGTGAGATATTCTCTCGCCGGATTGGGGTAAAATTTTAGTTCGATGGGATCAGGAGCTGCAGAAGCCGACAGAAAACAACTCCCAAATTCAGGATTTGTGTAGATGAGTGAGGGGCTTCCAAAGCATTGCAATTTGATATCAGTTTCGTTATCGCAAGCTGGTATCGATCCCAGGGGAATGAAAAACCCAGAAGTTGCTCCAATATATTCTAATACCGAAATTTCTTGTGTGTAAAAATCCAGCTGCGGCGGGGGCATAAAAGGGTTTGAGTAAGAAAGAATCAATTCGTTTACAATCATCCCATCAATACTAACTTCGTTTACAGCCACTACTTCCACCAGAAGTGGTTGATAACTATTATTGAATTCTATTGGGATGGTATGTATCCATGTGTCTCCCGGCACGGCATTAAAATTATAAACCATTCGAAAGGTGCTATCTACCTCTGTGGCGAAATAGATAGAGTCGTTTGATTCGTAAAAGTAGTACGGTGGCGATACAGGTGAGCAGAGAAAAGGAAAGTTGTCAATATCCATTTCGAAACAAAGCTTATCGGCAAATATGGTTTGGGTAATTCCGAAAGTTGCCTGATAATGTTCAGGTTCTGACATTATGCCGTAATTATAAACCCATAAGCTACCTGTTTCAAACCATGAATTTTGCTGGGCGAAAAGGCAGAATGGTGCAAGGAAAAGGAAAGTAAAAATTGTTTTCATGGCGGTTCAATTTAGATTTGCCTTCAATATAAAAATATTATTTTAATCAAATATTTCGTAAATCAAACAATCTTGAAAACCTATTTTACTAAAGCAGCTTCATTATGTCTTCTGCTTCTTTTTCTTAGCCGCAGGAAATAGAATATTATTCAATATCAATCTATAACCTGCACTATTTGGGTGCAAATTGAGATCTGTTGGCGGATCGCCTACGCGGTGTTGGTAATCTTCCGGATCGTGGCCTGCATAAAAAGTCCATTGTCCTTTTCCGAATGATCCATGAATATATTTAACGCTGCCCTGTGCTTTGCTTTCACCCATTACAAGTACATCACTTTTAATGTACTGCTTTTTGAATGCTGTTGTTTGACCCATAAAGCCTTTAATTACAGATAGGTGGCTCTGGGTAAGCATAGTTGGAACAACGTCCCACTTGGCAGAGAAATCAAATAGGGTAAAAAAGTCTTGCGTTTGCTGTGTTTTGGTGTGAATGTCTGTAGCATCGATAGAAGAAAACTCATAAACCAGCGGATCCATTTCGAGAACGAAATTCTGAAAAGCAAATGTTTGATCAAAGTCAAGTTTTGATTGTGCTGCTCCATCTGCCGGATCACCGTCATACATGCTTTCACAAATATCTGTATTCTGTGCCGAAAGGGCTATGTCATATGTATCGGTGCCAGAGCACATTGTAAAAAGAAAGCCGCCTCCGGCAGTGTATTCTTTTATTTTTTGAGCAACTGCCAGTTTTAACTGCGATACTTTTGCAAAACCCATTTCTGCTGCTTCGGTTTCGGCATCGCGCACTTGTTGCTGATACCAGGCTGCATTTTTATAACTGCGGTAAAATTTGCCGTATTGTCCCGTAAAATCTTCGTGGTGGAGGTGAAGCCAGTCATATTTTGGCAATTCCATATTGATTATTTCTCGGTCGTAAATAACTTCATAAGGTATTTCGGCATATTCCATTACTAGCGTTACTGCATCATCCCAGGGCATTTGAGATTTTGGTGAATAAACCGCGATTTTAGGCGCTTTTTCTAATTTCACCGTTTCCATATTTACTTCGGGATCAGCAATATCGCGAATTATTCCCGCCGCCTGCACATCTGCAATCACCTGATAGGTAACTCCGCGGATAACACATTCTTCTACAATGGTCTTATATTCGTCCATCATAAAGCTACCGCCGCGATAGTTGAGCAGCCATTGCACCTCAATATTATTTTCTAATACCCAATAGGTTATTCCATAAGCCTTTAGATGGTTTGACTGAGTGTCGTCCATAGGTATTAGAATTTTTGCCGAAAAGGCAGAACCCGATAAACCAAGCAAACAGATTACTAAAAATGCATGGACTCCAATCTTAGAAAGGAGCGTCGTCATCTTTTTCTTTATTGAAAAAATCATTGTCATTGTCATTCATTCGCGATTGCATAGTGATGGTTTGAAACTGATCAAACCCACCTCCACTGTCTAAACTGCCCGGCTCGCCGTACGCCATTTCCAGATTCTCAAATTTCGCAAATTCTTTCACAAATTTCAAGGAAACTGTATCTAAAGCTCCATTACGGTGTTTAGCGATTATGATTTGTCCAACCCCTTGGGTAGAATTACCATCTTCGTCTTGTGTAATGTCGTAATATTCAGGTCGATAAATAAAAGACACGATGTCTGCATCCTGCTCTATCGCTCCAGATTCACGCAAGTCGCTAAGCATTGGTTTCTTATCGCCACCACGTGTTTCTACAGCTCTACTAAGCTGAGATAGTGCAAGTATGGGAATCTCTAACTCCTTGGCAATGGTTTTTATTGTACGAGAAATCATGCTTATTTCCTGCTCGCGGTTTCCGGTACGGTTATCGCCACCAGCCGTCATAAGCTGCAAGTAATCAATAATAATACACTGAATGCCGTGTTTTTGCTTCAGGCGACGCGCCTTTGCCCGCAGTTCAAATACTGAAAGCGACGGTGTATCATCAATATAAATAGGTGCAGTACTTAATTTTTTAATTCGTGTGTGCAACTGGGTAAATTCGTGATCTTCCAGATTTCCTTTTCGCAGCTTTTCACCTTTTATTCCTGTTTCTCCAGAAATAAGCCTGTTTACCAGCTGCACAGAAGCCATCTCGAGCGAGAAAATCGCCACAGGCACATTAAAATCTACAGCCATATTTCGAGCCATAGAGAGTACAAAAGCCGTTTTACCCATACCCGGGCGGGCGGCAATTACCACCATATCAGACTTTTGCCAGCCCGAGGTTACGCGGTCGAGCGATGTAAACCCTGTGGGAACACCACTTACTCCGTCTTTATTTTTTCGAGCGGCCTCAATGGCCTCAATAGAATCTTTAATTACATCGCTCAAGGGGCTAAAATCCTTTCGGATATTGCCTTGCGCAACTGTAAAAAGATCAGCTTCTGCTTTGTCTAAGAGATTAAATACATCGGTACTTTCTTCGTAAGCTTCGCGGATGGTGGTAGACGAAATGCGAATAAGCTCGCGGAGAATATGCTTCTGCGATATGATGCGGGCATGAAATTGAATATTTGCCGAACTTGCCACCCTATTTGTTAAAAAGCTGATGTAATAAGCACCACCAACAAGCTCCAGTTCGCCGCGTTTTCGCAATTCAGCTGTCACCGTCAGAATGTCGATGGGTTGTGAATTTTGAAACAATTCCTGTATGGCCGCATAAATCTTTTGATGATTTTCGCGGTAAAACGATGGCGGTTTAAGAATGTCAATAATATCATTTATGGCATCGCGTTCTAGCATTAAAGCCCCTAGCACTGCTTCTTCTAAATCGCCTGCCTGAGGGGGGATTTTGCCCATCTCATTGTTTTGAATGGGTAAATTGTTGCGTTTAGCTCTGCGTGTATCGGTTTGTGATTGCGAATTCTCGTCCATAGGCCAAAGATAGTATTATGAAACGGGGCTTTACGATAATATGGTATATTGTGATATGAAAAGTTTTCATTTGAAGTTCTCAACATTTGTTCATACCAGACTTAACTGTCTAATGGTGATCTTGGTAGTTTTTTCGCTTCAGGGGTGTAATGAAAATAAAGACGAAGAATCGCCTCGTGTTATTATTGAATCGCCTTATGAAAACCAAAATTTTTCTACTGTTGATACACTTACTATTTTTGCGAATATTACAGACAATGAGAAAATTAAATCAATTGAGATAAGTCTACTTGATACCGATTACAATGGCCTCGGAATAGCCCGATCATATCAGACATCTGGCAGTCCATTGAATTTTTTGACGGATTTCATTCTCGATGAGCCATTCTTGAATTCGGGAGTGTATAATTTGGCTGTTCGCGCCAATGACGGTGAAAATACCGGATCGGGTTATGTTCAAATTCACCTTACGGCAGTTGAACGTGTTATTGAGAATTATTTGGTTGTAACCAAAAATTCAACCGAGGCAGGAGTGTATCTTGGAAGTGAAATAAATGACTGGCAGGAAAAGGGGGTTTATAGTATTGATTTGAGCGGGGCAGCACTTAATTACCGGCAAAATATTCTGGGACTTGCAGGCGGAGTAATTGGCGATGCTGTATTTTACGAAATTGAAGAATTTGATGTTGTTGCGACAATTCCGGGCTTTGGTGGCAATTCACTGCCTTATTTTTTCGGGTTGGAATTCTCCGCAAAAGCGGAACGATTCTACTTAATGCAACGCGACCCGCAATTACGAATATTGGACAAATATGCCACACCTGTTTCAGCTGCTCAACTCATTCCCAATTTTTTGCCTGAAAAGGTATTTTCAATTGATGACGATATTTTTGTTCTTCAAAAAAGTATTACATCGCCCACGCTACTGATGGGCAGATACGCTTCGTCGGGATTGCTGTTGAATAGTTATACCATGTCGGGGCCGGTTAAAGAAGTGGCCAAAAAGTCGCAATCTGAAACTTATGTATGGGAAGATGGTGCAAACGGAGCTTCAATGCTGATTTTAAACAGTGGAAATAACCTTATGGAAAGCGCATATCTTAGGCAGGGTGAAACACTTCATGCGGCAAAAGAAATTGGAAATGGCTCATTTATAATCTCTACATCAACTGGATTGTACCGATATGATTATAGCGGAGGAACAACGGTGCTCAATACTTTGATAGAAAGTCTGACGGCATTGTATTACGACGACCTTAACGGAATAATATACGGTACTGCGGAAAATAAGCTTTATCAAATTTCTACCACAGGAGTGGTAATCAACACCTATACTTTTGCTGATTCAATTGCCTATTTTGCAGTGAACTACAATAGGTAGTGCAGAAGATTAGCTGATTGAACCCATGGCAGCAAATTTCTCAATTCGCTTTTCTACTCTTTTCGCCGGTGTTAATTTTTTGAGCTTTTCAACATTCGTTAGTATGGCCTCTTTTACATTCTCAAAAGTTGCTTCCGGATCAATGTGCGCACCACCAACCGGCTCTTTAATAATTCCATCTATCAACTTGTTTTTAAGCATGTCTGAAGAAGTAAGTTTTAAAGCATCTGCAGCCTCAATCTTGTGATCCCAATTTCTCCAAAGAATGGTAGAACAATTTTCGGGAGATATTACAGAATACCATGAGTTTTCGAGCATAAGCACTTTGTCGCCAACTCCAATACCTAGCGCACCTCCAGATGCTCCTTCGCCAATAACGATACAAATAATAGGAACTTTGAGTTTGGCCATTTCAAACAAGTTGCGGGCAATGGCTTCACCCTGTCCGCGCTCTTCGGCCTCAAGCCCAGGAAAAGCTCCGGGAGTATCGATTAACGTAATTACCGGCTTGTTAAATTTTTCAGCCATTTTCATCAGGCGCAAAGCCTTGCGATACCCTTCAGGATTTGGCATTCCAAAGTTGCGATACTGACGCATTTTGGTGTTTATTCCTTTTTGCTGACCAATGATCATAAATGACTGACCATCAATTTTACCAAAACCGCCTACCATCGCCTTATCATCGCCCACGGTTCTATCGCCATGAAGCTCAACAAATGTTTCGTTGGTAAGGTACTTTATATAGCTTAAGGTATAAGGTCTCTCGGGATGGCGCGATACCTGCACTCGCTGCCAGGGCGTGAGGTTTTTGTAAATTTCTTCGCGCTTTTGCTTAATCTTTTGCTCTATATCGCGCACCGTTTTGGTGGTATCTACATCGCCTTTTTCTGATATTTCTTTCGCTTTTTCAAGCTGTTCTAATAGCTCGCCGATTGGCTCTTCAAATTCTAATAGTACTGGCATAGAGTTTTGTGAATTAGGACGACAAAATTAAGATTTATTTTGCAACAGGCTTTTTTAATGATGGTTTTGAGTGCATATTTGCCATATGGTGGTATTTCCCAATGCTAAAATTAATCTCGGACTCAATATTACTGAACGCCGTAAAGACGGCTATCACAACCTTTTAAGCGTTTTTTATCCGATTGCTTTATGCGATGTGCTTGAATTTGTAGAAGCAGAAAATAATCTGGATGATGTCCTTACAACCTCCGGATTGCCCATACATGGAAGTGCCGATCAAAACCTTTGCATAAAGGCTTTAAAAGTAATTAGAGAGGTCTATCCAGTCCCTCCTTTGCGTGTTCATTTACACAAAATAATACCCATGGGTGCTGGTTTGGGCGGTGGCTCTGCCGATGGTAGCTTTTTTCTAACTGCCCTCAATACACATTTTAAAATTGGCTTAAGTTCCAATTTTCTCAAAGAGCTTGCTTTGGAATTGGGCAGCGATTGCCCCTTTTTTATTGATAATAAGCCGGTTGCTGTTTCCGGAAGGGGGGACGTGATGAAAAATGTTGATGTAAACCTGAAAGGGAAGTTTATTGTGGTCTTTTTTTCAGATGCGCATATTTCAACAACAAAGGCGTATCAAAATATCGTCGTAAGCGATCCGGAGATCACTCCGAGAGAAATTGTAGAAGGAAAGGAAATATCGAAATGGAGAAAATATTTAACCAATGATTTTGAGCCGTATGCCTTTCGGGTTTTCCCCAGTTTAAATGATCACAAAGAAATATTGTATAACGCTGGAGCGGAGTTTGCGGCTATGACCGGAAGCGGATCGGCAGTGTTTGGGATTTTTGAAACGCGCCCAAGTGATTTTCCCGGATCGGGTAAATTTAATTTTTGGACTGGGCAGTTGTAGTGTTTTTAACCCCAACTAAGCGAAGTGAATAAAGACGTCAAGGTTATACGAAGAGCGCGCAGAGGGAAACCTTCTTTTTTCTTTAGTTCTGAGCACTAAACGAATGAATAAGACTAAATTTAAAAAGGAATTTGCATATGTCATACATAAGTATTACATTTGATTTCAAAAGTTTTATTTAGAAACCATGCTTAGTTTTAGAATTTCACCCAAAACCGAAAAGGAGCTTTCAGAGTACTGCGAGAAAACAGGTACGCCAAAATCGCAAGTTGTTAAAGAAGCTTTAGCTCAATATCTTATTCAAAAGAAAAACAGCCTCGACCCCTATGAGGCCGGTAAAGATCTTTTTGGGCAGGAAGGAAGTGGAGAAGAAAAGAATTCCAAAAACTATAAGTCGATTGTAAAGTCAAAAATAAATGCGAAGCATTCTCATTGATGCCGGGCCGCTCATTGCACTTTTTGATAAAACGGATGCCTGGCATGATAAATCAATTGCCTTCTTAAAAGATTTAAAACGACCGCTTATTACCACCTGGCCGGTGGTTACAGAAGTTTCATATATGCTTAGCTTCAACTTGAAAGCTCAAATGAACTTTCTAGAATGGATTAATCGAGGAGGGCTTGAGATTATTGATATTGAAAGTGGTTATGTTTTTCGGATTATTGAGTTGACCAAGAAATATAATGATGTTCCAATGGATTTAGCAGATGCCACTTTAATAGTTGCGGCAGAAATGACGGGTATAAGGGAAATTGCCAGTATCGACGGTGATTTTTACGTTTATAGAGATATACGCAATCACTATATTCGAAATATTTTTCTCGAAACTTAGCCCAATCCTATTTCTGTGCATTTCTAATGACGAAAATACTGATAATGAAGTAAATGATATTTGGGAGCCAGACAGCCAGAAGAGGGTTGAGTCCCGCATTTGTAGCTGCCACAGTGGTTACTTTCATCGCAAATATATAGGTTATAGCTATCAGAACTCCTATCGCCAGATTGATTCCTATTCCACCACGCTTTTTCCGACTGGCAATAGATACCCCGATGATTGTGAGAATATAAGTGGCAAAAGGATACGATGTTCTTTGATGCTTTTCAATTTCATAATGGACCGTTTTATCCGAGCCTTTTTTTCGTTCTGCGTCAATAAAATCGGTAAGCTCTTTGTAACCCATTGTAGATGCCACACTTATGCGCTGCCCAAAATCTCTGGGTTTTAAAGTAAGCAAAGTATCCATCTTGCGCCCTTGTTCTATCGTTTCTAAGCTATCATCAAAATGACGGATATAGTAATTTTCAATTTCCCATTTCCCGGAAACGGAATCAAAACGCGCCCGATCTGCGAGCAATTTAGATTTTAGTTTTCCATCGGTATCCCATTTCTCAATAGAGAACTTGTATCCAATATTATTAATTGTACTAAACGATTCAAAATATGCGATGGTATTTGGCGCATACTGTCGATGCAGGTTTTTGTCGTTTATTCTAAATTGCTTATTCAGGTATTCTTCTTCAAACTGGAGTCTGGTTTTGTTGGAAATAGGTAGCTGATAATGCGTAAAGTAAAGTGATACTCCGAATAAGATGGTTGCACCAAGGAAATATGGATAAAGAAAGCGTTTGAAAGATACGCCACTGGCAAAAATGGCTACAATCTCTGTGCGCTGCGCCAATTGGCTGGTAAAGAGAAGCACACTTAAAAAGATAACTAGCGAACTAAAAAGGTTTCCGTAATAAAAAACGAAATTGACGTAATAGTTAAAAACGATTTTTAAAAAAGGAGCATCACTTTTAATGAATTTCTCGAGCTTTTCTGAAATATCAAATACAACAGCAATAGACATAAGTACTGCCAGCATAAAAAAGAAAGTTCCAAGAAACTTCTTTACGATATATAGGTCGAGCTTTTTCATTTACCCTAAAGGCGGTAATCGAGTTTTTTTACCATTGTATTTTTCCAGCTCGCAAAGTCGCCTGCAATGATGTGCTTGCGCGCTTCGCCAACGAGCCATAAATAAAAGGCAAGATTGTGAATACTCGCAATTTGCGCTCCTAAAATTTCTTTGCTAATGATCAAATGTCGTAAATATGCTTTAGAGTACCCGCTATCTACATAACTTGTGCCATTAGGGTCAATAGGGCTAAAATCATCCTGCCATTTGGCATTTCTGATGTTAATAATTCCTTCGCTAGTAAAAAGCATCCCGTTTCTGGCATTTCGCGTGGGCATTACGCAGTCAAACATGTCAATACCTAAGGCAATATTTTCCAGAATATTTACCGGAGTGCCCACACCCATAAGGTAGCGTGGCTTGTCTTTTGGTAATATCGCTGTTACCACATCGGTCATAGCGTACATTTCTTCGGCAGGTTCGCCTACAGATAAACCACCAATGGCATTTCCTTCGCGGTTTTGAGAAGCGATGAACTCGGCAGATTGCTTTCGCAAATCAGTGTAGGTGCTCCCTTGTACAATTGGAAATAGCGTTTGGTCATATCCATATTTCGCATCAGTTCCATCAAATCTTTCGCAGCAGCGCTTAAGCCATCGATGGGTGCGCTCCATGCTATTTTTAGCATATTCGTAATCGCAGGGGTAGGGAGTACATTCGTCAAATGCCATGATAATATCGGCACCGATCGTTCGCTGAATATCCATAACACGCTCTGGGGTGAAAAAGAGCTTCATTCCGTCAATATGCGACTTAAAACTCACTCCGCTTTCAGAGATTTTTCTGCTATCGGCAAGCGAATACACCTGATATCCGCCGCTATCTGTTAGCTGCGGACGCGTAAATCCATTGAAGGAGTGCAATCCTCCGGCTTTTTCGAGAATGTCTAAACCGGGGCGCAGATATAAATGGTAGGTATTGCCCAGAATGATCTGCGCCTTAATGTCCTCTATAAGTTCGTGTTTGTGAACGGCTTTTACGGCTGCCGCCGTTCCCACCGGCATAAAAATAGGGGTTTCAATCGTTCCGTGATCAGTGGTAACAAGGCCTGCACGGGCATTCGACTTCGGGTCTGTGGCTTCTAATTTAAACTTCAATGGATGTTGTAAACTTTGTTGAAAAATTAAAACGGCTGCAAAGATAAGAGTAATTGAATAAGACGGCGGTTGTTCTACCTTTACGGCGGTAAATTATGGAAGTATTTTTAAATCAGGATATGCTGATAACCATTATGGAGGTAATATTTGTAGCAGCTGCTGCAATACAATTATTTTTTTACCTCTACTTTTATTTGCAGGTTGCGACTTATCGTCGAAAAGAGGGGAAGGCCCACACACCGCCCGTGAGCGTGATAATTGCAGCCAGAAATGAATACGATAATCTGGCGGCGCATTTGCCATCTATCTTAGAGCAAGACTATCCCAACTTTGAAGTTGTGGTTGTAAATGATGGATCCTGGGATGAAACAGAAATATTACTTGAAGAATTTCAAAAGCGATACAGCAATTTGAAAGTGGTTATCAGACCAGCGAATGATTACCACGATGCCGGCAAGAAATTGGCTATTACTCTGGGAATAAAAGGAGCCAAGCACGAGAGATTGCTCTTTACAGATGCCGATTGCCGCCCTGTTTCCAGACAATGGATACAATCAATGATTGCAGAGGCACAAGGCGATACATTGGTTTTGGGGTATAGTCCTTATTCAAAAACGAAAGGATTTTTAAATCGAATAATTCGGGCTGATGCTTATTTAACGGCAATGAACTATATGGGATTTGCCCTTGCGGGAATACCGTATATGGGTGTTGGCCGAAATTTGTCGTATTCAAAGACCAGTTTTTTTAAAATAGGAGGGTTTAAAAAGCATTATAGTATTGCTTCGGGCGATGATGATTTGTTTGTGAATGAAGTAGCAAATAAGACAAATACAGTTGTTTGTCTCGAAAAAAATGGCGTTGTGGAGAGTCTTCCCGAAGCGAAATGGAAGTTTTTTTGGCGTCAAAAGCGCCGTCATTTATATACGGGGCGAAGATATAAGCGTATTCATAAATTGCTATTGGTGCTTCAACCTATTAGTTATCTGATGTTTACAGCTTCGGCTGTGGTGCTGCTTGTTTTCCACAAATGGTTGTATATTGTTATAATGACACTAAGCTTTCGTGTGTTGTTACAATTCTTTATTTTTAGGCGATCATCTCAGAGGCTTGGGCAGACCGATTTATTGATTTTTATTCCGCTGCTTGAGTTCTTTGTTGTAATGATGAATGGATTTATTCATATTGCCAACGCATTTGCAAAACCCAATAAATGGAAGAACTAGTTTCCAAATTATCACCAAAAGCACAAAAAGATTATAAGCTGGTAGTTCTCGCACTCGAAGGCCAACAAAGTGCTTACGCCGAATTGATGGAACGATACCGCGAGAGTATCTACTACATGCTGCTCAAAATGGTAAATAACACCGACGATGCAGACGATTTGACAATAGAAGCTTTTGGAAAAGCCTTTAAGCGACTTTCGCAATACCATCCCAGTTATGCATTTAGTACGTGGATGTTTAAAATAGCTTCAAATAATTGTATCGATTTTATTAGAAGAGAGCGTAAAAAGCGCACCATGTCAATAGACACTGGTATTACCAACGACGATGGCGACAGCGTAACTTTCGATATAGAATCTGATGGCCGCGATCCTGAAGAGGAGCTTATACGCGATCAAAAAATGGAAGCTATGCGCGAAGTGGTTATGAAGCTAAAGCCGCGTTACCGCGAATTGGTTATCCTAAGATATTTTAAAGAATACTCTTACGATGAGATTGCTCAAGAGCTTGATCTGCCCCTCGGAACGGTTAAGGCACAGCTTTTTAGGGCTCGCGAGTTTCTGGCTAATATGATGAAGAATACCAAAGAATCTATTTGATTCTGAATATGGACAATAGTCTTTCAACCTATTTTCCCGACTTAAATCAGGAGCAAAAAGAGCGATTTGCCGCTTTAAAACCACTGTACGAAGAGTGGAATGCTCAAATAAATGTGATAAGCCGAAAGGATATGGATCACTTTTACGAGCGCCACGTGCTGCATTCGCTTGCATTGGCCCTTTACTGGAAGCCAAAACCGGAAGCGAAGGCAATTGATATTGGCACCGGTGGCGGATTTCCCGGAATACCTTTGGCCATTCTCTATCCCGAAGTAAACTTTTTGCTTGTCGATTCCATCGGAAAAAAGATAAAAGTCGTCAACGAAGTTGCTGCTGCTTTGGGTCTCAAAAATGTAACCGCCATTCAAGAACGTGCAGAAAATATACCCGGAAAATTTGATGCCGTGCTCACCAGAGCCGTTTCTCGATTGAACGTTTTGATCCCTTATTGCATAAATGGCAAAATGAAAGCTAAAACACTTTGGTGTTTAAAAGGTGGCGACCTTCGTGAAGAAGTAGAAGAAATTGATCGGTATCCGTCAGTAGTTTATAAGCTTGGCCAGAAAATTCCCGGAGAGTTTTTTGAGACTAAGCAGGTTGTTTTTGTGCAGCTGGGTTGAGGTTTCTAATGGGAGTTAAGTTTCCCTCTTTATATGATCATCATGTAAAGGATATCCGCAGAGCTCGCCAAAGTTCGCTAGGGGTTGTATGTCGATTTGATGTTTTTATCCGCTATAGAACTATTTATTTTCTTTGGTGATTTATAGAATACATCAAAGGTTAATAAGCTTTTGAATCCAGAAATTATGAATATCTTCTTAATAAACTTAGCGAAGTAAACCTAGGATTACACCCTATCGCGTGATCTCAATTCGGTCAAAGGTTGAAAGATAATTTTATACCCATGGGTATAATACCAGTGAGTATAAAGTGGCCTGATTAATAATTAAAGAAAGGTATTAACCGCGATAGAATCTATCGCAAAAAGCAATATCACGTTTGTGCAAAGCAGACAAGCATTTTCTCCAACAAATTCTCACTCGAGACTAGCGACTCGAGACTAAAATCACGCCTCCACACTCTGCATGCGCTGCAATTTTCTATAAAGTCCGGCATCAAGTGCAAGAAGTTCTTCGTGATTTCCTGATTCGATAATCTTTCCATCTTCGAGTACTACAATTTTATCGGCATTGCGAATGGTGCTGAATCGGTGGGCAATAACTACGCTTGTGCGGCCTTTCATAAGGTCTTCGAGCGCTTGCTGTACAAGCTGTTCGCTTTCGCTATCAAGCGATGATGTAGCCTCATCGAGAATAAGAATTGCCGGATCGCGCAACACGGCTCGGGCTATTGCGATACGCTGACGCTGTCCGCCGCTAAGCTGCACGCCTCGCTCACCCACAAGGGTTTCAAATTCTTCCGGAAAGGACGTGATGAATACAAAAGCATTGGCTTTTTTCGCTGCTTCGATTATTTCATCATCACTGGCGCCGGGACGGCCATAAGCGATGTTTTCTTTAATAGTGCCATTGAAAAGCAATACTTCTTGTGGCACCAGGGCAAATTGCGATCGGTATTCTGTTAAGTCATACGACGCTGCATCTTTGCCATCAATCAATATTTCTCCACTTACCGGATTGTAAAACCGCAGCAAAAGCGAAGTGATCGTTGATTTCCCGGCTCCCGAGGGGCCTACAATGGCGAGCTGCTCTCCGGAATTAATGTTGAAGCTAATATCTTTCAGCACAGGCACATCGCTACGCGTTTCGTAAGTAAAGGCTACATTTTTGAAAGCAATATCGCCTCGGAAATGCTTTTTAGAATGACTTAACGCCTCTTTGGTTCCTTCATCATCTTGCTCAATGATCTCCATTAGATTTTCTGTTGCCCCAATGGCCTTTTGGATGTTAGCGTACAAATCTGGTAAGCTACCAATGGATGCACCCAAAAATATGGTGTACATAATGAAAGCTATGAATGACGATTGTGGCAACCCACCATCTTGCGTAAGCAAAACTCCTTGCCAAATAACAAATACAATAGAGCCGAACATACATAGGATAATGAATGATACGAATAGTCCGCGCCACACTGCCCCCTTAATGGCCAGGCTTTTTATTTCATCTACTACAACTTTGTATCGTGCAAGCTCAAAAAATTCATTCGTAAAAGCCTTTACATTCTGAATTCCCTGAAGTGCTTCTTCCAAAATTCCGTTTGATCTGGCTGCGGCGTCTTGTGTTCTTTTGGAAATTTTTCGGATAAATCGTCCGAAGAAAACGGCTAAAATAGCTACGACCGGAATAACGCTAAGCATGATAAGTGCCAGTTTCGGCGAAAGCCATATTAAGGCTGCAATACCAACAATGATGGTGATTATTTGACGTACAAATTCAGCTATCGTAGTTGTGAAAGTGGTTTGCAATTGATTGATATCTGTAGCTATGCGGCTGGTTAGCTCACCTACTTTATTATTATTGTAAAATGTAAGGGGCGCCATTAGCAATTTTGAGAAGGCATCTTTTCTAATGTCGCGAAGGGTGTATTCTGTAACGCGTGTAAAAAGCAGAATTCTAAAAAAGGAGAAAATTGCCTGGCTGGTAAACACAATCATAAGGGCTATGATTATTGTGTCGAGTGAATCGAACTTGAGCAGACTTTCTGCCGTTTCGGTGGGTGTAGCGGTGTCCTGACCAATAAGTTGCCCCAGAAAATATGGGAAAAGCAGAGCGGTAAGACTGCTGAGAATTAAAAAGATAAATCCAACAGTGAATATGCCGCTATAAGGCTTTATGTATTTAAAAACTCGAGTTGCTTCTTTAAGAGATGGCTTTTTTTTCGCAGAATCATTCTCTTTCTCTTTTGCCATGGTGTAATTTTGGGCAAAGGTAAGCACCTATTTCTAAAGGCAGTGTCATAGTTTTGTAGAATTATGAATAAAGTTTTTGCAGAACAATAAAAAAGTCTATTTTTGCACTCCGTTTTTAGCGAGTTTTATAACGCGAAACAATAAGTATTATGAAAAGAACATTCCAGCCTTCAAACAGAAAGCGACGTAATAAGCACGGATTCCGCGAACGTATGGCATCAGCCACCGGCCGGGCAGTATTGGCATCTCGCCGTAAAAAAGGACGTAAGAAACTTACGGTATCTGATAATAAACTGCACAAGCGCTAAGATTTTCAGAGCTTTAACGCATTCAGCCGCCTTGTCTTTATGATAGGTCGGCTTTTTTTGTTGGATGAGAATTTTAAGAGTTAAATAAGGATATTCAGATAAGTTAACTGTGAAAATTGGGAAATGTATTCCCGATTTTCACGGTTTATATACAAATATGGGTTTTTATAACTTGAAATCCGAAATATCCGGTTTTCCTTGATATATGAGCATAAGTCGTTACTCCGGCATCCTCATCAACCTCTTTTCTTCAATCGTTTTCGCAATTTGCGGTGTAAGCATTACATGCCCACTGTCAAGAATATGCACCTTAAGTTCTGGAAAAGCCTTTTTCAATCGCTTTGCATTTTTAATAGGAATTATCCGGTCATGTTTTCCCATAAATAAGTCTACAGTAATTCCATGTCCCGAAAGGACAACCCCAAGAATATTCATTTTGGGTTCTATTTTTCGCAAAAAAGTCCAGACATTATAAACCTGCCATTGCATTTCGGAAGATTTGATGTGGGCAAGCACAAATATTTTTCGCTTTTCGCTTATAAGTCCGATTCGAAAAACAAAGTCGAGCATTTTTAAAAAGAAAGTATTATGTTTAATAAAGTATCTGAATAGAGCCCTGCCGGGCGCTGAAAAACTTAGCAAGGCATACCAGCTGTTTACTATCAAACCATCTGGTGCGAAGAGATACATCCCACCAATTTTTTCAGGCATTATTTCGGCTAGCTTTAAAGCAATGCGTCCACCCAGACTATATCCCATCAGCCATGCCTTATCGGCTTCGATATATTTCAAAAATTCTTCAAAACAAGTTTTCAACTCTTCAGGTTGAAATGGCCCTTTATCCGGCTCGCGATCGCCGATGGAGGTACTTTCGTGAAAGAAAACATCAAAAGCGTAAACGGTGAATTCCTCATGTAGATTTTTGGTGAAAGATGCGTAATCGCGGTGGCTACGGCTAAATCCGTGAAATGCAAGCAGGGGAGTTTTACCCGTTCCCCAAGTGGCGTATTGCATAGATATTCCACCGCTGTGGAAAAGTTGAAGATTTACCTTGGTGGAATTTGACATCTTACTGGAAAAAACAATTACTTTTGCAGACTAAATGAAGCAAATTTACGGCACATTTAGTCATTCGCTGCATAACCACTTGGTTTTTTGCTCACTCCCTTTTTTCAAATCTAAAAATTTTACATGCCACGAGATACTAGCATCAAATCGGTACTGATAATCGGTAGCGGACCTATTGTAATAGGACAAGCCTGCGAATTTGATTATTCGGGGTCGCAAGCCGCCCGCTCTCTTCGCGAAGAAGGAATTGAGGTTACCCTGATAAATTCAAACCCGGCTACGATTATGACCGATAAGGTAATAGCCGACAATATTTATCTAAAACCACTTGAGCCGGAGTACATTAAAGAAATTCTTCAAGAGCATGATATTGATGCTGTATTGCCTACAATGGGTGGTCAAACGGCTCTAAATCTCGCTATAAAATGCGATGAGTTAGGCATCTGGAAGGAGTTTGGCGTCCGCATGATCGGTGTAGATATTCACGCTATAGATGTAACCGAAAACCGCGAGGCTTTCAGAAAGCTGATGGAAGAAATCGATATCCCGATGGCTCCTCAAGCTACCGCAAACTCATTCCTTGAAGGAAAAGAAATAGCACAAAAATTTGGTTTTCCATTGTGTATTCGCTCAAGCTATACCCTTGGTGGGGCAGGAGCCGGAATCGTTCACAACCAAAAAGATTTTGATGCATTGCTTACGCGCGGCTTGCATGTATCACCTATTCACGAGGTAATGATCGATAAGGCAATGCTGGGCTGGAAAGAATTTGAGCTTGAACTGCTGCGCGACCACAATGATAATGTGGTGATTATCTGTTCTGTAGAAAATATGGACCCCATGGGAATCCACACTGGCGATAGTATTACTGTAGCTCCGGCCATGACGCTAAGCGATCGCACGTATCAAAAAATGCGCGATATGGCATTTAAAATGATGCGGTCTATTGGAAATTTTGCCGGCGGTTGCAACGTGCAGTTTGCGGTAAGCCCCGATGAGAAAGAAGATATTATCGCCATTGAAATAAATCCAAGGGTTTCACGCTCTTCGGCTTTGGCTTCAAAAGCCACGGGATATCCCATTGCAAAAGTTGCGGCCAAACTTGCCATTGGTTACCATCTTGATGAGCTGAAAAACCAAATCACGAAAACTACTTCTGCCTTTTTTGAGCCCACGCTCGATTATGTCATTGTAAAAATTCCGAGATGGAACTTTGATAAATTTAAAGATTCTGATCGCACACTGGGTTTGCAAATGAAATCGGTGGGTGAAGTAATGGGCATTGGTCGCTCGTTTCAGGAGGCCATCCAAAAAGCCTGTCAATCGCTTGAAATTAAGCGGAATGGCCTTGGCGCAGATGGGAAAGAATTGCGCGATCAGGAAAAGATATTGCACAGTCTCGAGCACGCTAGCTGGAACAGACTATTCCATATTTACGATGCCATTAAACTGGGTATTCCATTTAAAACCATCCACGAAAAAACCAAAATTGATTATTGGTTTTTGAAGCAAATTGAAGATCTTATTCTTTTTGAGAAAAAAGTTGAAGTGCATACCCTCGATACACTGCCTCGTGATATTCTATTTGAGGCCAAGCAAAAAGGCTACGCTGATAGACAAGTGGCGCACTTACTACGCTGCCTGGAAAGCGAGGTCTTCAAAAAACGAAATGAAATGGGAATCAACCGGGTTTACAAACTGGTAGATACTTGTGCCGCAGAATTTGAAGCCCAAACTCCTTATTACTACAGCACTTTTGATGAAGAAAATGAATCGGAAGTAAGCGATAAAAAGAAGGTAATTGTGCTCGGCTCGGGGCCAAACCGCATTGGTCAGGGCATTGAATTTGATTATTGTTGTGTGCACGGGGTGCTTGCTGCCAAAGAGTGCGGGTATGAAACAATAATGATCAATTGCAACCCCGAAACAGTTTCAACCGACTTTGATACAGCCGATAAGCTATATTTTGAGCCGGTTTTCTGGGAGCATATTTACGATATAATTTTGCACGAAAAGCCTGAAGGTGTAATTGTGCAGCTCGGCGGTCAGACGGCTCTAAAGCTTGCAGAGAAGCTTAGCCGGTATGGCATTAAAGTTATTGGCACGAGCTACGAAGCACTTGATTTGGCCGAAGACCGAGGTAGTTTTTCTCGCTTGTTGAAAGAGCACAATATTCCTTATCCAAAATTTGGCGTAGTTGACAATGCCGAGCAATCGCTTGAACTTGCAGATGAGTTGGGCTTTCCACTTTTAGTTCGTCCTTCTTACGTGCTTGGTGGTCAGCAAATGAAAATCGTTATTAATAAGGAAGAGCTCGAAACGCATGTAATCGATATTCTCCATGATATGCCGGGCAACAAAATTCTGCTCGATCATTTCTTAAGCGGAGCTATCGAAGCAGAAGCAGATGCGATTTGCGATGGCGAAGATGTTTACATAATCGGTATTATGCAACATATTGAGCCAGCCGGAATTCACTCTGGAGACTCGTACGCTGTATTACCTCCATACAATTTGGGCGATTTGATTATTGAGCAGATAGAAACAATCGTTCGTAAGGTTGCGGTAGAGTTAAAAACTGTTGGTTTAATCAATGTGCAGTTTGCCATAAAAGACGATGTGGTGTATGTAATAGAAGCCAATCCACGCGCTTCTCGCACCGTTCCGTTTATCGCGAAAGCGTACGACGAGCCCTATGTAAACTACGCCACCAAAGTAATGTTAGGCGAGAAGAAGGTAAAGGATTTTAATTTCAATCCCAAAAAATCGGGCTACGCCATTAAAATTCCTGTTTTCTCTTTTGATAAATTTCCAAATGTGAATAAGGAGCTTGGCCCAGAAATGAAATCTACCGGCGAGGCTATTTATTTTATAGACAGCCTGATGGATCCGTTTTTTAGAAAAATTTATAGTGAGAGGAATTTGTATTTGAGTAGGTAGGGTAACGATAATTTTAAATTTGTACACGATCAGACCTCAAAGGTTTTTAAAACCTTTGGGGTCTTAATTGCTTCTAACTTGGGGCAGGGATCTCAAAACGCAGAGCAATCTAAATCTGTGGGGTCTTAATTCAAATTAAATTACGAATTATTCAAGTAAAAATGTCTCATCTAAATTATCCATTAAATCTTGTCTATATTGATGACAATAAATGAAGTTGTCTAAATCTTCGAATAGATTTATTATTTCTGTACGTTTCAATTCAGAATGCTTACTTGAAATTAGTGCCCTATAAGATGAGTGTGGATAGCCTCGGTAATCTGTTGTAAAACCGTGATGTTTTGGATTTAAATGGACATAAAGAATCATTGCTCTCAAGTAATCTTCATTTGTGATTCTTTTTCTTGGAAAGCGAGTTTGAAAGAGGCTTCCTGATCTATCATAGGTTTTGTTAATTGCTTTTGCGAATGAATTGAACAAATTTGAAATTCCTTGGGATATTTTGTTTTCGTCTTGTATCGACTTAGTTATGAGAACGATATGAAAATGATTTTTTAGTAGGCAATAGGCGTAGATATCAGCGATCGGTGTTACATGTTTCTTCATCAAACCTAAGAAGTAGGAATAGTTTTTTTCTTCAATGAAAATATTTTCTCCGTTATTACCTCGGTTATAGATATGATAAAACTGATCGCTTATTATTGGTTCGTATTTCATGAAGCTTGAGGTTTTTGCTAATCCAATATCTATGAATGTTTACAAGTTATGGATTAATAATTAAATTTATTCTGGTGTTGAACGGGGGTATGAAGATTAGGCTTTAAACGTTGCCAAACGTCTTCAAAGATCCCAAAGCTTTTTAAACTTACGATCTTTTGGGAGTCCGTATGTAGCGAAGCGTTATCTTTAACGCCTTTAAAAAACAAACACTGCTGAAAAAATCTATGGGGTCTACCTTCTATATTGATTTTTCGTTACGCTCATCTCAGTTTACTTATAAAGACCCCAAAGGTCGCCAAGACCTTTGAGGTCGGCATGCGATTTAATTTATTCAAATTAACATTTACCAATTTTTCGCACCCAAAACCACAATACTAAAACCAAAGTCGTTTTCAATTATATGAATAAAACTATCTTTGGGGCTTACTTGAAATTAACAAATCGAGATTTACAATTGTGATACGTGCATTAGCTATAATAATACTACTTTACCTCGCAGTACGATTCCTTAGTCGGATATTTATGCCGTCTAAGTCTAAAGCAAATCAGCAGAGTCGATACAATCAGGCACAGCCAGCCGATAACCGTAAGGACGGCGAAGTGCGCATTGAGTACACCGATCCCGAAAAGGCAAAGCGTCGCAAAGACAGCGGCGAAGGGGAGTACGTTGACTTTGAAGAACTGGATTAAACTACCCATATGAGCCAAATTTTCCGAAAAATTCTTCCACATTTAATTGTCATTGCGGCATTTGTGGGCATTAGCGCTATTTATTTTTATCCCGCCTTTACAGGAAATCAACTCAAGCAAGGAGATATTACACACTTCCGTGGTATGTCGCAGGAGATTTCAGAGTACCGTAGAATGTTTGGTGAAGAGCCGTTGTGGACAAATTCTATGTTTGCAGGAATGCCTGCTTATCAAATTTCTGTCCTTTATCCCAATGATATTTTAAGGTTTGTAGATCAAGTCATAACACTGGGTTTACCGGTTCCGGTCAAGTATTTGTTCTTGTACATGGTTGGGTTTTATTTGCTTTTGCTTGCCTTTCGGCTAAAACCCGGACTGGCAGCAGTGGGTGCACTGGCATTCGCTTTTTCATCTTATTTTATCATAATCATAGAAGCAGGTCACAATTCCAAGGCGCACGCCATTGGCTATCTCGCTCCAGTTTTGGCCGGAATTATATGGACCTTTCGCGGAAAATTTCTGCTGGGAGCTGCAGTAACGGCCTTTTTTGTCGCTCTGCAGGTACATGCCAATCACGTTCAAATTACTTACTATTTCGGAATCTTGGTGGCATTTTATGCTCTGGCAAGATTAATTAACGCCTTTCGGCAAAAGGCAGTGCCACAGTTTGTTAAGGCCTCTGCGTTTTTGATAGTTGCCGGTGCAATAGGCGTTTTGGCAAATTCTAATATTCTATGGAATACCTATAATTATAGCAAGGCAACAACCCGAGGAACATCTGAATTGACAATTAATCCCGACGGGTCGTCTAATCAAAGCAATGTTACTGCCGGATTAGATCGCGATTACGTAACCCAGTGGAGTTATGGAATTGGTGAAACATTTTCTCTTCTTATTCCTAATGCCCACGGCGGTGAATCGGGTGCATTGATTGACGAGAATACGCAGAAGGAGAATCCGCAATTGTACAACGATTTGGCGCGTGGCTATCAGGCTACCAATGTCTTTCCAAATACGTATTGGGGCGATCAACCGTTTACTTCGGGGCCTGTGTATGTTGGTGCATTGATCGTTTTGCTCTTTTTGCTCGGTGCTTTTTTTATTCAGGGTCCTATAAAATGGGCTTTGGTGGCAACCGCTATCCTCACCATTATGCTTGCATGGGGAAAGAACTTTATGGGCTTAACTGATTTTTTTCTGGATTACATTCCCGGGTATCACAAGTTTAGGGCGGTAACCATTATTCTTTCAATAACTGAATTGGTGTTCCCACTTCTCGGATTTTTATTCCTGAAAAAGGTGTATCAGGAACCTGACTTTTTGATCACCCGGAAAAAGAAATTTCTAGCTGTTTCCGGCGCACTTGTGGGATTATTGCTTTTACTTCTGGCGATACCTGACACTTTTTTCAGCTTCTTAAGCTCTAATGAATCAAATGCTTTTAATGCTGCTATCGGAGGCAATGCGGGTGTAGATGTACTCAATTATGCCGAAGCCTTGAAAGCTCAGCGCATAGCTAATTTTAGAGGAGATACTTTTAGATCTCTGGCATTTGTTCTTTTGGGCATTAGCCTTATTTGGGCTTTCGCCAATAGAAAATTGAAAACGCCTATTTTGATAGGAGCGCTTGCGTTGCTGGTCATTATTGATCTCTGGTCGGTTGATAAGCGGTATTTGAACAACGAGAAAGTACGGGGCAAGTTTGTGCAATGGCAGCCAAAAGAAGATGCGAAATCAGCGTATCTTGCTACGCCCGCCGATCTGGAAATTCTAAAACGGGAGGAACAGAATAATCCGCGATTGACAGATGAAATTAACGGAGCGGTAAGTGCTTTCAAAACCGAGCAGAAAACCAAAGGCAAGTCTGATCTAAACCAAATCAACGACGTAAAATTTGCGGCCTTGCGATTCAATACAGATTATAGAGTCTTGCCGCTGCAAGGTACTTTTCAAGATGCGCGCACTGCTTATTTCCATAAGTCTATTGGTGGTTATCACGGTGCTAAGCTCAAGCGCATTCAGGAGGTATATGATTTTTATATCGCTCCCGAAATGTCTGCGATTATAAATGCTTTGCAAAATGACCCAACAGTAGATAATGTAAATAGGGTGCTTCGCAATAATTCGGTTTTGAATATGCTCAACACCAAGTATATCATTTACAACAATGATGCACCTCCAATGGAAAATCCATTTGCACTAGGGAGCGCCTGGTTTGTAGAAGATTTGGTGAAGGTGTCTGATGCCGATCAGGAAATTCAAGAGCTTGGCGATATAGATATTCGGACAGAAGCAGTTGTAGATGAGCGTTTTGCCGATGAGCTAAGCGGTTTCTCTTATCAGGAAGCAGCTGATGCACAGATAGCGGTAGAAACTCATTTGCCAAACTACATAAAGTATCTGTATGAGTCGCCTGTTCCGCAGGCCACAATCTTTTCAGAAATGTACTACGCCGATGGCTGGAATGCTTATTTGGATGGTAAGAAAGTAGATTATTTCAGAGCAAATTATCTATTGCGGGCTATGATTATTCCCGAAGGAGTTCATACTATAGAGTTTAAGTTTATGCCACAATCTTTTGCTACTGCAAATATTGTCAGCAGCATTTTTACAGTTGCTGTTTTATTATTGCTTGTCTTTGGTTTTTGGAGCGAACGAAGAAATATGAAGTCGGATGAAGTTTGGCCCGAAGCGGTGGAAAGCTGACCCAAACTCATCATCTCACCAAAGTCACAAAGCCGCGCTGCACTTTCACCTCTGTAGTGTGATATGAATATTCTATTACATAGTTGTAGATATCGTCGGGGCAGTAATAGCCGTCCATTCCCCCGTTCCAGCCATTATTAAGTGAATTGGATTGAAATACCAGCTCTCCCAAGCGGTTATAAATGCGCATTTCAAAATTCTCGATATTCACTGCTATTGGCTTAAATATGTCGTTTATTCCATCCCCATCGGGAGTAAACCCATTTGGAATATACAAGGCTGGGGCAATTATAATAGGAAGAAAGAGGTGAAATTCACAGCCGTTGTAATCTACATAGCTTAATGATATTGTTGTATCGGCATCAAATGAAAGGAATGTGGAACCGGATAAAACAATTTTGTACTGCGATTCTATAGGTGACAGATCGTAGTATTCTCCTGCGAAAAGATGAACCGGATCGAGTTGTGTGAATCCTATATCCTCGTAAACCTCTACATAATCTGAAAATATTTTCACGCAAGTGCCGCCCGACAGCTGCAATTGAATCAATTGGTTGGTATAAATCTGTGCAGTAGTCACACTATCATTCGGATTATTCATTATATCCATCGGAAACCATGAATAAGTTTCTGCACCTTGGGCTGAAAGTAGAAGCGGCGCTCCTGGACAAACTATGCTGTCTAAATCAAGAACGGCATCAAGAATGTATGTAGTAAGCTGAACTTCAAATAAATCACTTCCGCATGAGTTCGTGGCCTCAACTTGGTAGGTGATATTATTTTCATTAAAGATACCGGAATTCGCTTTGGTGGCATTTTCCAAACCAGCTGTTGGAGTCCAGTTCCAGGACGTTACTTCATGATTACCCGTATTGTTAATATTTGCGTAAGCTGTATCACCAACACAAATATCTAAATTGGAAATTCCGGAGATATGCGGTGCTTGGTTTACAATAACCTCAATAGTTTCACTAATGGTCTCACACTGATCCGAAACAGATACCTGATAGGTAGTATTGGAATTCGGAAACGCTAATGGATTAGGAATATCTAGCGCGCTTAAAGTGTTCGAATTAGCCCATTCAACATCTGCTTCAGAATTTAATTGTCCAGGTATTTCGATTGTATCCCCATTGCAAATGGTCAGCTCCGAAACAAGCTCAAAATCGAGCGGATCGGTGATGGCAACTGCTAATTCAAAAGTTATGTTTGGAGCGCAAGGATTCGATGCTGTAAGTGTATAAATCGTAGGTTCTGTAATTGTAATTTCTGGGTTTAACGCTGTAGGGTCAGAAAGACCAGCTGTAGGTACCCACAAATAAGTATTCTCGGAAAGATTGGCATCTAATTCAGGATTAAACATTTGATTTGGACAAACAGTTAATTCCGATTGACCTTCAATTTCAAGCACCTCTGTAGTGTTTATGCCTATTGATACCAATAGCGTATCTGTAAAACCGCAATCGCCAGTTGCAACCAACATGTAATCTGTTGGTTCGCTTACAGTAATTGTTGGGTTTAGAATATTGGGATTACTAAGACCAGTCGCAGGAGTCCATTGATAGGTGTTTCCTGAAATGGTTTCTGATAAATCTGGAATGACAGTTGTACTTGAGCATGTTGAATATTCAGTGGTTCCGGTGATTAATTCTCCTGGGTTTGTTTGAATTATTTCTACTGAATATTCAATCTGCCCACATCCATCAATAAAAGTAAAATTAAAAACGCCAGGCTCATCAAATGAATACGATGTAACGAGATCACCATTTTGATCAAGTATCTGATCCCAACCAGAGAATCCTGAGAAATCCAGAAATTGGCTCTCTCCTTCACAAATTGAAATGCTGTCTGGTAAATCAGGGGGCTCTGGAGCTTCACTTATTATGGTATTTCCTTCAGATTCATAAACACACCCGCTGTCCATTATAATTTCAAGTGAAAACGGAAATAAACCATTAGAATTATAGGATTTGGTTGGTGATTGGCTATTTGAAGTGCTTCCATCTGCGAATGTCCAAAGTACTTCTGTGATATTGTTTGACTCTCCGCTGAATTCAAAATCATAACTGAGGTCTGTGTTCATACACCCCTGATTATCTTGTGTTTCAAGAGTTTCGGCACAATTTGGTTCATCTGCAACGCAAAGAATTCCAATCTCTTCGGCAGTAAGAGCCCGGCTTCAATACTTAAAATCATCGATAGCTCCTTCAAAGTAGAACGCTGGTAGGCCTGTATTTTGATCATGGCGTCCTATACATCCAGGAAGTTCGGAATAAACAAGACTTCCGCCCGACCCTCCATAATACCCGCCTAATTCTACGCAATTGACATAGATCTGCATATCAGAAGTAGATGTAACAACGATAGAAATATGCGTCCATTCATTTGTTTCTACTGTGCCCGAGGAAACGTAATTTTCGATTGAGCTTGAATTGTAAAAAGGAGATCCATTTCCGAAGCCTACAGCATATTGATTTGTAGCCGCACCGGAAGTAAAGAATACGCCTGAATTTTCATCCTCTTCAAAAGATGTATTGAATACCGCGCGATCCTGATTGCTATCACTCGTATATTTAATCCAAAAGGAGAAAGAGACTGGCAATTCTGGCTTGAGTGCAGCTATATTGGGGAAGTTTACATAGTCATTAGAGCCATCGAAAGATGCCGCTGAATTTGGATTTCCAAGCCTGTCAGCGGTATAGCCCATTCCGAATGGATCGCCGTCATAATTGTTACCACTTTGGTCTTCGGTTGTTCCATTAAAAGAATAATCAAGCAACAGTCCGTCATTTATATCTTGGCCAATCGAAAATCCAGCGGTAAATAGTAAGAGAAAAAGGATCGAAATAGGTTTCACAGAATGGATTCTAAGTTTAAAAAGCCTCGACAATATACCATTTCATGCGTTCAATACAAATTTTTAAGTGTTCAATTCGCGGTTAACTCATTTTAATTAAACACCCAATTTAGTCAGTAAATAATTTTTATCCCATTGCGTTTATTTTCCGTGTAGATTTAATGCCCGGCTTGCAGATATTCTGAATTTTAATCATTTTCAGAGCATTTTTTTTTAAAGAAAAGTAATACAAGGCATTGTCTTAGCGCTTTCTCGGTTGGTGCTGATTATCTATTGCCAGGAATGATTAACCCAGAGGGGTCGCCTACTATTATGTTTAGATTTGAGCCTCATTCCTTTGCTATGGCAAATGTTGTGAATTCTGTTTTCTCGGTTGCGGTAATGTTGCTGCTGGTAGTTGAATTTTGGAAGGGGAGAGAGGAAGAAGGACTTCTGTGAACAGTGGATAGCTGATACAGCTTTTTCACCTTAAAAAGGAAACAAATCCCCGTTTCACTTTACATCTGTATCGTGGTGTAAGTATTCGAAGTCGAGTTTGTAAATCCTGTACTGACAGTATTTTCCTCAAATAGCTCGGCGAGATGTTGAAATTATATCGGTTGTAATGGGTTGAAAATGGGTTCAAATTTTTATATTTGATTTTCAACAGGTTGCCTCCTTTCATAAAAAAAGCGATTATTAGACCTTTAAAGACTTATTTTTTTGAAGCTTTCTCAAACTCATTTTGGTTTGCTGCCCTTTTTATTTTTGTTTTGGCAAGCCAGAATAAAATGTATGCACAGCTAACAAATGGGTTGTTGTTGGATTATCAACTCAATGGCAACTTTTTAGATTCTTCTCCTAATGGTTATAATGGCACTGGTTTTAATGGAACTTTTGCCAATGACAATATGGGTAATCCTCAAGGTGCACTTGCTGCAAACGGGAATAATACTTATGTTGAGTTTCCCAATGTTCCGGAATTGAAACCTGATTTCCCTATCACAATGGCTGTTCGCGTCAGTTTTGACTACTTGGATGGAACCCAGATAATTGCTGCGACTGATTTTGGTGTCAATACCCACAGTGGTGCCTGGCTTCAGGTTTCATCTCAGGATAAAATTACCGCTTCTTACGGCAATGCTGGTGGAGGTTTTAATGGTTCAAGCCGACATGGGAAGCAGGCTAATTTTAATCTGCAAAGTTATACATGGTATTCAATAGTGGCCATTTTTAGAGGGTATCAGGATATTGATATTTACATTGATTGTGAACTGCAAGAGGGGTTTTATACTGGAAATGCACAAACCATTGGTTATACGGATGCAGCCGGATCATTGTGCCGAAAAAGAGGTAGTCCGGAATCGACCACTCCACCTTATTATCTAAGTGGAGATATTGATTACTTTATGTATTGGGACAGAGAATTAACTCCCGAAGAAATTGTTCCATTATGCGAAGATTGCCCGGGAGAGCTTGTCGTTTTGGATAATCAAAGATGTGTGGGGCAAGTTGTAGGATATACTTTCGGTTTAAACGCGCCAGCAAGTGATATAAATGAAGCATTATGGACATTCGCAGATGGTTCTGTCTCTTATAATTGGTTGTCATATAAAACCTATGATTCAGTTGGGTCATATCCGTTTACATTACAAGTCACTACCGAAAATGGATGTGTTTTTGAAACCTCAGGGATTACTTTAATTATCGAAATCCCGGATAACCCTGTCTTACCAGATAGTATTTCAATATGTCAAGGCGATAGCTATTTCCTCGATCTCTCTGATTTCTCTGATTGGGATCAAATATTGGATTCAAATGGTAATCCCGTAACTTCTTACTCTTTTGACGAACCGGGTATCTTTAATTTTGAATTTATTCATGCATGTGGTCCGGTGGAGGTCTCTGTTGAAGTATTTCAAACGAATATAACCGGGTATCTTACATATGTTGGAGAAAATCCAATATGTGAAAATTCAGTGGTTGCTTTTGAGATTAATGAATGGGAAGATATTCAGGATAGCGTGACTTTCTTTTTGAACTTTGGGAATGGAAATGGAGAAATTGTTTCTAATGCTTCAATGAGTAACTTGTACTCAAATGCCGGCACTTATCTCATTGAACTATCTGGAACTATTTCAAACTGTGAAGTGGACGAATCCTTAACGCTAAACGTTGAGGCTCCTTTAGATTTTGAACTTGATTCATTGTACGATATTTGCCAGGGAGCTGTAGTTTCGATAAATTTTGACGACTATAACTTTCCTGTGTTTGATTCGAATGGCTCAGAAATAGAAATTTTCAATTCAGATAGTAGCGGGACTTACGTTTTCTCAGCCCAAAATGCCTGTGGGTTAGTAAGTGAGCAAATAGAAATTGAAGTGACTCCCTTTCAACCTAATCCGTTTGCGCAAGAAATTTTAATATGCCCCGTTACAGATACTCTTATAATTGGTTTTGGCAGTAATTCTTATATGTACAGCTGGAACACCGGGCAAAATACTCCCATAATCACTGTGAATTCTGGCGGAAATTATTCTGTTACGGTAATAGATTCGTCAGGGTTTTGCAGCAATAACTACATTTTTAATGTTGCCGAAACTCCTCTTATTTTAGATTCCATTTTTAATGTACCCGAAATAGAATTTTGCATGGAGGGGAATACCGTATTAACTCCAAATAATCTGGGGTTTCCATATACTTTCCCGGATGGGAGTATAGACACTTCATACGACGTAAAAGTCCCAGGAACTATTACAGTAAATTATTCTGATGGCTGTTATGAATATCAGGAAAGTATTGAAATAGCTATAGAAAATTGTCTTTGCCCTCTTATTGTTCCAAATATATTTACGCCCAATGGAGATGGTAAAAACGAGGTTTTTAAGACATCTTACAACTGTGAGACACCCATTTTTTATATGTCCGTATTTAACAGATGGGGACAACTGATTTTTGAAAGTAGCGATATAGATATTGGTTGGAATGGTCAAATAATTGATAACCAAAATGAATCATCAGAAGGCGTTTATTTTTATCTGATTGAATACGCTCAATATGTTGATGACCTGCCGCATTACAAGACGTTAAAAGGCAATGTGACTTTGTTGCGATAGACTCAGAGTGTGTTGCTGAAATTCAGCACCAAAAATGTTCTGTAAAGACTAATTAATTCTCTATTTAAAGACTTCGTACCGTTTACAATTCACAGATTGTGAATATCTTGTACGATAGCAAATAATTAAGCAATTCAAAGAAATGTTTGATTAGAAGCGATTGAATGTTCTATTTCATACTCGTCGGCATCCGATTACAAAAATCCCGCTACAAGTGTTTTTATGATAGCTGAAGCCCCGACTATTTTCAGGCAAGTTAAAATCATATAAAAATTTTTCAAATCTATCCTTTCAAAAGAGGCGGAATTTATTGTAGGAAAATTGAGACCTTTGCCAAAGGAAACGTGACTGAAACACATCAGGTCTTAAATCCGGCTTTGCTTATAAGTTCAATCATTTCTTAGTTGCAGATTTAGAATAAAATGAAAAAAACAATCTCAGTAATAGTGGCCACATACAATTCAGAAAAATCAATTGAAAGACTTTTAAACTCCATATTAAACCAAAGTGGTATTGGAAATGACTTTGATATTGAATTAATTGTAGTGGATGATTGCTCGACAGATAAAACCACTGAGATAGTTAGAAAATATAACGCCAACCTTTTAAGTACCAACAAAAACTCTGGCGGACCTAATACCGGACGAAATATTGGCCTGAAAAAAGCCTCAGGAGATTATATATGCATTGCCGACCACGATGATGAATGGAAAGAAAATAAAATACTATTGCAACTTCCGTATTTAGAAACAGTTCCTATTGTAACTTGTGGATATACTATACACGACATAGAAAGAAGTAAGAATATCGATAAGGTAAATACATCAATTGAAGGTTTTCAATACTTTGGAAGAAATGAGACTTTTTTGCAAAAATTGACAAAATCATTAACCGGCCAAATCACTTATTTAGGTGGCATCATATATAAAAAGGAATTGAAGGATATCCTTTTTGAAGAAAACTTTGGTATGGTTGATTATGATTGGTTATTGCGATTATTGCACCTTAAAGACTCTATAGAAGTTTGTGAGTCTTTATACGATAGACATGTGAGTAAAGTGAATTTATCCTTAAATGAAAATTATCGAATTAAAGATTTTTACTTCTCCTTGATGTTTATAGAACAATACTTGCCCTTATACCCTAAAGAAGTGAAAATTTCTTACAAAAAAATACATGGTAGCAGAGCTCGGTATTACTATTTAATAAATAATATGAAACTAGCACGATTTTACTTTTTACGATCTCATATTGATTTAAAGACCATAGCCTATTATATCACTTCATTTTGGGGTTCAAAATATGTTATAAAAAAGTACAACGTTTTTGGTTGAAATAATTAGTTCGACCCTAAATTTGAAAACCACAGAAATACAATACGTTTTTTCACGACTGATTTAAGCTATATCATTCATATAAAATTAGAACCCAGTTAGTAATATAAATATGCTAGAAAGAATTAGAGAACAATTAAACTCAATTAGGTTAAATTACCTTTCAAAGAAAAGGGGACGAGTGCTCGCTCGCCAAATAGACGAAAAAAAGATTGCACATTTAATTAAGAAAGTAGATTGCGACCATAAATGGTACGGCAATAATTACGGTGGATTTTATATTAATCCAGTATTGCTTAATTCCAATTCAATTATATACTCATTTGGCATTGGAAAGGACATCTCTTTTGATAAGACTTGTATGAAAAATCATAAATGCAAAATTTTTGCTTTTGATCCAACTCCGAAATCGATAAATTTTATAGGAAAACAAAACCTTCCTGATTCATTTACTTTCTTTAGTTATGGCATTACTGAGTCAGAATCCGGTGTTTTTAACTTCCATTTACCAGAAAACCCAAAAGGAGTATCTGGCAGCCTGGTTGAAAGTGATGCTGTAAGCGCAGATAATTCAATTGAAGTCGAAATGAAATCATTCGATGATATCGTAAATGAATTGGGGCATAAACATATCGATGTTATAAAAATGGATATTGAAGGTTCAGAGTATACCGTGTTAGAAAAAATACTGAATTCTGAGGTCACAATAGACCAGATGCTTATTGAGTTTCATGACCGACTTTTTGATCAAGAGAATTATAGATCAAAACAAATAGTGGAAAAGTTGAATAATACGGGATATGCCGTTTTTGCTAGTTCAAATACTTATGAAGAAGTATCTTTCATACACAAGAGGAAATTATTGTAACCAAATATTTTGTCTGCTCAAGCGTGATCAACGCAAAAAATATTCATTCGCTTCATAAGCCGATTTAACACATGGAAATTTAAGCGGAAATTTGGAAAAATTGCTGGAAATACAAAAAACACAAAATTCGTAATTATTTCTTAATCCTTTTTAAAACTGGTTAAAAATTCTTTAATTCCACCTTTTCGGATCATTCCTGTTATTTTTTGAACTTTTTCTCTTTCCACTTTATCCGCTACAGCGTAAAAAATAAATACCACATACCCCACAGTCAAGCCTGTTTTGATGATAATTCTACTCAATAAATCCAGGTCGTTAAAAAATATTCCTATGGCTATAAAAACGGCACAACTTACCATTAAAACCGTAATTCGCTTAAACTCATAATCGATGCGATAGTTTTGTTGCGCCATTTTATAAGTCATGATTGTCATGCATATATAGCTTATTCCGGTGGCGAGAATTGCGCCTTGCATATTGTATCTAGGAATGAGTAAAAAATTCAGGGCAATGTTTATAACCATCCCTGCAATGGTTACATAAGCCTGATACTTGGTATGCTTCGTTAGCAAAAAAATATATGAAATATAGTTTGTAAGTGCCTTAAATAAAAACATATAGGCAATAAATGGAACCAGATTTACAGCGAGCCAATAATCAGGATTGGTGCTGCTGATTAATTTAATTCCTTCTTTGCTAAAGAGTGAAACCACCAAAGTGACCAGAATAGTGATGCCAATAAAATAGGTAAACATTTTACTGTAAAACCGATCAAAATTCGCATCACCAAACTTTTTGAAAGCAATCGGTAAAAAGCCCAATGAAAAGCTGCCGATTATTAAAAGATTAGACAAACTCCCAATTTTATAGGCCATTGTATAAATACCTAAATCAGAAAGTTCACCGTAAATTTCAATAATTATTCTATCTGCTATTGTGAGTAAAGTTCCTGCAATAGTTGTAAAGATAAGCGGAGCACCAAAATAATACATTTCTCTGGCTGCCTTTTTATCGAACTTGAGTACCAAATTTTTAAACTGAAAGAAAAATGTGGATATCAGGAAGGTAATATTCGCACATAAAAAGCCCCACAAAGCGCCATAGACCCCCATATCTTTCACAGATACAAAATACCAAATAAATCCGATTAGCGAAAGAAGTTTCAATCCGAAAAATCCAAGGTATTGTGTCGATTTTTCGCGTAAGCGAAGTAGTTGCAACGGGAGTACGCCGAGTATTTCTATAACAATTGAAATAAATGCAATTGTGAAATAGGGTGCATATTCGTCGGTCTCAAAAATTACCCGGCTTAAAATGGAGTTTAACGGAAGGAAGATCGCCAAGAAAATACCCCCGAAAAACAAAATCATCAAGAGTGAAGTGGCATAAATTTTATTCTGACTTTCTATATCATCTTTTTCACTGGCAAGTCTTAGCATAGAAGATGGCAGGCTGAATGAGATTACTCCCACGAAAAATAGCGTAATAAGCTCGAACCAACCGAGCAAACCAAAAGCCTCTGTGCTAAGCGAATTGGCATAGATGGGCAGCAGAATTAACCCTGCAACCTTTACCAATAAGGAAACTACTCCATAAATAGCCGTTTGCTTAAATGTATTGCGTAAATCTTTAATCATGAATTAGAGTACCCGAAATAACAGCACAATGTAAATCTAATTGTGAGTATAGCATAAAAATTCCGATTTTGAAACTCATATTCCCTGAATTGGATAACGTTTCGTAAATCCATTCTCAATTAGTCGAACCAAAAAACCATATTTCATTCCTATCAACTTATTACTCTCAAAAATCAACGGACCAAAGAAGTCGCGAAAAGTGAGGATGATAGCGCCGAATATTGTAAAATTCTCAACATGCCCACCAACGATGTCAAGTAAATTTTTTGTTGTTTCAACTATCTTTATCGCTCTTCTGTCGGAACATTGAGTTAGGAATTTGTATGGGAATCACTCCGGCAAAAATCGCGTGGCAACTTCAGGATGAAGCACTATGCCTTACTCATCTACGCTCAATGAAGAGGTATAAATGTGCAGCAATACAAGCCAGACAACTTTTACAATTACATTGCTGATGCCGTAACTAGCTATTTGACCATAGGTTCCCCAACAGTCTTTGTATTATACAAATGGAGTTTTTGTGATGGGAACCACCTAAAAGCTGTTTCGATACTTCCCTTAAATTTGTCTCATTCCATTAGTGCAGGATTCATGCGATAGCCTACCTTTGCAAACGTGAAAAAAGTACTAATAATAACGTATTACTGGCCGCCAAGTGGAGGGATTGGCGTGCAGCGCTGGCTGCAGTTTTCAAAAAATTTACCTGACAACAATTGGAGACCTATAATTTTTACAGCAAAAAATGCGAATTATCCGATTGTGGATGAGATGCTCTTAAACCAGGTTCCAGATGACATTGAAAAACATAGCGTAAGAGCCCCGGAGCCTAACAATATCATATCGTTGTTGCACAAAAAAGGAAATAAATCCAAAAGCCTTTATAAACTTCAACAGCAATCTAGTGTAAATACTTCGCCTTTGAAAAAGCTGATGTGGGCTATAAGAGGTAATTTTTTTATTCCTGATGCCAGAATGTTTTGGATAAAAAGATCATTCAAGTATCTCGATACTTATTTGTCTGGACATAATGTAGATGCAATTATTTCAACAGGCCCGCCTCATAGCGCTCATCTCATAGCAAAAAAAATCCATGAGAAATATCAAATTCCATGGATTTCTGATTTCAGGGATCCATGGACAAGCATGGATTATTTAAAGCAAATGAATTTGACAAAATTTGCGTTAAAAAAACACGAAAAGCTTGAAAAAGCCGTGTTAAAGGAATCAACCAATGTTATGGTTGTTGGAAAAACAATTCAAAAAGAGTTTAAAGAAAAGTACGACATTAATAGTAGTATAGTGTATAATGGCTACAACGGCTCGGATCTAGATCGCGATCCTGTTCAACTTGACACTAAATTTTCTATTGTTCACACAGGAAGTTTCTTGCATCATAGAAATTGTGACGATCTGTGGCTTTGCCTATCCGAAATGGTGAAAAAAAGCGAACATTTTGCGAATGATTTGGAGATAAAACTTGTCGGTAATGTTGCTCCGTTTGTTAAAGAGTCATTAGAAAATCATGATCTAACAAGATTCACAACTTTTATAGCGCATGTTGATCACATTAACGCGAAAAGAATTCAAAGATCGGCTCAATTGCTTTTATTACCGATTGATAGAATAGAAAATGCAGAATTCGTTTTAACAGGAAAGCTTTTTGAATATTTGCAGGCCAAACGCCCTATTCTATGCATAGGGCCTTCACATGGTGATGCCGCGGATATTATAAGGTCATGTTCAGCCGGGTCTATTATTGACTTCGGCGACACCAATTTAATTAAACAAGTTCTTATTGAAAAACATGAAAAATTCCGTAATCAAAATAATGAATGTAATTCGATAGATATTGATCAATATAGCTATTCGGAATTAACTAAGAAAGTTGTAGATTTGTTAAATAAGTCGATACATGATTAAGTTACTCACTGTAATTGGTGCCCGACCACAGTTTATAAAATCTGCCGCGATTAGTAGAGCTATCTCAAAATCTTTTAGCAATAAAATTGAAGAAGTGATTGTGCATACCGGACAGCACTACGATCCTGAGATGTCAAATATATTTTTTGATGAATTAAATATTCCTAAAGAAAAATACAATCTTAAAATAGGATCCTCAAATCATGCCCATCAGACTGCAAAAATAATGATTGCGCTTGATGAGGTCGTTGAAAAGGAAATGCCAAACGCTATTTTGCTTTATGGAGATACAAACTCAACTCTTGCGGCTTGTCTTGTTGGTGTGAAACGACACATTCCTGTCATCCACGTTGAAGCGGGGGTGCGCTCATTTAATAAATTATTTCCCGAAGAGGTAAATCGACTTATTTGCGATCATGTTTCATCTTTGCTATTTGTGCCTTCTGATGACGGAATTTTAAGTCTTCAGAAAGAAGGTTTTACCACAGCCGAAACAGAACCCGAAGACAATTTACTACTTAATCATCCAAAGGTATATAGATGTGGAGATATCATGTATGATAACACGTTATACTTTAAAGATAAAGCGGAAAGTTATTTTAAGGCGCTCATAGATAAATACCATTTACCTGAAAGCAATTTTTTCTTAATTACCGCCCATCGTCCTTCTAATGTGGATAATCTTGAAAATTTTAAGGCGATTCTATCTTTTTTACACTATGCAATCGATAGTTTAGGCAAGGAAATAATTTTTCCGATTCATCCCAGAACCCGAAAATTAATTGATCAAAATCAGGAGCTTTCAGGAATGATTGACGCAAAGGGCATTCATTGTATGCCGCCAATTTCATTTATAGAAATGATTGGATTGGAAAAAAATGCGGATCTAATTGTCACAGATTCGGGTGGCGTTCAAAAAGAGGCGTTTTTTATGAAAAAACCCTGTCTCATTATGTTGGAAGAAACTCCGTGGGTAGAGCTGGTCGAGTCCAAAAACGCTAAACTAGTTGGTAGCGATTATGATTTGCTTTGTCAAGGTGCAAAGTATTTTTTAGAAAATAAACCACAACATTTTGAAAGCATCTATGGCGATGGAAAAAGTGCTCATTTCATCTGTGAAAAAATAATTGAAAATATTAAAAAATGATTTTTGAGAACATTAATAGAGTCCTGATATTAGCTCCTCATCCCGATGATGCCGAGTTTGGATTGGGAGGTACTATAGCCAAACTAATAGAAAAAGGGAAAGAAGTCTTCGTAATTGTTTTCAGTCTTTGCGAAAAAAGCACTCCTGCCAATTTTGAAATTGGCGCAATAGAACAGGAAATGTATGCATCACTATCACTTTTAAAAATCCCTAAAGAAAACATAATCGTATTTGATTTCTCCGTTCGCGAGTTTCCTGCCAGACGTCAAGAAATTTTAGAACAAATGATTGAGGTAAGAAATAAGATTAAACCTGATTTAGTTTTTATCCCAAGTTCAAGTGATATTCATCAGGATCATGCCGTGATACATGAAGAAGGTAAGCGTGCTTTTAAATTCTACAACCTTCTGGGGTATGAAATGCCCTGGAATAATTTCGGATTTACATCATTTGTATACAATCCATTGGATGATAGTCATTTAAATAGTAAGCTTGATGCTATAGCGTGCTATAAGTCTCAAAATTTCAGAACCTATAGTTCACCAGAATTCATCACAGCTTTGGCTACTTTACGTGGAGGTCAGATATTAATAAAGTATGCCGAATCGTTTGAACTAATACGATTGATAGCAAAATGAGTCAAAAGAAAATATACTTTTCCGAAATTTCTGATTGGTACAGCGAAAGGAATGGGACAATAAAGAATTTTGGATTAGCAAAAGATCATGTTATATCATTTCCCAAAGCAATTCATATTTGTGATGCATCAAATATTGCGATCTTGACAAAGAAATATGAAAGTAATGCAACTCAAATTATAGCTCAAACCGACTGCAAATTAATAATCGTTCCAGAAGAATTACTAGTGTCGAATAGTGCTACCCAAGGCAAGGCTTTTTTAATTCATGATAATCCAAAACAATTGCTAATTGATTTCTGCAAAGAATTTTTAGCGTTTGAAGCTCCCAACAGTTCCGATAAAATTCACACTACTGCCATTATAGAAGAAGGAGCGAAAATTGGCAAGAATAATGTGATAGGAGCCAATGTTTTTATTTCAGAAAACTCCGAAATAGGGAGAAATATTTCTATTGGTCAGAATACAGTGATAAAAAACGCTACTGTTGGTGATAATGTTAAAATAGGGTCTAATACTACAATCGGTGAAAATGGTTTTGGTTACAGCAAACTTGAAAATGGTGAAATCGAGCTTTTCCCACATTATGGTCGTGTTCTAATTAAGGAAAATGTACATATTGGGAGTAACACTTGTATTGACAGGGGATCATTATCTGACACCATAATAAACCATGGCGTAAAAATTGACAACCTTGTACACATTGCACACAATGTTCAAATTGGCAAAAACTCATTAATCATTGCCTGTTCCATGATTGCCGGTAGTGTTGTAATTGGTGAGAATAGCTGGGTAGCTCCATCAAGTGCTATACGGAACGCCATTACCATTGGCAAGAATACTACGATAGGTATTGGGAGTACTGTTACCAAGAGCGTTGCCGATAATGAAACGGTACTCGGCAGCCCGGCTATACCGCTTGTTGATTTTGTAAGCCTGCGAAAGGAACAGAAGCAATGGCTGTTGAAGAATAAGCATAAAGACAGTTGAAAGCCTGATTGAGGAATATTAGGATAGTTCGAATAAGAAGGAGGCAAAAAAAAGCTGATGCTTCTTGCATCAGCTTTTTAACTTGATTAATTTATAGTATTTGATCAACCTTGTTGTTGCGAGCGTCAACAACTGGTTTACGATTTATTCAATAACGAACGATTTACTACATTCCATATAACAAAAAATGTTGGGAATTTCAACATGATAAATTGAAAAGCTGCCGCCTTGAGCAACCTTTCATTAATTAAATTAACCTTAAAGTTATTCTTTGACGAATATCATTTGTTCTACCACGTCCTTTTCTTCAGTTGTAACTATCAGAAAATATGTGCCATTACTAAATGATGAAATATCCTCTTGAACTAAAGATGAACCGAGAATCTTTCTGTTTGTCAATTCTCGTCCATTTATATCCTGAATAACCAAAGAGACTAAATCACCTTCATATCCTATCAGATTTATCTCAATGTTAAGGGTCTTCGAAACAGGATTAGGAAAAAGCTTTATTGCGTTTTCCGTAACCTTACCATTTCCATTATTTTGTTTCGAAATCAAAAGTTTTCTCCTCTTTTCCGAACTACAGACTCCATCTGGAGAAGTGAGTATATGTCGAACTATATAACAGTTACTAGTCAACAAAACTGGATCATCAGTACCATTAAAAAGGAAGTTTTGATCATATTGAGTTGGACGAAGCGCATTGCTACCAGAAGCTATCGATAAATCACTGGGAGGTGCACAACTTTCGGCTTCATAAATATCCCAAATATGATCCCAGACCGGATTTGTAGTTGCTGGCGAGCCAGAAATGCTGGTATAATTATTTAAATCTGCCCCGACATTTAAACTGAAATCTGCTGACTCAGTATAGAAAACATTTACCACCTTAGTAAATATGAAAGTTTGGCAATTGCACGTGACCCTCGCGGTAATAATTAATTGCGTTGCTCCTGTGGCATACTCAATGAAAATTGAGTTTCCTAAATACTGAAGTCCTGATATGGATCCTTGAACACTCCACTCAATCTCTGCCTCAGCCGGCCATCCATCTAAAGTATAGGTTGCATTAATTGGATTTGCACAAACGGTGGATGGACCACTTATCTCTTGGCTACCGCAACACCCAACTTCTTGATAGCAATCGATGATACAAGTACGAGTCAATGTTCCAGTAAAGTTCCGTCGATAACCTCCAGTCGGAGTATTAGCATGCTGTAAATGAGAAAGTCCGTTCACAGCAGGAGGAATTGTAAAACAACAACTCTCTTCGGTAGTACCATATCGCACAGTCAGTTTTCCATTTGTTCCGCCAATTCTTTCCAAAGTAATATGATAAGTTTCGGGAGCCTGGCCATGATCCCATGGTATGTCTATGATGCAACTATTTGTTAAATCACCATCATCATTAATAGTCACAGAAAAAGAGTTTATATTCTGAGTTCCTGATAATTGTACCATAATTCCATCTTGATCTGAAGCAAGATAATTTTGAAATTGATCAGTATAAAAATAAGATGGTGGTTGTGTACCGGCAGTCAATGCAAAAATACTATGTCCCATTGCACCAACATTCCACGTAGATGCGTCAATTAATTCAATATCAAATGATGCCGACCAAGATTCACACAGTATTCTTTGCAATGGTCTAAAGTAGCGAGTATCAAACCCTCCATCTATTACCCGATCCCAATGAATACCATCAGGCACTAACCACATGGATCCTCGAGGTTCATTATGATTAGAAGGTGTCTCAAAACCACCTTCCACAGATGTCCAGCTAAACTCGTCATTATAAATCTCGGAATTAATATCGCACATTATTTGTTGCGAATGTTGCGAATACCCAATCGAGACATTAACAACGAGAGAAGCAAAAAAACATGTAATTAACAGTTTAGTACATGACAAAAATATAACCCGCTGATAATCAGCAAATTAAATGTTAAAAAATTAGTATAAAGCATTGGTAATCAGTATCTTAGAAGGATAATCTCAAACATCTTTCAAGAACATGAAAACCAATGCTAACTTCAAAAGTACAGAATTAACCGAAACACTACACACCCATTTTAAGGGCACGATTAATCTGGCTCG
>NZ_JAAGVY010000004.1 GCF_010686655.1 Cryomorpha ignava | reverse complement strand
TGTACCAGCAGCTTGGTTTGCAAAATTGAATGTTAGCGTTTCCCAGTCGCCAGCCATAGTGGTTGTAGCCTCAGTCTCTACCGAAACGGTTGGCACGCCAACTTGCTCAACTTTCAGCCTAATAGGTATTCCCGAAGTTGGTGACCATACGCGTACCGTCATTGTTGTAGCTCCTGCAGCAAATGGCAAAGGCTCGCTAAAACCAGAAACATCTGCAACAGTTGTTCCGGCCCAAGTTTGGGCTGCATCAGTTTTAATTGACTCTACTACCAAATTGCTAGCATCAGTTGGATCTACAATTATTTGTGAAGCATTCCCACCAAAATCGGTTAGTTCATAATCAACTTCATCATCTTCGAAAGTGATAGGGAGTTCAATCATATTTTCACCTCCGCCGTTTCCGTCGAATGTTACATCATCCCAATAGTAAGTCTGTGAACCGGCTGTGGCTCCATCTGTTCCAAAATTAAAGAAGATAGAGGCCTTATTGTACGTATTGGCAAAGTTAAGAGCGGCTGTACCAGCAGCTTGGTTTGCAAAATTGAATGTTAGCGTTTCCCAGTCGCCAGCCATAGTGGTTGTAGCCTCAGTCTCTACCGAAACGGTTGGCACGCCAACTTGCTCAACTTTCAGCCTAATAGGTGTACCAGATGTTGGTGACCATACGCGTACTGTCATTGTTGTAGCTCCTGCAGCAAATGGCAAAGGCTCGCTAAAACCAGAAACTTCTGCAACGGTTGTTCCAGCCCAAGTTTGGGCTGCATCTGTTTTAATTGACTCCACTACCAGATTTCCTGCATCTGTAGGGTCTGTGATGATTTGTGAAGCGTTTCCACCGAAGTCTGTTAGCTCATAATCAAGCCCTCCATCTTCAAATGTAATAGGCAGCTCAATATCACTTGAACTCCCAGTCGCACATCCTTCACCTACCGTATATTGGATTATGGTAGATGTGGCAAGACCACCGGCAAAGGCAAACTTAATAGCCACATTAAAAGCACTGCCATCAGCTAGTCCAAAAAATGTTGATGAAAATGACTGTCCACCAGTGTTATCCATTTGCGTTTCAGCAAAATCTGGCGTATAGGTCTGTGCAAAGGCTACGAGACCATCCTTTATGTCAAGAAGCTCAACAGAAACTGTTACATCTGGTCCATTGGTCACGATTGTATAGTCAAAGCCCATATCGAATGTGCCTTCTGCTGCATCCGTCCATGTGCCGGAGCATTCGCCCGTTTGGGCGTGAATCATACTGCCGGATAATCCGAGAAGTACGATCAATAATAATCTAAGTGATTTCATAATTCTTGTTTTTAATGATTTGATTTTTAATGTGTTAATTGATTTTAAGATTTCTCATTTCTTATTAAGGTTTATATTAATTCTCTGTATTATTTGAATAACTAAGTCCGTAGCCAAAAGCAAAAAGCGGATTGTAAGGCTCATCTCCTTTTCGGAAGTTTTCACCAGCTTTTTTCTGCCAGCTAAAAGACAGCTTTCCTTTAAAGTCGTAAACGCCAAAAAGTAAATCTGCTACTCCCTGACCTTCACTTCCCGGTAGCCACGCAGCAACAAATGCAGTTGATTCTTCTAATTCTTTTTCAATGATTAAAGTCCTTCCACTCAAAAGCACCACCACAGCTGGAATTCTCTGGTTTGTAATATTTTTAATAGCTTCGAGATCTTCCGGGTGCAATTCATTGAGCACAAGCGAATGACCATATGGATGTAGAACCTTCATCAGGCCCTTAATCTTTGTGGCCATTTCGGCAATGGTTTCATCACCCTGTCGTATGTCACCCATTCCTTCAGCGTAGGGCGTTTCGCCTATCACCACTATTCCTACATCGTGCCTTGAGCGGTCGGCCATATTTCCATTAATGTTGAGCTCGGCCTTTGGCGACATGGCTTTTATTCCTTCCCAAATGGAGGTTCCGCCTATTATTTTTCCCCTTTGTACACCGGCATCCGCTCCATAAGCCGTTGTAATTTTGCTTGCTGGTTCATCACTCTCCTCGTCCATACTGTCTGAAACGCCCTGCCAGGCCACTGTAAATCCGCCACATTGGTGTCCGCGATCGTTTGCATTTTTACCTGCTACAATTATGCGTGCGTCTCTTTTTAAGGGCAGTAGGTCGTTTTCATTTTTTAATAATACAAGCGATTTGCGTACTGCTTCACGAGCTACTTCTCTGTGTGCACTGCCGCCAAAGCTCTCATGATTAGACCAGTACCTAGCCGATGGCCGTGGTTTTTCAAACAAGCCATATTTGATTTTAACATAGAGAATTCGTCGCACCGCATCGTCAATCCGCTCAGGTTTCACATTTCCTGAATTGACATGTTGGTTTAGGCTTTCGCCAAATGGCTTCCATTTTTCTGACACCATAAATAGGTCAATGCCAGCATTCACGCCTTGAGCCACCGTTTGATGAAAATCAGCGTTTAGATAATCGCAACCATCCCAATCGGAAATGATAAATCCTTTAAAGCCAAGCTCTTCTTTGAGGACGTCAGTAAGCAGGTATTTATGTCCGTGAAGCTTGTCGCCTTTCCAACTATTAAAAGATGCCATCACGGTGAGTGTACCTGCCTGAATAGCAGGTATGTAGGGCGGTATATGGATTTTGCGCAACTCCGCTTCAGAAATATCGGTATCGCCTTGATCAATTCCGTAAGTAGTTCCACCATCGCCAACCCAATGTTTAACACATGCTATGACAGAATCTGTCTTTAAATCGCCTTGCAAGCCCTCCACAAAGGCGCCTGCATAGGATTTAACGATTTCAGGATCTTCGGAATAACTCTCGTAAGTTCGACCCCATTGGTTATTTCGAGCCACCGCAAGCGTAGGGGCAAAAGTCCATTCCACTCCTGTAGCAAGAATCTCACGCGCAGTGGATTGTGCTATTTTTTTCACGAGTTCAGGATCATTGGCACAGCCCAATCCTATATTATGTGGAAATATTGTAGCTCCAAGTACATTGTTGTGACCGTGAATGGCATCAACTCCATATAAAATAGGAATGGGCAAATGCTTTTCGTCTTCTTCTACAGATGCAGCCCAAAATGCATCGTTCATCTTTACCCAGTCTGCCGGTTTGTTTTCTCCTGGACTTGACCCGCCGCCGCTTAGCACAGAACCAATGTGAAAAACTTTAACCTCTTCAGGAGTGATAGACATACGTTCGGTTTGAATCATTTGTCCAATTTTCTGCTCCAAAGTCATGCGACTAAGCCATTCTTCAACTCGCTGATATATTTCCTTTTCGCTCATTTCTTTTTCCGTCTTTTAGTCATGGTTTCAGGTAAGTTTTCGATTTTTGGGCTACTTTCCTGATAAAGAAATTGAACTTCTAATGTGTCTATCATTAATGTGAATGCGCCCGGTTCAGTAATCCATTCATTTTTTGCATTCACAAAAGCTAAATCTTTAGGGTGAAGAGAGAATTGTACTGTTTTCGTTTCGGCTGGTTGAAGGTTTATTTTCTCAAATCTTCGCAATTGTTTTACTGTAGGTACAATACTCGCAAATTGATCTGCGCTATAAAGCTGAACGATTTCTTTCCCTTCTCGGCTGCCGATGTTTGTCACCTTTACCGATACAAATAAGGAGTCATCGCTGAAAAGGGTGTCATTACTAATTTTCAAATCGCTGTAAGCAAAATCGGTATAGCTCAGTCCAAAACCGAACGCGTATTGTGGATCAAAGGCATCATACCCAAATCCCTTGTCTCGTTCGTCGGCTCGTGTATGATCATATGCCCACAAAGAATTGTTGTATTTGGGATAGGTAATAGGCAGCTTTCCGCTGGGGTTTATTACTCCGTAAAGGACATCGGCAATAGCTCGGCCACCCTCATTTCCGGGAAGGTAAGCCATCAAAATTGACTCAGCGAGCGGCTCAATTTCTCTGATTATTCGTGGTCTGGCTTCCACCAATACAAGTGTGATGGGCTTGCCGGTTGCTGCTAATTGTTTAACCAGATTAATCTGAGCATTGGGGAAATCTAATGCATCAATATCGCTTGGTTTTTCTGTAGCCGGAATTTCGCCCAGGCAAATAATGATCCGATCGGCTTGAGCAGCTTTTTCAATGGCTTGCTTCGTATTCACATCCGAATCGTATGAAGTTCCTTGAGCGTATATGCTATTTTCCCGGCCAATTGTGTTTTGAATAGCTTCTAGAATTGTTTCTTTTTCCCATTCGTTAAAGGTGGTATCAACTCCGCTCCAGGTTCGCGACCAGGCACCGTTAAGGTAGTTGAGCGAATTTGAAGCAACGCCCGTCACCAGCACTTTTTCGTTTTTTCCAAGCGGTAATTGGCTGTTCGTATTTTTAAGCAGGGTGATTGATTCTGCGGCAGCATTGTAACTCGATTCGGCGAAAGCCGGAGAACCATAATCCATGTAGAGATCAGAATCGGTTTGAATAGTATCAAAAAGTCCAATCTTAAATTTCACATATAAAATACGCCTTACAGCATCGTCTATTCTCGAAGTTTTCACAGCTCCTTCATTTACCAGCTCTATCAAATCTGATGCGAAACTGGCATCGTAGGGCTCCATACACATATCGAGACCGGCATTGACGGCAAGCATTACAGCTTCTTTCTCGGTTGCCGCAACCTGATGTGTTTTCACCAAATTGCTCACGTCTTCCCAATCAGAAATGGTGAATCCGCGAAAACCCAATTCTTGCTTTAATAACTTGGTAATCAGGTATTCATCTGCGTGAGATGGAATTCCATTAATGGCGGCAGAGCTGATCATAATCGCCAGCGCACCGGCATCAATCGCTGCACGAAATGGTGGGAGATAGTCTTGGCGCAACTTCCGGTAAGAGAGATTTACGGGAGAGCGGTCTTTACCATTGGTGGGAGCTCCGTAGGCCAAAAAATGCTTTAAACACACAAAAGAACTGTAAGGGTTGGACTGATTATCGCCTTGCGCTCCCTTTATAGTCGCCAATCCCAATTGACTCGTCAAGTAAGTATCCTCGCCAAAAGTCTCAAAAATTCTTCCCCAAAGTGGTTGTTTGCAAACGTCGAGAACCGGTGCGTAGTTCATCGGAATTCCCGAAGCGCGAATCTCATAAGACGTTATAGCTGCTCCTTTTTCAACGAGGTCGCGACTCCAGGTAGCCGCCATGCCGAGCTGGTGCGGAAACAAGGTGGAGCCGGCAGAGTAATTTGCGCCATGCACGGCATCAATCGCGTAGAGTACTGGGATTTTAAGCCTCGTCTGGCTCTTTACATAGTCTTGAATGATTTCAATATTTTGTCTCCATTCACGCGGACTGAAAGGGTAGGTGCCGAGATTTTGAACAGAGCCCACGTGGAAGTTGCCGAGTAAATCGCGCATCTTGGCGGTGTCGAGAATCACCGTATCGCGCTTGTTCCAAAAGTCACCTTCGGCAATAGCCATCAAACTAATATTCGTCATCTGACCCACTTTTTCTTCAAGGGTCATTTCTGAAATAAGCGCATCTACCTTTTGGTAAATGGCTTCATCTTCGCGTTCATTTGCATTGACTGGTACCTGCGCAAATAAGCTTTTGCAGATAAACAGAAATGCTATGTAGAACACGGTTTTCAAATCTTATTTTTTTTGGTAAACTCTTACGTAGTCAACGATCATTTTTTGGCTGTAAATAGTTGGATCTATGCCCATTGCGCCTCCCCAGCCACCACCCATTGTGAGATTAAGGATTAAATTTTGAGGCTTGTCAAACGGCCAGGATAATGGTGTGGATGTATCGTCATATTTAAAATATTCCTGATCGTCAACTGTTGCTTTTATCTCATCAGGACTCCACTCTATGGCGTATGTATGAAATTCTTCATGCATATTCTTTACATCAATGGTGCCCGTGGGTTGATTGCCAAGCTTGAAATAATAGGCCCCGCAATGCGCTGATGCATGGGCGATTCCATTTCCTGTCGTATCGTTCATTTGGTATCCAACGCTCTCTAAAATATCTATCTCGCCGCAGTAAGGCCAAGAAAGTTCATCTACATAGTCATCACCCAAAGTCCATCCTGCCGCCCAATTGCCTCTGTAAGGAGGAACTTTTGCTCGAAACTCGATTTTACCGTATAGAAAGGAGACTTTGCCGCGGGTGGTAAGCCTGGCCGAAGTCCATTTCTCACCCATATCACCTTTAAGCGCTTCAATTATTAGATTTCCATCTTCCTGTCTGGCATTTTCAGTTCTATTGGCTGTGTAATATTGCAATTCAGAATTTCCCCACCCCCAGTTTCCTATGTCAAAAGTCCATTTGGTTGTATCGGGCAATCCGCTGCCATCAAATTCATCAGCCCAAACCAAATCCCAGTTTTCTCCGCTCATTTCTTGCGTAAGCGTTTCAGGTGATGCAAGGTGCTTTCGCATAAGCACCATTTTGATAGATTCAATATTTATTGCGCCTTTGGCTTGTAGTTTTATAGTATGCCCACCTTTATTTAAAGGACTTCCATCTCGAAAGTGCAGGATCGGTTCTTTTCCATTTTCAACAGGTATGGTTCCGGTTATATTATAGGTGCGACCATCTTTATTACCTACATAATCTTCGATCCAAACAGAAGAGCTGTCCCTATTTGAATTCATCAAAAATTCAATTCGGTACCTGCCAGCTTCTTTTACATTTATTTGGTATGTGCACGTACTTTCTCCAGAAAGGATAATACTTTTTTTATTGTTCGCCACTTCTACATCTCCAGTAGACCGGACAAACGAAGAAGGAGTTATCACTATCTCCTCTTTGACTGGTTTTGATATGGTTTGACTCTTTTTTTCTGGAGATTCACAGGAAGTCAATACCGTCCACGAATACAAAAGTATCAGAGACTTAAAGAATACTATGTTTTGATATCCTTTCATTTCACAAGCAATGTTTCAAGTTCTTCCAATGATTTTCCTTTTGTTTCGGGCAGCTTGAGTATAATAAAAATCAAACCTAGAACTGCGAAACCCCCATAGATCATAAAAGTGATCGTGCTTCCCAGATTCTCCAATTCCCACGGGAATACAAGCTGGACTCCAAAACTTACAGCCGAGTTTACCAGCCCCACAAAGGATATGGCTAAACCGCGAATCCATATTGGAAACAGTTCAGAAAATAAGACCCACATTACGGGACCAACGCTTATTGCAAAAGATGCCACGAAGCCTAGTATTCCGATGAGAATGAGCATAGAGTTTATAGTAACTGCGCCGGTAATAAGTTGAGATTCATACGTTTTTGCAGGCAACTCTCCAAGATTTTCTCTCAGGGCAATTTTAAAACTCACGTCGTCAATAAAGGTTTTATTTATGATAGGAGCCAGCTGCACCCGATCTATTTCGGCGGGTAATGCGGTCAATGATTCTTCTGTAAGTGTATATGATGCTGAATGAAAGCCATAGGAAAGCAGAAACATACAAAGCGCAATTCCGGAAACTCCAAAAACAAGAAGCGGTTTTCTTCCCAGTTTATCTATCAAAGCGATTGCTAGTAGGGTGAAAACCAAATTAATAAGTCCTACATAAATGGCTTGCGAAAAAGAAGCATCTGTTCCAATACCCGACTGCTCAAAAATCATAGGCGCATAAAAGAAAACGGAGTTTATACCGGTTATTTGCTGCAAGATTCCAATAACAAGACCGATGGTAAGAACCAGTCTTAGTGCAGGTTTAAAAAGTGTTTTTATTGGTGTTTTTTCTTTTTTGCTTGTATCTGCCATACTCTCTTTTACAGATTGTATTATCTCGGCAGCTTCTTCTGGACCGCAGGCTCGGGTCATAACTTTGAGGGCCTCGTCATATCGCCCTTTCATGGCAAGCCAACGCGGGCTGCTTGGCACAGCGAAAAGGCCAAAAAAGTAGAGAATTGCCGGTATGGCTTCAAGTCCCAGCATCCAACGCCAGTTGTATTCGTCAAAACCTAGAGTTTTAGTCCATTCAGCTTCAGACTGGCCCCATTGTAGAATAAGGTAATTCGTGAAAAATGCTACAGAAATACCCAGAACAATATTCAATTGGTTAAAAGAAACCATGCGTCCACGCAATCCCGGTGGCGAAATCTCTGCAATGTACATAGGGGCAATAATTAGGGATGCACCTACTCCAATACCACCAAGCATTCGGGCTGCGATAAGCCAGAAGAAGCTTGGTGCAAATGCCGATCCCAAGGCAGAAATAGTGTACAAAATGGCAGCGATGGTGAGTACTCTTTTTCGACCTAGATTATCGCTTAATGGTCCTGAAACCAGCATAGCCAAAGTGGCGGTAAGAGTTAATGAACTTACTGCCCACCCAAGCTCAAGCTTTGAGAGTTCAAATTCCAATTCTATAAATTTATTCACCCCTGAAATGACCGAAGCATCAAATCCCATCAGGAATCCTCCTAGTGCGACGATTAAAGCTGTAAGGACAATAAATCGGTTGGTCTTAGAACCTTTAATTTTTGGTTTTTGATTGGTTTCCATGGTTGGTTTTAGCTTATTATTTTAAAATGAGCGTGATGTGTTGCGTTACTATCCCCACCTATCCAAAGGTCAAAATCACCTGGTTCGGTAACACATTTCATTTCCTTATTGTAAAATGATAATTGATCGGTATGCATCTCAAACCTTCCAGTTTTTGTTTCGCCGGCTTTTAAAGAAATGCGCTGAAAGCCTTTGAGTTCTCGTACTGGTCTGGTTACACTTCCAAACCGGTCACGGGTATACATTTGAACGATTTCGACAGCCTCCATATCACCCACATTTGAAACATCAATAAGAATTTCAATTGATTCATTGAGCCGCATTTCATTTTTAGACAGACGCAAACCGCCATAGCTAAAATGTGTGTAAGAGAGCCCATGACCAAAAGGGTAGAGTGGATCTACTCCGGCATCCATATGAAAGGAGGTATTTCCTGTTGAGGTTTGCGGAGCCCTGGCAGGAATATCATCTATGTGTAAGAATGAATTTTGTTTTGCGGGTCTGCCCGATTTTCTCTGATTGTAATAAATAGGTATTTGACCTACCATTGTTGGGAATGAGAATGGCAATTTCCCGGAAGGGGAGACTTTACCGAATAGAATATCTGAAATTGCCGGGCCGCCCATCGTTCCCGGATGCCACGCCATAATCATACTATTCACATAGTGCTGTGTTTGAGTCAATGTAAGCGGTCTGCCGGCCATGATGACTAGAATTGTGGTTTTGCCGAGCTTAGAAATTTCTTCGAGCAATTCATTTTGATATCCGGGTAGGTCGATATCTGCACGACAGTGCGCCTCACCGCTTAAAATAGCTTCTTCACCCATAAACAGTATCACCGTCTCCGATAATTTTGCCGCTTCTATTGCTTCCGCGAATCCGTCACGATTTTTAGTTCTCGTCGTTTCGAGACCTCTGGCCACTCTTATTGTTGTATGCTCACCTACCGCTTTCTGAATGGATTGAAGGGGTGTTTCACACCAGCTTTCTACACCGTCAAAAGTCCATGTGCCCATTTGCTCTAAAGCATCATTTGCCAAAGGACCAATAATAGCCAGGTTTTGAACTTTTTCAGGATTAAGTGGTAGAACGTTGAAATCATTTTTTAGAAGCACACAACTTTCAATTGCAGCTTGCTTAGCGATTTCCAGATGTTTCTGATTTCCCTTTTCGGGAAAAGCGGTTTCATTTGTAAACGGATCGTCAAACAAGCCTAGATCAAATTTGATTTTAAGAATGTTGCGCACGCATTCGTCTATCTGGGCGATGGTAATCCTTCCTTGATCTACAAGGTCTTCAAGGTGATAGATATACGAACGGCTTGCCATTTCCATATCAACCCCTGCGCTTACGCTATCAAATGCAGCCTCTTCGTGATTTTTCGAATAGCCTTGTGTAGTTAGCTGAATCACCGAATCCCAATCGCTAACTACAAAACCCTCAAAACCCCATTCCTGGCGAAGGATTTTCTTCATCAGAAGTTGATTTGCAGTAGCCGGCACACCGTTTACATCGCTGAATGCGGTCATAAATGTTGCTACACCTGCTTCTTTGGCTGCTTTAAATGGCGGCAGAATGGTATTCCGAAGGTCATTTTCAGAAATGTTCACGTAGGCATAATCCTTTCCAGATTCGGAGTACCCATAGGCTGCAAAATGTTTGGCACAAGCGGCAATGCTGTCGTGGTTTGAAAGATCGTCACCTTGAAAACCCTTGACCATCGCAGCTCCAAGCACGCTTGTTAAATAGGGATCTTCACCCAAAGATTCTGCAATTCTACCCCATCGCGGGTCTCTCGTAATATCAATCATGGGCGCAAAAGTCCAGTGAATGCCTACAGAAGCTGCTTCAATAGCACTTATGCGCGCTCCCTTTTCTATTATTTCGGGATTCCAGCTAGACGCTTGACCAATTGGAATAGGCAGCATCGTTTGAAATCCGTGAATTACATCGCGCCCAATAATAATTGGAATTCCAAGACGACTCTCCTCAACAGCAATCCGCTGAATTTCGTTGAGAGTGTCTAAATCAGTTTCATTTAATAACGAACCTACTTCTCCGTTGCGAATAGCTTTCTTTAACTGATCGGTAACACCTCCCTGACCGGCTATTTGCGACATCTGACCGATTTTTTCACGCAAGGTCATTTCGGCGATTAAAGAATTTATTCGCTCGTTAAATTGTCCACTTTTCTTAGCGACAGCTGAGGATTCCTTATTCATAAGTGATTCTGAACGGTTGTTATTCTTCAAAAAAAAAGCAAAGCAGATAATCAATATCGAAAAATTCTGGATTTCCCGATTTGATTATCTGCAATTGAAAATGAACTATCTATTAAGTACTATTTTACCTGAAGCTATTTGGCCATCAATTCTGAAATTGTAGAAATAGATGCCGTTGGAATAATCATTGGCATTCCAAAGCACTTGATTTGAGCCTGCTGCCTGTATTCCCAGATTGTTTTGCTCAACCACTTTACCGGTAATGTCCATGATGTCGTAAATTACATTCGCAGAGTTTTTGAGTTCATACTCAAAAGTCGTCGCTCCATTAGATGGATTCGGATAAGCTTTAAAAGATACAACAGCTTCTAGCTCATCAATAGCGGTAGTATTGGTGGCATTAAAATTATCGAAATAGTATTCGTCAGAAGTACTGGCTCCCGGATCGAAGAGAACTACAAATTGGGTGATGTCTGTTGCTTCAAAAACCTCACTAGGATCGTAAGAAAGCGTTTGCCATGTGCTGCTAACACTAGTCTCAGCCGACATTGCCAGAATAACGTTCCCTGCATTGTTTTGGAGAGATACTATGACTGTGGTAGGAGCATTCGGATCCCATACATCTAAACTCATAGCGCTGTTAGCCGAAAGACCCAGTGCTCCGTCAAATCGACCAATAATTACATCGTTTTCCTCGCCTCCATTGCGCACATAGCGCGCCACATGTGAAGATGGATTTCCATCTGAATCGGGGTTTAGAATACGTTGGAAATTGATTCCTGAGTGTGAAAATATGTAATTAACGTTTTGATGACATTCAAAATCGTTTAAAATGTTGGCATTCGGTGCAATACCTTCACAAGCATCTACAGCAAATTCGGGACCTTGCAGATTATCCCAATAGTACGTGTCATTGGTATTCGTGTTTGGGGCGAAAAGCAACACCAATTGATTTAGTATGGTTGGAGCAACATTCGCGTCAGGGGTTCCGGTAAGCGAAAACTCAAGCGTTTCCCATTGCTCGGCAACTGTTGTTACCGCCTGGTATTCGCTGTGGCGACCTGTAGGGTAAGGATTCATGGCGAGAGAGGTATTCTCAAGTGTTATTTGAACTGTAGTGCCAACTGCCGGACTCCAAATGTCCATAGACATAGTCTTCGATCCTGTAGCATAATCGGTTACATTCGCCATAACACGATTTAAAATAAGCACATCAAAAGTTTCAGAAGCATTTCTTGTGTATTTCGCAGCTACTAAACTTGTATTGATTCCCGCTGGATCAGGATTTTCATTGTAAGGAATGAAAGTACCGTTTATGAATCCATAATTCGTCTGCCTGATGTCTTCAAAATTGTCCCAGGTTTGTTGTCCATTTACTTGCAATACATATATGGCAAGAAGGGGTAGGAGGAAGTAAATTTTTTTCATGTTTTTGGTTTTAAGATTTAATTTTAATTATTGATAAACTCTTACATAGTCTACTTCCATTTTTTGTGGAAATACAGCGGAGCCATCCGGATTGCCCGGTAAATTGCCTCCAACAGCAAGATTCAGTAAGAGATGAAATTTCTGATCGAAAGGGTAGGTGGTAGGCAATACTGTTGAACGTGTATTTGGCTCACCAAAAAGCTCACCATCCACCATAAATTGAATGCACTGCTCATTCCATAAAACTGAGAAGACATGGAATTCATCATGAAAAGAAGGCTCACTGCCAGCTTTATCAAAGTATTCAGTGTCAAAACGCCAAAAATCATGACCATAATGGATAGTTCCAAGCGTTCTTCGCGAATTATCACCCAGATATTCCATAATATCAATTTCACCACTTGCAGGCCATCCTCCATAAGCAGTATCGGTAGGAAGCATCCATATCGCAGACCATAAACCTTTACCAATTGGCATTTTTGCTCTCACATCTATTCTGCCATACTTCCAGTCTCCTTTGTTTTTAGTCACAATTCTTGCTGAGGTGTAGTCAAATACTCCAAGATATTTGGGGTCTTCCTCAATAGCTTGTATTACTAAATTGCCATCTTCTACAAACGCATTCTCATCCCTCTTTGTGTAATACTGAAGTTCATTATTTCCCCACCCACAAAGATTTTCAGAAATTTGGCAGCCATCTCCTAGATCATATGACCATTTTGTTGAATCTATAGCATTGCCTTCAAATTCATCATTCCATACGAGCTCATAATTATCCAGAGCAATATCAAATTGACATCCACCAATTTCTTCTACTTTTTCTGTGCAAGATGAAGCGATTAGTATGATTAAGACTGAGCAAATTTGAAACTTGAATTTTTTACAATGCATGAGAATTAGTTAACGTTGTCAATAATCTCAAAGATAGTGAGCTACTGTTTATAACGCCATATAATTCCCTACATCACGCTTACGTCGCAACTGACTATTGAGTACATCAATGCTACATCATACTACATCACTAAACACGAACTTTTCTATAAATGATTTGTATTTCAGAGATTTACATTTATCTTTAGTGCGAAATTTGTTTCACAATGATTCGTGTAGACTTCTAAGTATATATCAATTGAGTATAATACGTACATCCCGGTTTTTTATCATAGCCAGCTTCGTGCTGGGGTTTTTTTGCAAAGATATTTCTGCCCAAGAAGTTAACATAGGTATTCCTCCTATAACAAACTTCACCAGATCAGAATATAAAGCCGGTACTCAGAACTGGGAAATAAGACAAAGTGAAGAAGGGATTATTTTTATTGGTAATAATAAAGGTTTGTTGAGATATGAAGGTCATTCCTGGAATTTGTTTCGTTTGCCCAATGCAACCATCATCCGATCTTTTAATATTGATAATCAAAATAAACTCTTTCTCGGTGGTCAAAATGAAATAGGATTTTTGGAGTCAACTGATTTTACCAGGGAAAATTATGTTTCACTTACACATTTAATTGCCGAGAAAAACCTTGACTTTGAAGATGTATGGAAGACCTTTATCATTGATAGCACCGTTTATTTTTGTTCAGAAAAGGCCATATTTATTTATAACGGAGATTCTTGCAGCACAATTGAACCTCTGGGCGGACGCTTCGAGAATTATTTTGAAGTAGATGGGAGCCTTTTCTTTCAGGATATTTCGCGTGGCTTGTATAAGTATGAGGCGGGAGAGCTCATTAAAGTTGGCGGCAATGGCGTTTTTGAATCAGATCGTATTGCGTCTATTTTGCCTTTTGATCATGGAGGTTTTCTTGCGATCACAGTATCAAGTGGGTATTTTATTATTCAAGAAGGCGCGGTTTCGAAGTGGGATCGATCAGATTATTTGAATGGCTTTATTGAGAAACCTTATTGCGCCATTAAATTGGTAAACGGTAATTATGCAGTGGGAAGTTCGCAAAATGGTCTGACTCTTTTCAATAAATCTGGACAAATACTCACACAACTTAATGTGGACAGAGGGCTCCAGAATAATACCGTCCTAAGCATTTATGAAGATAAGCAGAATAATTTGTGGTTAGGTCTTGATAATGGCATCGACTACGTGGAAATTAATTCACCCTTAAGTTTTATTGGTTCCGAAATGGGAATAAACGGAACCGGATATGCTGCCCGGGTATTTGAAGAGAATTTGTATTTGGGCACCAATCAGGGACTTTTTAAATTGCCGTGGAGTGTTGATCTGGACTATGGCAAATTAAAGTTTAATGCGGTTAAGGAAGTTGAAGGTCAGGTATGGGGTCTAGACGAAATAAACGGTAACCTTATAGTTGACCAACATGCTGGAGCTAATGCAATCGCCGGTAGTGACCTAAAAGGAATTACCAATATTCAAGGTGTTTGGAAATCAGCTGTTTTATTAAGTGATTCAGAGTATGTAATTCAAGGTGCCTATACAGGGTTTTATTTGTTTGGTGTGGATTACAAAAATAATGCTGGCTGGGAGTCACTGGGTAGGATTGATGGGTTTGATGAATCAGCAAGACTATTTGAAGAAGATGATGATGGCAATATTTGGGTGTCTCATGCTTATCGGGGTTTATATAAACTCACTCTTGATAAAAACTTAAAAAAGTTTCAATCAATAACGTCTTATGGCAAGGCTAAAGGACTTCCTTCTGACATTTTTACAAGTGTTTCTAAAATTAGGAATCAACTTACATTCTCAACTCTAAATGGGATCTATAACTACGATCAACAAAGAGATACCTTCTTGCTGAATGAAAATTTGACAGAATTAATCGGAGAAGGGAAAAATGTGAATCAGATAATTGAAGATGATCTCGGGCGGATTTGGATTTCAATGGAGAATGAATTCGGATTGATTAAAGTAAAGGAGCAAGGTCTTTCAAACGAATTGGAGATATTTTATCTCAATCAGTTAGAAGATGCGCTGGTTGATGGATACGAGTATGTGTACTCTTACGATGCTGAAAACTCATTTATTGCTATTGAAGATGGGTTTGTACACTTCAACCCGTCTAGCATAAGTAAGCCCGAAATTCCTTTCAACTTGATATTGGAAAGCATCAATATTGCCTTAGACGACGATTCAATAGTTAATGTGAAAAGCAGGTTTGACGGGGCTGTAAATCCTGAATTTCAAAGCAATATGAATAATTTCAACTTTTCTTTCGTAACTCCCCACTTTGAAAAATTCAATGAAATAGCTTATCGCTATAAACTTGCCGGGTTTGATGAGAACTGGTCAGGCTGGTACAATAAAACGACCAAAGAGTATAGTAATTTGCCGGCAGGAGATTATGCGTTCACCGTAGAAGCTAAAAACGTATACGGAGCACTTAGTAAATCGGTAAGCGTGTCATTTAGAATTCTACCTCCATGGTATAGATCAACAATTGCGAAAGGGATTTATATTATTCTGATTATTTCTTCCCTCGTTTTCTATTGGCGCTATATCTCTTTTAGAGAGAAAAAGAAGACCGAAACTTTTAAGCAGGAGCAAAATGCTCATCTAAAGGAAAAAGAGGCAGAGTTCCAAAAATCAGTCGAGGAAAACGAATCTGAAATCATGGAGTTGAAAAATAAGAATCTAAAGAGTGAAATAGCATTTAAGAATAGTGAATTGGCTTCAGCGACCATGCACTTAGTTCAAAAGGGTGAGATTTTAATGAAAATAAAGTCTGATTTAAGTGAAATTGCGAAAAAAGTCCCGGAAAATTTAACTGCAGATATAAAAAGAATAGAAAGGAAAATAGAAGCAGATGTGCGGCTCGACAAAAACTGGGAGCGGTTCGAAAAGCATTTTGATCAAGTGCACCAAAACTTTTTTAAAAGGCTACGGGCTAACCACACTGATCTTACCCCAAAAGATCAAAAGCTTAGTGCCTATTTGCGCATGAATCTAACTACCAAAGAAATAGCACCATTACTCAATATCTCTGTAAGGGGTGTGGAAATTAGCCGCTATAGACTCCGCAAAAAACTCAACTTGGAATCAGATACGAATTTGGTTTCATTTATTATGGAAGTTTAAGTTGCATCAGGGGTTTTCTTCAACTAGTTGTTTGGCTCATTCTGAACATAAAAAGGAATATTCGCTGTTGCGGCATTTCCGTTTCCATCATAAATGTACACGAACATTCTGTAAGGTCCCTCACGTGAGGGAGTTACAAATAGAAGCTCATCCTGTGAACTGCCATTCTTGCTTTTGAATTTAACAGGCTTAGGCTTTGACTCGGCGTCACCACCACTTTTTATATCCGTACTTTCAGGTAGCATTTCCCATCTAAATTCCAACGGGTCGTTATCTGCATCACTTACAGCCGTTTGTATGTTGTATTCTCTACCTGGTCTCAAATAAACACTTTCATATCTATCCTTTCCCTCAATGGTGATGCTTGTAATAGCCGGTGACTGGTTTTTTGGCAGCTTTCCTGACCAACCTTCCTCCAGAACGTCCATCACTGCCGTTTCAGTGCCATCCTCCAAAAATACTCCATACCAGGTAGGCGTTGTTTCTTGTTTATGTCCCCATAGAAATACGTATGACCCAATACACATTTCCTGATCTCTGAGAATTCCTTCCTTGTAGCGCTTTTTGTATGACTCTGCTTTTTCGGTGCTGGTTTGTTCTACGGGAACACCCCAATCGGTTTTTGCTACTTCCCAGTGGCCATTTGGCCCCCACTCTGCAACAATATATGGGCCATCCCAACCGTAGGCGCGCATTTCTTTATCCAAACCAATAAGTCCACCATATGTATTTATTCCATATATATCTATGTTTGGTGCCCGCTCTTTTACAAGCTGAACTTCTGCCACATCTACACCTGCCGTTACCGTCATGGTAGGGTGATTTGGATCTATGTCATGAACCATTTTGGCAATGTCGTTTATGGCATTCCAAACTTTAAAATCCGAATAGAACAAATCTGTTTCATTTCCAATTCCCCACATCAGTATGGCTGGATGATCCTTATACTCTTTAACTATTTCTGTAAAACGCTCTAATTGTGCCTTTACAGCCTTCGAATCATCGTAGTCAAAACCTTGGCGCTCACAGCCTACCCACAGTCCAAATAATACACTTAGTCCTTTGGAGTGAGCTTCGTCAAGAATAGCAATTGCCTCGCCCGCTCCCCAGGTGCGTACCGAGTTAGCACCATAGGCCACTGCTTTGTCAAGATAATTTTGTCCACCTACACCTTTGATGTAATACGGTTCACCACCTCTGTAGAGCTGCCAGTTTCCATCCGTTTTTTTAAGCTCTACTTTAATGACTTTCGATGCCTCTTGACCTTGAGAAAGTGATGATACTACTGAAAAAATCAGTACAAAGCTACAAATGAGTAATTTCTGAGTAGGTCTATTCATTTTTGAATATTTTATTCTGCTAATGACGTAATTATGAATGAGTATGATATTCCTTATTCATACCGATAGATTTGTTGAGGATATAAACAAGCCTTGAATGTAGCCAGTTTTCATCATTCCATTCAGTTCGATTTACTTATTGATGTATATATGATGTAGTGAAAAATGCAATGATGTATCTTTGATGAACAGTGCCAAGCAAAACCAAGCAAAAATATTTTTAGAATTGTCGTCTATCAATTCTTATGTAGAATTTTAAAGGTATGTTTAAAGTATCTTCCCGATCTCAACTTACAAGAGTTAATAACCGCGCTAGTCGCTGCTATATTGCAGTGGTCGTAATATTTACTTGTTTATTCAGTCATACTTCATTCGCACAACCAGTTGATAAAGTTACTACACGTGTAGATTCTACACTAATAGATTCAGACCATGGTATTGACGTGGCTGCCGGGATTCATTATGATGAAGATTTTGTAGCAAACAAGCTCAAAAAAAGGGGGCAGAAGGTTGCAGTTTTCGGGTATTACCGATTGTTTGGATATGGCAGGAATATGAAGGAATATTATCCTGGATTGAATCCGTACGAGCGAGGCTATTCTGTAGGAGATGGGTATAGAGAACCAATGTTGTCACTTAATGTAATGGCTCGTCCAAATGGAAAAACAAGTTTTGGATCAGAGCTGTATTTTTTTACACCTTATGATGGCACAATAGATAACAATGTTTTCACTACGAACTTAGGTATCAATTTTTACGGAAATTTCAGAACCCAGCATGGAAACTTTGGGATTCGGGCAGGAGGGATCCATTGGTATAATTTGAGTCCTTTTACTATTGGGATTTATCAGGTTCTTGACAAATTCACGATTTTTGATCGCACACCGTGGGAAGGTGTCAGTAATATGGAAAAGTATGACGCTTTTTGGAGCTCCGGGTCCACGAGCGCGGGCGACCTGCGCTGGAATTATCAGGCTTTTCAGGGTTTAATACTGAACGGAGCTCAGCTCCCCGGCGATATTTCCGTAGACTTATTCTGGGGAAAAACTCAGGCAAATGGTGGATTAATAAATTCAACAGAGGAATCATTTGGTAATCCCCCACTAAATCTTCAAAGTGGAAATGTTCCTAACTATTTTGGCCTAGCTGGAGACCGTCGGGTTTTACCAAGCACATTAGCTGGAGGTAAAATCGGGAGATCATTCGGAGCCAATAAAGATCAAACCTTATTCTATAACGCGATATTCAGTCAAACAGCATTGGATAGCATTAATCAAGATATCACCAGAGCTTATCAGGTGCATTCTCTTTCGCTTGATCTAAACGTTCAAAAAATTAATATATCCGGAGAGTTGGGTGCAGGGAACTACAAGAGTCCGACTTACGAAGAAAAATGGGGAGAAGCCTTAATGCTTCGTTTTAAAATACCTGAGTCAATCTCGTTTGTTCCCTTGGACATTCAAGTTTATCAAATTAGTAAGAACTTTTACAATGAAAACGGAGAAATTGCAACCAACTCTAATCCAGATATTTTTGATGAAATTGGATTAACAGTTGGTTCAACAGGTGTTTCTGGTCAAATAGCGCAATCCAATCAACTGGTTCACAACAGGCGAGGAATAACCATCGGAACTGGCTATGAGTTCGGGGCACTTAAACTTGCAGGAACCTGGAGTTTGGCTCAAGAAATTGATCCTTTAGCTACCGCATTAAGTTATGTTCATAGAATCAATGGATTAGCAATGTCAAGAATTTATAACCCTTTTCCTGGGGGAATTAGTCGAGCCATTATTTTTGGTCCTTACAATCGAAAACTTTCTTTCTTCAGGGGTACCTCTGAACTTGTGCAAACAACTGATGCTGATCCGGGTACTAATCTCGCAAAGCAAAGAAAATTTTTCAATACCGCTGACGTCCAAGCGAAGTACAATACAAGATTATTTGATAGATCTCTCTATCTTTTTTACCTCGGTTTTTTTGGAAGCGTATCGCCGAATGCTGAAGCTGCTCCGGGATACAATGATGAGTCATATCTTTTTGTGCAGCAACACGAGTTGGATGTATACTACGAAATTATTCCGAAGTTTATTCTCACCGGATATTTTGGAGTCGAAAATGCACGTGGAGGAAGATTTACCGAATGGAATGAAGAAACGAATAAGCCATTAGATCAATTGGGTACTGCCGTCGGCGTGGGCTTTGACTGGATGTTATCAGAGAATTCGGGACTTTATTTCAGACATAGGTGGATGACTTTTGAAGATAGAAGCTTTCCTCTTGACAAATATCGCGGACGCGAAATAACCATAGAACTCAAAACATTTTTTTAAGCCATGAAAAAGCAAGCATTACGGTATTCGATGGTTCTGTTGATTTTTGCACTGAGCACCAACATTGGCTATAGCCAAGACGGGTCATCAACGGCATCTGAAAAAGAAGAACAAGGAGAAAAAATTCGTTTTAACGGCTTGGGAAGAACCAATCTTTTACAAACAGGAATTGATGGAAATCTCTTAGAAGGTGATACGCTCACTCCAAGAAGCTTAACTGATGGAGAGTTTTTACTTGACTTGAAAATTAATGCAACTCCTAATGATAAGACTGAGGTCCAAACTATCCTTAGGTTGAGAAATGAATTTGGCGGTTTTTTTGGCTCGGGAATGACGATAGAGGTGCGGGAATTATGGGCGCGAGGTGTAATAGCAAATCGAGTAAAATATCGTGTGGGTGATATGGATATGAAGCTCTCGAAGTACACTTTATACAATTACGATGAGGAAGGACATGTGAATCAACCAGCCGCATTCATGCCTCAAAAAGAGATTATCTACTATGAGCAATTCTACGGAACAGACAATACGCGTAGACTGCAAGGCGCGAATCTTAATTTTGGTTTGCAATTTACTGACGTGATTAGAGATATGGAATTCACCGGATTTATTGCCAGGGTGAGGGGTACAGATTTTTTTACTATTCCATCGCGCTTTGTTTCAGGTGGCGAGTTGCAGTTTTCGACTTATTCGCTTAATGATTCTCTTAAAACTAAGGCAGATTTCGGTTTTTATCTTGCACATACGTTTGATGACTTAAAATCGGGTGAAGCAAATACAGGAATACGCAATACGGTGGCAACCTTTAATTGGGATTTAAAAATTTGGGATTTAAAAAATACAGCACTTCATTTTATGGGTGAAACCGGCCAATCATGGTTGGTTTCAAAAAATGACTCGGTAGATTTCTATTCCAGCGATGATAGTTTTCTTGACCTTGGCGCTTCACTCCATCTAAAACCGCAAAAAGTTCATGTAGATGCATCTTTTCTAGATGTAGGGCCCGAATTTTTTAGTATCGGTGCTCAAAGTAAGCGTATTGAATACGATGCAACTAAGAAATACTACAACCGTGCCGGTGAAGCTCAGGATCAGCGATCACCCACACTTTTTGACATTACCAGAGACCCAGCTATCTACACATTTCAATTGTCGGATAAGCTTATGCCTTATGATCCGCGCTTTAGCAATACATTTCCATATGGTAGAGCAACTCCAAACCGACGAGGAATTACAGTAGGTGCCGACTATGGAAAAAATACAGACAAGCTTGAGGCACGACTCGATGCTGCGATTATGAGCGAAATTAGAGGACAAGGAACTACGGAACTTAAGAATTTCACCTTGCTAAAGGCTGCGGCCACAATACATATCGATAAGTATATAGATTGGGAGAAAAACCTTCGATTTACCCTTGGATACCAATACGAACTTACGGATAGAGGTGGGTTGGACGTAGAAAAAGTTAACCTTTCTTCTAATCTCCTCGAATTGGGAATTGAAGCTGAAATTTTTACTGATTTCGAGGTATTGCTGGGAGCAAAACTACTGCAAGCAGAAGGTAGCGATTACATACCTCGCATTGATAATTTTAATATTGTTTCAGATTTTCCGGGTAGAAGCATAATAGACGATACGGAAACGCTATTGGCAGGGGGTGTTCGCTATAACTTTAAAGAAGGAATTTACATAACCCTTCAATACCACGCTTTTTCATCGGATAATAATTTGAATAGTCAACAAAGCTATAATCTAAACCAGATATTTGTTTTATACACCATGAACTTTTAGCCTTATGAAACGCAAAGAATACATATCAAAAGGCAAAGCAGGACTTAACTTGCTAAAGCTTTTCGGAATCTTATCAGTGCTCATTTTTGCTATTTCTTGCAGCCATGATGAAGAGCCTGACGGGCCTAATTTGGAAGATCGCTTCGGGCCTTTTATGATCATTTCTGAGTTAGAAGTAAATAGAGATAGTGTTGATTTTGCCTCTGGCCAAACCGTATTGTTTAATGCTGAGTTTAATAAGAATGTAAATTGGATCATCACCATTACTGGCAATGAGAGTGGCGCCGTGAAAAGAATAGAAGGTTTTTCGCGAATCGTTAATTCGGTAAACGCCGTGTGGAATGGAAATACAACTCAACTTCCTTTCTTCAAAATAGAAATGTGTAATATAGAATTGACAATTCCTGAAGAAGTAGACTTTTCAAGTCTTGCTTCGATAGAAATTAGTTCAACGAGAATTTATCCCGGCACTCTTTTTACAGATTTCGAACAACCGGCGGGTTCTAATATTACACTTGGTAATTTTGAATTTGAACTTACAAACAACACAGCAAGATCTCAGGCTTTTCCTGCAGCTCATGGTGATTTTTTCTACCTTTTTGAAGGAACAGATAATGTAGTGCCAAACTTTTTTACAGGACTTATTGTTATCAGTCCGCAAATAAATGGCACAGAATACGTTCAGTTTCCCACAACCGTGCCCGAAAATTTGTATTTCAACTTTTTTCTTTACAATGATGGCCGACCTTATGGTATTGCCGTAATTCAATTTGCTTATGATACCAATGATAATGGGGTATTTAATGATGGAGTTGACCAAACTTTTCAGCTCACTGGAGATTTCCCTCTGAACTTTACCGGCTGGAAACAATTTAGCCATACAATGGCAGATGTAGGTCTCACACAAGAATTGCTTCAAAAAATTGTGGCCATTCGGGTATTGTTAATATCTGATATGAATTCACAACCTACACCACCACTACAAGTACAATTTGGAATAGATTATATGACATTCACAAGTGGAGCCCCTTTAAGTCTGTAGTATGCGTTCAATCCTACATATGATTTGTCAGCACGCTACCTTGTTTTTCTTTGGGTTGATGCTTTTTGGTTGTGTCCAATTCAAGCCCCAAACACTTTATGACGGACTTGAGCCAATAGAGAAGCCAACGAAACCAGAAATACTCTCAATTGTAGTTGAGCCTGTGATTTTTCGGGATAATGCAAAAGATATGTGGGGTCTTAAATCAGATAGTTGTCAAACGGTAAGTCTCACAAGTGAGTTTACACATTCAGGAACTGAGGCAATTGATCTGGAATGGAACCCAGCTGCGGGTGGTTGCGATTTTGCCGGTATCGGTATTGGATGGGATAGCTATGTGGGCAAGGATTTGACATCTATTATGGATTATGCAGCCATACAATTTTATGTGCGTTCTAAATCTGGTCGCATGTTTGGCTTGCCCATTGTACTTACACTTGAAGATCATAGCGGAGGAATGGGATTTTCATATACTGATAATAAGTATTTTGAACGCACTGCCATCGATGAGGAGTGGCAAAAGGTTGTGGTTCCGCTTAATAGCTTTGAGATGGAAAAAGAAAACCTTGATCCTTCCAACATAAAACAGTTGCAGCTTGAGCTCCAGCAGAGCGGGAAGATTTACCTCGACGATATAGAACTGGTTTACTATACACCCGAACCCATTGTCCCATGGATGGACGAGGAGGTTCTTCCAAATCCACTTTCAACTCCCATTGTGATTTTTGATAAAAAATTTATAAATGACAATTATTGGGGATTTATAAAAGATGATTGTCAGAATTTTGAAATGAAACCAGTGGATTCGTTAAATGAAGGAGGAGATATCATTCATGCAAAATGGGAGGAGAAAGAAGGATGTAAATTGATGACTTTTGGAGCGAGTTGGCATAAGTGGAAACCTGTAGATTTAAGTAATGTTCTTGGTTCAAAAGGATTTTCGTTCAGAATAAAGCGCGCAGACGGCAGTAGCGAGTCACTTCCTATTAAAGTTGGTCTTGAAGACTATGATCGCGCAGTAACGTATGTAATGCTCTTACCAAAGTATGTAGCAGAAGGCAATTACGACACCAATTGGAGAGTTGTTAAAATACCGCTCTCAGATTTGCCGAAGGGTTTTGATTTCTCACGCACCAAGCAGCTCATGTTTAATTTTGAAGAAGCAGGTGAGGTTTTTATTGATGACATCAAGTTTATTGATCTCAAAGATTAATTTATTGGCTCGGGAATATTTCTAATTTGGTAATTCTGTTTTTACTTTCCGATTTTAAATCAAAAGCATCTCTATGCCCTATCCTGGTTGTTTAATCCTTAGGAAGGAACTTTTATAACTACCGATGTGCTATGATTTCCAGCATCGACAAAGTCGTTAATTATCGGCCTCTTCCTAAATTCTCTAAATTCCTTCTGCAAAAATAAAGTCTCAAGTGCTTACCCCAATAAGTTTTGTAGATTTCAAATAACGAGCTTTTACAAACAGAAAAGGCTGCCGAAAGACTGCCTTTTCTAACACCATTCATTGCGCCCTTTCTACAATCGATTCACTTCTTCCATAACAACAGGCCCCAATTCAAAAGCGGCTTCTTGTAATTCTTTTTTCATACTATTGGCATCAGCCATCATGCCATTTGCCTTATAGATCAATGCGCTATGATATTGTGCCATGGGTTCATAGGTTTTACCTTTTACATGTAGATTGATCGTTTCCAAAGCTTTTTCTTTTTGTCCTGCTTTTAGTTGTGCATACGCCAAAAGCTGGTATGTTTCGGGGGTGGCTCTATTTTCTATTTCCTTTTCGGCTAGGGTCAAAGCTTTATCCGGATTCTTATCGGCATAGAGCTCTATTAAATAGGTGTTGTACATTCCGCCGTAAAGTGGGTTTGCAACTGCCTTAAGAAAAGCATCGAGATTTTCTTCTTCAAGTTTTGTATTTCCGTTATAGGCAGCCATTTCGGCTTTTAGCAGGTAATAATCAGGTACCTTATGTCCTTTTGCCGCAGCATCAAGAATTCGATTGGCTTCTTCAGTATTTTTGTCATTCGCGTAGGCAATCCATGCTATCCCTTTTTTTGCGTAAGCATTATCGGGCTCAATTTCAAGAGTTTTCAAATAGTGCTTGTATGAATCTTCAATTCTTCCGGCGTGACCGTAAAAATCAGCAAGATTGGTGTACGACCAAATCTTGAGCGTTTTATTATTCGAAGTTTCGGCAATAGCCTTCGCTTTTTCCATGTAGCGGATGGCTTCAGGGAGGTTGCCCAAATGGTCATTCCACTTAGAACGACGAATCAAAAAAGAAAATCGGTTTTCATTTTCAACACGTTGCAGCATTTTGCCGGCCTCTTCATATTGGCCAAGCTCCATATAAACATCAAAAAGCATTAAATGCGTTTCGTACTTATCTGAAGGACCGTTGAGGCTCTCTTCCAGCAAATTTTTGGCCTCCTTAAATCGGTGCTGAGAAATATAATTGTGTGCCAGTGACCGGGTAAATCCATCTTTATTATTCGCAGAGAGTTCAATACCTTTTTTGTAAAGCACCTCGGCTTTTTTCAAGTTTTCAATGTCGCCAGTTGCAGTAAAAAGCGCTCCATACGAACCGGCTGCTCCGCTTATATCGCCTACCCCTGTTGTGTCACCATCTATTCTGCTATTCCAAAATTCATAGCTTTCCATGGCGCTTTCAAGACCGGGTTGCTCGGTAGTGGTGAGGTAAATATTGTAATCGGCGGGGTTGGCAATTTGTTTATCGGAAGGTTTTCCGCAAGCTGTTAATAAGCCCAATGCAGCAATTATGAGTGGTAAGGTTTTCATGCTTTCTGTTTTTTTGGTAGAAGTAAAAAAAAAAGGGACGCTGAAAGCGCCCCTTTTCATTTGAATTAATTCAATTATGAATTCGGTGCATTCAAATAAGGAAATCCTTGACTGTATGTGCGGCTTCCCGAATCAACACCATCGCTGGTAAGTTGAGGAGTTCCACCAGTTCCATCAAATCTTGCTCCATCGTTACCACCAAACATCAAAGTAAGTGATACGTCAATTACATCATCTGATAGTTTTCTTCCTGTAAGAGCCAGTCCAGTAGTTGGATTGAAGTAAATTGTTTCTCCTTCAGGTGCTACTTGTAGTGCATCAAATTGAGCAAGAACAGTAGTAAATGTTGGAGCATCAAGACCAAGAATATTTGCTTCGTAGTCAAGCTCAACACCAAGGGCCGTTCCATATACATCGTGGTATGCTTCAAGCGTACTTTCAAATATTGGCTGAAATGATTCACGTGCGGAAACCACACTGGTATTGAAATTGTTTTTTACCATATCGGTTCCACCAAATACGGTGGTAATACCAGGGCGACCCATTATGTCTTCCTGTACATAAGTGCCTGTGAAAGTTGGCTCTGTTGGTGGCATAACATCATCTGTATCATCGTCGCTATCACAAGCTACGAAAGTAAGAGAGGCAAATAAAGCCACAAATATGAATTTTATATTTTTCATTATTATTCTATTTTATTTAAGATATTTTTGATTCGGATATTCATCGTATGATTAATATCCGCGATTTTTTATTTTCTCTTTGTCGAAACCCAAACATTGTAAGCATTTGGCAATCCATCTATTCCAACCAATCCTGCTACGTGAGCAGGTGCTTCACCTAGCATTGAGTTTGGTACTTCTACCGCAATGGCGAGTACATTCAAATCTTCGAAAAAGTCGCTTGCCTCACCTGCAGGTAAAAAACCATTGGGAGCAGCAGCACCGGAAGCTATCTGATTAAATCGGTTAAAATCAAAAAAGAAGGGATCACGACGTGGACCGGCATAAAAAGTCATTCCGTCACCATTTCCTACAATGGCATTTGCGCCTGAAGAAATCTCTACGTTATTTCTGGTTGCAGAAGTTAGAATGGTACTGTTAAGACCTGTTTCAGCCGGAGCTGCTGGGCCAAAGAAGTACATCTGATTTCCGCGACGAATAGCCTGAATGACCAGGTCTTCTTTAAAATCGCCGTCGTTATCGATATTAAACTCCACCAATACATCTTCGTCAAATTTTGCATCGGTTGTTTGAGAACCGGGCATTAATGGTCCCTGAAGCGTTGCAATAAAAACGGTGTTGTCAGGATTGTCGCCTTCAAATGCATAAAGGTCGGCAATATCTGATGTAGAACTCGCAACATTTGGCGCGTCGACGTGGTCTGCAGCGATAATCGCTGCACCTACACCTGCCACTAAAAGGCCTCCGGCGAGAAGGGTAAATAATTTGGTTTTTTTCTTAATCATGTTTTACTGTTTTTCTATATTTGATTTGAGTTACGTCCATTTTGGACAAATAGATTCCGTTGAACCTAATTTTATTTAAAATGTAGTCGTTGTTTAAAGTGGGATTTTTAATGGATTATTAAAATTCTTAACATGAACACGATAAATTTTGGTTTGTTTAGAATTGTTTTTTCCAGTTCATTTATTTTTCTGCAGCGGACTTCTTTCTGCAGCAACTTTTCATCTCTCGTTCTCTTTTTTGAAGCGCTAATGTATGGTATGAGGTATAGGTAAAAAGCGAACAGCAATGTTCTTTTTGATTGAAGCGCTGGAATTCAAAGCCAGACTTGAGTTAAAAACGGAGGTAATTGCAGTGTTTCAATTCCAATCAAGTTAATTTGTGCTGGTCAGTTATTTGAACCGTTATGTAGCGAGTATTTGCTACGCCCTGGTCTTGGCTGTAAGAAAATGGTAGTCTATTTTTGCACAATAACCTTTAATCTCAATCTTATGAAGTCTTTGTATGCACTATTGCTTTTAATGGCAATACCCTTTATGGCTTTCAGCCAATCTGTAATTTCTAATGTTGTTCCAAATTTCGGCGATCAATTTGTATTAAATCAAGCTGATTTTGCGCCTTCTCCCGGCCAAGCGGGAGCTAATATAACTTGGGATTTCTCCAATCAAATCATTGACGATTTTACGGGAAATTACACGGTTATGCTCCCGAGTGAAGTCGAAGGATCAGAAGATTTTCCAGGTGCTTCAATGGTATGGGTTGTTGATTTTGATGGTATTGTTTTAGGTTCATATACGGGTTTTGAAAACAATACATTTACTGAGTACGGCACCAAGTCAGAGTTTTCCGGTTTTTCTTCAGGAGTAAATTATTCCGATCCAATTGATCATTTTACTTATCCGCTCTCATATCAAAATACGGGCAGCGATACCTATAGTGGTTCTGTTTTTGGAATCGGAAGTAGTAATTCTATTTCGGGAACGCAATCATATGTGGTAGATGGCTGGGGCACCATCATTACACCTTATGGAAACTTCGAAAATGTTTTGCGTATAACTCATACATCTATCGAAACACTTCAATCTACGCTCACGATACTTACAAACCGCACTCAAACCAGCTGGTATTCGCCAGATTATCCAATTCCGGTAATGATTATTGCGAGTGACTTTAGCTCTGCCATGGGAATGCCTTTGGATTCTTCGCAGACTATGACTGCAATGGTGAGTTATACCCCGGCATCAACTACGGGTTTGGCTGATCGCGCTAATCAAAATGCATTAACTATCTATCCAAACCCTGCGGCAGATCAAATTACTATAAAAGTTGATGGTCTTCCTCAAAATTCTTTCTTAAAGATTTATGCAGCTAATGGAAAACTTTCGAAAGAGGTAAATATGAATGGAAATGAGAAAATTGATGTTTCTATGCTGCCTCCCGGTATCTACATCGCTATAATGCTGGCAGATGGAAAGAAATATGCTCAAAAACCGTTTTCTGTAGTTCGTTAATTGAGTTTGCGGGTCGCATTCACTGCTGAGATTTTCAAAAATGGGTATTGAATTTTTTTTGATTTGACTGTCAGGTAGGTTAGAAGTATTAGCGAATATTAAGCTAATATTATTGTCAACACGGTGTAATGATAATTATATTTGCATAGCAATTTCAGCTATGCTCAATTATCATTCATACTACTCTTTTCGCTACGGCACCTGCTCTCCGGCAGATGTGCTTGATAGGGCTGTAGCCAATGATTTCGATGTGGTGGCGCTTACCGACATTAACAGCACGGCAGGCTCGCTCAACTTTGTGCGTATGGCTTGCAAAAAAGGTATAAAACCCGTTTTGGGAATTGATTTCAGGAATGGAGCAAAACAATGTTTCCTGGCTTTGGCCAAAAACAACAAAGGTTGGGAAGAGATCAACATCTATCTCTCACACTTTCTCCACTCCGGCGAACCCATCCCCGAAAGGGCACCCCACTTTAAGCATGTGGTTGTGATTTATCCATTTGTCTCGGCTCCCATCTCGACTCCGCTCGATGACCGGCTCGAAGACCGGCTAGATGACCAGCTCGATAACCGGATAAATAACAGCCAACTCGATAATCAAAATGACGATCGATATCAAGATGGCACAACATTCTCGCGACTTGCGACTCGAGACTCGCGACTAAAAGGCTCGCGACTAAAAGATTCGTCGACTCGTCCAAAAACCAAGAACCAAAAACCAAAAACCCTCTTACAACACGAATACCTCTCCGTCGCTCCCCGCGATCTAATCCGTTTCTCCCGCTCGCCATGGGCTAAGCATATCGACAAAGTGGTAATGGGACACCAATTTTCGTTTGCCAATAAGCGCGAGTTTAATGCCCACCGCTTGTTGCGCGCTATTGCTAACAACTGCCTGCTCTCAAAACTTCCCAAAACCGAAGAAGGTCACCCCGATGATGTATGGATGCACCGAAATGAAGTGATGGCGCTCTACGGCGAATTTCCGCAGATTATTGCCAATACAACCCGCATTTTGCAAGAGTGTCGCATTAATTTTGAATTTGGCGATGCCTATCCGCATAAAAACTTGCGTTTGTATACCGATTCGCTAGCCGAAGATGAATCTATGTTGCGCCGGCTATGCATGGAAAATTTGGATTACCGCTATCCCAATGCCGATGACGTAGTAATGAAACGGCTCAATATGGAGCTGGAAGTGATTTCGCAAAAGCAGTTTGTATCCTATTTTTTAATTAACTGGGATATTACCGGCTACGCGCGAAGTATGGGCTATTTCTACGTAGGGCGGGGGAGTGGCGCCAATAGTTTGGTGGCCTACGTGCTGCGCATTACAGATGTAGATCCCATTGAGCTCGATTTATATTTTGAGCGGTTTATCAATCTCTACCGTAAGAATCCGCCTGATTTTGATCTCGATTTTTCGTGGCGCGACCGACCCGATGTTACGCGCTATATTTTTGAGCGGTTTCCGCATTGCGCCATTCTCGCTACGTATAATACCTTTCAGTATCGGGCGGTGGTGCGCGAGCTGGGAAAAGTTTTTGGTTTGCCAAAAGATGAGATTGATGTGCTGACAACCGGGAAGTTTGATGTGTCAAAGCTTGATGGACACGCCTTGCTGGTACTGCGTTACAGCCAGCTTATCCAAGGATTTCCCAGCCATTTGAGTCTGCACGCCGGTGGTATTCTGATTGCTGATGCGCCGGTGCATAAATTCTCGCCCACCTGGATGCCACCCAAGGGATTTCCTACTGTGCAGTTTGATATGGTTGTAGCCGAAGATATTGGCCTTTACAAATTTGATATTCTGGGTCAGCGCGGACTCGGAAAGATAAAAGATTCAGTAGCTATTATTGCTGAAAACCAACCCGATGCGGCAGATTTTGATATTCACGATCTGAAGCGGTTTAAGCAGGATGAGAAAATTCGAGAGCTGCTGCGAAATGGCGATGCCATAGGTTGTTTCTATGTAGAAAGTCCCGCCATGCGCATGCTTATGAAGAAGCTGCGCGTTGATAATTATCTGGGTTTGGTGGCCGCCAGCTCGGTTATTCGTCCGGGAGTTTCTAAATCGGGTATGATGCGCGAGTTTATCCTGCGTTACCGCAATCCCGAAAAGCGAAAAGAAGCCCATCCCACCATGCTCGAAATTATGCCCGAAACCTTCGGCGTAATGGTCTATCAGGAAGATGTGATAAAAGTGGCGCACTTTTTTGCCGGCCTTACCTTGGGCGAAGCCGATGTACTCCGGCGAGGGATGAGCGGCAAGTTTCGCTCACGCGAAGAGTTTGCCAAGGCCAAGGGCAAGTTTTTCAGCAATTGCAAAAAGAAGGGTTATACCGACGAGCTTACCGCTGAAATTTGGCGTCAGGTAGAGAGCTTTGCGGGTTACGCTTTCGCGAAAGGGCACTCAGCAAGCTACGCCGTAGAGAGCTATCAAAGTTTGTTTCTGAAGGCACATTTTCCGCTGGAGTATATGGTGGCCACAATCAATAACGGTGGTGGATTTTACAGCCGCGAGTTTTACCTGCACGAAGCCCGTATGAAAGGTGCCACTATTGTACCGCCCTGCATCAACAGCGCCCGAAATGAATGCATCATTTCCGGAAAGGAAATCATGTTGGGATTTGGATTTTTGCAAGGATTGGAAGACGAAACCGTGTATCGGATAATGCGTGCACGTGCCGACAATTGCGATGACGTGGGTGACGGCAACAACCGTCACGTGGCCATTGACGCGGGCGCCGCCGCCGTACAGACGCAATGCTTTGCGTCTCCGCAATGCTTTGCGTCTCCGCAATGCTTTGCGTCTCTGTCTCATCCAAAATCCAAACCCTTCATCGATTTAGACGATTTTTTAGACCGCGTTCCCATCGGAGTAGAACAGATAGACATCTTAATCCGCATTGACGCCTTTCGGTTTACCGGGCGCAATAAACGAGAACTGCTTTGGGAAGCCCGATATAAAATTGAACCATCAAGCCAAAATCTGGAGCAGTTCAATCTGTTTTGTGAGCCACGCCGCAATTGTAAGCTGCCCAAATTGCGAAGCACCCAATTAGAAGATGCCTTTGATCAGACTGAATTGCTGGGGTTTCCGCTGTGCGACCCGTTCGATCTTGTTGACAACGTAGATTTTAACGCATCTGGAAATGTCGCATCCCCGGCGACTGTATCCCCGTCGATTGTATCCCCGTCGATTTATCGCGGGGATACTGTTGCCACATCCACGCGCGCTAGCCATTTGCCTTCCCTGATTGGTCGCCGTGTAACCATTTACGGCTACATGGTTACCGCCCGCGACGTAAAAACGTCGCGCGGCGACCGAATGGCTTTTGGTAATTTTGTAGATCTGGACGGACATTTTATTGATTCAGTTCATTTTCCGCCCGTTTTGCGGCAGTTTCCCTTTCGTGGCCGTGGGGTTTACAAGATTTCGGGTACGGTTTGCGAAGAGTTTGATTGCATCAGCATTGAAGCGGATGGGTTGGAAAAGGTTGCGTTGGTGCCGGATGCGCGGTATGCGGAGAACCCGTAGCCCCGTCGATTTATCGCGGGGCAACAACGTGTTATCGATAAGCCGGAGCATTCAGGAAAATTCCGAGTGAAATCAAGGAAATGAAAGTAGGGAGAGTCTGGTTGAGAAATAAAATCAGTAACTTGGAGGCTAAAAGGCTTGTGGGTAAGATAATAATAGTAGCCCCGCGGTGAATGATTGCCCCGCGATGAATGATTGCCCCGCGATGAATGATTGCCCCGCGGTGAATGATTGCCCCGCGGTGAATGATTGCCCCGCGATGAATGATTGCCCCGCGATGAATGATTGCCCCGCGATGAATGATTGCCCCGCGGTGAATGATTGCCCCGCGATGAATGATTGCCCCGCGATGAATCGCGGGGATACAAACACGTCGAAACACATGCACACAGACAGGTAGAATGACGAAGTTAAGAAGATACCAAAATCGATACCGTGGGTTAACAACACGAGCTTCGTGGTGGGATTACGGAGGGGATGGAATCTACCATGTCGAAATCAATTTAAAAGACAAGGCAAGGTGGTTTGGTGAAATTGAGAATGGCGTGGTTAAGCTTTCTGAAGCAGGTAAGATAGCTCAACAGGAATGGCTAAGAATTCCAATTAAATACCCTTATGTGTCGCTGGATGAATTTGTTATAATGCCAGACCACATGCATGGGATTGTTGTGGTTAAGATGGAAAGTGGGAAGAATCCGACTGGCAGTTCCGCAGGCTTCGAGAAACCAGAGAATCCGATCAATCTCGAAAGTCCCGACAGCCCGGACAGCCCGGACAGCCGCGATCGACGGAATTCGAGCGCAAAGGAAGCTAAAGACAGAAAAAAAGGCGGCGCAACGGGAACGAAGAACCCAATGCTATACGATAATTTGGGACGGTGTATCAGATGGTACAAAGCACTGTGTACCATTCAAATTCGAAAAGCACTTCCAGTATTCCAATGGCATCCGAAATTTTGGGATAACATTATTTTATCAGAAAAGGAACTCGAAACTGTGAGGCAATATATCCGAGATAATCCGAAAAAATGGAAGCATAAAAAATAAAGGTGAACTTATAAAATTCCGCCGCAGATCGCGAAATATAGGTACAGCAGCCAACAGCGAATAGTTTAAGGGTCGAGCCGCCCCGTGATGAATCGCGGGGAAACAATCGCTGGGGAACGCGGAATTTCCATACCTTCGAAATCCTAAAAACCCGGTGATAAACCGATAATGAAAAATGTTTTTTTACAATTCGGTCTGGTTAATTCCACAATAACTGCAATTGGCATTTTCTTTTTGATCATTATCGTATCGGTAATCTGGAAACCGGATGATTCTCAAAATATAATTCGAACGATTGATGGCGATGGAAAAGGATACTATATGTATCTGCCTTCCATCTTTATAAGTGGAGATTTTGGTGATGAGCCTGCTGACTACCGCTACTTGCTCGAAACCCCCAATGGAGTGATAAATCGCTACAATGCCGGAACTCCGATTCTAATAGCGCCTTTTTTTGCCGCAGCATGTACCTATTATGAGATAAGCGGTTTGACATATAGTGGCTACGAATCAGGTTTTCAAAAGATGGCAAACTTCGCCGCTCTATTTTATTTCCTGCTCGGCCTTTACGCTTTTAGCCTGGTATTGCGGAGCATTCATTTTAGAAGTCAAACGATTGCTATTGTAGTTGCACTTTTGGCAGTGGGAAGTAATTTGCTGTTTTATACCGTAAATGCTCCGGCCTTCTCGCATGTCTATTCGTTTTTCTCCATTTCCTTTCTCTTGCTTTTTGCAAAGCGTTTTATAGCCTCACATAAGACCAAACACTTTATTCTGGCTTCCATTTTTCTGGGGCTCACCTTGCTCATCAGACCGTTTAATGGTCTCATCATTTTTGCTTTTCCTTTTTTGGCGAGTAATTGGTCAGAATTTGCGAAAGCTATTAAAGCGTTGATAAAGCGCCCTTTTCGTCTGTTTCTATGCGTCGTGCTAGTTGTTGGTATTTTCGGCATACAGCAGATCTTATGGTTTGTACAAACCGGCCATTTCGTTCTATATGGCTACAGCAATGAGGGCTTTTATTTTGATAAACCACAGATAATGAATGTTTTATTCAGCTTTCGAAAAGGCCTTTTTATCTATACACCGATTTTGCTTGTGACAATATTTGGATTAGCACCATTATTTAAAAAGAATCGATATCGATTTTGTAGCTATCTGGTGTTTAGTGTATTAATTGTGTATTTCATAAGCTCCTGGTGGATTTGGTACTACGGGCCATCGTTTGGCCATCGGGTTTTTATCGATTTCTATCCGCTGCTTTTTATTCCTCTCGCATTTTTGATTCAATCGCTTCAAAATCGCTTTTCCAAATATGGCTTTATGCTTATTGCAACTGCTTGTGTACTACTGAATTTGCTACAGTCTTATCAGTTTAAAGCGGGAATTCTCTCTCAGAGCGATATGAATTGGTCAAAGTACCGATATGTTTTTGGTACAACAGATGCGCAATACGAGAATGTGCTGGGAGGAGCGTCAGATATGAAGCCTTATCACCGGAAGGAAACAATTATCTTAAAAGCCTTGACGGATTTCGAAAACAAAGAATCTCTCTTTAGGTTTTCAAAATCAATTTACGATAGCTTAAGCAACTCAATAGTAGCTGATTATCGGGAGTATGAGTTTAACGTGCTTGCAGAAATTCCGATTGACTCGTCGTACGTTAATGGTCGCGATGCATTCCTGAAATTAGAACTCCACCTACTCGAATTGCAGCCGATGCCGCTCAACGAGCAAGCCTTGATAGTTTTCGATTTACGCGATTCTATTGGTAATCCGTATTATTATATTGCAACTCCGCTAAAAGATGTTCCTCTCTTTAAGTCCAATAATTGGCAGCAATTTGTCTATTCGCTCGTATTGCCCATCCGGAAAAAAACAGATAAGCTTTCGGTATATATCTGGAACAAACCCAAAAAAGCATTTTATTTGGATAATATTTCGATGGAGGTCTCTGTTTTCGAGTAGAAAAGCTACTTTAAACCAATGTCAATGTAATTGGTGAAGGCCTAATCTTCGTGATTTGTTTTATGAAAATTATCCATTTCATGAGCACGTTTTTTATCGCCTGCCCAATGGTAAAGTTCAGAAACTTTTTTACGAGCCTTTTCAAATATGCCCGATTTATCGCGTTTAATTGCCCACAATAATAGCTTTTTGATTGGTTTAAAATAGGGGGTAAGTAGGAGTGCGGTTATAAACAACAAAAACCAACCAAACGGAAGAAATGGTAAAAACAAACAAACTAGCCCCAAAAGAAATGTGCCAGTCGCTATTAAAGGAATTGTATAGGTTCGTTTCATTTTCACTTTTCAAATCTGGAATGTCTAAAGATGTATACAATAGGAATGGCGTCTAGCTTTTGTATATATCTATTTGAAATTCGTATCATTTTAATTCTAATCACCCCTTTTTAAATACTAATGACCATTTGAAGCGGCATATAGAGATTTCTTATGTAAATTATAAGTGTCTTATAGTGTGATTTTAAGGTGTGTTATTTAATTAAAATATTTAAGGTTTGCAGTTTTAGAGAATGACCGCCCAATGGCATTGATTTCGACTCGATCCAGACTTACCTATCCAATCAAATTTTCAAAACATAATAAAAAAGAAACCCTGATTGGAGTAATATTCCAATGAGAGTTTCTTTAAAAAAAATGAGCATCCAGCGCGTCAATTGTTTCTAAGCGCTTTAATAAGTTGCTCTTTATCCATTTTGCTTCTGCCGTCAATACCTATCTCTTTTGCTTTTTTATAAAGGTCATCTCTTGAGCGTTCTTCGTAAGGTCGTGAGTCGTGATCGGGGTGTTTTGTATTTGCGATACGCGCAGCCTTTTCTTTGTTCATTCCTTTGTCTTTCAGGGTCTCGTACTGATCTTCGTTCCTGATACTATTCATTTTCTTGCCAGGCATAATCTTTGGTTTTATGGTTATTGGTAGACAACAACCAAAGCTTTAACCTTGTTTAAGTCCTCAAATATTTAGAAAATTACTTCGGGTTTGCTACTCTGCGAGTGCAGCTTTTGCATTAACGTGTTGCAGGTAGCTGCCTGGTTTTACTTCGGGATAAAGTGTGGCGTACGACATTGTTTTATCGTTTACTTGCTTGTAAATCAGCTTTCTGTCTAATTGTTCGAGGTGGTTGCAGCCTGCCGCCATAAAGAGTTCTAGAAAATCGTGAATAGTAGCTCCCTGATAGTTTCGCACACGTTTCCACTTATCTTCCACTACCAGTCCGCGTACAAGTCTGGGATCTTGTGTGGCTACACCGGTAGGGCAGGTGTTTGTATCGCATTTTAGCGCCTGAATACAGCCTACAGCCATCATCATTGCGCGAGCTGCGGCGCAAATATCAGCGCCAATACAAAGCGCTTTAAAAACATCGAATGCGGTAATAATCTTGGTGGCTGTCAATACGCGAATATCTTTCTTTAAATCATAGCCACGCAGGGTATCTACGGCATAAATCAAACCTTGTTCCCACGGCATACCCACGTAATTGGAAAAGTCAATCGGTGCGGCACCGGTACCACCTTCTGATCCATCTATGGTGATAAAGTCGGGTTTTACTCCAGTTTCCACCATCTTTTTGCATATGTCATCAAACTCATCTTTGCTTCCTATGCAAAGTTTAAAGCCAATGGGCTTCCCATTTGATAATTCTCGAAGTTGCTGCACGAATTGCAAAAGTCCATATGCATCACTAAATGCCGAGTGACCTGGAGGCGATAGTACATCTGTATGCGGTTTCAAACCACGGATTTCCGCGATTTCTTCATTGTTTTTTGCAGCCGGCAGTACTCCGCCATGTCCGGGTTTGGCGCCTTGCGAAATTTTGATTTCAATCATTTTCACTTCCGGTCTGTTTGCGTTTTTCTCAAACCTTTCGGGGTTAAAATGCCCGTCTTCCGTGCGGCAGCCAAAGTAGCCTGTTCCGATTTCCCAAACCAGATCGCCCCCACTAAGGTGAAATGCAGAAATTCCTCCTTCGCCCGTATTGTGAAAAAAACTTCCTGCTTTAGCGCCTTTGTTTAGAGCCTCAATGGCATTTTTGCTCAATGACCCATAGCTCATTGCCGATATATTGAAAATACTCGACGAATATGGTTGGGTGCACTTTGAGCCACCTACTCTTATGCGCGGTGGTGAGCTTAAGCGAGCGGCAGGGTAAATACTGTGTTGCATCCATTTGTAATTATCTTCATTCACATTTAGCTGTGTGCCAAATGGATGGGTGTCTCTTTCGAGCTTTGCACGAGAGTAAATATATGTTCGGTGATTTCTGTCTATTGGTTTACCATCGGTATCGCTTTCAATAAAGTATTGATGAATCTCGGGGCTAATCATTTCCAGTAGATAGCGCATGTGGCCAATAACAGGGAAATTGCGTAGAATGGTATGACTTTTTTGATTGATGTCGTAAAGACCTATGGCCAGAATAACCACAAATATTCCGATAAATCCGTAGAGCGGCCACTTTAAAGTTGCAGAAATAAGGGCAAAAATGATAACAACAAAAAGCGTAAAGCGGATTGCTTCTCTCATAATCTCAATTTAATATAAAGCATTAATTCAGGGCACATAGTTAGCACTTTCTTTACATTCGTCCCAGATATAATGATTATTTCACCAACAGCCGAAACTCCTATTTTGTTGATTCAGTCATAAAATAAGTACATTCAGTAAATTTATTTTTTAAACCGCGGAGAAGCAGGGCATATTTGAATCGTCAAATCAAATTATATGCGCCTTTTAACACTGTTTTTCTTCCTTTTTGCTGCCGCCACCAACTATGCGCAAGTTACCCTTTCGGGAAATGTAAGTTCAAAACAAGGTAATCCGCTTCCCGGCGTAAATGTTTATTTAAAAGGTACTTACGATGGGGGAACTACAGGAGCCAATGGACTATTTTCATTTAAAAGCGCTCAAACAGATAGCCTGATTGTAGTTGCTACATGCATTGGTTTTGAGCCGAAAGAGCAGTTTGTTACAGATCCTTCTCAAAAAATAGTGTTTCGTTTAACTGAAAAAGTCAATGAACTTAGCGCGGTATCCATCACTGCAGGTACCATTGATGTTAGCGACAAAGCTTCATCAATGGTTATGAAACCACTTGATGTGGTTACGACAGCCGGTGCGCTGGCCGATATTACAGGTGCGCTGAATACCTTACCTGGTACTGCCACCGTAGCGAATGATGGAAGGCTATTTGTCCGAGGCGGTGATGCGTCAGAAACGGCCATTTTCTTTGATGGCCTGCGCGTTGGCAACGCATACGGCTCAACAACATCGGGGTTGCCTACCAGAAATCGATTCAATGCCGCACTTTTTAAAGGAACTTTTTTCAGCACAGGTGGCTATTCGGCCGAGTATGGTGGAGCGCTATCATCAGTGTTGGCGCTCGAAACGATTGATGAACCGGTTCGAAACCAAACAGATTTGTCGTTTATGTCAGTAGGTTTATCGGCTGCAAGTACTTTGGTAGGTGAAAAACAATCAATTTCGGCTGAACTGGCTTATACGGACTTAAATCCTTACCAGGAGCTTATTAGGCAAAATTTTGATTTTGAACTGGCTCCACGTACGCTACAGGGCCAGGCTCTTTACAGACATAAATTGGGTAATGAGGGAATGGTGAAGGGGTTTTTGCAGATGTCGGGAAGTCAACTCATTATTTGGCAACCACAGCCCGGCGAAGAAGGCAGAGGACAGCGCATTGCCATCAACAATACTTTTGGGTTTGGAAATGCTTCTTATAAGAAAATTATAGCTGAAAAGTGGATTTCTGAAGGCGGTATGTCGCTTAGCCTCAATACCGATAATCTGGAAATAGACTCTAATAAATATCAGACAGATAACCGTCTTTTTCATGTTAAGCAAAAGCTAACCCACTATTTTACAGATGCTTTAAAGCTAAAAAGTGGAGCGGAAGTAATGGTGCGCGATTATAAATCTGCCGACAAAGTTCTGGATTTATCGAATGATTTCGAAGATATCAGATCGGCTCTTTTTGCAGAAGTTGAGTGGTTTGCCTCCACGTCATTATCAATTCGCGGTGGCTTGCGGGGAAATTATGGTTCTCTTAATAATGAATTTAAACTCGAGCCACGTGTTGCAGCAGCTTTCAGACCTTACAAGCAGGGTATAATTTCTGTGGCTGCCGGAATTTTTAGCCAGAATCAGAATGAAAATATTCAGCTCCTTTCGGGAAATATTGCAGATCAAGAAGCCGGACATCTTCAACTGAGTTTTCAGCACGGATCAGATGATCGCATTTTTAGAATAGAGGGTTATCTAAAATCTTATTCCCAACTCGCGGTAAAAACCGAAAATGGCTACCGGGCACAGGGTCAGGGTTATGCCAATGGATTTGATCTGTTTTATAGAGATAGAACAACTTTCAAAAACACCGATTTTTGGGTTACTTATAGTTTCGTTGATAGTCGTCGGCAATACGAAGGCTTCCAAACTGAGGTGCAGCCATCATTCGCGCCAAAGCACAACCTATCTGTCGTTGGGAAATATTGGATAGCCGATTGGAAGTCGCTGCCCGGGGCTACATTTTCATGGAATAGCGGATACACTTACGACGATCAAAACCTAATAGGCGAAATGGAGTCGGTATCTCCTTGTTATGCCTCCCTTTCGGTAAACTGGAGCTATTTGTGGAAACAAAACCTGATAGTACATGTGGCGTGCAATAATGTGCTGGGTCGTGAGAATATTTTTGGATACACCTACGCAAATCAGCCCGATGAAAACGGAAAGTTTCAAAGTATGGCGCAAGGGCAGCCAGCAGCCAGATTCCTTTTTGTGGGTGTTTTCTGGACAATTTCAAAGCATAAAGAAGCAAATCAATTAAATAATCTATAACAATTAAAAATCAAACACTTATCAATTATGAAAAATCAATTATCAGTACTCGTATTATTCTTTTTCACACTAACCCTTTCGGCGCAAAGCCCAACTTATCAAAAAGCGATGGGGCAGGCAATGACCGCATTCGCAGAAGCGCAAACCGCCGCCGATTTTACCGCAACGGCCAATACTTTTACCAGAATAGCCGCAGCAGGCGATGGGGAGTATTTACCCGATTATTACGCCGCGCTATCGCTTATTAATCAGAGCTTTCGTGTAAAAGATAGCGCAGAGCGCGACCAGCTTGCCGATAAGGCTATGGAGCATATTGATGCAGCTGAGAGAATAAGCCCGAAAAACGTTGAGTTGGAGGTGCTGCGTGGATATGCGCTAACAGCAAAAATGGTGGTTGATCCGTCCACGCGCGGACAAAAATATAGTCCAATGATAGCCCAGCATTATGGCAAGGCTATGCAGATGGATCCCCAAAATCCGCGTGCAGCTGCAATGATGGCGCGAAACGAATTGGGAGTGGCGCAGTTTTTTGGGTCTGAGCCTACCAAAGCATGCGCGCTGGCAGGGAGGAGTCTTGAGCTATTTGAAAATGAAACTCCAGATGGTTTTGAGCCACGCTGGGGTAAAGATGTAGCGATGGAAGTGGCAGCAGCCTGCAATTGAAATAAACAAAGGGTGCGCAACGCCGCACCCTTTTTAAATTTCTTCAAGCGTTCAATCGTTTTATAAACTACATTCGTAAGTCAAATGAAACAAGTTTACAGTTATCGCAGATTCGCCAGGTTCTTGTTGACAAATGTGCTTCTTGCGCTTGTAATCTGTCTTTATTTTAGTCCTGGTTTTGAAGCGACAACTATTTGGATTAAAACCTTTTTGCTCGATTATTTTCTCTACTCTTTTCTTGTGGCGGCATTGCTCAGCGGAGGTATAAATTTGCTAATTGAATTTTCGGGTCGTCAATTCTCTTGGCTGGAAGCTCCGTTTAAACGGCTGGTTCTCGACCTCACCTTAGTAGTTACTTACTCTTTTGTGGTCAGTTTTATTCTCTCAACCATTTTTGCGCTATTTGTGTGGAAGTATCTCACTATTGACAGTATGAATTGGGGAGGATTGGTACGAAGCACCAGATTGCCCATATTGATAGCGCTGGGCTTTACTTTTTTCTTTACAAGCCGAGCTTTCTTTTTTGAGTGGAGGCAGGCGGCAATAGAATCGGAGAAAATGAAAACTGAACGGCTTGCAGGGCAATATCAAAGTTTGAAAGATCAGCTCAATCCACACTTTCTTTTCAACTCACTTAATGTGCTTAGCAATTTGGTGTATGAAGATGCCGATAAGTCCAATGCATTCATTGAAAAGCTTTCGGGAATATACAGATATGTTCTTGATGTTCAAGATGAAAGAATAGTTAGTTTAAATGATGAATTAAAGTTTGCTAAGAATTACCTGGAGCTACAGAAAATCCGCTTTGGTGATAAATTGCGGTATGAAATTGAAGTGGATACTTCGGTGAATTTATTAATTCCACCACTTTCGCTGCAGCTGCTTTTAGAGAATGCAGTAAAGCACAATACGGCTACTGCCAAAAGTCCATTGTTGATTGAGGTTGTAAAATCGGACAATAGGCTAATGGTTAGAAACAACCTTCAAAAGCGCGATTTCCCTGGTGAAGTCTCTGGAATTGGCTTAAATAATATTACTGAACGATACCGTTTCTTTACCGATGAAGAAGTTGAGATAAGCGAAAAAGACGGGTATTTTAGTGTTTCAATCCCCTTACTCAATAGCGAATGAATCTATTAATTATAGAAGACGAAGAGCAGGCTGCCAAGAAATTGCGCCGAATTCTAAAGGATTTACTTCCTAATGCCTTTATGCATGGTGCGCTTGAATCGGTGGAAGATGCGGTAGAATGGATAAAGGATAATCCAAATCCGGATTTAATATTTATGGATATCCATCTCGCTGATGGTCTTAGTTTTGAGATTTTTACAAAAATTGAAGTAAGCTCACCTGTGATTTTCACCACTGCTTACGATCAATATGCACTAAGAGCATTTAAGTTAAACAGTGTAGATTATCTCTTAAAGCCTATTGAAAAGGAAGAGCTTGAAAAGGCCTTAAAGAAGTATGAAACCCATTTCTCGAAACCAAAATGGCCTGAAGGCAGCAATCAGCGCTATATTACGACTAAAACCGACTATGAAAACAAATACAAGCAGCGTTTTATTTCAAAAATAGGCGATAAAATTGTTGCTGTTAACACTGAAGATATCGTGTTTGCTTATTCTGAAAATAGAGCCACCTATTTAAAAAATGAGGATGGCAAGAATTTTTTGGTTGATTTTAGTCTGGAGCAACTTGAGAATTTGCTCGATCCGGAAATGTTCTTTAGGCTAAACCGTCAGTACATCTCGCGTTTTGAAGGAATAGAGAAGATGGTAAGCTATTCAAACAGCCGATTGAAAATATGGTTAAAGCACTGCGATAACGCCGATATTGTTTTGAGTCGCGAAAAAACCCGCCTGTTTAAAGAATGGATTGACCGATAGCATTGCTAACAATAGTCAGAAACCTGGTTTTTAGCTCTTTAAATTAAAGAAAGACTGTAGGTAGAAGTTGCTAATAATCAGTTATACAGTCTTTTGAGACTCTTTAATTCGGGATATCAGCGGCATTAACTTCTCAATCGTCACGTGATCCATAATCACAATTTTAAACCATTTCGGGTTCCGGTGATTATCTGGTACCAAGCCAAATTCTGTAGCAATCTCTGCGCTCAGACTTCCACTTTTAATAGTGATAATATTTGATTGTGGATGACTGTAAAATTCAATCCCAAGGGCTTTGAGTTCTTTGCACATCCAGCGGGTTCGCTTTTGAAGGATATAAACCTTCTCCTGCCAGCCAAACGGACCGTTTTTCATAAGAATCATCCACACAGCAATGGCATTGGCTCCGGAGCGGCTTCCGATCATTGTGAAGTCCTCGCCCTCTACATAACTCGCAGAACTGGTATTGGCGTACTGAATATAATCTTTCCGAATCAGGAAAATTCCGGTTCCGTAGGGAGCCTGCGCCATTTTATGTGCATCTAATGTAAATGAAGTTATATGCTCATTTTCAAAAGTCAGTCGACCGGTGTTTTCTGTAAAGGGATAGTAAAATCCACCGTAAGCCCCGTCAATGTGAATTTTGTGAGGCAAGCCGGTTTTTTCGAAGGCTGATATGTAAGTGTCAATATTGTCAACCGAGCCGAACATGGTCGTCATCATATTTCCGATCACGATAAAATACTTAAATTCTTTGGCTTGAGCTTCTTTAATTGCTTCAAGAACAGTTTCCTCGCTTATTTTGCGAGTATCTGTATCAACCTTAATTTTTTGAATGCCAACGGCAAGAATATTTGCAGCCTTATCGAATGAGTAGTGGCTGTCTTCGCTACAAAGAATGGCTACTTCTTCTCTTTTTGCGCCATGCTTTTGCATAAAGTAATTTCTAAAAATCCAAACCGCTTGCATATTGCTCTCGGTACCTCCAGAAGCTATATATCCATCCTGCTGGTTGGGCTCACCTTTTAAAATATCCACGGCGCACATTTCAATGACCTCACGCTCAATAACATGTGTGCCCGCAAAGAAATGTTCTGATTTGCCAAGTGTGTGACAGCCAATATGGTTTGGGTTATGAACAAGCGTTGACATAAAAGGCGAATTCTTTAAGAAAGAGGCATCCTGATTAAATACTTTATCGTCGAGATAGGAGGCCGGCAAACCAAGAATGGTCTCTTTTACATAATCTACATTATTATCAAGTGCCCCAAAGATTTTCTTCTTGATTTCTTCCTGGGTCATTTTTTGCCAAAGCGTGCTCATTGTTTCTTACTCTTATCGTTTCAATATTCGCCGAAAGGCCAACCTGAAATTTTTTGCAAAAGTACGTCAATTGAACGGATCAAAGATTTTTTAGCTGTCTTGCTTTAAAAAAGCTACTTTTGTACGCTAAATTGCATGTATTGACAGATTTTATTACCCTCGGTGTAAACCCTCAATTGGCGAAAGGGCTTACCGAAATGAAAATTACTTCGCCAACCCCCATTCAAGAGCAAGTAATTCCATTGTTATTAGGTGGTGAAACTGATCTTGTTGGTCAAGCGCAAACAGGTACCGGAAAAACCGCTGCCTATGGTTTGCCGCTATTGCAAAATATAGATCCTTCTAAAAGTAAAGTGCAGGCTCTCGTGCTGTGTCCTACGCGCGAATTAAGCCAGCAGGTTGCAAAGCAATTTTTTAAATTTACGAAATATACCGATAAGATTTTTACGGAGTCCGTGTATGGAGGAGCAAAGATTGATCTGCAAATAGAAGCCTTAAAGAGGCCAACGCATATAATCGTGGCCACTCCGGGAAGGTTAATTGATTTAGTAAACCGGAATGCAGTAGATCTATCTTATGTGCGCACTGTTGTGCTTGATGAGGCAGACGAAATGCTTAGCATGGGTTTTAAGAAGGAGCTTGACCAAATTCTTGATTTTTCGAAAAACGCAAAGAATAAATGGCTTTTTTCGGCTACAATGCCAGATGGTATAAAGCAAATTGTAAATCAACACTTATCAGCCGACGCACATAAAATAGAAGTGAGCTCGGGCGATGTGGTGAATAAAAATATTGAGCATCAGTTTTTGATTTGCGACGAATTTGAAAAACTACCAATCCTCATTCAGTTCTTAAAAGCCCAGAAAGGAGATCGTGGTGTGGTTTTTTGCAAAACCAAAGCAGCCGTAAGCAAATTAGAAAAGCAATTAATAGCACGAAATATTCCGGCCGGCGCTATTCAGGGCGATTTATTGCAAAAAGAGCGCGACAAGGTAATGCGTGCCTTTAAGAATGAATCTCTGCAAATACTCGTTGCTACTGATCTCGCTGCCCGCGGAATAGATGTAGAAGGCTTGTCTTACGTAGTGCATTTTCAGCTTCCCGAAAGCCCAGAATATTACACCCACCGAAGCGGAAGGACAGCCAGAGCGGGTAAAAAAGGAATCTCACTTGCCATTGTTACTTCGCCCGAGGTAAAACAACTCAGATACTTTGAAAAAAAGCTGAATATCGGGTTTAACCAAATACGAAGCTAAACCAGCCTTGTAAATTTCATTTGGCATTTTTGCCAAATATCAACTATTACTCAAATAAAAATATGACATTTAAATCATTAGGATTAACAGATAATTTAATAAAAGCCGTCTCTGATATCGGCTATACCGAACCATCACCAATTCAGGTTAAGGCTATACCACTGGTACTGGAGCGCAAAGATATTTTGGCTTCGGCCCAAACAGGAACTGGAAAAACGGCCGGCTTTGCGCTACCGATGATCCAAATTCTGGAACGCGGACAAACGATGCGCAACCGGCCAATTCGCGCACTCATTCTTACACCTACACGCGAGCTTGCTGCTCAGGTGCAAGATGATATTGTGAACTATAGCAAGCAAAGCGACATCCGGTCAACCGTGATTTTCGGAGGAGTGAATCAAAACCCGCAAGCAAACAGGCTGCGCGCCGGAATTGATATCCTTGTGGCCACACCCGGTAGGTTGTTAGATCTTCAAAATCAAGGTCTTTTGAGTCTTGCGAAAGTAGAAATACTTGTTCTTGACGAGGCTGACAGAATGCTCGATATGGGGTTTTTGCGCGATATTCAGCGCATTCTGAAACTGCTGCCTGAACGACGTCAAAATCTGCTTTTTTCTGCAACTTTTTCAAAGGACATTAAAAAACTGGCCAATACTTTTTTGCATCACCCCGTATTAGTAGAAGCCACCCCCGAAAATACAACGGTAGAGATAATCAACCAAAAAGTTTATCGGATTGATAAAGCCAAGAAAACAGATTTCACCATTGAACTGATTAAAGATGGTAACTGGCAGCAAGTATTGATATTTACGCGTACCAAGCACGGCGCAAACCGGCTTAGCGAGAAGTTAGACAAAGCCGACATCTCTTCCGCAGCTATTCATGGAAATAAAAGCCAAAACGCCCGCACCAAGGCGCTGGCTGGTTTTAAAGCAGGAGAAATTCGCGTATTGGTAGCTACCGATATTGCAGCACGAGGTCTTGACATTCCACTTTTACCGCATGTTATCAACTACGAAATGCCCAATGTGCCCGAAGATTATGTGCACCGCATAGGTCGTACAGGCAGAGCGGGAGCAGGTGGCGATGCCATATCGCTGGTAAATTTTGATGAGGTAGAATTTTTGCGAAGTATCGAAAAACTAATCGGTGAGCGTATGCCTGCCGAGATTGTGGAAGGATATGAGCCGGGGCCAAATCAGGAACCTACAAAAGGAGCATCGCAAAACAGGGGTCGAAGCGCGCGCCCTCAAGGCAATAAACCTCAAGGCCAGAATAAAAACCGCGGAAAAAGTAAAAGATATTGAGATAATCGAAATGCTTGATAGTAAATAGCTCGACTCCAGATACTGTTTCTTCAAAATTTTTAAAATAGATATGCCATCTTGCACCTTTAAAGTGCAAGGGAAGGATTTTAATCTGGCTTATAATTGGCAGCATGAAGTGCAATTGTCTCACGATCGCACTGCATTTTATGGAGGAGGAAGTGGAGCGCTTATTCGCGCTCTAAATCGTCAAAATCAACATTCGTGAATTCTTCAGATTCTACCATCTCATCGTCATTGTAGTTATCACTTTGATTTGCAGGATCGATGTATTCATTATCGGCTTCTTGCAATGCTCTTATTTTTTCTAAAGCCTCTTCAAATCCATCAGCAAATTTGTCGAAATCTTCCTTGTACAAAAACAGTTTATGCTTTTCATAAGATTGTTTTCCATCTTCGCTAAACTGGCGTTTGCTCTCGGTAATAGTTAGGTAGAGGTCTTTGCCACGGGTAGATTTAACATCAAAAAAGTAGGTTCTCTTACCTGCTCTTACCGCTTTTGAATACACATCGTCTCTGCCTGAATTTTCATTTTCTGTTGACATCCCTTAATCTTTAAATTATAGTTTTTGTTAAATAGAACTACGGCAAATATACAATTACTTGTAAATAACGGCTGAAAAGGCGTGAAAAACAGAAAATTAGTTCTGGTTTTACCTAATCCTGCTCTACTTTTCGCTCTTCGCTAAGCTGTTTTAGATGAAGCTCGGCATAGGTTCCTTTTTTGGAAAGAAGCTCATCGTGTGTACCTGATTCTATGATTGCACCTTCATCTAAAACCAAAATTTTATCGGCCATTTTAACCGTAGAAACCCTGTGACTTATTAGCACAGTCGTTTTATTGACCATGATTTTCTTGAGATTGCTTAGGATAATTTCTTCTGTTTCAGTGTCAACTGCCGACAAGCAATCGTCGAAAATCAAAATTTGTGGCTTACCGGCTATTGCCCGCGCAATGCTTACCCTTTGCTTTTGTCCGCCCGAGAGATTTATTCCTCTCTCACCGAGCATCGTTTCAAATTTCTTCGGAAACTCTTCAATATTGTGTTTCACATAAGCGTTTTCGGCCGCCATCTCTACCATCTGCCTCACGTTTTCGTCGCTGCTAAGTCCAAATGCAATATTATTTGCAATGGTATCGCTGAAAAGAAAAACATCTTGTGGTACATAGCCAATGTTGCTGCGGAGGCTGTTGAGGTTTATTTTCTCAATTGGCTCGTTGTCAATAAGCAACCTACCCGATGTAACATCAAAATTTCTACAAATTAAATTGGCGATGGTGCTTTTTCCAGATCCTGTTCTTCCAATAATAGCAAGCGTTTCGCCGCTATTTATTTCAAAGCTCACATTTCGCAAAGCCTTAATTCCGCTATCGGGATACACAAAACTTACATCTTCAAAAGCGATTTTTCCTTTAATTTCATCAGCTGCCTCTTTCGGGTTTCTAATTTCGGGCTCAATATGCAAAAATTCATTAATCCGCTTTTGCGATGCCGCAGCGCGCTGCACAAGCGATGTAACCCAGCCCACAGAAGCGAAAGGCCAGGTAAGCATGTTTACATAAATTACAAATTCGGCAATATTCCCAATGGTAATTTCTCCATTTATCGCCTTAAGGCCACCCACGTAAATGGTAATGATGGTACTCATACCAATAAGCAATATGATGGCAGGCATAAACAGTGCATCTACTTTAACAAGCCGAAGAGAATCTACCTTATATGTATTGCATTCTTTGGCAAAGTTTTCCTGGGTTGACTTTTGGCGGTTAAATGCCTTTAAAACACGGATACCCGAAAAAGCCTCTTGCACCAAGGTGCTTAAATGCGATTGCTGACGCTGTACTTTTTCACTTCGCTTATTTATTAAAGTACTTACGTAATAAATAGAAACCGATAAAACGGGTAGTGGAAGAAGTACGTATAAGGTAAGCTCAACATTTACGCTAAGCATAGCCCATATGGCCAAAACACTAAGCACGACCAGGTTGAGCGTGTACATTATAGCCGGCCCTAGATACATGCGCACCTGGCTTACATCTTCACTTATCCGGTTCATTAAATCTCCGGTTTTGTTGCGGCGATAAAATGCAAGGTTCAAGCGTTGGTATTGATCAAAAATTTCATTTTTGAGGTCAAACTCTATCAATCGCGACATGATAATAATAGTCTGACGGGTAAAAAATAAAAAAATACCTTTAAATAAGGAGGCTACAAGATATAAAATGGCCAATAAAATAGAGAGGCTGGTAATGGCTTTTGTAAGGCCGGAAACAGAGTTAATATCAGTAAATCGTGTTGTGCTAATATTGAATAAATCGAATATAAACGATACGCTATATGGAAGCTTTAGCGCAAAATCAGACACATTGCCAGTATTATACGTATCCAGCGATTCGGTAATCAGATCAAAAGCCTCACGAATCATTCGGGGCGCATAAATAGCAAACAGGTTTGAGGCGATAATGAATACCGTACCCAAAATAATTTGCCATTTATAATGCCAAAGATATTTATTGAGATGAGCGAGTGCTCTCATTTAAGATAATTTGCTTTTATACCACCCCTCGTGGTCATTAAAAAAATGTACTTTTGTGCAGAATTTACCAGAAGAGATTGCAAATCTACATTTAATTATTTCTTTATCTAACATCATTTTTAAGCCAATGTTTGAAACTAATGAAGTTAAAAATGCTACTCAGGTAGCTGGTCCGCTTGAGCAAATGGCAACTATGGATCACGAGCAGGTTTTGTTTTGTAACGATCCCGACACTGGCTTGAAAGCTATTATTGCTGTTCACAATACGGTTTTAGGCCCCAGCTTGGGTGGAACCCGTATGTGGGCGTATAAAAATGAAGCCGAGGCTTTGAAAGATGTTTTGCGCCTTTCTCGTGGTATGACTTTTAAATCGGCCATTTCTGGTTTGAATCTGGGTGGGGGTAAAGCTGTAATAATTGGCGACCCGCATAAAGATAAGAGTGAGGCATTGATGCGCCGTTTTGGCCAGTTTGTTGAGAGCCTTAACGGCAAATATATTACCGCCGAAGATGTGGGAATAACTACACGCGATATAGAATACGTAGCCGAAGAAACCGAATATGTTTCCGGTTTGCCCGAAAGCAGAGGTGGAGGTGGAGATCCATCGCCGGTTACTGCTTACGGTGTTTACATGGGAATGAAGGCTGCCGCAAAATTTGCTTTTGGTAGCGATAGCCTAGAAGGCAAGCAAATAATGGTGCAGGGTGTAGGAAATGTTGGCTATAACCTTATTAAATTGCTTTACGAAGAGCGTGCCATCATTGCGGTGAGTGATATTTACGAAGCCAGATTAAAAGCGGTATCTGAAGAGTTTAATGTTGAGGTAGTGAATCCCGATAGCGTTTATGATCAGAATATGGACATTTATGCTCCTTGCGCACTTGGTGCAACGCTAAACGATGACTCACTATCCAGATTAAAATGCAATGTTATAGCCGGAGCGGCAAATAATCAGTTAGAAGATGAAAATCGACACGCAGCCATGATTATGGATAGAGGAATAGTTTATGCACCTGACTTTTTGATTAATGCAGGAGGTATCATAAACTGCTACTCTGAAGTAATTGGCTATAATCGCGAAGACGCCTATCGAAAAACAGAACATATTTACGAAGTTACCAGAGCAGTGCTCGAAGAATCGCGTAGCAACAACGAACCGGCCAATGCTGTGGCAATAAAAATGGCGCAGGCACGTATTAACGCCATGCAAACAGTTAGAGCCAAACGATAAGCTTTTATAATTTTAACCTAATCCCGATCCCCCCACTGGCATGTTGAATCGCCGTCATTTGAGAATTAAAATTTTGCAGGCAATCTACGCCTACGAGCAGTCTAAAGACAATAATATTTCTCGAGCTGAAAAAGAACTCTTTCACAGCATTCAGAAAATGTACGATATGTATCTTTTTCTTATGCTTATTATGATGGAAGTACGAGGCGTAGCGGAAGCTAAAATAGAAGAAGGCAAGAAAAAAAGACTTGCCACAGAAGAGGATATTAACCCAAACATGCGCTTTGTAGACAATAAATTGCTCAAGCAATTAGATGAAAACAAAGCTTTGCAGACTGTGGCCGAAAAGTCCAAAGTAAATTGGATGGGCGAAGGAGAGCTGATCCGTAGAATCTATCGCGCGCTGATAGAAACCGAAGAGTACAAAGAGTATATGGCTGCCGAAGAAAATGATTACGAGGCAGATAAAGAGATAATAATTCGCTTGTTTAAGCGCCACCTTATAAACCACGAATCACTTCAATATTTCTTTGAAGAAAAAAGTATTTTTTGGATAGACGACTTAGACATTGTTGCCTCTATGGCGATTAAAACGTTTAAATCGTTTACAAAGGAGTCTGACGAGTTTACTCCCTTATTGCCGCTGTGGAAAGAACCCGAAGATGAAAAGGCATTTGTGAAAGCACTTTTTAGAAAAACACTGGTTCAGAACGATGAGCACATGGCCTTAATAAAGGCGGCTACAGACAATTGGGAAATAGAACGTATTGCTTTAATGGACGTTATTTTAATGAAAATGGCACTCAGCGAAGCACGTGAGTTTAAGCAGATACCCATGAAGGTAACGCTTAATGAGTACATCGAAATTTCGAAATACTACAGTACGCCTAAGAGCAATACCTTTATAAACGGTATTCTCGACAAGCTCTTTTCAGAAATGACCGAAGAAGGAACAATAAAAAAAATAGGACGTGGGCTTATCAACTAAAAAGTACATTTTCTTATTTCTCTTTGCCACTTTTGTTTTAGTTGCTTGTGATACAAAAACGACCGACCGATCTATTGGCACCGACGTTATAGACAATCCAGCGACGCTTAATGGAAAGAAAACAAAGATGCCGAAAATCGAGTTTGAGGAAACCGAATATAACTCCGGAAAAATTACACAGGGCGAGGTGTTAAACTATATTTACAAATTTGAGAATACCGGTGATGCTCCTCTGGTGATAAGCGCTGTAACAGGTTCTTGTGGTTGCACCATTCCGCGTAGCTATCCTACAGGTAAGATTATGCCGGGAGAAGGTGGCGAAATTGATGTAGAGTTTAATAGCGACAATAAGTGGGGCGAGCAGACGATTACAATTTCGGTGGCAACCAATGCCATGCCGGCAGCAACGATGCTGTATATCAAATCAAATATTGTCGTTCCCGACAATATGAAAATGAATAATTAATCAATTAAACTAAACAAATAAATATATAACTATGGGTGAAGGTACATCTTACATGAGTCTCTTATTTTGGGTTGCTATTATTGCAATCTTCTATTTTTTTATGATCAGACCACAGGCTAAAAAAGCCAAAGAAGCAAAGAAATTTCGCGAAGCATTAGGCAAGGGCACACAAATAGTAACCATTGGCGGAATACATGGAAAAGTGACCGAAGTATTAGATACGGTAGTAATCATAGACACAGGTTCTTCGAAGCTCAAAATTGAAAAATCTGCTATTTCGCCAAGTGGTGTGGCAAATGAGCAAGAACTCGTTCGAAAATAAAATGTCTAAACCATTGGTTATTGGCCTTACCGGCGGTATTGGTGCTGGTAAGTCGCTGGTAGCTAAAATTTTTGAGTCGCTTGGAGTGCCCGTTTTCAATGCCGATCTGGAGGGCAGAGAGATTTTAAATTCCAGTGCAGAGGTTCGAAAGCAGATAATTGATGCTTTTGGTGAATCTGCCTATTCGGGGTCACAGGCAAATCGCCCATTTCTTGCCGTCAGGGTTTTTAAAGATGAGGCTTTACGCGAAAAGTTAAACGCTATCGTTCATCCGGCTGTCGCCGATGCTTTTGATCTTTGGATTTCTAAAAGCGAGTCAATGCCTTACGTACTTAAAGAGGCTGCTATAACTTTTGAGACAGGTTTGTATAAATCGCTCGACGGTGTAATTCTGGTTACTGCACCTAAGGATGTGCGAATAAGCAGGGTGATGAAACGCGATGGCGTAACTGAAAATCAAGTACTCGATCGCATGGCAGCGCAATGGTCAGACGGAGATAAGCTAAAACTATCAGATTATCAAATTGACAATGATGGAAAAACGTTGATTATTCCCCAGGTATTGCGCATTCACGATGCTATTAGCCAGCGGGCATAATAATTTAATATTTTTACAAAAAATAGAAGAATGAAAAAAATTTACTTTTTTATTGGATTAATGCTCTTTTGTGGACTTGTTGCAAGTGCACAATCAGTAGAGCTTGACTCTGACCAAATTTCATTTGGTACTATTACTTATGGCGATATGGACAGCGTAATAGTTCAAATTACAAATCTCACGAATGAGGAGGTTGACGTTTATGAACCACAGTTTTTTGATGTTTACAATTCGTCACCATTTTATGTAAATATATACCCTGCAACTTTAGCAGCAAACGAAACCGCTTCGTTTTTCCTTGTTTTTAAACCGATTCACAATATTGTTCACAATAGTGAAATGGTGATAAGCACAAGTGGTAATCGCGGAGCTGTGTCACTAGATTTGCTGGGCGATTGTGTTTATCCGGGCACATATTACGGTGCTACCCACAATTTATTGGATGAGAATCTGGAAACTGCTTTTCATGAATTTTTGGATGATAATTACCAGGATTTTGGCTATAGCGGTGCACGCGATAAAATGTTTATGGAGTATGATAACCAAAGAGTTAATGGGCAGGGTAGCGCCGAAAATAGAATTACACGCGTATATTTGGGCACCGATGCCGTGGGATATACAAGTAGACAGAATGCCCAAAGCTCATTCAATTTAAATACCGAACACACCTTTCCGCAAGGCAATTTCAATAGTGCTTCGCCAATGGTATCGGATATGCACCATTTATATGTTACTGATGTTGATGCCAATGCTACACGCGGCAGCTATGCCTTCGGAAATGCGGTGAATAACATTACTTGGCAAATGGGTGGAAGTAAACTGGGTACTGACGAAAATGGAATTACTGTTTTTGAACCACGCGATGCACAGAAAGGTAAATCAGCCCGGGCGATATTGTATTTTTTACTGCGCTACCAAAATTACGGCGGGTTTTTAACTGCTACACAAGAGCAAGATCTTCGCGAATGGTGCGCCTTGTTTCCGCCTGATGAAGTGGATGTAAATCGGAATAACGACATTTTTGCCTTGCAAAATAATAGAAATCCATTTGTGGATTATCCCCAGTTTATAGACCGAATTTACAATTTGCGATTGGTAGAAAACCGTCCAAATGTTGGTTATATAGCCCTTTCTACCGAAGCGGTTTATTTTGGTGATGTAGCGGCTACAGGCGATGAAGTTTATAACGTTGTAATGACCAATTACGGTGAGCGTTTTATCACCATAACTAATTTAGAATTGGCTGACAATTCTACAGCTAGTTTTGACTTTGTGGATGGTGCACCCGGAAACCTTGTTATCAATCCTGGTGAGAGTGTTTCATTACCGGTATCGTGTAGTGCTACAAGCAATTCTGAAGACCTTGAAGCTATGCTAAACTTTACCTCAAATGCTGTAAACGGTGCGAGCTATTCTATACCTGTTACAGCTGATTTTGCTACAGGACTTGCGCATGCTGATGCTTACGCTGAAATTGTCGTTTATCCAAATCCATTTTCCAGTAACATCACTTTAAGCAATCTTGATCAGCCCGTTTCGCAGATTAAAATGTTTGATATATCAGGTAGAATTTGTTTTATACAAGATGGAAATTTGAACTCTTTTTCTGTAAATCAGCTAAATGCAGGTATTTACCAAATGGTAGTTACAATGCTGAATGGCGATATGTTTACACGAAAAGTGGTGAAGCAATAAGTTCTGCTTTACGAAGTGCTTAGAGGCGCAAAGATTGTTCACATTAGTGGGCAATCTTTGCGCTTTTTTATTTTTAGGAGATTTTGGATGAGGACAATGATCTTTGCTTCACTACATTCGCTCCGCAGCATTCACCTTATCGCGGAAAAGCGATTGATTTCTGTAGGTAACGATACGCAATTCGGAACAATGCGCCATGCAGAATGTGGATTGTTGTGAAAACATTGAATCCAAAAACTAATTCGGATATTTTTGCAGTCCTGTAAGGACGACAGTTATTTTAGCCTTGGGTTTTAACCCAAGGATTAAAGCGTGAGTGATTTTAAAAGTGCCGACCATACGGTCTCATTTCAATCGTAGGTACGAGAGTTTTTACGCTACACAAGTTTTGGTTTTAAACATAATCCTCACCTAATGCGATCGGGATACAGGGGTTTTCCTTTGCCTTGTGATTGACGAAATGAGTAATAACTGTCGTGCCGATGGCACTTTTGTGATTTGTTCTTTTAATCCACGGGTTAAACTTAGCAAAGCGTTCTCCACAACCGAAGGGCGTAAACCCGTGGTTAAAATAACTGTCGTGCCTACAGCACTGCATCGCTATTTAACAGTAATAAATTCACGAAGCCGGATTAACGTTGGCAATTAGTCCACTGCGCTTAGTTCAAGCCAAGGAAGTAATCGCGATAGATTTTAAAAGTGCTGCAGGTACTACAGTAATTGAACGAAAATTTAAACGTTTATATTTCAATCTATTAAACCGACGTTACATATAATTGCTGCTGCGAAATCCATAAGTTACCATACGTCAATTGGCTCACTTATTCTCAATTCGAAAACTGTAATCAGATCAGAAACTATGTCAACGGAATAACCTTTTCATAGAGATTCTTGCCCAAATAAGACCTTACGATCATTTCCATTTCAGGAAAATCCGCGAAAGCGTACTGAACCATATCTTCGGGAGAAGCTGAAATCGGGGCATGGGCGTCAATAACCCCATAACCTGTCGGTATTCCATCTGTTACCATTATCAACATCCGCTCGTTTACAGTTGATGCTTCGTCTATTATCAGATAAGAATCTGATGACAGGAGTGCTTTTTTGAGATTATGCGCAGCACCATTTACAGGTTTTAGGAAAGGTGATTTTCTGTTTTGGAAAAGTGATGGCCGGAATTCAAAATCTTGCTGTTGGCCTAATTCTTTAATAAAATCGAGTCCCTCATAAAAATTCCCAAAGGTCATTAAAGGATTTTTTCCTTCTTTTTTTCGTTTCAGCACCAGAACTTCTCCGTATTCATCGCTTTTTTCACTGAAAATTGCGAAATGTGTTTTCATCGAGAATCGACCATGATTAAATTTGGGCTTATGTTTAAGCATTTCGTTTGCTTCAATAAGCTGGGCGGTAAGTGCACTGCCGGTTACATCAAAATCTATCCGGTGTACATCGGTGATAAACTGCTGGTAATCTTTTGATTCATTTGGACGCAGTTTGGTGCTAATTGCAGTTAGAATTTGCGGACTCCGCTTGATGTATATAAGTGTATCGTCCTTATCGTAAAAACGTACCACCCCACATTCGTCAGGAATGCTTTCTAAGAACTCTGTTGTAATGAACGGTGAGTTGATGATTTCGGGTTTTGGGAGTCCGATATGCGCATCAAAGAGACCCGCATTACTTTCATTAAGGATTATTTTTTCAAAAAGCTTTACAGTCGCCCAGGCGTCGGCCTCTGCCCGGTGCGCATTTTCGAGAATGATATTGAGTTCGCGTGTTATTTTTCCGAGGCTGTATGATGCGAGTCCCGGAAAGCTCGCGCGGCTTAACTGAACAGTGCAAAGCGTCTTTCGCTTAAAATCCCGGCCAATACGGCGAAATTCTTCTTTTATAAAGCTGTAATCAAAATTCACGTTGTGAGCAACAAAAATGGCGTTGGCTGTAAAGCGGTCCAGTTCGCTGGCTATTTCTTCAAATGTTGGCGCATCAGCAACCATCTCGTCTGATATTCCGGTCAGGTTTTTGATAAATGGGGGAATCGGAATACCGGGATTGATAAGCGAAGTGAACTTGTCTATCATCTTGTGCCCGTCGTGAAGAAAGGCCGCTATCTCGGTGATTCTGCCCGACTTGTTGTTGCCGCCGGTGGTTTCAATATCTATTATTGTGTACATAAGGTTTTGCAAAAGTACCTATTCTTAAAGTGCATCGGACTATTCTGGTAAAATTTCACTTATTTTGCGGCAATGATTAGCAAATTGTTTATCTGGTTATGCGTTCGCTGGTTTCGATTTACTGGCTGGCATATTTCTAAACCCATTCCTCAAAGTTTACGACAATATGTTTTGGTAGTTGCGCCACATACCAGTAATATTGATTTTTTTGTTGGCGTGGCAGCGAGAAAGGTGATGAAGCTTAACGTGAAGTTCATCGCCAAAAAAGAACTATTTTCATTTCCAATAAAAGGGTTAATACTTAACCTCGGCGGATTTCCGGTAGATAGGTCTATTAAAGGCAGCCTGGTGGATCAAATGGCTAAGAATTTTGAAAACATCAATGATTTTGCTATTACTGTAGCTCCCGAAGGTACCCGAAGTAAGGTAAACACATGGAAAACCGGATTTTATCATATTGCTTTAAAGGCTGAAGTGCCCATTGTGATGTGCGGCTTTGATTATCAAAAGAAATGGATCATTTCTTCAGAGCCATTTTTCCCTTCCGGAGATATAGAAAGTGACTTTATTAAGATGCACAAGTTCTTTGGAAAAATAGTTTCTAAATATCCGAAAAAGGCGGGTTATTCTTAGTGTAAAAACGACGCTAAGGACTTATTCACACTATCTTATATATGAAGTTTGCCGTGTAATAAACTTATCCACATTCTATTATTTATCAACAGGGCATTATTATATCGTTAAGATTGCTTAGTTTTAAACGCTGATCAAAATTTTCTTTCATATTATGGCTCATTGAAGTTGAGTTTGATCTTTTATTTTATTTCTTTTTATTCATTTATATAAAATACCCCAAAACCTGATAGGCATGGATAGATATGATAGTCTGATTTTGGAAATTATCCAAACGCATAAATTAGAGAGCCCAGAGCGCAAAAAAATACATTTGCGAAAACTCGAAAAAACATTTTGGGAAGAAATTGAAACCAATGGAGAACTGACTATCGGTCAGGGAAGAGTAGGAGAAAGAATTACTAAACTCTACGTTAACGGGCTTATCGAAAATAAAGACGGATATGGCCTCACACGCAAAGGGAGAGCTCAGCTCTCTGTTCTTGCGCAAGAAAATTAATTATTATTATTGTGCCTAATAACCTAAGGGGAAGCTTCGCTTCCCTTTTTTTTGATTAATTCCAGGCATTCGCCACTTTGCAAGAATACCTGTAGCGTTATGAACACCTGTTGAAAACTCTTGTTAGTGCGTTGTGAAAAACTACCGACTTGTTTTCTTTTTTAATCCCAAGTGCTGCCGTAAATTTAGCACAGTTAAAAGAGAGATATCAGAATTGTCAATCGAGACATGACTTATCTCAATCAAGCGTTTTCTTAATTGAAAGGCGGTATTCCGCTAAACGCAAATACGCAATCTTTAGCGCGAATGACAGTGAAATTTATTTTGCTGTTGAAATGATTAAGTTCACAAAAACGATAAGGATACAACCGCAAACCTGTGAAGGATACGGTGAGTGTAGATTGACTTTGAAAACGGTTTTGTACAAGTTTGTTTTTCGAAACATCCTTGAGTCATACAGTACCGAATTTGAAATTGAAATGCAAATTTCTTTTTTGAGGAAAAGTTGAGCTGATGGTGACAAGTTAAAGCGGAGCCTTCGGGTAAAAGCGAAATCTGAAAACTGTATTTTGACATTTACCGAACACCACGGTGTAGGGTAATTGGGCGGATAAATCGTATGATTTACTCCGCCTTACTGTTTTTATATACCTCTGGTAAGGGTATCCTTTGCTAAGCTGCATCTCTGCTATACTTTTCAACGCAAGCAGGTCGAGTCACAATGCATTGCTTACCTTTGTAAGTTCAAAAGTGATTAAAACTACATATGATTTTTATCGATAACGAAGGAATTACAGATCCCTCAATTAATCTCGCACTCGAGGAGTATGCATTGCGGAATTTCAAACCACATCAGGATTATCTGCTTTTTTATATCAATGAGCCATCCATTATTATTGGTCGATACCAAAATACACTCGAAGAGATAAATTTAAAATATACCGAAGATAAGGAAATCCACGTTATACGCCGCATTTCAGGTGGGGGAGCGGTTTACCACGATTTTGGTAATCTAAACTTTAGCTTTATGACTGATTACGATGTCAAAAATCTGAATAATTTCAGGAAGTTTGCAGAGCCGGTTATTAAGATATTGAATAAAATGGGCGTTCCGGCAGAGATGAAAGGACGGAATGATGTAGTGGCCAATGATAAAAAGATTTCGGGCAATGCGCAATTCTCTACAGGTAGAAGAATGTTTAGCCACGGCACTTTGCTTTTTGACAGCGATTTGGGAGAAGTAACAAATGCTCTAAATGTGAAGATGAGCAAAATAGAATCAAAGGGTCATAAATCGGTGCGGAGTCGCGTGGCCAATATCAGCGAGTTTCTCACTGAAAAAATGACCATCGAAGACTTTAGAGAAACAATATTGACCGGACTTTACGAAGAGAAAACAAATTTTGAAACTTACAAGCTTACAAAAGATGAGTGGGAAGCAGTTTACGCGCTTCGCAAAGAAAAATACAATAGCTGGGATTGGAATTTTGGGCGATCGCCTGACTTTAATATACACCGAACGAAACGTTTTCCAATTGGTGAAATCGATATACGGCTGATGGTGAAAAAGGGAGAAATTGTAGATATGAAAATTTACGGTGACTTCTTTGGCCGTGAGCCGGTAGAAAATATTGAAAAGGTGCTTCTTGGTAAGAAATACGATTTTGATACTATCCACAATACGCTTAAAGATCTGGATATGAATTTGTATTTTGGCGATATTCCGGCCGCCGAACTGATTCATCTAATTTATGGTGAAGACGAAGCTATCACGACTTCGTTAACCTGATAATGTGAATAACTGAATTAGTATATTCTTAATACTACTGTAAACCCTTTTACATTTAGAGCTTACAAGAAATTCTAGTATGGCCAAGAAAGCATTAACAGAAAAGAAAGACGTAAAGGCAAAAAAGAAAGTGAATCAGAAAAAAATCGTAAAGCCAAAGAAAGTGACGAACCCTAAGATTTTTGTAATTGACACTTCTGTAATTCTCTACGACAGCAACGCAATCAAGAATTTTGAAGAGCACGATGTTGCTATCCCTATTCAAGTATTGGAAGAACTCGATGAGTTTAAAAAAGGGAATGAAACCGTGAATTTTGAAGCCCGGGCATTTATAAGGTTTGTAGATTCAATCTCGAAAGAAAAGCTGATAAGCAATTGGATTCCGCTAAACGGCAATACTACTGGAAAATTCAAGGTGGTGCTTCACTCACAATCTACCGGAATAAATTCAGAACGCGTTTTTGGCGACAGCAAGTACGACAATAAAATACTGAACTGTGCCATACAATTGCAGGAAGACCACAAGGATAAAAGTGTTATTCTCGTTTCGAAAGACATTTGCCTTAGGCTGAAAGCAAAGGCATTGAATATCCTCGCCGAAGATTACGAAACCGGAAAGGTGAAAGATGTGCAAACCTTGCATCAGGGACAGGTTTTGATGGAAGGGGTGGATGAAAAGCTTATTGACACATTATACAAAACCGGTATAGGCGATAAAAATCTCTTAAAGTTGGATAAAGTTTCTGCAAATCAGTATTTTATCTTACAGAATAAAAAGAAGTCGGTTCTCGCTCGTTATAATAAAGCAGAAGATAAGTTGGAGCGTGTTCACGATGTGGAAGCCTTTGGAATAAAAGGGCTGAATGCAGAGCAAAACTTTGCGCTTCATGCCTTGCTTGACCCTTCCATAAAATTAGTGACCATACAGGGAATGGCCGGTACCGGAAAAACTTTGCTCGCTATCGCAGCAGCAATTGAGCAGCGCACCGCTTACCGTCAGATATTTGTTTCCAGACCGGTAGTACCCCTTAGCAATAAAGATTTGGGCTACCTTCCGGGAGATGTTAAATCAAAATTAGATCCATACATGCAGTCGCTTTGGGATAATCTGGGTTTTATAAAAAGCCAGTTTCAGGTTACTGACAAGAATCACAAGCGCATCGAAACAATGGTAGAAAATGAGAAAATAGCCATCTCTCCGCTCGCCTATATTCGCGGCAGGAGTTTGGTTCGAATATTTTTTATAATCGATGAGGCGCAAAATCTTACACCACACGAAGTAAAAACCATAATTTCGCGTGCCGGCGATGATACAAAAATTGTACTTACAGGAGACATTCACCAGATTGATACACCTTATCTCGATAGCCAGAGTAATGGGTTAACTTTTGTGATAGACAGAGTGAAAGATCATGCTATTGCTGCTCATATCACACTTGAGAAAGGAGAAAGGAGCGAATTGGCAAATATTGCAAACGAATACTTATAAAAAACCATGAAAACAATTTATCTTACCGGCTTTATTGCATTAATGCTGTCGGCATGCGGAAGTTCACAAGCGCCTGACGAAGTTTATGAAAGCAGCAGCGATACGAAAGAAGAAATACAAACAAATCAAATTAAAGAAGAATTAAAACCAATGGAATACGTAGTAATTGAAACCAATAAAGGCGATATAACGCTAGAATTAGATCCGAACAAAGCACCGGTCACGGTAGCAAATTTTTTGAGTTATGTAGATGCGGGTCATTACGACAATACTGTTTTTCACCGTGTCATTTCTAATTTTATGATTCAGGGTGGTGGCTTTACAGCTGACGGAACACAGAAACCAACCCAGTCGCCGATTGAATTGGAAAGTCAGAATAGTCTTTCAAACGATGTGGGAACTATAGCAATGGCTCGCACAAATGCACCAAACAGTGCCACGGCTCAATTTTTTATTAATGTTTCGCAAAATGACTTTTTGAACTACAAACCAGGTAATCCCGGTTACGCTGTTTTTGGTAAGGTTTCATCGGGAATGGATGTGGTAAACGAAATAAGACAGGTAGAAACCCGAAGCTATATGGGGCAACAAGACTGGCCGGTAGAGGCAGTTACGATTAAAACTATTCGAAAGGAAGAGAAGTAATTCTTTCGAAGAGATATTTTTCATTAAAGTCTCCAATTTACTACAATGAATTGGAGACTTTTTTGTTTAAGGAATTGAGCAGAAATGCATATCGTGTAATACGTGAGATGCTTAACCAAAATAATCCTAAGAACATATTTGATTTCATTATGAAAACCCTGTTTAATTTAATCTCATTTATATTACTTCTCTTCGTCATTTTCCCGGCTTTTGGCCAGATAAATGAAAAATTTCCGACTGTTGAAACCGAAAAAGTAACGGGAGAAATTGTAGAAATTCCATCTGCGTTTGCCGGAAAGTTTATCTTAATAGGTGTGGGAACAAGCAAAAAGGCAGAGGATCAACTGCAAACCTGGCAAAACCCGCTTTATCAAAAATTTGTGGCCAAAACAGGATTAATGGACGATATGTTTAATGTGGAATTGTGCTTTCTGCCATTGTTTACCGGTGCTTCACAATTGGCTAAGGATAAGGTTATTGAAAAAATACAAGAGAATAACGAAGCCTTGGTTATAGACAATGTATATGTGTATGCCGGAAATCGTGAGCCATTTACGGCAATAGGAATAGACGATAGATCAGAACCCTATTTCTACTTGTTAGATAAATCAGGAACTATAGTCTGGACTGCTTCAGGAGGATTTAAGCAAAAGTATTTTGATCAAATAGAAGAAATACTAACGAGGTAATCACGGTATTCTACATGAAGAATACAATTTTAAAAATAAGACATAAAAAAACCCGGTTATAAAAAACCGGGTTTATTTTATTCAATAACCATTGCATCTGGAAATTTTTCTTTCCAGAATTCCAGCTTACCCATATCTCTGATGGTAATAACGGTTTTAGCGTCAAGCCTCACTTTAAATTTTGGCTTTAATTCTTTTACCTTACTACTCTTTCTTGTTCTAGGTCTTCCCATCGTAATGTTGTTTAATGTAAATAACGGAAATTCCTTCATAATGTTTGGAATCCGAACGTTAATAATACAAAATTTAATTGATTAACTTACTTTTTAAATGAATAAGGTGCTTCTGTAGAACCCCAAATCTGGTTTCCATCTGTATCAAATCCTTTTTCCCAGATCCTTATTTCGTTTGGCAGCAACATAATTTGAGAGGTACTATAGTCAGAACCGTTTAAATTGCTTTTGCAAGTGCCTTCATTGGTTACGCCGGCATACTGAAAACCATCATAATCTAAAAACGCGGTACAACCATTTTGGTACTTTAAGTCAAATGCGGTCATGCCTTCAAATTTTTCCGGACTTTTCCACGCTCCCACAAATTTTTCTTCTCCGGGTATTGCATACACGTCGCTGCTAAATTGAGAGTCATTAATTTCAGATAAGAAATAGATGCGCTGGCTATATGGTTTCGCTGGGGTGGAAGCGAGGGCTTGCTCTACATAAATCCATGCGCCGTTTGGAGCATCGGGCCATATTTGCGTCATCTTTAGCGTAAAGTTTTTATACGAGGTATCGTTTTTTGCTTGCTCTGCAGAGTTAAACTCGCCCGTCATCCATTCAACCATTTGATCGAAATCGGCAGAGGTCTCCTGCGCCGACAAATTATACTGAAAGAAAAGCGAGAATAAGAATACGTTAAGGCTGATAATTTTCTTCATTGGTATTAAATTTGCCGCTAAATTACCAATCTAATGCAGATACCCTAAATAATTATGCCCGTCAATGCAATTTACCTCGGTGTATTCTGGCTTTTTTATTATGCCATCCATTCGGCGCTTGCCACAGATCGCTTAAAGCGATTCTTCGCCGATAAAGTGCCACTGGTTTCGGGCTGGTATCGACTGCTTTATTCACTATTTGCCGGAATTAATTTTGCACTTCTCTTTTGGTTTCACTCCATCACTCCTTCAAATGCACTGTTTACAAGCAGTTTATCATTTCAGATTATTGGAGGTGTATTTGGAACAGGTGCCTTAATAATTTTTATGCTCGCGATGGCTCAATACGACTGGCGATTTTGGGTAACCAATACCGGAGAGTCTCAAAACGAGTTGGTAACATCCGGCTTAAACAGCCTTGTACGCCATCCGCTCTATTTTGCTGTTATTCTGGCGCTTATTGCATTGGTGCTGGTGCTGCCAAAGTGGAAAAACCTGATTTTTGCAGTTATCACATTTTTGTATATTATTATTGGTGCTTTGCTCGAAGAGCGAAAGTTGATCAATAAATACGGTCGGCCGTATATCGACTACCGCGAAAGAGTAAAAATGCTGATTCCATTTTTAATATGATTTGAATGTAGCTCTTTTACTGTTTTTGAACAATAAAGATTAAGCTTACGCGAAAGAAGAATTTAGAAATTGGATTCATTTCAGATCAATAAACAATTCCATGTCGACCTAACTTCGATAACTGCTCAATACTCAATCCTCAATACTCACTACTTCATACTAAAATTTAAGATCGATTCGTTTTTCCACCTTCACGCGGCTTACCTTTTGAATCACCTTTTCGTTTAAATCCACCACTTCGATTGCCGCCACTTCTTCCTCCGCTGCGGTTTCCACCACCGCGATTTCCACCGCCGCGATTGGGACTACGTTCTTTAGAATTTGGATCATAAACAAAGCTTTCGCCAATGTCAGGTGGAACGGGTTGTTTCAAAACATTGGTTTCAATCAATTTTTCTATCTGGGCAAATTTGCGTTGTTCAGACGGTGTAATAAATGTAATCGCCATACCCGTTTGATCTGCACGAGCTGTTCGGCCTACGCGGTGTACATAATCTTCGGCTTCATCAGGCACATCAAAATTTAGTACAAGCTGAAGTTCTTTTATATCGATTCCGCGCGCCAGAATATCGGTGGCAACCAAGATGTTAATATTTTTATTTCTGAATTGACGCATTACTTCCTCACGTGCATCTTGTGTAAGGTCAGAGTGCATTTCTTCAACCTGAAGACCTGTTTTCTTCAGTTTTTTGGCTATTTCTTTCACATTTCGTTTGGTACGCGAAAAAACGATTACACCATGCAATCCTTCTTTATTAAGAAGTTTGGTAATAAGCGCTGTTTTATCTTTGTCGTGAACCAAATACGCTACCTGCATTACACCGGCAGCGGGTTTTGACATAGAGAGACTAATTTGCTCGGGGTCTTTGAGAATGGTTTGTGCCAATTGCCTGATTTTTGAAGGCATGGTAGCAGAAAACATCAGCGTTTGGCGTTCTTTTGGCAAAAACGAAACGATCCGCATCAGGTCTTCATAAAAACCCATATCCAGCATTCTATCTGCCTCATCGAGAATGAGGTGCGTAAGATCCTTCGTATTTACGTATCCCAGACTTAAGTGAGAAATGAGCTTACCGGGCGTGGCAATGACAAAATCGGTACCTGTTGTAAGTGCCGTTTTTTGCTGCGCAAATTCAGATCCATCGCCACCGCCATAAAGCGAGCACGAGCTCATATCTGTAAAATAGGAGAGACCTTCGAGCGAGCGATCTATCTGTAGAGCCAGCTCCCGCGTAGGAACAACCACCAATACCTTTATAGAATTAGATGGATTGTTATTTTGCATAATCTGATGGATAACAGGCAGCAAAAATGCAGCAGTCTTTCCAGTGCCCGTTTGTGCACAGGCTATCAGGTCTTTTTTATCTAAAATAATTGGGAGCGCTTGCTCCTGTATGGGTGTGGCTTCAAAAAAGCCCATTGCTTCCAATCCTTCAAGTAGTTTAGGATTTAAGCCGAATGATTCAAACTTCACGTAAATTATCTATTTTCTTTTGCCGAAGGTATAATAAATCACCCTTAAAATTGGTAAGGCGAGCGATGGATATTAACTTTGCGCTCTTAATTGTTGAAAAAAAATAGCTAATTAACTGATATGATGATACTTCTCTCACCGGCAAAAACGCTCGATTTTGAATCGAAGAGCCCGATGGAAGAGTATTCAGAGCTTTTATTTCCCGAAAAGGCAGAATATTTGTCAGGCAAGCTAAAGAAAATGTCGGCGCGGAAGCTAAAATCTATGATGGATATTAGCGAAGATCTCGCCCAACTCAATGCCAAGAGGTATCAGGATTGGTCGCTTCCGTTTAATTCCAAAAATGCCAAACAAGCAGTTTATGCCTTTCAAGGTGATGTGTATTTGGGAATGGAAGCCGAAAATTTCTCTAAAACCGTCATGAATTATGCTCAGGATCATTTGCGTATTTTGTCTGGTTTATATGGAGTGCTAAGACCCCTTGACTTAATGCAGCCGTACCGGCTTGAAATGGGAACAAAATGGGTCATTACTCCAAAGACCACCTCGCTATATAAATATTGGAAAAAAGCGTTGACTACTGAAATTAAGGGTGCTATAGCTGCAACAGATTCTAAATTTCTTCTTAATCTTGCATCGCAGGAATACGCAAAGGCTATTGATTTTAAGCAAATTGAAATCCCCGTTATTGCTCCCGAATTTAAAGAAGAGCGCGGCGATAAATTTCAGATGATAAGCTTCTTTGCCAAAAAAGCCCGCGGAATGATGGCCGCTTATATTGTGAAAAATAAAATTAGCGAATTGGAAGACCTAAAAGGGTTCGATTCCGAGGGATATACATTTAACGAACGCCTTTCTGATATTGGAAAGGATAAATGGGTTTTTACCCGCAAATCAACATAATCAATCTATGAGAATTAATTTAAAATCGTTTGCTCTTTTTGCCGGTGTGCTTTGTCTTATGGCATCTGCTGCTTGTGCGCAGAAAGGATCGAAAAAAGGCCGAAATGGCAGTGAAATGAAAACCCAAATGGACTCTGTGTCTTATGCGCTGGGCGCCACAATGGGCTCTAATATCCGCACAACCGGAATTGAAGGTGTGGAAATTGACCTATTAATGGCCGGTATAGAAGATGCGTTGGAAGGCGACTCTACTATGAAAGTTACTGCCGATGAGGGCAACAAAGTACTTCAAGCTTTTATGGCCGATTTCCAAAAGAAACAAGCTGAAGAGTCGAAAGGTAATGCCAATGAGTACATGCAGAAAGCTGGTGCTGATGGCAAATTGCAGTCAACCGAAAGTGGAATTTTGTATGAGGTGGTAACGATGGGCGAAGGTCCAAAACCAGCTGCCACTGATAAAGTAAAAGTTCATTACGAAGGAAAAACTACTGAAGGAACCATCTTTGACAGCAGCTATGAGCGCGGTCAGCCTGCTGAGTTTCCACTTAATCGGGTTATTCCAGGATGGACTGAAATTCTTCAACAGATGCCGGTAGGTAGCACCTGGATTGCTACAATTCCACCGGCTTTGGCATATGGTGAGCGCGGAAGTCCGCCAAACATAGGGCCAAATGAGGTTTTGATTTTCAAAATTGAATTGCTTGAGATTCTTCCTCCGGCAGAGAAAAAGTAAGTATGCTTTTTGAGAATATTAATTTCCTTCTCCGCGAAAAGGGCGCACAGCCCCTTTCGGGAGAAGGATTTTTAGCTTTAGACCCCGATCATTTGTGGGAACTGGTAAGCCAGCTTGGCGTACCTTTTGAATTGCTCAATACAGTAAATCTCGCTGAGAGCAGAAAGGCGCTAAAAGAACGTGAAATTAAACTCGTAGTGCTCGATGTAGATGGCGTGTTTACCGATGGTGGAATGTTTTATTCTTCCGATGGTCAGGAGATTAAGAAATTTAATGTGAAGGACGGAATGGCCATTACACGCGCTATTGCAAAGGGAGTTGAATTTGGGATTATCAGCGCGGCTTCACGGTCGGAAGTCGTAAAGATAAGAGCAAAAATTCTCGGTATTCAGCATGTATATGTTGGCGGGCAGCCAAAAATCGAAGTGCTTGAGTCGTGGTTGTACAAATTTGGTTTTGGATTTGAAAACGTGGCGTATATCGGCGACGATATAAATGATGTAGCTATTCTGGAACGAGTTGGTGTAAGCGCAGCACCGGCAGATGCTGTGATGCAGGCGAAAATAGCTGCTAAAATAGTGCTTCAAAACAGAGGTGGAGAGGGATGTATTCGCGAGTTTATAGAAAACTATATTGTGGCAATAGATTAAATTTCGCTAAAATCTTTGCGGCATCTAAATACTAAAGTAACTTTGTAACCAGCAAGCATCATCTCAATAGGTCAACCGCCTCTCGACCGGATGGTGGTGTTTTGCTTCTTTTGACATTCATACCACTATTATATAAAAAATCCCCTTTCGGGGATTTTCGTTTTTAAGAGGGTTTTTTCAGCGCAGGTAAACTGTCTGGATAGACCTATTAAAGTTTGTCTAATACACTTTGTTTTTCTCTGATCTCCTGCTTTTTAGCCTCCAGCACATCATGTTTTTCATTGATTACCTTTTGTTGCTGCTCAAGCGTATTGTTTAGATTTTCGTAGGTAGTCTGGGCGGCAGATGCTTTCTTTTGCAAATCGGTTAGTTCTTTCTCAACGGCTTTTGAATTCATGGAATCGAGAATTGCCGACTTTTCTGCCACGTCTGTTTTTAACTTTTCCGATGCATTTGAAAGGAGTATTTCCCTGTCTTCGTGTTGAGCCAGATCTGTTTTAGCATCCCTCAAATTTGAATCTATTTTTGTCAAAGACTTGGTTTCTTTTGATAAGTCCTTCTGCGAATCATTAAGTTGCGCCTTATGAGAATCAAACCTTGAGGCATTAGCCAAAAGCAAAGAGTCTTGCGGTTCTTTGCTTTTTTGTGCCGTACGCATTCGTTTTTGCTCATCTGTGTCGTACGCAGATACTTTACTGTTTAAATCAGATACTGTGGCTTCTTTGGTACTTACAGATTTTGTTAAAACTTCGCTTTCGCGATCCAGTTCATTGATTTTGGACTTCAGCTTTTCTTTCGCTTTTGTGGTTTTAGACAAATCTTTTGCTGTGGTTTTCGATTCTTTCTTCAGTGCTTTCAGCTCTGCTTTTTTCTTGTCAAACTCAAAAGATTCAAACTCTGCCTTTTTCCTATCGCGCATGTCGGTAATGTTTTTGGCATCGCGCATCGCCTGCTCGGAATCAGGTCGTATTTTTGCCAGATCTTTTTCTAACTTGGCAATGTCTTTTTCTTGTTCTTTTACTACTTTTTCCAATCCTTTTATCTCGCTTTTAAGTACAGCGGGATCCGGTGTGTCTTGACCGTAAACGCCTAAGGTTAAAATAAGGGCGAAAAATAAGCTTAGTGTTTTCATGTGGTAGATTTAGGTTAAACAGGGGTAGTTTCTTTTATGGAATGAAAGATAGTAAAAAGTTCTGTTTCCAGAGATTTATTTTTGTCTTTCGCGTACCAGCCATGCATTGATTCTGCAAATTTTTCGTATGACAAATCTATAGGGGCATCTTTTTTAAATGCCATAACCTGCTCTTGAATAATGGCTGGGCGCGGCCCCCAGGAAGCAATTTCTTTTAAATCGTCAGCTTTAAAAATAACAGCTTTTGGAATAGAGCGAGCGCCTTTGGTCAAGTGATTATCCATAAAATCAAGGTTTTCGTCTCGCAATACAATACGTATTTCTACATTGGCGCAGGCCTTTGCAAGCAATGCGATGTAAGGAATGTTTTGCGCGGCATCACCACACCAGGCCTCTGCAACGACTACCCATTTCATATTAAAAGGCAAACTAGAAACAGTTTCTATCAGCTGATCTGATACATGAACTGTTTTATTTAAACGAGTCATTCGCTTGTAGTTCAGTTTTGTGAAATTTACAAGTACTTCACTTTGGTCAGGCCCGGTGGTAGCGTTTGTCTCTACTAATTTCCCAACCAGTTCAATATAAGTACCGTAACTTATAGAATTTGCAATTGCATTTAAATTCGTAGTTTTCATAAGTTTGTTTTTCTTTTATTGTGCGTTTATTCGTTTTACATTCACACCAGATTCAAGTGGATGAATAATATCATTAATATAGCACTAATAATTGTAGTCGTTTATATAGCGATATGCGCTTTTTACTTTATTTTTCAGGAGCGTTTTATTTTTGTGCCTTGGGGAAAAAAGCGCAGTGATGCCCCTATTTTATTAGGCTCCGAATTTACGGAGTATTTTCTTGATGGTGCTTATAATGGGCGCATCCACGCCATCCATATTAAAGTTAGGACTCCACGCGGAATTATCATTTATTTCCATGGAAATACGGGCAGCATGGATCGATGGGGAGCTATTGCCGAGGAGCTTACCTCGTTTGGCTTTGATATTTTCCTTCCCGATTATCGGGGGTATGGTAAGAGCCGCGGATCCAGAACGGAAGAAACGCTGTATAGCGATGCATTACTCTGCTATAAAAAGGTGCAGGAATTATATCCAGAAAAGCAAATTTGTATTTATGGCAGATCGCTCGGTACAGCCATGGCGTCGTGGCTTTCTGCATATACCCACCCGGGTGCTGTAGTGCTCGAAACACCTTTTAATAATATGATAGAAGTGGGTATGCACCACTCAAAGATTATCCCTGTAAAGTTATTCCTGCGTTATACGTTCAGAAATGATTTACATCTCAAGCAGGCAAAATCGCCGGTTTTGATTGCGCACGGCACAAAAGATAATGTCGTAAAATACAAATCAGGTTTGCGGCTCTATAAATCGCTCAAGGATCATGCACAAGCCGAAATGCTCACAATACCCGGCGGAAATCACGGAAATCTAAATGGTTTTCCGGTATTTCGCGATACCCTTAATCGTTTTTTCGACAAGCATTTCCCCAGGTAATTTATTCTTCCAGATCTATTGATTTCACATTATCATCTATTACCCGCTCTATAAACATGCGTCGTGGGTCTATAGCGGCTTTTGCCGGAAGGCTATCTGCAATAAGTGTAAAAGTAGATTGCTCATCAGTAATATTTACCCGTTTCCAGTTTTGCAGTTTTTCAGCGTCGCTATCTGAATAGAAACCGAGATCAACCCATTCGTTTAAGGGTTGTGGAGTTTCATTACCAATGGTGTCGGCGTACATTTTATGCGCTTCAATATCAAATGAAATATCATATTTTCCATCCGAACGTTTTTTCGCGGAAGCGCTCTTCAATCTAAAATCGTAGAGCGTGATTTCTTTAAACCAGTCTTTTATCAAGTATTGTAAACTATCAGGCACACGTGGCTCCAGATAATCTAGAAAATTGAGCGTAGTAGGGTAGGGCGGTTCGGCGTAAGCGTATTCTTTCAAGAAACTCTCTAGTGCCGCGTTAACACTGTCTTCGCCAATATAATCTTGCAAGGCATAAAGTATAACGCTTCCTTTTCCGTAATGAATATATTGCTGGTTTTCAACTTTGTAGAGCGGTAATTCCTTTTCTGCTTCAGACGAGCGGCCACGGAGATACCGGTTGTAATCGTATTTTAAAAAATTCTTCATTTTCATATCATCGCCATTGCTTTCCTGCTTCATTACCATAAGGCTGGAGTATTCAGAAAAGCTTTCGGTAAGCATGGTGGCACCTTGCATTAAGGCCGGAATTTCTTGGTGCGCCCACCATTGATGCGCCATTTCGTGCGCAATTACAGCTTCTACCACATTGTTGTCGGTTTCATCCTCTAAATTGGTTATAAATCCAAAGCTTTCTGCATAGGGCATCGTGCCGGGAAAAGCCTGTGCAAAATTGCTATACCTTGGGAATTCGAGAATGCGGGCTTGTTTGTGATAGTAGGGACCAAAATTTTCTTCGTAATAGGTGAGCGATTTACGCACCGCGTCAACCATTTTTGGAATGTTTACACCGTGCTTGGTATCGTAATATATCTCAATATCAATATCGTTGTGTTTCTCTCTGGCTACTTCATACCTTGCCGACATGAAGCTGTAGAAATTCTGTGATGGATGATCTACTTTGTACTGAAAATATTTGCGGTCGCCCTCTGTCCATTCTTTTATCAGCGAACCTGGCGCAACAGCCGTTTGATCATCTGAAGTAGAAATGGTTGTCTCTACATTAACCCAGTCCGACAATCCGTTTGATAGGTAATTTTTCATGCATTTATTGGTACAATTGGCTTCCAGTTCAGGCATGCGGCTTTTAATAGGCAATCCAAACTTCTTGCGATCGTTTTTATCGCTGATCTCAACGCTTTCCGAATAACCCATAGATGGCAATATTTCCATATTGTTTAGAAATGTTCCATTGCTCAAGATATTGGTATTGCCAATTCCATTTGTAAACCCTTTTGTAATGTAAGATGTTTCAATTTTTAGATCGATTGACTCGCCTGGATGAAGTGGATTTTTGAGCTTGTAGATTTGAAAATCTAATTCGGTATCATCAAGAACCAGTTCGCTATTGGGAATGGTGAGTCTTGGATTCCAGTCGGGATCTAAATTAAAGAATAGCGAGTCGATGGGTGCATCACCCTTGTTTATAAATCGCGCTTCGGCTTTTACGTATACATCCCGTTTTGACGGAAAAATATCGATAAAGTAGTTGATGTCGGTTAATACCGGAAGGAGCTGATTCTCGTATTTCTTATATGTTTCCTCATATTTTATAGACATTTGCTCTTGCGTATCCTGATTTGGATAATCATTTAGCATCTGGGTATTGTAAAAAATAAAGCCTGCCACGAGCAACCACGCTACTGCGAGAAAGGCAAAAGCATTACGGGTTTTCCCCGTAAAGTTGGCACGTGCAATACCCAACTTTTCGCGGAAGCCGCTTACCACACTTCTCGGCCAAAATAGGCCTGCAAAATAAATGAGAATGACAGACGTAAGAATCCAGTAAAGATCAAACCAGAGAGTGCCGACCATTCCGGGGCCGAATCCGCTCATATCTGAATAAAATATTCCCGGCGATGCTCCCGGGGCGAGCATATTTGACGACCATTCTAATACGCTTAAAACAATGCTCCAGGCAAAAATGACAAGAATACCTACAAAGTAGCCCACATAGGGATTGCCAACAAGGGTTTGAACGAAAACAAAGATGGCAGCAAAGACGATGTAACCGGGAAGCGAATCAACAAAAAAGTCGACAAGATATACATCGAGCTCAATATGGGTATAGCCTCTAAAAAGCTGTGAGAGAACACCCATAGCGATAAACACAAATTGAAGTAAAACCGCCACCGACACGAGTGAAGCAACTTTGGCGAAAGCCGAAACATGCGAATTATGCGGCGTGGAATTGATTACTTCCTGAATATTGCTGATGCGATCGCGCCAAACCAGCTCGCCGCTGAAAAATACGATAACAATGGTCATAAAAAGACCAGTAGAGCTTGCTATATCACTAATTACCCTGTAAGTAACCGGGTAAGATTGCAATCCAAAATATTCGTATCCGCCTACAAGGGATGCAAAGAGAAGAAGGATTCCAAAAATGGCCACAATTTTAAAGACCACACTTTTGGTGATGCTTAGGAGATTGGCGTGATAGAAACTCTTAAACTGTTTCCAGCCAATGCCTTCGCCAAAATTTTGAGAAACTGCCGGAATATGTGTTATCGGAGTGTATTCTTCTCGTACTTCTTTTCTGCGTCGCTTTCTGAATCTAAGTTTTTCTTTAAATGAAAAGCTGAAGTAAGAAATGATTGAAATAACAATTCCTACGCTAAGCCAGATTAACCGATTTTGAAGTAAAAGACCCTCAAACTGCGGACTTAGCGTGTTTTTCTCAATGGGTGTAAAATACCTCGAATACACATCGAAAGTACCTATTCCAAAAACATCTGTTAAAGCTGCAATACTTTCATTATCAATATCAGAGAGCAAAGTTCCCGAAACAAAATAGGCCACAAATATCGCCAAAGCACCTACAAATGAGATAATGGTACTCTTGAATTTTTGGGCGAGGAAGAAAATAATAGATCCTGCAAAAAACATATTGGGCAGGATGAAAATAAAGTAGTTGTTTACCAGCGTTTCGAAGTAGAATGGCCCTATTCTTTCGGGGTCAATCCATCCTGCCAAAGGTGCTATTACTGCACCCAGCCAGGCACCGGCAAAAATACCGAGCAATGGAATTGTGGATAGAATAAGTGCGCCAATAAATCGTCCCCAGAAATAGCCGCCTTTGCCAATAGGCAGGTGAAACATAATTTCGTTAAACTGACTGTTGTGATCGCGAAGGGCTGCATTATTAAAGAACGCCGCCGCAAAAAGAACTGCGAAAAGGCCAAGAATAAGTACAAAATTGGTGAGCGTATAAGGTGCATTTCGATACACATTTCCAATTGAGCCACCTATGGTAACATTGTCGCTTGCTACCGCACCAAAGGCCATAAGCGTAATAAGAAAGAAGAAAATATAGAGCATGGGACTGCGAAAGGCCGATCGCAACTCAAGTTTTAAGAATTCAAAAAACATACGGTTGGAGATTAGGCTTTAACAGCAGGGTTGATTTTGGTGAAGAAAACGTCTTCGAGATTTGGCTCTACGGGGTTAAATCCATCGCCGGGGTGATTATCGCTAAGAATGTGAATTTGGGGCTGACCGGCCACCATCTTATCAGAAATAACATGGTGCTGCGTTTTGTACACTTCCACTTCATCGCGTGTGATCGTTTTAACCCAAACTTTTCCTTTTAACTCATCGAGCACAGCTACAGGAGTGCCGGCGTAAACAATTTCTCCGTGGTTCATAATGGCCATATTTGAGCAGAGCTCGCGCACATCGTCCACTATATGCGTTGATAGAATGACTACAACATTTTCGCCCACATCGGCAAGCAGATTGTGGAAGCGGTTGCGCTCGCCCGGGTCGAGACCGGCGGTAGGTTCATCTACAATAATCAGTTGCGGATTTCCGATCAATGCCTGAGCAATACCCACGCGTTGCTTCATACCGCCCGAAAAACCTTTTACACTCTTATTGCGCTTGTCGTAGAGATTTACTTTTTGTAGCAAAAAATCAACAAGATCTTTCCGTTCTTTTTTATTTGAAACACCTTTTAGAATCGCTACGTGATCTAAAAGCTGTGCGGCCGTAATACGCGGATATACTCCAAACTCCTGCGGAAGATATCCCAAAACCTTTCTCAAATCTGTAGGATTATTCAAAATATCCAGATCATTTAAAAATGCCGACCCACTATCTGCTTCCTGCAAAGTAGCGAGTGTCCGCATCAGGCTTGATTTTCCGGCACCGTTAGGCCCAAGCAGGCCGAACATGCCATTTGAAATTTCGAGCGAAACATTGTCTAATGCTTTTACGCCGTTTGGATACGTCTTTGAGAGGTTTTGAATACTAAGCCTGGCCATAATGAAAGTTTAATTTTTTGGAAAAGTATAAAATACGACGGTAACCATGGCCAAAAAGTTACTGAATGATTTAAAACGGTTTGAGCGGTTGGTGGAGGAGATGTACGGAGTTTGGCTTTAAGTCATAAGGTATAAGCCATAAGCTATAGGCTATAAGCCATAAGCTGCAAGCTATAAGCCATAAGCTATAAGCCATAAGCTATAAGCCATAAGCCATAAGCTATAAGCCATAAGCTATAAGCCATAAGCTATAAGCCATAAGCTATAAGCTATAAGCTATAAGCCATAAGCATAAGCCATAAGCATAAGCCATAAGCTATAAGGATATGTGATTCTTCCCATCAAATTCTCACTCGCGACTATTTCCCCACGCAATTATTCCTTGCAGCTTGCAGCTTAAATCTTGTACCCCTCTTGAAGCTTACAGCTTAAAGCTTGCGGCTCACCTGAAGCTTGCAGCTTAAAGCTTGTAGCCCTCTAGAAGCTTACAGCTAAGGGCTTACGGCTTGCGGCTAACAACAACCTGCACCCCAAAATCCTTCACTTCTCCGCTATTGCCACGGGCGGTAATAATTACGGTGTAAATGCCGTCGGGGTATTGGTCGTCTGGGGTCCAGAGGGTTAGAGCCGGTGGAGGGTTTGTAGCTTCGCCGTTATGAAGGAGATTGCCCCAGCGGTTGCGTATTTCCCACTGCATAATGGCTACGCCACCGGTTTGCACCACGAGTGCATCGTTTCGGCCATCGTTGTTGGGCGTGATGATATTTGGAACAATCATTTTTAATCCTTCTGCTACCCGAATGGTGGCAAAGGCTGTATCAGCACAAGTCTCATCAATGCGGTAAGCTATAAGCGAGATGTTAAACGTACCGGTATCTGCAAAGGTATAGCCGGTATAATTTGGAGAAGTGCTAAAAGGCACACCATCTATAAGCCAGACATAACTTGTAGCATTGGTACTTTGGTTTTGAAAAACAATCTGCAGGGGCGAGTAGCCGGAATCAGGATTTGCCGTAAAGGCCGCCGTTTGAAACGGACTTAAATCAAGCACCACCGTACTGTCCCAACTACAGCCCAAGGCATCCTGCACTGAAAGCTCATAGCCGCCGGGGGCGAGATTCTCAAAAGTGGCATTGGTTTTTGTTTCTCCGTTTACGGTGTATTGAAACGGTGCTTTTCCATCCATGCCTCCAAAGATAATTTTGCCGGTATTGGCAGGGCAGGTGCTAGGTAGAATTTCCAAATTTTGAGGTCGCGGCACTTTACCAACGGTGAGAAAAACGGGAATGGTTTGTGCACAGGCACCATCTTCATCATCATTCCACATACGTACGCGGTACCAGCCACTACTATCTGCATTGCAAATGGGATTGGAAATGGAAGTATTGCTAAGCCCCGCGGCAGGAGTCCAGACGTAGTGGTCGTAGCCCGATATAGCGCTGAATTCTATGGCTTCTGTATAATCAGGTTGACCGGGGGTGGGAGATTGCAGCAAGCACTTAGAGTAGGATCGCAGCATTTCTCCGGTTGAAATAGGGCATGTCGGGGTGTAAGTGATGTTGAAAGAGGGGTGCGGATTCCACCCGCCATCAGGTTGAAAATGTATTCGGTAAAAATCTAAACCTTGAAACAAGATTGAGTAGTCCAAATACTCATTTATAATACAAACTCCATCTTGGCCGTTCATATTATTATTCGTAGAGTCACCATTTAATCCAGAAGCATTACCATTTTCGTAAAAAAAATGACCTTGTACACCACTAGCTGGTAAAGGGTTAATGGAATCCGGGCCGTTAATTGTTCCTATAATATTATCATTGAGGGTAATACCACTTTTATCAATTTCGAATTCTGAAAGTCGACTTGAGTGAATAGCAAAGAGTACGGGAGTCTCTAAATGATTCTTTGGAGTTTCGACTAAATAATGCTGTGCATTTACTTGACTTTGATCAGCTATATATATTCTTGTACACACATTTTCAGTAATTGTGGGAGATTCATACAGAATAACAATATAAATACCACACCAACTCCAATTAAGATGGTTTTCATAAAAGTTTTGAACGGGAAAATCTATAGATAAAATATTGTTATTGATGATCACAGAATTTGTAATATTGATCGCATGAGGTGCGAAATAATTAGTATGAGATTCGGGTTCGACTTGTTCCGGACCTGCTTGATTACCAGTATTCCAGTTAATTTCAGCACCGTTCACTATCATAGAATGGGCTTCAGGCCGACCATATCTATAAGTAAGTGCATACGCAGCACGTAAAGTGTAATTCTCTTCCCATTTTATCTCGCACGTATTATTCAACCCTGAGAAAATATTGTCCATTCCCCCGGTTGTAACTCCTCCTTTAAAACAATCTTCCATAAATAGGATTTGACCAAAACCATTTGTGGAAGTAATCATTTGAAATAGAAGTACTGCGAGTAATAAAAACTGTTTCAAAAGTGTTAATTAAAATGAATTGTTGAAAAAAATAATCGAGCAAATATAGTCATATTCCGTTTTTTTTTTATCACATTTAACACTTAATCACTAAAAACTATAAGTTATGAGCAAATTTACTAAATTAGGAATCGCTCTAGTATTCCTTTTAACAAATTACAATTTAATTGGTCAAAACCCGATTTGGACTTTGCCACCGAGCCAGTTTGAAGGTTCTAATTTCGGGATAAGTTCGTTACCTAGTGGAGGAGGCGGAGCGATGTATGCCGGCCAACCGGCCGACAACATGCACAGTTCTTATTCTGACCAAAATGGAAACCTTGTTTTGTTTACAGTCGATCACGAGGTTTACGATCGGCATGGATACCTTGTTGACGATATGCGAATAAATTATGAATCGAAAAAAGGACATAATGAGCGGATCATTCTGCCTATGGGAAATGATTGTAGCAAATACGCTATCATTTATCCTGCATCCCCAACTTCAAATGAGGCATATTCATCTAAACTTTATGGACGACGCTTGTATATGGCTGTATATGATTTAGATGCTGTAAATACTTCGAACCCTATGGCTACTGGCGCTCTGGAAGTTTATAATCCAAACTCATACGCAACTATAACAGATATTTCAAGAAGAGACGCATTGCTCTACGGATATCCAGCCGGAGGGACGTATAATATTTACCAATATACTTCCACAGGACAGCAGTTTTATCGCTCCAATATTCAAATAACAGCCACTGATTTGATTGATAACTGCTTTTATTACGTTTACGTTTTTGACGGTATGCACATTATAAGGTACAAACTTACCAGCGATGGTCTAGAATATGACAATTACGTATTTAAACTTGATCTGGCCGCTTTTGGTTCTGCTTTAAGAAGTGAAATGGAACTTATAAAACTTTCTAATGGAAATTATAGAATCGCTACTCCTGTAATGTTCGGAGGTTCAGGAGAACATGTTGGATTCGTTATAACCGAAATTGACGCTTCTACTGGCGATGTTATAACTAATTCTGTCCAAGTGGTTTCATTGGAGGATAATGGAAATGATGCATATCCTCACGGCGCATAATTTGACCCCACGGGTAGATATTTATACATTACTCATGTAGCAAATGCTGGTCTGCCAAATGCACTTGATGTGTATGATCTTAATACTTCAAGTTTTGTTGCGATTCCTACTTTAACCGGTATTGACAACTATAGACCATCATTTATTGAGCGCTTCGGCGATAAAATGTATTTGGCGTCAGATTCTTACATAGGTCAGTTATCTAATATTAGCAATCCAAGTAGTTTATCTTTCAATTCTACTTTCCTTTCTATTCCATCCGGCTATGGAAATGCCTATGGTGGACCAAGTACGCATTTCGATTTTCGCTACCTACTCCCTGATCAGGTAGATATGCCCTACTCAAATCTTGCTGAAATGAGTTGTGCATGTTGTGGCAGATATAACTCAGCAACAGACAAATATGAGGCGACAAATACAAGTTTTGTAACATGGTCACCGGGTACCAACCCATTTGGAAGTGTAAATGGTGATGTTTACATAAGTGATGAGTTGCGTATAAAAGCCGGTGCAAAGGTGATAATTAGTGGCATGAACTTCTATTTTGGCCAAGATGCACAAGTTGTAATAGAACGCGGTACAACTTCCGTTTCGGGTGGTTATTTAAGGTTGAGCAATGGAACTGTTTTCACCGCTGATAATAGATGTTCTACTTCTTCTATTGCGAGTTGTGGTACTACTGATAATTGTGATAAGGTACTCTGGCAAGGTGTACGTGTACAAGGCAACGACGCATTGCCCCAAACACTCAGTACTACAAGTAAACAAGGCCAATTTTACATGACAAATAATTCTATGATCGAATATGCCCAAATTGCTGTACTTGCTGGAGGGCCGTTAAATTATGGTGGTGGTTTAGTTCAAATTACAGATAGCCGTATTAAAGATAATTTAGCCGGAGTAATTTTTGATCCGTATACCCGTTACGAATCCGGTTCGATAGAAGGTTATAATCGAGGTTATATTTCTAAAACCCATTTTATGACTACAAGCGACTGGTATGGCGGCCCCTCTGTAAAACCTTTTGTGACAATAAACGAATCAAGTGGCATAAGATTGCTTGGAAATTTATACGAAAATCAAATACCTTCCCAATTCTCATTTACTCAGCAAGGAATGGGTGTGCAGTTTACTGATTCAAGAGTGAGTATAACCTCATCATGTTCGAACAATATTATTCCATGCCCGCCTCAGAATATTGTGAGATCACAATTTAAAGATCTTCATGTTGGAATTTATGGAACCAATACCGATAAGGTAACTCGAACGCTATATTGCCATTACAATGAATTTATCAATGATTACTTTGGTGTTCAGTTATCTGGTGTAGACTTTGCGGAGATACTAGACAATGAGTTCAGCATAAGACCAAGAGCAAGTGCTATTGGTTTATCTCTAAATGCCAGTACCGGTTACATGGTAGAGAACAATAATTTTTCAACCCATAACGGTGGCTTCAACTTTGGAAACTACGGGATTGTGATATATAATTCAGGGGAAACAGCTAATGAAATTTATCGTAATTATTTTACCGATTTATCTGCTGGAGGATATGTTGCTGGTATTAATACCGATTTGTCTAATGGACCATCCGGTTATGCTAATGGTTTAGAATGGATTTGCAATACCTTTGATTCAAACATTGCATACTTTGACATAGCGTTGGCGGGTAGTATGAGCGATGAACAAGGGGACTGTAACACTGAACCGGCAGGTAACATGTTTAGTCACACGAGTAACAGCATTCCAAGTCATTTTGATTTGTTTTCATATCCATCAGCTTTAAATCCCATCAAATATTATCACCATGACGTTACTGTTTCAGGTACAAACCCAAGAGTTGAACCTCTTAATTATTCACAAGATTTGGTCACACCTATCTATTATTATATTCCGGCAACATGTAACCAATATGGCTATGATAGTGGCAGCTGTAAGGTAAAGCATAGTGGTCTTCCTGGCGGCCTTAGTTATCCGCCCGGTTTAGGAAAAAACAACTCTGAAAATCAACTTTTGACTTATCAAAGCATTCAGGAAAATGCTATAACTCTTCAGAACCAAATTACGGAATTGAAAGCTCAAATTGATGGAGGTAATACAGATTTACTCATCAATTTAATTAATGGTGGTGGCTCTCTCGATGAAATTTCAGCATTACTTGCAGAAGCCAATGGAAATGTATCTTTGAGAGTCCAAAATGCATTATCAATTTCTGGTGATCTACAAATAAGTGGATTAGTTGATGAAGCCCAAAATGATGTGAGCCTTATTGAAAACGAGTTGGCCTCAGCTCAAGTCCTTTATAATTCACTCTGGAAAAACGCAGTAAGACAATACATGGCTGACACTGTGGGAACTCTCCTCAAAGATGAAATGGAATCTTTAATGATAGAATTTCAACCAGAAGGAATGCAACGTTTTGCATCTGTTCTTCTTTCAGAATCAGAACAAGGCTGGATTGCACCGGATGATATAAGCCAAGCTGTTGCAGACATTGATATTGAACTTCCTGCCCTTATAAACAATGCGCTACCGGAAAGTATTCCATCTTATTTTGAATCAGACTTTTTCGCATCAGCCGCAAATACCGATGCGTTAAATGATTGGTATTATGAAAACGGTGGTGTTTACTATAATTTTTTACCTGATAATCTATTGCCACCAATGATATACGCTGAAGGTAAAAGCAATAAAACGAATAAAGAATTGGTTGAAAACAACACGGGAAACAAATTGGTGGTTCAACCAAATCCCTTTAAAGCGTATACCACATTCGATTTATCTGCTTATCAATTTGAAGGTGAAAATAACCGTATAGAATTCTATGATCTTCTAGGTAAAAAGGTATTCGAAACGCCTATTGCTGAAAAGCAGGTGAACCTTATTGTGCAAAGTGCAGATTTACCAACGGGACTTGTTATCTATATGCTCTACATGAACAATACCGCAATTGAAACCGGTAAAATAATCAGGATGAAATAAAAACCATCGGTTACCAATATTACATTAAAAAAGCGCATCGGAGTGAAATCCGGTGCGCTTTTTTACGTGTTATCCTCCCAGCTATACCCCATAAGGCACGAAACAGTATAGCATCTGAAAAATTATCTATACATCATCAAATTCTCATCTAAAGCTTGTAGCTCTCCTTAAGTTTGTATCTCATCTTGCAGCTTAAAGCTTGTAGCCCTCTTGAAGCTTACAGCTTAAAGCTTCTAGCCCTCTTGAAGGTTATAGCTTAAAGCTTGCAGCTAAAAAACTATCTTTGCACCCTATAAAGTAAAATATGAAAATAGGAATCGTACTGTATCCTACATTTGGCGGAAGCGGAGTGGTAGCTACAGAATTGGGAAAAGCGCTGGCTGACTTGGGTCATGAAATCCATTTTGTAACCTATAATCAGCCTGTTCGATTGGGTTCGTTTACTAAAAATTTATTTTACCACGAGGTAAACGTTTCAGATTATCCGCTATTCGATTATCCGCCTTATGAAACTGTTCTTGCCAGCAAGCTGGTAGATGTGGTGAAGTTTGAAAAACTCGATTTGCTGCACGTACATTACGCCATACCACACGCCTCGGCTGCTTATATGGCGCAGCAGATATTGGCTGATCAGGGCATCATCATTCCCTTTATTACCACCCTGCACGGTACCGATATTACGCTGGTGGGAAGAGATCCGTCTTTTGCTCCCGCCATAACTTTTGCCATTAATAAAAGCGATGCAGTAACGGCGGTTTCCGAAAGTCTGAAAGCCGATACTTACGAGCATTTTGATGTACACCGCGAAATTGAAGTTATTCCAAATTTTATTTGCCCGGAGCATTACCAGCTTAAAGCCGAAAAAGATTTCAGACTTGAATACGCTCCTAATGGCGAGCGGATTATAACACATATCAGCAATTTCAGGCCGGTTAAACGGGTGGAAGATGTTGTTCGCATTTTTCAGAAAATTCTGGAAGAGATTCCTTCAAAACTTATTCTCGTTGGCGATGGTCCCGAGCGTTACCGCGTAGAGCAGCTATGCCGCAAGCTGGGCACATGCAAGCATACCAGCATTATAGGAAAGCTCAAAAAACCGGAAGAGGTACTGGCTATATCAGATCTTTTTCTACTTCCATCCGAGTCTGAAAGCTTTGGCCTGGCAGCGCTTGAGGCAATGGCATCGGGCGTACCCGTAATTTCTACCAATACAGGTGGCGTGCCGGAGCTCAATACCCATGGCTATAGCGGCTATTTGAGCAATGTAGGCGATGTGGATGACATGGCTACAAATGCCATTAAAATTCTTAGCGATGATGCTACGCTGCAGCAGTTTAGAGACAATGCCCGCTCCAGAGCGTCAGAATTTAGCATAGACCGTATTTTGCCAATGTATATAGATCTTTATAATAGAGTGTTAGCGCGTAAAAAACAACCTGTAGCCTAATGCCCATTAAGTTATTGAGCGAAAAGGTAAGCTATTCGTCCGAGCCGGGCAGGCTACAAATTCTCATTTTGGGAAAAATAGAGCGGTGGAAAGAGTCGCTGCTGCTTGGCTGGCTGCTCGCATGGTTTTTTTGTGGCGGTGTGGTAATCAGTGAATACCTCAAAACTGATGACCGCGATTTAAAAATGATATTCGTTATATTCCTGGTTTTCTGGGCGTACTACCTCTGGCGGGTGCTTCGCGTATTTATCTTTCGCAGAGGTGGCAATGAGCTTATTAAAATAGAGGGGGGTGTGCTTACGCTGAAAAAGAGCTTTTATACCTACGGTAAATCGAGAACATTTAATCTCAATCAAATCACCGATTTTCAAAGAATCGACCTCACAAAAACCTCCATTGTTTACAATTACGAAAATGGTTGGTGGGTGCTCGGCGGCGAAAAGTTGAGCTTTAACTATCACGGCACTTACGTGAAATTTGCGATGCAGATTTCGGAACCCGTTCGGGATAGGGTTTATCATTTGATTCATCAGGAGATAATGAAGGCTGGGAAGGCGGTGGTTTGACCTACTTTTTTAAACAGACTGAGTTTTGCGCGTCTGACCTCAAAGGTTTACTTGCTTCGCTGCGTGAGATCGCTACGCTAAGTTTTTTTCAACCTTTGGGGTCTTTCTTAATCGCAAGAGGGCTCATTTATGTTGGTATTTCCGATAAGACCCCAAAGGTATTTAAGACCTTTGAGGTCAGTACTCAACTCGAACTAACGAATATAAAATCGCCGACATCTTTGAGCGACTTGTCTATTCGATCTCTATAAAAACCCAGCCTTAAAAGCATTCCCAGTCAATCGTTTGGTTTCTCTACCTCCCTGCATTTCAGTACGCACCATTTCCTGCGCAGCAGGGCTTTCTAATACAGCGTCCAGTTTTTTTATTTCGCCGAAAGGCACACCGGCACCATCAAGCTTTTGAGATAAGTCAGCCAGATTAAATTTGGCAATAGCCGGAACGAGTGCAGCCCGCAAATCAAATCTATACCTTAAACGATCGGGGTTTGTTTTAAATTTTTCGTCGATATGCAGATGCAATCCCAGAACCATATTTAAGTTTTCAAATTGTTTGTCGCTTCCCACGGCCAGCACAATTCGCTTTCCATCGGCCGTTGCAAACCAGTCGCCGTATGGCGCAATATTAGGGTGCAGGGTTCCAATAGGCTCTGCCACTGCATTGTTCATTAGGTAATTTGTGGCCTGGTTTGCCAATGCTGCCAGCGATGCCTGCTCCAGATTGCATTCCACCAGCGATCCTTCTCCCGTTTTCATGCGGTGAATGATTGCCAAGAGGGCACCTTCTTTTAGTTGGTGTCCGGCCAGAACGTCGATCAACGCTACAGGTAATTTTGACGGATTTTCGGAATGGCCCGTCATTGATATCCACCCCGTTTCGGCTTGCAATACTACATCATACGCCGGTCTGGCAGAATTTGCAAAGCCATCTAACTGCAAGTAAATAAGCTTTTTATTGATTTTAGAAAGAGTAGGGTAGTCCATCCCCAATTTTTCAGCTACACGGCTTGAGTAATTGGAAATGACCATATCAGCATCTGCAATTTCCTGGAGTAAGTCATGCCTTTCTCTAGCATCGGTCAAGTCCAAAAAGAGGTATTCCTTTTTGTAATTCACAGCAGAGAAATAAGCTGAAGGTCCGTTTTCGGTTTCACCTTTCAGTCGCCAGGTGCGGGTGGCATCGCCTCCCACATTTTTATTTTCTACTTTTAGCACCCGCGCACCGAGTTCGGCAAAAAACAGCCCTACACCTGGTCCGGCGAGAACTCCCGCAAGTTCTATGACTTTTAAATCTTTAAAAAAATTGCTCATGACCTTTAAACAAGTTATACTTTATACCACGCTGTTGCTGATCGTATTAATGGGTTGCGCCGGCGCTGTGGTGCGCAAAGATGCGGAAAATACGCCTGATGCACCGCATAGAAGGGCAGGTGCGGCTGTAGAAAATAGCGCATCAGTGATTACTATTCGACCAGGCGATGATGTAGGGGCGCGTTTCCGCGAAATAGCGCTGATGAAAACCGTAAAACAGATAAACTTTGAACCGGGCGATTATGTCATATCTCAAAGTCTGGAGCTACCGAGAACGGGTAGCTTGGTGATTGTAAACGGACAAGGAGCTAATTTAAAAGCAAAAGGCGCTATTGATATTTTTCGCAGTATTCCAACTGATCAAAGCCAGGCAATGATCTGGAACAAAACACGTTACCTCATTCATGATTTTGGCCGGATAGAAGGCGGAAGCCGCGGCGTATTTATCGGCTCCAGCTTCAATACTGTTATTCGCAACATCGAATTTATTGGTCAATCTACGGCAGCTATTGATTTGGTATTTTGCCTGATGAGCACAGTAGAAAACATTTTGGTAACAAATGTAGGCCACGACGGCATTGTGCTGCGCTCTGCAGTTGACAGCCAAACCGGAAAGCACGAGTGGAAAGGTACGAGCTTTAACAACTCGCAGTGCAATCATACGGTGGTTCAGAGCTGTAGAGTGTACAACAAAAAGGAATGCACCGGCACCTCGTTTAAAATTTTGCAAAGTACTGGTGTTCGCCTGCTCGACTGTATTTCTGAAGGTTGGCCAAATGAGCACGCCGTATTTTTCGATGCCGAAAAGTGTACCACCGCAAAGCTCTTTTCTATTGAAAATTTTCATCTGGAGCATGTGCCTACAAATGGCGCACTTTGTTTTAGAAGCAATGGAAGCATAGTAACCGTAGATGGCCTCTACCTGCAGGTGGGCAGCAAAACCAGCCCAAGTATCTGGATTATGAACAATGGTAATTATGTGTTTAAGAATATCCCCTGGTGGCCGGAAGGTGCTTGGGTAAAATCGAGTAACAGCCCCTATGTAGTCATCGAGCAAACCCGCGCATCCTTTGCCGACTTTAAGAATAACTGGGTGAATGCGGAAAAGCCCGGGCAGCCTATTTATCAGCCTTATTTAGATGTTAAGAGGAAGCTTGTTAGGTGAATTTTTTAGGGAATGTGCAATAGACGATAGGCGATAGGCAATTACTTGCTGCGCTGCATTTCGACTGCGCTCAATAACCACGTGAGGTCGCTTCGGCTAGTTGGCAATGGGCAATATGCAATATGCAATAGGCGATGGGCAATGAGCAATAGGCAATGAGCAATGGGCAATAGGCAATGAGCAATGGGCAATATGCAATGGGCAATAAGCAATGGGCAATATGCAATAGGCATCTTAGCGAAGCGTTCTCTTGAATACCTAAAAAACAGACAGGCATGAAAAATATGCAATGGGTGTTAGTTGTTTATAGCCTATTTTCGTTTTTATAATGAAAATTGAGAAGATGGTTTCATGGCATTGAAACTTACTTTAGTTTTCATTACGAAGTTGGACTATAAAATTCCACAAGATTGCAACTTACGACCCTTTGGGAGTGGGTATGTAGTGGAACGCTCTCACGCGGCGAAGCAAGTAAATACGACGGAGCGGAATATCTTAGAAAGTTCCGCAGCATTGCTACTTACGACCTTTGGGAGGCGTAGAGAAACTTTCGCATGACCAAACGGAATAAACGCGGTTGAGCGTCCATTACGAATTCAGAATGAATGTAGCAGAATTTTGGTCAATCTCAATCATGAACGCGCCTTTAGAATCCAATAACTTCACCGCTTCAATATTTTCCGAAATAGCTTCAATTAAAGCATTTGTAGATATATTACCGAGATTAATTTTCACTAATTTATTCGGAGTGCCATCAATAAGAAAGCTATTTCTGAAATCGGCATCTTTAGTCAGTACAATTAAATCATTTTTATCTGCATAAATGCAAATTTCTTTATCCTTCGTGTTCCACTTGTTTAGAATTTCATTTACATGAAAGGATTCATAGCCTAAAGATTCAAGATGTCTCACTATGCGGAATGAAATATGAACATCACACAGAAACTTCATTAAGCTACTTTTTGAATATTCTTTCCCGAGAGTGAAAGCTTGGCATATTGCAAACAAGCAAGAATATCTTCTTTTTCCAATTCCGGATGATCGCTAAGAATATCGCCCATATCCATACCCGACCCAAGCATATCAATTACCAGCTCAATGGGCCATCGCATTCCACGTATACAAGGTTTTCCATGGCATATTTCAGGATCTATGGTAATTCGGTTCAGTAAATTCATGAGGCAGCTTTTTATAAACATTCCAAAAATACGAATTTTATCTGTTCGGTGTACTTAGTACTTCTGTACACTGAATATAATCACCTGATTTCCAAGTGTTATAAATGCTAAAATAGCTGTACTTCCCGGAATTTAGAGCGGTTGGAGATCTGGGAAAGATTACTTGCCATGGAAGTTATATCGTTTTTTTTTAATATTAAAGCATTAGGGGTCTTGGTGAGATTACGCAGCATTGTTACTAAGCAATGCGGACTCAGGATCGAAGTGACTCCGTACGGACGCGGCGAAGCGGGTCAGCCTATTTATAAGTCTTATTTGGATGTTAAGCGGAAGTTGGTTAGGTGAGTTTTTTGGGCAATGGGCAATGGGCAATAAGCAATGGGCAATATGCAATAGGCAATATGCAATAGGCAATGAGCAATAAGCAATGGGCAATATGCAATAGGCATCTTAGCGAAGCGTTCTCTTGAATACCTAAAAAACAGGCAGGCATGAAAAATAAGCAATGGGTGTTAGTCGTTTATAGCTTATTTTTGTTTTCATTGTGAAGTTGGACTATAAAATTCCGAAGTATTACAAGTTGGTGGAATGCTCTCTCGCGGCGGAAATTACGGTCGACAAGTTTTGGCTAAGAATTGAGTTCATGTTTGTCTAAAGAAACTATCAAGTAACCGCCGAAATCGAATAATTGATAAATGCGCTTAAACTGCTTATAGATATTTCTGACATGACGCACCGCTTGTTTCTCTACTATTGTAATAAAATATAAAAGCCGATAGTATCTCTTGAATAATATAAATAATTGATATACCTTTTATGGATAATAGATCGATATGAAAAGTATTTCAGTAAAATTGCATGAGCCAATTCTCAAGGAAACAGAGAAAATACTAGATCATTTAAAAATTAGCAGAAACAAATATATCAACGATGCTATGGAGTTTTACAATAAGTATCAAAAGCGAAAACGAATTGAAGAGCAGCTTACAAAAGAGTCCAAATTGGTTGCAGCTGATTCTATGAATGTAGTGAAGGAATTTGAAGCTTTGGGAGAATGCAATTAAGCAGTATAAAATATGGTAGGCCGATCTCAATCCAAAATTCGGCACAGAAACCAGGAGAACAACACCAGTGCTGATTGATCAAAGTGACATTTTGAATCGGTTGCATCCATCTTCAGTTATCTGTCCGATTACGATGGATATCAAGGATGGGGTGAGCATCTTAAGAGTTAATTTGAATAAAGGGACGGGTGGCCTGAAAAGCGAAAGTGCAATTATGATTGATCAGGTAAGGGCAATTGCGGATGCAGTTTTCAAACAATATGACTTCTAATATAGTTAAATGAGAAGTACACAACTGATATCGATTTAATTGACCCAGAAACCTGTTTGAACGATAACCTTAATCTATGAATTCAAAAGTAATTGTTGATTTTAAAAGCCTGACTGATCTGAGCAACTGGACTGTTGTAGATGATGTTGTGATGGGAGGGAAGTCATCAGGTAGTTTTAAATTGAATGCAGATGGCTATGTTGTTTTCGCAGGCAGCATATCGCATGATAACAATGGTGGATTCTCGTCGGTACGTTCTCGATTTCAAAGGATAATTGTATCAGAATACACCAAAATTTCAGTAAAACTGCGGGGTGATGGTAAAAAATATCAGCTTCGGATTAAGGCAAAAGCATCAGATGATTATTCGTACATCGCACCATTTTTAACTTCTGGGGAATGGCAGGAAATCGAAATTTCATTAAAAGAAATGTACCCCAGATTTAGGGGCCAGATACTTGACCAGCCCAATTTTTCGCATGAATCTATTGAAGAAATTGCCTTCCTGATAGGAAATAAAAAAGCCGAAGACTTCAAACTTGTAATTGACAGAATAGAATTGAAATAAGAAAAAAAACTTGCACAAGAAGAAATTTCCCTACATTTGCCCTTCGAAACAACAAAAAAATGTATAATAACTTGCATCATCATCATCATTTTTTCGCTCAAGCGAGGTGATATTGATATGCAGTAACTAAAATATCTAATCCCGTTTGAGTAAATCAGGCGGGATTTTTGTTTTTCAGCACTTTTCCGCTTCAGATTTACTCAAACATTTTTAAAAAAGAGAAAATGAGTAAATTGAAAATCGCCATTCAAAAGAGTGGCAGACTAAGCGAAAAATCCATTCAACTTATCGAAGAATGTGGTATTAAACTTCCAAATGGCGGTGGTAAACTGATTACTGAATCCACCAATTTCCCAGTGGAAGTTTTGTTTCTGCGCGATGATGATATTCCGGAATATGTTGACCAAGGTGTTGCCGACATTGGTGTTATTGGCGAAAATGTACTTTTAGAAAGTCGGAAGAACATTACCATTGTTGAAAAATTGGGATTCTCTGCTTGCCGATTGAGCCTGGCTGTTCCCAAAGAGATAGACTACCCCGATTTGGCGTATTTCAATGGAAAGAAGGTGGCTACTTCCTATCCAAACATTTTATCAGACTATTTTGAGCAGAACGATATAAACGCAACCATCGAATTCATTTCGGGAAGTGTGGAGATCGCTCCCGGAATAGGCTTGGCAGCAGGGATCTGCGACATTGTAAGCAGTGGAAGCACCTTACTTTCCAATGGACTGAAAGAAGTGGAAAAAGTAATGAGCAGTCAGGCTGTTTTAGTTACTTCCGGAAATCTGGAAGCAGAAAAGCAGGCCATCTTAAACAAGTTGTTATTCCGTATTCGGGCTGTTCAAAAGGCCAAAGAGAGCAAATATATTCTACTGAATGCTCCCAATGAGAAGCTGGATAAAATTGTAAAAATCCTTCCGGGGATGAACAGTCCAACCATTCTTCCTTTGGCCAAAGAGGGGTGGAGTAGTCTGCACTCTGTCATTGGTGAAGATAAGTTTTGGGATGTCATAGATGCACTCAAAGATGCAGGAGCAGAAGGCATTCTGGTGGTGCCGATAGAAAAAATGATTGTTTAAAAGTAGAGAACTACAAGATGAAAACATACACAAATCCGCCCTTGAGTGAATGGGCTTCGATTAGTCAAAGGCCGATTATGGCTTCAGAAAATCTGGAAGAACAAGTCAGGAAGATTATCAACGACGTAAAGCTTAATGGTGATAAGGCTTTAAAAGAATTTGCTTTGCAGTTTGACCGGGTAGAAATCGAAGATTTGAAAGTGAGCATTTCGGAAATTGAGTTGGCAGCCACCCAAGTGCCTACAGAATTAAAAGAAGCTATTTCGGTTGCTGCGAAGAATATTCGAACTTTTCACCTTTCGCAGCAAAGTGCCGAAGTACCTGTAGAAACGATGCCCGGTGTGAGCTGCTGGCGAAAAAACGTGGCGATTGAAAATGTGGGCTTGTATATTCCGGGAGGCACTGCACCACTTTTTTCAACCATTTTGATGCTTGCCGTTCCAGCTCAAATTGCAGGTTGTAAGCACATTGCTTTATGCACACCCACTGACAAAAATGGGGATATTAATCCTGCTATTTTATACACTGCATCTTTTTTGGGCATAACAGAAATGTACAAAGTGGGCGGAGCACAAGCCATTGCAGCATTGGCATATGGAACCGAAAGCATTGCCAAAGTGGATAAAATATACGGACCGGGAAATCAGTATGTAACAAAATCCAAAGAGTTGGTGCAGCAAAGCGGTGTGGCAATCGACTTGCCAGCCGGGCCCAGCGAAGTGCTTGTCATTGCAGATGCCAGCGCGGATGCTGATTTTGTGGCTTCAGACTTATTGTCACAAGCCGAGCACGGAGCGGATAGTCAAGTGGTATTGGTAACAACTGATTCTTCTTTAATTGCGAAGGTCACTGATGCATTAAAAAGTCAGATTGGCGTTCTGCCCAGAGCAGAAATGGCTAAAAAAGCCCTGGATAATAGTTTTTCAATTCTGTTTAATTTCATTGAGCAGTGCATCGATTTCAGCAATGTATATGCGCCTGAACATTTGATTCTGGCAATAGAAGATGCTGAAGGCTATGCAGATAAAATTCAAAATGCGGGTTCTGTTTTTCTGGGCAATTACTCATGCGAAAGTGCCGGAGATTATGCGAGCGGAACCAATCACACCCTGCCTACCAACGGATATGCACGGAGCTATAGCGGCGTTTCTTTAGATAGCTTTCTAAAGAAAATCACCTTTCAGAAAATTACTGCGAAAGGTTTGCAAAACATTGGCAAGACCGTTGAAATTATGGCTGAAGCCGAACAGCTATTTGGACATAAAAATGCGGTTTCTATCCGTTTGAAAAAGATCGAAGATGAAAAATAGTATCCAAGAGCTGGTCAGAAAAAGCATCCGAACTCTGGCGCCTTATTCAAGTGCGAGAGAAGAATATACCGGAAACGAAGGCGTCTTTTTAGATGCCAATGAAAATCCATTTGGAATTTACAACCGCTATCCCGATCCCAATCAGACAAAGTTGAAACTGCGGCTGGCAGAATTGAAGAAAATCAGCCCCGAGAAAATCTTTTTAGGAAATGGAAGCGATGAAGTAATTGACATTGCGTTTAGAATATTCTGCGAACCCAATCAGGACAAGGCCTTGACTTTTACGCCAACCTATGGCATGTATGAAGTATCGGCAAATATCAATGCGGTAGAACTTATAAAACTGCCATTGAACAGTGAATTTCAAATTGACAGAAAAAGCTTGCAGCCATTTTTTAAAGATGATCATTTGAAATTGATTTTTCTCTGTTCGCCCAACAATCCAACTGGAAATCATTTGAAATCAGCCGATATCGAATTTATTCTGGCAAATTTCAATGGGATTGTCATTTTGGACGAAGCGTATATTGATTTTGCTGATCAGGCTTCCTTTCTCGAAAAACTAAGCACTTATCCAAATCTGATTATCAGTCAAACATTGAGCAAAGCCTGGGGATTGGCAGGAATTCGACTGGGGATTGCTTTTATGAGCGAAGAGATCTTGTCGTTTTTCACGAAAGTGAAACCACCTTACAATATAAGCTCGGCGAACCAGGAAGCCGCTTTGGAAACATTGAATGATGAAGCTGGCTTCCGGAAAAATCTAAGAGAAATATTAGACGAAAAGGAAAAACTGATTACCAGCCTTCAGTCTTTAAAAATCATTCGAAAAATATATCCATCTGATGCCAATTTTTTGTTGGTTGAAGTTGATGATGCCGATGATTTGTATTTCAAATTGGTAAACCAAAAAGTCATTATCAGAAATCGGAATTCGGTTGTGAAGAATTGTTTGAGAATTACAGTTGGATCAGCAAATGAGAATCAAAAATTACTAATCGCATTAGAAAAGATAAGCAATGACTAAGAAAGTTTTATTTATAGACAGAGACGGAACCATCATCAAGGAACCCAAGGATGAGCAAATTGACAGTTTCGCAAAATTGGAGTTTCTACCGAATGCAATAAGCAGCCTGGCCCGAATTGCCAAAGAATTAAACTACGAATTTGTTATGGTCACCAATCAGGATGGATTGGGAACGGATTCTTTTCCGGAAAACACTTTCCACCCGGTTCAGAATTTCATTATTCAAACATTAAAAAACGAAGGGGTAAACTTCGCTGATGTTTATGTTGATCCATCTTTTGAGCATGAAAACAAGCCCACTCGAAAACCGCAATTGGGGATGCTTGGAAAATACGTGTACGGAGATTACGATTTGGTAAACTCTTACGTAATCGGAGATCGAAAAACAGATGTGCAACTGGCTGAAAATTTGGGTTCAAAGTCAATCTTTATCCAGGAAAATAGTTCTGTAGTCGCCACATTAGTCACACAAGATTGGAATGAAATTTACCGCTATCTGAAAGCCATCCCGAGAATTGGGAAAGTGACTCGGAAAACTCTTGAAACAGAAATTTCAATTGAAGTGAACTTAGATGGCAGTGGAAAATCTTCGATTGAAACTGGATTGCCCTTTTTTGACCACATGCTTGAACAGATTTCCAAACACGGAAATATCGATCTGGCGATAAATGTAAAGGGCGATTTGGAGATTGACGAGCACCACACCATAGAAGATACTGCTATTGCTCTGGGCGATTCCTTTTTAAAAGCGTTGGGAAGCAAAAAAGCAATAGAGCGTTATGGATTTTTATTGCCAATGGACGACTGCCTGGCACAAGTAGCCATTGATTTTGGCGGACGCCCGTGGCTGGTATGGGAAGCAGATTTCAAAAGAGAAAAAGTAGGGGATGTACCGACTGAACTATTTTTCCATTTTTTCAAATCTTTTAGCGATCAGGCACGCTGTAATCTCAATATCAAAGCCGAAGGAGAAAATGAGCACCACAAAATTGAATCGATTTTTAAGGCATTCGCGAAAGCGGTAAAAATGGCTGTGAATAAAACAGAGATATACAACATACCAAGTACAAAAGGAACATTATGATAGCCATCTTGAAATACAATGCCGGCAATGTGACTTCGGTAGAAAATGCCATAAATAAACTGGGATATTCAACTGTGATTACGGACGACAATTCAATCTTGGAGTCGGCAGATAAGGTGATTTTCCCGGGAGTGGGAGAGGCCGGCTCTGCGATGCGGCATCTAAAAGAAAAAGGACTCGATGAAGTGATAAAAGCGCTCAAGCAGCCCGTGCTTGGAATCTGCCTGGGCATGCAATTGATGTGTACTTATTCTGAAGAAGGCGATACACTTGGATTGGGCATTTTCGAAACGCAAGTAAAGCAATTTCCGCCTAAAGATCTGGTGCCACATACAGGATGGAACAACTTTACTTCTATGAAGAGTAAGCTTTTTGAAAACATTCAAGCGCGAAACGACTTCTATTTTGTGCATAGTTACTATGCCGAAATTTGTAAAGAAACCATTGCGGTAACCGATTATATATTGCCTTTTAGTGCCGCTTTGAAGAAAGACAATTTTTATGCAACCCAATTTCACCCCGAGAAATCGGCAGATGTTGGGATTCAGCTATTAAAAAACTTTTTGAAATTATGAGAATTATACCAGCCATAGACATCATAGACGGAAAATGCGTAAGGCTTTCGAAAGGCGATTACGCAACCCAAAAAACATACAGTGAAAATCCGCTGGAAGTTGCTCAAATGTTCGAAGACTCGGGTATCCACTATCTGCATTTGGTAGATCTGGATGGCGCAAAGGCCAATCAAATTGTCAATTATAAAACGTTGGAAACCTTGGCTTCTAAAACCAGCCTTATTATCGATTTTGGTGGTGGAATAAAAACGGAAGAAGATGTTGAATTGGCTTTTAATTCGGGTGCAAAGCAAATAACCATTGGGAGTATTGCTGCCCAAGATCCTTATTTGATGCTGAAATGGTTGCAGAAATATGGCGCTGACAAAATTATATTAGGCGCAGACTGCAAGAATCGAAAAATTGCGACGAACGGTTGGCTGAAAAGCAGTGAGCAAGATGTCGTTTCATTTATTCAGGGATATGAAAAATCAGGCGCTAAATATGCGATCGTAACCGATATCGATAAGGATGGAATGCTTTTGGGCCCCGCTTTCGATCTGTATAAGGAAATTCTTTCGGCTACCAAAAAAACGAAGCTCATAGCGAGTGGTGGAATTACAACCCTTGCCGATGTTGTTCAACTGAAAGAATTGGGTTGCGAAGGCGCTATTATTGGAAAAGCGATTTACGAAGGAACGATTGATCTCAAAGAGCTAATCGATTTAAAATGCTAAAAAAACGAATTATTCCCTGCCTGGATATTCAAAACAACAGGACGGTGAAAGGAATCAATTTTGAAAACATCAGAGATGCCGGCGATCCTATAGAACTGGCGCAACGCTACGTGGAAGAAGGCGCTGATGAATTGGTTTTTCTCGATATTACGGCTACGTTGGAAAAGCGAAAAACGCTCACCAAGTTGGTTAACAGGATAGCTGCTGAAATCAATATTCCCTTTACGGTGGGCGGCGGCATCAACAGTCTGGAAGATGCCAAAGCTATTATTGGGTCAGGAGCCGACAAAATCAGCATCAATTCTTCTGCCATTCTGCGGCCCGATCTGATATCAGAAATTGCCAACACATTTGGAAATCAATGCGTGGTATTGGCTATCGACGCGAAGTTTGTAGACAATGAGTGGATGGTGTTCCGAAGCGGCGGCCGAATTGCAACCGAATTAAAAGCTGTGGATTGGGCGAAAATAGGAACTGAGCTGGGTGCCGGAGAAATCTTATTGACTTCTATGAACAACGACGGAACCAAAAACGGGTTTGCCTGTGATATTACCGGCCGGGTTTCCGAAGCTGTTTCAGTTCCTGTTATCGCTTCGGGTGGCGCTGGAAGCAAAGCACATTTTGCGGAAGTTTTTACCAAAACTAAGGCTACTGGAGCACTTGCAGCCAGTGTATTCCATTTTGGTGAAATCCCAATTCCGGAACTCAAACAATTTTTAGAAACACAAAATATTCCAATCCGATTATGATTCCCGATTTTTCAAAGACAAACGGTTTGATTCCGGTTGTAATACAAGACAGCAGCAGCCAGCAGGTTCTAATGCTGGGATATATGAATGAAGAAGCGTATTCCAAAACGCTTGCAGAGAAAAAAGTAACTTTCTTCAGCAGAAGCAAAAATCGCTTATGGACGAAAGGGGAGACTTCGGGTAATTTTCTGCATGTAAAAGATGTGCATTTAGACTGCGATAATGACTCATTGTTGATATTGGCGAAAGCAGATGGCCCAACCTGCCACACAGGCTCTGTTTCCTGCTTTAACACAAAATCTTCCAGATCATTTTTATACGAACTAGAGCAAACCATTCACCAGCGGATTGATGAAGATGTAGAAACGTCATATACCAACAAATTATACAAAAGGGGAATCAACAAAGTAGCCCAGAAAGTTGGCGAAGAAGCTGTAGAATTGGTGATAGAAGCCAAAGACAACAATCCAGAACTGTTTAAAAATGAAGCGGCAGATTTGCTGTATCACTATTTAATTTTACTGAAAGCAAAGGGATTTAAGCTTAAAGAAATAGAAGATGTTTTGGAGGAGAGGGGGTAGAGATTAGGTGGCTTATGAGGTTTATATCGTTGTGAAAAAAGGGGAAAAAGGAATTTCTTTCTATGATTTGATGGATTACATAAAAATTACCCATTGTTAGTTTACTTTAATTATGAGACAAAGAATCAACCCTCGATGTTTCCTTGCTGCCTTGCGACTGCACTCAAAACCGAGTTAGAGCGCCCACTAAAATATGGTGTCCGTCCTTATTTGTTTCTTTGATTAGAGGTTTTCTGTATTCATCCGGTTCGACAACAAAAGAAGGATAGTTACTTTTGTATCGTCAAAGGTGAAAAAAATTGTAGTTTGTGGCGATAACTACAGCTTCCCGCCAAGCTTTCCCAACATAGGCTTGGTCAGCGTTACAAAATTCTAATCCCCCACTAAAAACTGTATCAAGAAACCCTCTGCCAATTCCAAGAACAAACTCCCCATCAGGGTCTACATACATCACCGCTTCCCTTGCAGGCTGGCCCGAAGCTAAATCGCTCCCCCGGAGCGATTCTTCACGCTTCGTCCTCCCCATAGCCAAATACGGATTAGCAAACTGCTCTGCCGGGTCTGGCGTGAACCATTTACCTAACTGCGGATCGTAAAACCGCGCGTCAAGATCCAACACTTCCCATCCTGTTGTCACGGCAATTCGATCAGCCAATTATTGTTCTGTAAATCTTGCAAACTATAGGTTTTACGATCTAACACAGCGTAATTTGAAACGATATAATCCCATCCTTTTAAATTGAGAGTATCTAAACTGTAGGAAAAAATTAGGAGGGTATCTGAATCGATTTCTCGTGAAAAAATATTTTCCCAACATCTTCCGTACGAAATTCGACCCGATTCACCGGACGCTAGTGTTTTGTTATTATCGGAATCATCTGCAATAACATCTGAATTATAAATATTGGTATCAGGATAGTGGAAAATAAATTGATGGACAATTCCAAAAGCATGATTGTTTCTCACTTGAAGTCTATCGTCTTGCTTATTGATAAATGACGCAGGGCAACCGTTATCATCTTCTTTACAAGAGTTGGCTGTGAATAAAAGCCAGCCAAATATAAGTACTGCAGTTATATAGGTTCTCATGGTGTATTTTCCTTTTGTTCTTGTCTATACTTTATTGTGTAATAAATCGTTTGAGGAAGAAAACGCCAGCCTGGCAAATAGTCCCACCCCGTAGTCCGTATTCGACCGGCTTTTAAGGCTTGTTGGTTGTTGGCTGAACTGTATGGCGTTGTATCATCAAATCCAAGAATCGGATAGCTCGTAGTATTCCAAGGATTACTGCCATCTTTTTTGCGAAAATATTTCAAGCCACGAATATTAGCATCTTGCTCTACTGGATGATAATCATGAGATCCGTCTATGGATAGTAAACTAGGGATTCCGAATTTCGTAATATAAATCGGGCCTACTTCTTGGCTTTGCAAATAATGTCCATATTCATGTCTTAGTAAATCGTTATCAGTAGATGCCTCTAATTTTGACCCACCTATTATATATGATCCCATGGTGACCGCTTGACCTCCCAGATTCCACACCAAGTTTTTATTATTTCCTGAAACTACCGTCGCACCATCATAATATTCAACACTTTCTACATTTCCCAAGGTATTAGCCAACTGCGCAGAATTGTAGCCTAAAATTGTTTGGGGCAACTCCCAAGTAAAACGACTTAGAATCTGCTTTCCGTCGCCTTGAAATAATCCCCACCAAGTCCGTACCGAATTATTACCAGCAGTGCCTTTCAAGGTTGGGTCGGCTTCACGCCAAGCATCACGCACATAATCTTGGTCTGCATTCCATAGCTCCAAACCTTCACTAAAAACTGCATCAAGAAACCCTCTGCCAATTCCAAGAACAAACTCCCCATCAGGGTCTACACACATCACCGCTTCCCTTGCAGGCTGGCCCGAAGCTAAATCGCTCCCCCGGAGCGATTCTTCACGCTTCGTCCTCCCCATAGCCAAATACGGGTTATGGAACTGCTCGGCCGGGTCTGGCGTAAACCATCTCCCCAATTGCGGATCATAAAACCGAGCATGAAAGTCAAACATTTCCAACCCGGTAGAAACAGCAGGCTCAAACTCTCCGGTTTGTAATTCTTTACTGGTATATTTATTCAAATATTCATCAGAACTGTTGCCCAATCCGGAAATAGAAAGACCATAAGGATAATAATGATTAATCTGTCGGGTTTCACCGCGCAAGTGTGTCACTAATCAGTTTCGTTACTAGCATTTGCAGGGGTGGGTCTGATCACACCTTCAGGGTCATAAATCATTTTTAATTCGCTGTTCTTACAAAGAAAGCTACCCGCAAATGGAATGGATTTAATATCTGGGATGTTAGCCACATTTCAAATATAACACGATTTTTTAATATGAAGTGGTGCTTATTGAATATTGCCTACTGTTTTTTGGTGAAATTAGAAGGGTTTGCTGATTTAATTTTGTGCAGAATAGCATGTTTGATTTTTTGGTATATCTAAAAAAGAACTGCAGCAATACTACTTACGACCTTTGGGAGTGCGTATGCAGAGAAACGTTCGCATGATCAAAGGGAATAAATGCGGTAGAGCGTCCATTTCGAATTGAGTTAGAATTTCATTTACATGAAGGGATTCATACCCTAAAGATTCAAGCTGAGGGTTAGGGTTATTATTGAAGTCATTGCCGAAAGCCACCCGGAAAAAATTAAATTGCTCCGCAAAGCGTCTGAAGATCCGCTATTTCTTGCAGATATAAATGAATTGCAAAGCCTCTGATTAAATCAGCCATTCTACATCCCTTTTTTGCCCATCTCACTCGTCGCGTAAACGTTGGTTTTAACCCCTTAAAAATCCCATTGTACAAAAAATCAAATATTCATTTATTTGAAAAATTCATAACTTACACCCACTTTAGCATCCTAATATTTATTTGAAACCAACAATATAGAATGAAAAAACTTTTACCTGCTCTCGGGGTTGCGCTAATCTGCGCGCTTAGCTTTACAGCCAATGCCCAAAACAATAAGATTTCAGCTATTCAAAAATATTTGATAGAAGAGAATCCTGATCTGAAACAAGCCGATATTCAAAATCTCGAAATTACCAATCAGTTTGAGTCGGGAAAAAATAAGTTGAGCCATGTGTATGCTTCGCAGGCCATCAATGGTATTCGTATTTCCAACTCTTCGCTTTCGGCCACTTTTGATAGTGACGGAAAATTGAGATACGTGGCCTCGCGCTTGTTTCAGGATTTATCTCCTGTAGCATCCAGCCCTTCTATTTCGCTTCAGCAAGCTATTACATCACAGCTAGAAAATGAGATACCCGGTGTAAGTGTATCCATTTCGCCGAAAGGCACACATAAAGCTGACCTATTAATAGAAGGAACCAGTTTTGAACACAATGGAAAGAGTGAGCTGGTTTATTTTATGACTCCCGAAAAGGAATTGAAACTCGCCTGGTCATTTGATTGTGAATTGCCAAACCGAAAGCACTGGTATCACTATTTTGTAGATGCTATAGATGGAAAGCTCCTACAGAAAATTGACTGGCAAACGAGCTGCAAAATTGAGCATATGGCCGGTAGCAGCACTGCGGCTCACAATCACTCATCGCATGTAGAAGCGGCGCTGCCTTTTAGCCCGCTTGATGGCTCGGGCTACCGCGTTTTTGAACTTCCAATAGAAAGCCCAAACCACGGCGAGCGCACGCTTGCTTTTCAACCTGCAGATATACTGGCCTCGCCTTTTGGATGGCATGATATAAACGGTGTTGATGGTGCAGAATACACCATTACACGTGGCAACAATGTGTATGCTTACGAAGATCAAAACGATGCAAATTCGCCCGGTGCTTCGCCCGATGGTGGTGCCGATCTGCTATTTGATTACACTTACGATGACGGTCAACTTCCCGAAAATTATGTAAATGCGGCCACAACAAATCTATTTTACCTAAATAACCGCATTCACGATGTTCTTTTCAATTACGGTTTTGATGAAGCTGCCGGAAACTTTCAGGCTTCAAACTATACCAATGAGGGACTTGGAAATGACTTTGTGAACGCTGAATGTCAGGATGGCGAAGATTTCAACAATGCAAATATGGCTACTCCTCCAGAGGGCACGAATCCGCGTATGCAGATGTACCTCTGGCAGTCTGGCCAAATTCAAGATTTGTTTATGGTAAACGCTCCCGGCGATTTGGCAGGAGACTATACCACAAGTAGCTTCTCATCATTTGGTCCACAGGTACCTGCCGGTGGAATTACAGAAGATATTGCCTTATTTCTTGACGCGGATGGCACAAGTACTGGCTGTACTCCATCAGTAAATGGATTGGAACTTGAAGGAAAAATCGCCATTCTGCGCCGAGGCGGATGCAACTTTGCAGATAAAGTATTAGAAGCACAGGCGGCTGGTGCGGTAGCCTGCATCATTGTAAACAATGCCGGTGGAATTACTAATCCCGGCGGGTTTGAACCGGGTGTTGAAATTCCATCATTTATGATTCTTCAATCAGCCGGCGAAGCCATTATTACTGCGTTGGAAGATAATATTGTTGTGAACGCCACCATATCTGGCGTAGAAGGAGATAATTTTATTGACGGAAGTTTTGACAATGGCGTTGTGGTACACGAATATGTGCACGGGCTTAGCATAAGGCTAACCGGAGGAAGCTCCACTTCAAATTGCCTGGGCAATGAAGAGCAAATGGGAGAGGGCTGGAGCGACTGGTATGCCATAATGCTCACCATGAATTTAGATGCCGACAATCCTGTTTACCGACCAATGGGTACATTTGCCGCCGATCAGGCCGTAGATGGAAACGGCATAAGACCAGTACCTTACGATACTAGCTTTGCAGTAAATGATTACACCTATGCCGATCTGGGCAACAATGAGATTTCGGTTCCACACGGCGTGGGCTTCGTTTGGTCTACCATGCTTTGGGATCTTTCCTGGGCTTTTATGGACGAATATGGGTATGATCCTGATTTGGTGTCGGGCGCAGGTGGAAACAATATTGCCCTTCAACTGATTACAGATGGCTTAAAATTGCAGACATGCTCACCCGGTTTTGTAGATGGACGCGACGCCATTTTAATGGCCGATGAGCTTACAAACGATGGAGCTAATAAGTGCTTAATCTGGAAGGCTTTCGCCAAACGCGGACTTGGATTCAGCGCCGAGCAAGGTTCTTCAGAAAGCCGTACTGATGGTACAGCAGCTTTTGATTTGCCGCCCGCATGTTTTAATATTACATCTGCTCCTACTGCCGCGTTTTCAATTGCCAATGCTGCAACTTGCAACGGTATAGTTCAATTTACCGACGAAAGTCTGGACTTGCCCCAGGCATGGGCATGGGATTTTGGAGATGGAGGCACTTCATCAAATCAAAACCCAACGCATGTATATGACAATGAGGGAGTTTACTCTGTTTCGCTTACCGTTACAAATACCCTTGGCGAAGATGTTTTATTGCAGAGCGATATTGTTAATTTCTCAACTCCACAAGCTCCCACAGCTACCGGGGCCAGTGGTTGTGCAGGCCAGGTGGTTAGCCTTTCGGCGAATGGTGAAGATGGAACGATACTTTGGACAGATGCAGATGGCAACGAAGCAGGGCAGGGCGAGAGCATTGAAGTTACTTTAGGAAACCAATCTCAAACTTATTTTGCACAGGTAGAATTAGATCCGCAAGAGCCCTCTTTTGCAGGTCCTGTAAATGAAAACTTTGGTAGTGGCGGAAATCATGCTACCACTTTCGTGGGAACCGTTCAATTTACAACTTTACAGCCGCTTACTATTAATACGGTATATGTAAATAGCGGAGGAACCGGTACCCGTGTAATCTCGGTTTGGGAAGGAACGGCAGATACCGGTGAGCTGATTGATCAGATATTGGTCGATGTTGACTTTACAGGTCCCGGTACAATTGCACTAGATCTTGAATTGGAAATTCCGGGAAGTTATAGTATCGGATTAAATCAAGCCAATTTGTACCGAAACGATTCGGGTGTAAATTACCCTTATACAACTCCAGGTTTGATATCCATTACCGGATCATCGGCAGGGCCCGATTTCTATTACTATTTCTACCATTTTGAAGTGGAGCCGCTACAGTGCCTTAGCGAAGCCACAGATGTACTGGCCGAAGTTACAGGTGGTGCCTTGATAGAAACCGAGGCAATAGAACTTACAGTAAGCTTTACAGCAAATGGAAGTGCGACTTCATGGGCTTGGGATTTTGGTGATGGAAACACTTCAGATGAACAAAACCCTGTGCATATATACAACGAGCCGGGCGTCTATACCGTTACGCTTATCACAAATGGTGGTTGCGAATCGGTAGAAACCATTGAGTTGATAATTTCAGGTGTGGAAGATTACAATTCGGGTAGTATTTCTATTCATCCAAATCCAGCTTCAGATCTGGTAAATATTAAAAACGATGGAGCTGAAAACCCTGCCCGTGCCACCATTCGAGATATTCAGGGAAGAGTAATTTTGGAAAAAGATTTGGAGTCTGGTTTTGAATGGCAATTCAATACGGCGCAGCTGCCCACAGGTATGTATGCTTTGTGGATATCAGATGCGGCGGGAGTGCCACTTCATCGCCAGAAACTTATGATTGTACATTGATATAATTATTGATGAAAAATCCTCTTTCTTCTTTCTTGCATCTTTCTTGCATCTTCCGATCAAATGGAGCCGGTATGGAGCGCTTAAAATGAGGCATATAGCAGCTTTAATAGGTACTTGAGAAATACATAATGAGCGCTCTGCAGATCAAATTTGCAGAGCGTTTTTTATTTGACCCTATCCCAATATTTCGTTTTCCCTATCCAGCCCATAGGGTCAATGCTTCCGCGAACTTTTAGCTTGTCGTAATTTTCCATTTCAATGGTACAATAATAGGTATCACCACTTTCGGGGTCGTAAATAGTTCCGTCAACCCATTCACCATCATCAAAAACAAAATCTTTTAAGTTTACCAGGTTAAGCACCGGCGTACCCTTTGCATCTTTTATTGGTTTTCCATTTTCATCTTTAGGATCTTTCAACCATACAATTTTTCCGTAGAAAAAATCAGTACCCTGTTTTCGATAAATTTCTATTTCGCCCTTTCCTTCTTGTGTCATCCAGGTGCCGAGTATATCATTGGCATCCTGCGATAGCGCAGTAAGTGAAAGCAAAATACTGGTAGAACAGAAGAGGACGTATTTAAAATTGATTTGCATAAAAAGGATTCATCTACACTTGTTGAAAGCACTAATTTAAGAATGATTTATTGGATACCCTTTAATATAACAGTACAGAGTTGTATCAAGTGTTGATATACAACATGTTTAGTCGTGTTCGCTCCGCAGCGGTATCTACCCTGCGGAAAACATCTATAAACCATAGATTGAACATTTTAAAGCAGCGGTTATCAATATTTACTTGAAATTAATGGCCGGAGGGTAGATACCCAGCGGAGCAGTACGTATTTAAAATTGATTTGCATAAAAAGGATTCATCTACACTTGTTGAAAGCACTAATTTAAGAATGATTTATCAACGAAAATAACTCTACCAAAAAAAAAATAGCGCGATGCGAAACGGTTGATTTAAATCTTTTATCAGATAAATCAAAAATATTCAGTATTTTGAGACATTCAATTTTCGATTTTAGTATTAACCTAGTTCATTTAATCTGTTATGGTAAAAAGCTTCACAGGGGTTAGAAAAGCCCCTCCCAAAAAAGAAATTCAGCAGGTGCAGGTTTGTGATTATATGACCGAAAAGCTGACAACTTTCACCCCCGATCAATGTATAGGGCATGTTGTTGAGGTATTGCTCAAAAAGAATATTTCGGGCGGTCCCGTGCTCGATGCTGCCGGAAATCTTGTTGGAATTATCTCTGAAGGCGATTGCCTGAAGGAAATTGCAAAAGGAAAATACAGCAACGTGCCCAACAATCCGGGAATTGTTGCCCATCACATGGTGCGTGATGTTATTACAATTGCGCCCGATGTAAATATTCTTGAAGCCGCTCAGCGATTTTTAGAATTAAAAGTAAGACGGTTTCCGGTCATCAAAAACGGGCAGCTGATTGGTCAAATTAGCCAGCGGGACGTGCTTAGAGCTATCAATAATTTGGAACATGAAACCTGGTAATTCACCTAATCGAACCAGAAAAGCCGATTTGAAATTTATCCAATAAAAAAATCACCACTCAAAAAAGTGAATGGTGATTTTTTTATTTTATTCAATCTGTTATTTCACAAGTTAATTAACTGCAAACAACTGATTACAATCTAGTCGTATTTGCTTTTCGACTTTTCTTTTGCTTTTTTATCAGCTCTTTTTTCCATTAGAGATTTTGCGGCTACCTTCTTTTGATTGGGTTTCTGCGCGTTGTTTTCTTTTGCCATTTGATTAATTTTTTAGCTGTTTTTGTTTCAATTTGTTTTAAAAAACGTTTTTTAAAACTGATTCAAATATAGCTTTCGCTTATTCGAAATTTCTTTAAATATACGATTTTTATTTTGATCACTATTGTATGAAATATTGCTTCTAAAATATTTCACTTGTCAGATATACAAGTGTTTAAGTAAGCCCTGGTATTTCGCTTGATCCGAAAGTTACAACATTAATCAACCTCAGAAATGATTTGGCAGAATTTACGGCGATGTATCCGGCACAGGCGCACTGGCGTGAAAATTTTCCTGAATACGCTTGGTATAGTCTTCCAATAATTCCAGCACCCGATCTGACTTTTTAGCTTTTATAATCAAGCCAATATGCCATTTTTTTTTCTGTCTCCATACCAATTCTTTTTCGGTAAAAGAGGTGGTGTCAGGCGATTCAAAGCGGCTAAGCGACACAACAATTCCCGCGTGTTCTTTGGTGTCGACCGGAGATTTGTACTCTTCTCTTCGAGCCACTGCCGATTCCAGCTTCGCCCATTCAGCCCAGAGGTTTACGCCGCTTGCAGCTTCTACCATTTCGGCGAGATTTGCGCCACCTACACGCGATGATGTTTCCAGAAAGAGGTAATCTCCCGTTTCATTGCACTTTATAAACTCGGTATGCGAAGCGCTGTATTGCATTCCGAATGCTTTTAGCACTTTTTTATTGAGAGCGGTTAGGGCTTTCGCCGATTCATCAGTAAATTTGAGGGTATGCGATCTAAAAATACCTCCGCCATGCGCTACATCGTAAGGAGTATCAATGTATCCGCTTATGCGCGAAAAAACCACTTTACCATCTGCCGTAAGGGCATCGGCATGAAATACCTGGCCGGGTGTGTACTTTTCGAGAAGATATTTATGTCGGTCGTCGCCCATTTCGTCCAGAACTTCCCAAAGAAGGGTAGCGCTTTCAATTTTTTTAATTCCCACTGCCGATGCTTCAGAGCGTGGTTTAATCATCCAGGGTGGAGAATTGTCGCGGGTATAGCGCTCAATGTCAGCGTCGTGAAAGAGAGGGGTAAAGGCTGGAACCGAAATTCCTTCCAGGCGCGCTTTTACGCGCATAGCCAGCTTATCTCTAAAGTAGCGACTCGTGGTGTTGCCCATTCCGGGAATGCGAAATTGCTCCCGAAGGGCAGCAACTTTCTCAACATCAAAATCATCTAAAGCTACAAACCGGTCGAAACGGATAGAGCGCATTTGATACGCCACCGAATCTATCAGGACATCCATATTCCATTGTCCGGCCTTGGCTTCTTCCATATAGAACACATCGTCAATGTACTCCCATGGCCAATCTTCGTTGCGAAGTTTGTACGATGTAACCAGATAAACATTATTGCCTGCTTCCTTGCAGGCTTTTAGAAACGCACCACCTTTATAATAGGATGAAATGCACAAAAAGGTAAGTTCGTTTTTCATATAGCCCGTTTTATTCTTTGCTAAGATCCGTATTTTCAGCTAATCTATGCATAAATTCACTTAAAAGTTGAACGCCGTATCCTGTAGCCGATTTTGTTTTGAAAAAAGGGCTGTCTTTAAACGACATTCCGGGCATATCTATATGCGCCCAGGCGGTGTGCTTATTGGTGAAAACCTGAAGAAATTTTGCGGCAGCGATTGATCCGGCAACGGGTTTTAGTGAAAGATTACTCACATCTGCCACATCGCTGTGCAGATAAGAATCATAATCAGCCCAGAGGGGCATCCGCCACAACTTTTCGCCCGAAGTTAAGCCACTTTCGTAAAGAGCTGCAACAAGTTTTTCATTGTCGCTGTAAAGCGCAGCAGCTTCCATTCCAAGCGCGCGAACTGAGCTGCCGGTAAGGGTGGCCATATCAATAATTACAGCAGGTTTTAAGTTTTTTACAGTCCACGCCAGCCCGTCAGAAAGTACGAGTCGTCCTTCTGCATCGGTGTCAATTATTTCGATTGTTTTTCCAGAATATGATTCGATAACATCACCGGGCAAAACACTTTTCGCATCAACTGAATTTTCGGCAGATGGAACTACCGTCGCAATATTTAGCGGAAGCTTAAGCCTGGCAGCGAGTTCAATAGCGCCCAGCATAGCAGCTGCTCCGGCCATATCGCTTTTCATATAATGCATATTGGCTGAGCCTTTTATAGAAATACCTCCGGTATCGAAAGTGATGCCTTTGCCCACAAAGGCGAGATCAAACTCTTTTGAGTCTGCTCGCCCAACGTATTTGCTAATGATAAAAACGGGCGGGTTCTGGCTGCCTTTTCCTACGGCGTGCAGCGCGTGAAGCCTGGCTTTTATAATATGGTCGTCATTCCACACCTCGCAGTCGTAGCCATATTTTTTGGCAGATTCGCGGGCAAAATCTCCCAGATCTTCCGGGGTTTTTTTATTCGGAGGCAAATCAACCATTTTCATAGCCCACATTTGTGTTTCCGCTTCGGCTTGAGCCTGTTTTACAGTATTATCAATCTCAGGAATGGATTTTACATAAAGCTTTAATTTCTCCGCCGGTTTATTGTTTTGAGCATTTGGATTGTAGGAGCTCATTAAAATTCCGCGCAACGCTGCCCGCAACTTGCTGCCTTGCAGAGGGATGTCAAGGCAGGGAGTTTTCCCCCAAAACTTTTTTGTCTTTACAGATAAAAGTCTGAAGTGGTGTGCTATTTCGTTCAGATTCCACTCTGGCGATATACAAAAGTGAATATCATTGTCAGTAATAATCCACTCACCGGCATCTAGCTTTTGAGCGATTTCACTGGCTTTTTCAGTCGAATTTTTGAAAAATGGTTTAATACAAAATGTTGATTCTATCTTGTTAGAGTAAATCTCGATTTTCATCATTGGGGAAGAGGGGGTTTATTTATTGAAGTAGAGCCAATAAACGGCTTTAGGAAACTCATGCCGCCAGTAAAACTCACTATGTGTTCCATAAGGATTTAACTCTACGCGGAGGTCTATATTATGATATTCCGGATTGCCTCTAAGCAGCCGGTTTTTAAACCGCAGTACATTGGGCAAATGGTTTGCACTTTCTTTTCCGCCTGAGTATATATACATGTGCATAGGCAGGTTAGGGCTGAAATTTTCGGCTTGCTGAAACATTTTTGGTGCAATCCACAAACTCGGAGAAAAGATAAGCAATTTGCTGAAAACCTGCTGTTGGTTCAGGCCTGCAAAAAGACTGATAAGACCGCCCATTGAGCTTCCGCCAATACCGGTGTTTTCGCGATCGGGAATTGTTCTAAAGGTCTTATTGACATATGGAATGAGCGTTTCATGCAAAAATTTCAGATATAATACCCCTTCACCTTTTCCGAATTTTGGATTAAAGTAAGGCAGGTATTCTGTAATGCGATCTTCGCCACCATGATCTATTGTAATTACAATGATTTCAGAATGGCCCGCCTCGGCCAAAGTGGCTAATTCCTTGTCTATCGCCCAGTTTCCAAAAGGTGCATTTTCATTAAATAAGTTCTGACCATCATTGAGATAGAGAACGGGATAAGACTTGTTTGATTCATGATAATTGTACGGCAAAAGAGCAGAAATACGTCTGTTACGACCCAATTGAGGAATCTGATAAGCTTCTTCAATAATTGTTATAATAGGGGCAAAGCCGGAGATCACTTCCACAAATTTATTTTTGAAACCGCTAAGGTAATGGAATAGATGGCTAGGTGCAATGGTTTATTTAACTGACTTTTGAGACCAAATAGCCCATTTATCAACAATAGCAACCTTCAAGATTTGGATGCTTATTTGCGGTACTTTTCGTGTAATCCTTTGCTGGTGAGAATAATGGGTTTACACTTTTCTAGCCTCGTATTGCGTGTTGACTCTTGCTTGGCGCTTCCTATAAATTCTGCGTACTCCTTTTGTTTGCCCGGACTAAGCGCAAAAAATTCCGATTTTAATTCTTTATCGGTATCCAAAGCCTCCTTTAGCTCAACCGGCATACTTATCTTTTTTGACTCCGGTTTTATTTCTTTGCCCTCTTTTTGATTCTGAATGGCTTCAAGAACATAGCGATATACCAGGTCGGCATCAATCTCATCTGCGGAAGCAAAACGCCATTGCCGCAACCCGCGCGTCTTTTCTTCATTTGCATTTATGAGCACATTTTTTTCGTCTTTTAGAAATACGCCGTTGTGAAACCATAGCGCAACATGATGCTTGAATGCACCCATTGCAAGTATTTTTTTTCCATGAGCCATGTAGGTTGGAATTCCCCATTTTATCGCCTCAGTAAGCTCTGTTCGAAGTAATATTGCACGCAGCTTTTCGAGCTCATTTCTCCAGTTCTCATTTTTCGTAAGGTAAGCTTCTACAGTTTTTTCTTTTTCCATTTCATTATGTTTTTGTCTGTATGAACTTTGTGAAAATACTATTCAGAATTACCACTTTATTGGAAACGAGAATAAAAATACTACAAAGAAAATTCCCATCTGCATAATTTGCACGCTAATTGCTATCAATAAGCCATGAAGCTATCCCTTGAAAAACATATAAGTATGAAATTCTTATTCACAGTTCTCTGCCTTTTTGTTTCAACAATAATTATGAAGGCTCAAACCGACAAGATAACCGATATAGAATGGCCTCGTGAAGTGTCTACTAATGAGGGAATCCTTACGTATTACCAACCCCAAATAGATTCTTATACCGGCAATATACTTGAAGGAAGATGCGCCATAAGCCTAAAACCCGAAAAAGGGGAAATGCTGTTTGGTGCATTTTGGTTTCGGTCTTTTTTGCAAACCGACAAGGAAGCCAGAACGGCTGTGCTAGACCAAATAGACATTATGGATTTGCAATTTCCGGGGCTTACCGATAGCACAGAAATAGCTAATAAGAGCGCCAAGATTGCATCGACCTTAGAGAAAATGGATATCGTAATCTCGCTAGATAGATTAATTGCTTCGCTTGATGATGCTGAGAGAACTCAAAATCTGGCAGATAATATTGACAATACACCGCCAATTATTTATTTCCGAACCGAGCCTACCATTCTTATCACTGTTGATGGTGATCCTATATGGAAGGAACTTAAAGATCAAAACTTACAATATGTAGAAAACTCACCCTTTTTTATTGCGGAAGATTTACAGACTAAAAGTTACTACATAAACGGTGGCGGAAAATGGTATACCACCAAAACGCCTCCCGATAATTGGGTGGTGACCGGCAATGTAGCTTCCAACATAAAGGAATTTGCAAAAGCTAATGCTCCCGAAAATGAGAATACAGAAACAGCAAAAAATGAGGCTGATATAACCCCTAAACTGCTTGTGGTTTATAAGCCATCAGAATTAATCGCAACCTCTGGAGAGCCTGATTACAAGCCAATACAAGGCACCAAGCTTCTCTATGTTGCGAATACCGAAAATGATATTATCATGGATATCAATACCCAAATGCATTATGTTTTGCTGGCCGGCAGGTGGTATAAATCAAAAACACTTGCAGATGGGAGTTGGGTGTTTGAAGATCCCAGAAATCTCCCGGCTGACTTTCAAAATATTCCAGCTGAAAGCCAAATGGCAAGCGTGCGCGTAAGCGTGCCAAATACCGATGAAGCCAAAGATGCTTTGCTTGAGCAAACTATTCCGCAAACCGCTGAAGTGGTGCGAAGCGAGGCTAAGCTGGAAGTGAATTTCGACGGTGATCCGAAATTTAAACAGATATCAAATACCGACGTTTCGTATTCGGTAAATTCTGATAAACAGGTAATGAAAATAAATCAGAAATTTTACTGTGTTGACAACGGTATCTGGTTTATATCAAATTACCCTGCCGGCCCGTGGGAAGTTAGCGATCACCGACCCGATGAGGTTGATCAGATTCCTCCGTCAGCTCCGGTTTACAATACTAAATATGTGTATGTCTATAATTCTACTCCCGAAGTAGTGTATGTGGGATATCTTCCCGGCTACACTTATTCTTATGTTTACGGTGGAGTAGTAGTTTATGGTACGGGCTATAACTATCCATACTGGTATGGTTCAGTTTACTATCCGCGTCCTGTAACATACGGCTATAATGTGCACTACAATCCATACACCGGTTGGGGCTTTGGCATGGGTTATTCGTATGGATGGATAGGATGGGGTTATCACCCTTATTACCGTCCTTATTGGGGTCCATGCGGATACAGAGCCGGTTACCGCAATGGTTATTACAACGGGTATCATCACGGATATCACAGTAGCATTAACAACGGAGTTGGGAATGGATATCGCGCCGGTTCGCAAAATGCCTACCGCAATCAGCAGAGTGGTGTGCGAAATACAAGTACCAGAGATCAGGTAGCTCGAAACAAAGACGTTTCTCGACCTTCAAACCGTCCGAATAATATATATGCCGACAAAAAAGGGAATGTGTATGAGCGCAGTAAGCAAGGCGATTGGAAAGAGCGTACAAATGTCGGTACACGCGACGCTCCTAAAAGTAAGGAAGCCGCAAAAACAAAGCGTGATGACATAAATCAGGGAACCCGACAACCGGGGAATAACACAATAAAAGAGACAAGACCGCAAACTAAGCCCGATAGGCGTCCGCAAACACGTGAGCAAAGGAAACCTCCAACAAAACCACAAACGCGTCCTCAGACCAGAAAGAAGGCTATTCCGCAAACTCAACCAAAACCGCGACCAACCGAAAGGCAGCCTTCGCCACCTAATTTGAATAATTCATACCAAAATCGTGAACGCGGTCAACAAAACTATGACCGTAGCCGTTCTTACAGTGCGCCCAAGACACGTAAAACGACGCCTGCCAAAGAAAATAAAGAAACCGGTAGAAAAAGAAGGTGATTTTATATAGAAATTAATGTATTATTGCTACTTAAAATAATTTAGAAGACACATTAAACGCACAATGGAAAAGTTTACGGTAATCACTCCCGGACAGGGGATTGGTAAATTGCATTTTGGATTAAAAAAGGATCAGGTTGAAAAGCTTCTTGGTGAGCCCGATGAGATAGAACCCGCTGAAGACCAAGATCATCTGGAGTATTGGCATTATGACACTCTCGGTATGTCTTTGGTATTTGACGCAATAGAAAAAATGCGGCTTACCACAATTGTTTCTGCAAACGATGAAACAGTGCTTTACGGCGAAAAGATAATTGATATGAGTCGGGACCGGCTTATTGAGCTTTTGCGCAAAAAAGGCCACAAGAATTTAACTTTCACCGAAGATTTCGATGATGGTTCGCGACTGGAGACAGTTGAATCTGATGAAATTGAAATGCTGATCTGGCTGCGCGAAGGTCATGTTACAGAAGTTCAGTTTGGCCCTTTCTTCATAGATGAAGATACAGTAAACTGGCCGTAATCTTTAGATATTTAAAAACCCTGCTACTTCAAAATTGGTAAATCCAATTTTTTGGAGTGGCAGGGTATTTTTTTTTGGCTACTTACTTTAGCACCGATAGAAATGGTTGACAACTTAGCGCATCGGTCTCACAACCATAGGGCGTAATAAACTCCCACGCGCGCCCTTGCCCTTCCATACGGACTCATAAAATCGAAAGGGTACTGCCGCACAAGTTATTCATGGGAGCAATATTATTCATTAATATGCTATTCTTTAACATTTCTGAAATTAAGCTTTTTCTGGAACGATAATGCGGTGTGTTGAGCGAAGTCGAAATGTGTGCGGCGGAAACTCCCCTCTAGGTCTCATCTCATTACATATCGTCAGGTGAAATTCCCTTTTCACATTTATATCATACAATTGACTAAATACCAACAGCTTCCCGCGCCCGTGCATTCCTCTACATACCTTTAGATTTGTCTCACCCTTTTAATCTTAGAATACGCACTCCCTTCGGTCGTCGGCGAAAAGCCTCGTCGGATGCGGGAAGGCTTTGATGAACAGCGATTTATAAGGTCTGAACACCAAAAGACAATTTTCGAGTACGATGTGTATAGAGATTCGTTTAGGGGCTGGGGGTGCGAAAGGCATTGATGTAGAGATTTTTGTGTTGCCTTAGAAATGGATTTATTGAGATAGCGATTCGAACAATATCATATTTCTTTGCTCCTAAATTATACCATGTAAGTTAGATCTCAATAGGTGTGTAAAGAGATTAGATTAGGGGCTGGGCGCGCGCGAGGGTATTGACAGATAATAAGTTGAAGTATATTTTATGATTCTCTTTTATCGAAGAAAAACCTGCGTGTTTTATCGATATACTTCGTCGAGCTTCTTAAAAAGAAGAAATTCTATTAAAGCTCCTCCTTCACAACTCCGCAATGCAACATTTTGTCTCCAAAATAAGGGTTCATTATTTTTTTCTCGCTGCTCAACCAATAAGCACCTTTGTTTTGAAAGGCCATAGGGCAATATTGGCGATATAGCTTTACACCCATATCTTCAGTTTGAGCGAAAACGTATAATTCGTCAGATAAAGTTTCAAAATATTCTCTTTGAACATTCACGTCGCTTGATGCAGCAATTTTCTCCGCCGCTCCGATAATTATTTCAATACTTTCACCGTCCGCATCTTTTAGAGTGGCAATAAATTCAGTAGCCGAATTTTGAGCCTTTTTTGCATCGGTATCTACCAGATCATCTTTTAACTGGAGATATGCCGCAATTATTGGATTGGCCTGCTCGCCTAAAACTGGTGATGCTTCTTCACTTTCGGTTTGCTCTTTGGAGTTAGCGCTGCACGAAGTGAGAAAAAATGTGCATAACAGAATTGCAATTGCCATATTAAATATTTTTGAGTTTTTCATTTTGAATAATTTTGAATGGTGAAACTAAAGTCATTGCTCATAACGCTAAAGGTAATCATTCGCCTTGTGACGGCAATGGAGAACAGAGCTTGTAAAATCTGATATTAATCAGGACTTGTAGGCCAAAAGCCGCAACGCATTGAAAACCACTACCAAGGTAGAGCCTTCGTGCATGAGCACCGCCGGGCCAATAGATGCTACACCGAGAATTGTAAGCGGAATTAATAAGGCAACCATCCCAAGGCTTATCCATAAGTTTTGTTTAATAATTCGGCTCGCCATTCGGCTTAAGCCAATTGCAAATGGAAGCGTTTCAAGCTTATCGGCCATCAGCGCAATATCGGCAGTTTCAAGAACTACATCGCTACCCGCCGCGCCCATGGCTATTCCCACAGTGCTATTGGCCATTGCAGGCGCGTCGTTTACACCATCACCCACCATAGCCATTTTAGATTCTTTGAGCATCAAATCCTTAACAGCTTTTACTTTATCTTCGGGCAGGAGACCACCCCAGGCATCTGTCAATCCTATCTCTTTTGCAACATTGTCTGCCACTTGCTGGTTGTCGCCGGTGAGCATGATCATTCGCCTGATACCTAATTCTTTGAGTTTCTTCAAGGTCTCCTTCGCCTCTGGCCGCGGTTTGTCCATCATGCCAATGATGCCAATATATGTTTTCCCTTTGCGAATTAGCATGGTTGTATTTCCTTCGGCCTCAAGTTCCTGAACGGCGCTTAACGTTGCCTTACCAGGCTTTTGATCGTCGAGAGTATCAAATAATTCCAGATTTCCGATAAAGATTTTTTCGCCTTCCAAATCAGCTTTAATTCCTTTGCCCAATACAGCTTCCAGATGATCTGCACCGGGTATTTCCACATCACCGAGTCGCTCTTTTCCATCTCTAACTAAGGCTTTTGCCAATGGATGATCGCTAAGTTCTTCCACAGCCACCGCAATTTTTAGAAGTTCTGTTTCAGAAATCCCACCGAGAGGAACTATTCGCGTAAGCTTGGGTTTTCCTTCCGTTAGTGTACCCGTTTTGTCAAAAGCTATTGCGGTGAGCGTACCCAGATTTTCGAGCGGGCGACCGCCTTTTATCAGCACGCCTCCACGCGCAGCTCTCGCCACGCCACTAAGCACCGCGCTGGGGGTAGAAATGGCCAAAGCACAGGGACTCGCAGCCACCAACACGGCCATAGCCCGATAGAAGCTTTCGCTAAAACTTTCGTCAATAACCAGAAAAGCAAAAATGAGCAACACAACAAGACTTAGTACAATCGGAACGAAGTATTTTTCGAATTTATCTGTAAAGCGTTGTGTAGGAGATTTTTGAGTCTGGGCTTCGTTTACCAAATTTATTAAGCGCGAGAGGGTAGAGTCTTTGGTTTCTTTGCTCACTTTTACTTCAATGGTACTATTCCCGTTTATGGTGCCTGAAAACACGCGACTTTCTTCCGGGATGTCCAGATCTGTTTCAAAAATCATATCCGGATTTTCAACGGGTTTTTTATCTACCGGAATGCTCTCGCCGGTAATGGGTGCTTGATTAACCGAGCTTTGACCCATCACTATAAATCCGTCGGCAGAGATTTTACTATTGGGCCGCACCAGAATAACATCGCCAACCAAGAGATTCTCAATTCCGACTTCACCAACCTCGCCATTCTTTTTAAGCAAGGCTATTTTTGGCGTCAAATCGGCCAGAGCCGCAATAGATTTTCGCGCCTTTCCCATGGCGTAATGTTCAAGTGCGTGGCCTAAGCTGAATAAAAAGAGGAGCAAAGCGCCCTCTGCCCAAACGCCGAGAATTGCAGCGCCAATAGCTGCTACCAGCATTAAAAAATCAATCTCAAAACCACCTTTTGATACAGTCGCAATTGCTTCCCTGGCAGTGTAATAACCTCCAAAGGCATAAGCAACTACGTACATAATCAGGCTAAGGTAAGCAGGAACTTCATCAACAAACGAAAGCGCAAATCCAATTCCCAATAAGCTTCCGCAAATAAGAGAAAAAATAAGCTCTGAATTCTTGCCAAAAAGACCGCCATGACTGTGGTCATGGTCTTTTTCCTGATGGTCTGGCGCTACGGAATCACCTTTGTGCATCCCTAAGTTTTTTTCTGTTTCTCCAATAGATTCCGAAGTATTTGCTTCGCGATTAATTATTTCTAAATCATTTTTTTCAAGAACTTCATCGATTGTGCGATGGTCAATTTTTGAATTTTCGAACTCTATACGTAAAAAGCCTGACCCCGAAACCGAAGCTTCAAGAACACCATCGAGACTCAACAAACTCTTCTCGATTATTCTCGCATGTCTGGCATGCCTTATTCCTTGCGCTTCAAGAAGGCTGTGCCCATATTTTTCGGTTAGTTCAGCACCAATTCTGCGAGCCAGCGATTCTATTTTTGTGATTGAAATTTTATCTGAATTGTAATGAAAACAGAGCTGCGGCAAGTCATTTTCTGATTTTTTAGATACATGTACTTTATCAACGCCGTCTTGGTATTCAAGCTTTTTTATCAATTCGCTTACGCACTGATCTTTCTCATCAGGCACAGTGGGAAGCAAAACAGGTATTTCAATCTTATGCTTTTTCATCTGTGGTTCAGAATATTCTGCAAATCGGCAGGAATTTCCATCGGGCGCAGTGGAGGAACATTCGCTCCGCCAGTATTTCCAACAGGAATAACTCCTACAAACGATTTCACTCCGCCCACGAGTAGTCTCGGAATTTGACCGAGAATTTCTTTTCTGCTCTTAATAGCAAAACCAAATTTGAGCATAAGCCAATGCACGTGCGTATGGGCGAAGGGATAGGCCTGTCCGATAATATGCGCCCGCTCTAGATGGTGCCAGGCTATTGCCAAATTTTTCTGAGCAAATAATACTTTAGAGCTATTCAGCTCGGTCTGATAAGGCGCTCTGAGTACTTTTGGTAATCTGGTATTTAGCTTCACCTGTAGATGTTTAATTGTATAACATAAAATTAGTGAACGTGTTCAGCTTCACCCTTTTTCATTTCAGAATAAAGATAATAGGCATTGTTCCAAGCAAAATTAGTACCCTGCGGCAATGGATTCATAAATTTAATCTCTTTCCAGCCATCGTCGCTTTTACCCACGACGACTTCTATCGGTGCAAAATGCCATTCGCCATCATCGTTATGCCGACTTGCAGTAAATACAAAAAACGTCTCACCTTCGCGAACAACTGCATCATCCGGCAGTGCTGTGGTTTTAGTTTCATCGGTATAAATTCGTCCGCGCACATACATTCCCAGAAGCAAATTGCCCTTCTGACCGTCAATCTCCGCATGAATATGAACAGCTTTTGGATTCTCTTCAAATGCTTTTCCAATCGAATAAATTTCTGCACGAAGCTCTTTGTCAGGCGCAGATTCTATTTTAAATCGTATTTCCTGACCTTCTTTTATTTTATTAATGTCTTTTTCAAAGACCATAAAATCGGCGTGAATATGATCGATGTTTACGAGTTCAAAAAGCTCTGTTTCAGGCTGAACATATTGTCCGGTTTTTACATTTACCAATCGTACATTTCCATCAATAGGGCTTATTACAGAAACTTCTTCGTAAATATCGCCTTTTTGTAGTCTTGACGGATTCATACCCATTTGTTTAAGTTGTGCTTCCAGTCCGCTCACCATTCCTTTTGTAGAAAGATATTGTGCTTTTATTTTTTGAAATTCCTTTCCGGAACCTACATTTTCTTCAAATAAGCGCGATTGTCTTTCATAATCCTGCTGCAGATAATCCAGTTCGTGAAATTTAGAGATGTAATCGGTTTGAAGCACAATTAAATTAGGATGGCTAATAGTAGCAAGGGTTTGCCCTTTTTTTACTTTGTCGCCTTCAATTACTTTTATCGAATTGATATTGGCACCAATTATGGTTGTTACCGATGCTTCATTTTGTGGAGGCACTTCCAGCTCACCATTGGTTTCTACATAATCGCTCATTTTCCGCAAAGGCAAAGAATCTACCCGCATTTTCATGATGTCAAATTGGGCTTGAGTGAGATGCACTTCGTTGGAATGGGCTTCTTCACCTGCTTCGGCGTTTTGATCTTCAGCATGGTCATGATCATTGAGATTATCGTGATCAGCGTGGTCATCGCAGCTTATTGCAATAAGTGCAAATAGCAGTGCGAAAACTGAATATATGAATGTCTTTTTCATCTTTTCTAAATATTTTCTTAACGTCCTATTAAATAATCGAGCTTTATAAGTGCCTGATTATAAGAATTCAATGTTTCTAAATAATTTTGTTTAATCTCTAATGCCTGATTTAAATTCTGGAAGTACTCTATATAATCTATCGCACCACCTTTAAAGCTTTTGGTTGCATTTTCAATAATTAAATCGGCTTGTGGAACGGCCGAGTTCTTATAGTAGTTTAAGCTTCCGCGAAATTTTTCGATTTCAAATAGCTGCTTTCTATAGGCACCTTCCAAAGCTTGGCGTACATAAAATGCATCCGATTCGGCTATCTTACCTCTCAAAGTGGCTTTCTTAATCTCTGCTTTCTGGGCGCTAAAAAATAGTGGAATACCAATTCCTGCGTTTATGCCATCATAACGATCAGAAGAAGTTGCGATATTTCCGGATTCAGTGGGTATGCCCATTAACGATTGATTAAAATAACCAACCGACAAATGTGGAAGCATCTTAGCCGATTCAACAGATTTTTCAGCTTCTGCAACTTGCCATTCCAGTTCTATTCTTGCCAGAATGGGGTTTGAATCAACTGCCATTTCCATTCCGCCGTATTCCATAATCGTATCCGGATTAAAAACCAGACGGGAAGTATCGTTAAGCAGAATTCGCAAGTTTTGAATCGTGATATCAACATCTGCTGCGATCATATTCAACTGGTTATCAACGTCATTTACCCGCATGTCGGCACTGGTTTTTTCTAATAGCGATGTGGCGTTGGTTTCATAGCGAATTCGTGCAGCACGGGAAAACTCGGTAAATAGTTCATTCTGATATTCCAATAAATCGTGTCTGGCGTTGAGATATGCCAGGTCGTACCATGCTTGGCGCACATTTCGGGTTAGCTCGTTTTTCTCAATGGCCAGATCGAGCTCGCTGCCATCTAATTGTATTTTAGCCAGTTTGCGCTGGCTGCTATACACGGTGGGGAAAGCAAGCTTTTGCTGGATTGAAAATGAAAAATCATTCTCATAACTGTTGTACTGGCCGTATTGGACGCCGAAATCTGCTTGTGGAATATTCAGCGCCGATTTTTTTCCGAGTTCCGATATTTCCACATTGTATCTTGCCGCCTGCATTTTTCCATTGTTTTTTATGGCAATAGAAATGGCTTCTTCCACATGTTTAACACTTTCAGGAGTTTGTCCTACCGCACTATTGGCGGAAGCCAAAACCACAACTCCTGCAAGAGCCGCTGTTACAAACCGTTTCGGCACACGCACTTGAGCCGATCTTGTTTCAACCCACTTATACAGAATGGGAAGCACAAAAAGGGTGAGGAGAGTTGCACTGATCATTCCACCGATTACCACGGTTGCAAGCGGCCGCTGTACTTCTGCACCTGCCGATGACGAAATAGCCATTGGCAAAAAGCCCAGAATATCTGTAAGCGCGGTAAGCATAATGGGTCTTATTCTTCGCAAAGAACCTTTCACAATGCGCTCATTTACATCGGTCATACCTTCATCTTTTAGCTCATTCCAGCCGCTTATCAGCACCAGCCCATTGAGCACTGCTACTCCAAAAAGGACAATAAAGCCAATACCGGCTGAAATACTAAATGGCATATCGCGAATCCACAGCGCAAAAATCCCACCTATGGCGGCAAGTGGAATAGCGATGTAAATCATAGTGGTTTGCTTGATAGATCGAAGCGCAAAGAAAATGAGAATGAAAATCAAGGCCAGAGCCAGCGGCACCACAATTTTTAAGCGATTGGCTGCTCTTTCTAAGTTTTCGAAAGCACCGCCGTAGCGGATATAGTAACCCGGTGCGAGTTCCAAATCGGCATCGAGACGCGCCTGAATATCGGTAACAACAGATTGCACGTCACGCCCGCGCACGTTCACTCCCACGTAAGTTCTCCGATTTGTGTTGTCGCGGCTTATCTGCATGGGGCCGGGCTCGTAGGTAATATGAGCCACTTCGCGAAGCGGAATTTTTGAACCATTCGGAATACTGACGTAAGTATTTTGCAAATCTTCTATCCCACTGCGGTGGCGTTCATCAAATCTTACCACCAGGTCAAACCGCTTTTCGCCTTCAAAAATCTGTCCGGCAACACCACCGGCAAAAGCGGTTTCTATCAGTTGATTTAAATCAGAAATATTCAATCCATACTGCGCGAGTTTATACCTGTCATAACGCACCGTCATTTGCGGAAGCCCGTCGGTGGCTTCTACTTTCATGTCGCCAATACCTGGAATATCTGCTATTAATCGGCCTATTTCTTCAGCTTTCGCTGACAGAACATCCAGATCTTCGCCAAAGAGTTTTATCGCCACATCTTCGCGCACACCGGTTAAGAGTTCGTTAAACCGCATTTCAATGGGTTGTGTAAACTCAAAGTTCACACCCGGTACTTGGCTTACTACGGTTTTCATTTTTTCAACCAGCTCTTCTTTCGTCTCTGCAGAAACCCATTTGCTTCTGGGTTTTAAAATCACAATGCAATCTGCCACGTCCATCGGCATAGGGTCTGTGGGTACATCGGCCACGCCTATTCTGCTCACCACGTGTTTTACTTCCGGAAAATTTTCCATCAGTAGTTTTTCAATTTTCGTAGTGGCATCTATTGTTTCGCTTAAAGCGCTACCCGGGTTTACAATGGCGTGAAATGCCAGATCGCCTTCATCAAGCTGAGGTATAAATTCGCCGCCAAGGCGCGAAAAAATAAACACAGAAACTCCTAAAAGTACAACCGCAGAAATAACTATTAATTTACTGTGATTTAAAGCTTTAACCAATAACGGACTATAGAAATTTCCAACTTTTTTTACAAACTTGTCTCCATAAGATTTCTTTTCACTTTTGCTTCGGCGAAGAAACCAGGCCGACATCATAGGTACGTAAGTAAGACAGAGGATTATAACACCAACCATCGCAAACATAAATGTGAGTGCCATAGGTCGAAACATCTTGCCTTCTACACCTTCAAGCGCGAGAATTGGAATGAAAACGATGAGAATAATAAGCTGACCAAAAAAGGCAGCATTCATCATTTTTGACGAAGATTTAATAGCAACTTCATCGCGCTCTTCTGCATTTAACTTCCGTTTTTTATAAAACTTGTCGTGAATCAGAAATACCGTTCCTTCTACAATTATCACCGCGCCATCTACAATTATTCCAAAGTCAATTGCTCCCAGGCTCATCAGGTTTGCCCAAACATCAAACACATTCATGAGGATAAATGCAAAAAGCAAAGACAGCGGAATGGTAGAAGCTACAATTAAGCCGCCACGCCAATTTCCCAAAAGGAAAACCAGAACGAAAATAACAATCAGTGCACCGAGTATCAGGTTTTCGCTAACTGTACCTGTAGTTCTTGCAATCAGTGTGCTACGGTCTAAGAATGGTTCAATTGAAACCCCTTCAGGAAGTGACTTCTGAATTTCTACAATTCTATCCTGCACGGCTTTAATTACATCGTTGCTATTTGCTCCCTTCAGCATCAGCATCATGCCACCCACAGCTTCTCCCTGACCGTCTTTGGTAAGCGCGCCGTAGCGGATAGCTGTGCCAAATTGCACTTGGGCAACATTGCCGATGGTAATAGGAAGTCCGTTTCTGGTAGTAATAACTATTTTTTCAATGTCTTCAAGGCTTCTTGCTAAGCCTTCGCCACGAATGAAATTAGCATAGTGATCTTTCTCAATATAAGCGCCACCCGTGTTTTGGTTATTGGCTTCGAGCGCTTCAAAAACATCAGAAACGCTAAGGTCGATTGCGTTTAACTCATCGGGATTTATTGCAACTTCATATTGTTTTATGTTTCCACCAAAAGCATTGACTTCTACAACGCCGGGCACCATGGCCATTTGCCTGCGAATAATCCAATCTTGAAAGGTGCGTAAATCGCTTAATGAATATGCATCTCGAAAAGCCGAATCTACCTGTAGGGTGTATTGATATATCTCACCTAAGCCGGTAGATATTGGCCCCATTTCGGGTGTGCCAAAGCCGGCGGGAATGTCGCCTTGAACCTCTACAAGCTTTTCGGAAACGAGTTGCCTCGGGAGATATGTTTCCATATCATCTTCAAAGACAACGGTAACCACTGAAAGGCCAAATCGCGAGACAGAGCGAATTTCTATTACACCAGGAAGATTTGCCATGGCAACCTCTACAGGATAGGTTACAAATTGCTCAATATCAATGGTTCCCAGATTTGGAGCTTGGGTAATGACCTGAACTTGATTGTTGGTAATGTCGGGTACGGCGTCAAGTGGCACTTTGGTGATGCTCCAAATACCTGCGGCTATCCAGACGAGCGTCATCAGGCCAATTATGAGCTTATTCTTTACAGAAAAAGCAATAATATTATTTATCATGAAATAAGAATTTAATTCAACAAGAAGAAGCGGAGTGAATCAGACAGACCACTCCATAAAAAGTTGAATTATGCTCTTGGCGGCTTGAATAAACCTTGCAGGTGAGACGAGCTCGACTGATTTTGATAAAAACTAATGTGTGCAGCGGGCTCTATAAGGGTTTCAACTTCAAAAGTCGAAATTTCAGAATACGCATTTATGTGGTGGCAGTGGCACATACAGTGAGAATTACTGTCGGTATGCTGATGCTGCGGCTCGTTGTCGTGATCCGTATCGGCGCATTCTACCTGCACTTCGGTATGAAAGCTGTCAACGATGCAGGGCATAAAGCTTAAGCCTGAAAGATAAACCATAAATATGACAGCCAAAATTTTCACAATTGCAAATATAGGAATCCCTATGTTAAAAAACCTGATTTAAAATGAAAACGATGGTTACATCAAAAATTTAGGCTAAGCTTAATCTAAATAGGAAACTCCAACAAGTTGTTCAGAGAGAGCCCAAAGGCGGTCTGCGGTGGCTTCATCTTTTGATTTTTTGTGTGAGTCAACAACAACCGGTTTCCCCTTATACTCATCGTTTCCGTCGGGGCCTACGTAAGTGCCTCCAGATAAGGAAAGATCGAGAGCCGCACGCAAGGTGGGTTGCGCTCCATTTTTAGCACTTTGAGCTAAAAACGGTACAATAATCGGAGAAAGAAATTGTATAATCCAAGGCAAATACCGCGCAAGTTCGGTGTCAGAAATTCCCGGGTGGGCAGCTAGAGATTTTATCGGGCTCTTTTTTTCGCGTAAGCGCCTGTCAAGCTCATACGCAAACATAAGGCAGGCGAGCTTGCTCTGGCCGTAGGCTTTGCGTTTATCGTATTTCGACTTAAAGTTTAAATCGTCAAAATAAATATCGCCCCAGTCGTGGGCAATGCTGCTCAGTGAGATAACTCTTGCCGAAGGCGCTGCTTCAAGTTTGCGCATTAACAAACCGGTCAGTAAAAAATGCCCTAAATAATTGGCTTCAAACTGGAGTTCGAAACCATCTTTGGTAACAGTATAAGGCGGCATCATTACACCGGCATTATTTATCAGCAGGTCTAATGAAGAAAATTCCAAATTAAATTGAGATGCAAATTTCCGAACAGATTCCAGGCTGGCGAGGTCGATTTTCATTACGCGCAATCTGGCATTTGGAAATTCTTCCAGGATTTTCGCCTTGGCCGTATTCGCCTTTTGAGAATTGCGACAAGCCATAATAACTTCTGCGCCTTTTGCTGCCAGTTCTTTGGTGGTTTCAAAACCTAAACCAGTATTGGCTCCGGTTACAATTGCGCGTGTCCCCTCTAAAGAAGGAGCATCGGCAGAAGTCCAATTTTTATTTTCACTCATTCATTTTCTTTTAGAATAAGTAAAACAGCATAAACGACTATTGGTTTACACTTGAAGTGAAATCTCAGCTATGCAGCTTTTTCAATTTCCAGATTAACTCTTCCAGACCATTTAATTTTATTTCGTAGACGGTTTCCATAAGTACGCCCAGTTTTCCTTTTGGAAATTCTTTTCGTTTAAACCATTCCAGATACGATACCGGCAAATCTGCAAGTATGTAACCTTCGAATCGACCGAAAGGCATTTTCATAGTCACTATCTCCTTGAGTAATTTGGGCTTAAATTCATTCACTTTGCAAAGCTAGTTAACTTGTTGGATATTTTTCATTATGGGGTCTAAAAGCTAGTGTCAAAAAGCTGTGTCAAAATCGAGATTTTTGAACAAAACGCGTTTCATACTGGTTGTAATAATTAATTCAAATAACTAAAATTATACTATATGAAAACTTCTTTACTCTCATTCTCCGCATTCGCATTGATCATCTGTTTAATAAGCAGCTGTAGCACTAGTTCTGACCTTACAAGTTCTTCAATCATAAAGAAGCGACGCTATTTGAAGGGTTACCAGGTTGATATAAAAGGAACCCAGAAAGCGGATGAGAAAGCTAAAGTGGCTACAGCGAAAATGGAAAATGTTCAACCAAATGAAATTGTTCGGGAACAGTCTCCGGTGTTGGCGCAAGCTTCAACTTCTAACGAAATCACCGAAGCGGATGTAAAAAGCCCTTCCGTATTTTCTGCGCCTGAAAAATCAGAAACTTTAGGTAACCGCACCGAAAAAGCTATTAATACTATTGATTCAGAAAGGAAAGCCGATAAAAAGACAAAAAGCAATCTCTCTAATAAAAAGCTAAGAAGCAAAGCTGTAAGTGCTGTGCCACAAGCAGGTGAAGCAAATATGGTTCTTTATATCATCTTGGCAATTATTTTGCCTCCACTGGCGGTTGGGTTATTGTACGGAATAGGAACAGAATTTTTAATAAGCCTTGTGTTAACTCTTTTATTCTTTTTACCTGGAGTGATATATGCGCTTATAATGGTTCTCAAAAAAGGATAATTCTAAACTAAGCACCTGATCAAACGAAAAAGCTTTGTTCTGCGAGCGATCAATTTCTGATTTCTCAAGTAGAACAAAGCTTTTTTTATGTTTGAAAATTCAAACAGTCAGATGCTGGTTTTGAAATCCTTCCAAGTACTTAAGGCTTGCAAGCGGGCCAATAATAAAGCCTTTCGGCACTTATCGGTAAACTAAATTTCTATAAACATCGCCGGAGTAAATTGACTTTCCATATTTAGATCTTACAGATTTCTGAACATCAACGCCTTCCCGCACCCTATCCCTAAAGGGCACCATCGCACACATCTTATAACGGACAAGTTCTATTCATAAAAAGGCCTTCTCACAACACTCTGTAGGCTATCCGAAATAAAGCTTTTCCTGAAACGCCAATCTGTGCGATGGATGCTACCCTTTAGGCGATGTGCTGAGCTTGTCGAAGTAGGCTGGGGGCGCGTGAAAGGCTTGTTAAGCAGTGATTTGAAGGAACTTAACAACCGTTTTCATTCGGAGAAAATCTAACAATCCCACGTTAAGTAATAATTACGCGAAGCCAATCATGTGAGAATCTCAAAAGATGCGCTGCATGAAGCGACTCTATTTTTTAGTCTCTTTCAGCAATTCTTCCACACCAGCCTCAAGTTGCTGATCAACACCTTTACTCGCTTGTCCCGGATCGTTACGCACTTCTATATCGGGCTGAAGCTCCTGGTTTTCCAGTAGTTCACCCGTTCTCACATCGCGCATACCAATCTGCGGTATTCCGAAAACGGTTCCGTCAAGCATTGTTTCCCACCAAACCGCAGTACCCGTTCCAGGCACCGGCATACCTATTAACTTCCCAATATTGAAGTACTTATAGGTATAGGGAAACATGTGGGCATCAGAATAATTGCTCTCGCTCATCAATACTGCCGATGGCTTTTGCCATTTGGCGAGTGGTTCTCCTCCCATATTGTCCTGTCCGCGTGGTACAAACTGCATGTACGGCTCACCGGAGAGGAAAGTCGCCAGATCGTCGTGGAGCCAGCCACCACCGTTAAAGCGGGTATCAACTATCAGCGCATCGCGGGTATTGTACTCGCCAAGCGCTTTACTATACACTTCTCTAAAGCTCTCTGAATTCATTCCGCGAACGTGGACATATCCAATTTTACCATCAGAAAGTCTGGTCGTTTCAGCTTCGCGTGTTTTTACCCAGCGCTCATAGGTAAGTTGGTTTTCATCACCCAAACTTATTGGCTCTACCACGTCATCCCAGTGCTTGCCGGTTTTTGGGTCCAAATATCTAATCAATATTTTGTCGCCTTCTTTTCTGTTCATTAACTGATAGAAAATTTCATTCGAATTAATTTCCTGCCCATTAATTTTATCGATTATCGTCCCACTTTTCACTTCCGCTTTTTCGGTCAGCAATGGACTTTTGTCCATTACTTCTGCTATTCGCATTCCTTTGCCTTTATAATTCTGATCATAAAACACACCAAGTGAAGCCGTCTTATCATCAGTTGGTTCGCTATGCCGTGTACGCGCACCTGTATGCGAAGCGTTTATTTCGCCCAGCATTTCGCTAAGCATATCTGCAAAGTCAAACTGATTGTTAATATAGGGCAGAAAACGCTCGTAGTTTTCTTTGTACATCTGCCAATCTACATTATGCAAATCAGCCAGATAAAACTTGTCTTTAAATTGGCGCCAGGCGTGGTCAAACATATAAGCTCTTTCGGCATCGGCATTGAGGTTCATTTCTGCAGAAAATGCGATTGCCTCCTGTGAAGCGTCTTCGAGTTTTATTTTCAACAGGCCGCCATCTTTGCTTAAATAGATAAATTTTTCTTCTTCACCCAGTACAATATTTGAACCGTCTGCATTTAGTGTTACAAATATTTTGGTTTCTTTTTCCTTAAAGTTTGTTTTCCACAAGTCGCTTTTGTCGCCGGTGCTTGTGAGGTAATAGAGGTTTTCTCCTTCCTCGTCAAGCACAAAGTCAGATAGAAAGGACGAGAAAATGGTCAATTGTTTTTTTCTGTCCTGCAAGCCTTCCCATTCAATTTCCAATGGTTTTACAGGTTCTTTTTTATCTTCGTCTTTCTTTTTGTCTCTATCGGCTTCTTCTTTTTTCTCCTTTTCCTTTTCCTTATCTTCCTGATTTTCTTTCCAGAATGCGTAGTCGGCTTCGTCCATTGTAAACCGATAATAGGCATCGCGCGTTAAGAAAAGAGCAAATACGTCGCTTTGCGATCCCCAGCTGGCGTGGTTTCTATAGCCCTCCTTATCAGATGACCAATAAACCACTTCGCCTTTCATTCCAAATTTCGGACGTGAATTATCGTATCCACTTTTGCTCAAATCTTTGGGTGCTTCTTTGCCGCTGGCGTTTACCAGGCCTATCTGGCCGTTCCATCTATTGTTGTCAAAAAATTGAACCAAAAACCATTTGCTATCCGGCGACCAGGTATAGTATTGATCTCCATCAGAATAGCTGTAGTTGTATGCTCCCGGTAAGACTGTTCTTATTTCGCCCGAAGCGAGATTTTTTACACGCAAAGTGGTTCTGCTTTCCAGAAATGCAACTTCTTTATCGTCGGGCGAATAGCTTCCCTGAAAAGTCTCGGCATCTGTTTCTACAACCGGTTTTTCATTTATCAGCGTGGCATTGTAAAAGTACTTATCCTCTTTTCGGCCGAGTGAAGCCTCATAAATATTCCAGCTTTCATTGCGCTCTCCTGAGTATAGCAATTTGGTTCCATCGCTGTTAAAATTCAGATTGCGCTCCTGTTCCGGTGTATCTGTTATGCGTCGTGTAGATTTGTAATCGATAGAAGTTACAAACACTTCGCCACGTACGATAAAAGCTATCTCTTTGCCATTTGGCGAAACTGTAAAATCATCTACGTCGCCATTAATAAGTTTCACAACAGCTTCATTATATCTTCTGTCGGTATATAGTTGTACACCCACTTTTTCAGGCGCTTGTGGCGGAAGTTGAGTGTAGATCTCACCGTTATACCAGAAGCAAATCATTCCATTTTTGGCAATTGAAAGATCGCGTATGGGATGGTTTTCGAAACTGGTCATCTGCCGCAGATTGTCCATCTTGCCGTTTTTCACTGCCCCGCTCCACACATTAAAAGAGTCGCTGCGTTCAGACAGAAAATAAATTTCTTCATCGCTCAGCAAAACCGGATTTCTGTCTTCACCGTTCCAGGTAGTAAGTTGATTGTAAGTGCTATCCTTTACATTATACGACCATACGTCGCGGGTAACAGATGAAGTGTGGTGCTTGCGGTATTCATCTTCGTAGCCTTTCCGATCGTGGAAATAAATCAGCGAGCCCTCAGAATTGTATTGAGCAAGTTCGGCAGGAGTGGTCAAAACTTGATGCGTGCTTCCGCCAATTACCGACACTTCGTAAAGCTCTGAAAGTACCCGTGACGGGAAAAGTACAGATTTCACATCATCCTGACGTGTAGAGCCAAAAAGTACCTGCTTTCCATCGGGCGAAAAATCGTAAGGTGTATCTGGCGCACTGTAAAAAGTGAGTCGGGTAGGGGAGCCACCTTTTGCCGAAACTATAAAAACATCGTCGTTGCCGTAGCGATTGGAAGCAAAAGCCAGTGTGTCGCTGTTTGGATTCCACACCGGGTGACTTTCATAAGCATCATGAAGTGTAATCGGTCGCGCCTCGCCACCCGACATGGGTACTGTATAAATATCACCTTGATAAGAAAAGGCAATTGTTTTTCCGTCGGGAGATATAGCGGGATGCCGCATCCAGAGAGGTACGTCTTGAGAAAATGCTAAAAATGAAAATGATAGAAATAGGAGTGAGAGAATAAGATTTTTCATGAAAACTGGTTATTTTTACTTTGGTCAACCAAAAGAACTCAAAAAATTACGTCATCACCGATTTTTGGGAATTTTTATGGAAATGCGATACCCAACCACAAGCCTTCCCGATTTTGAATTGTAAATTGCAGCCGGAAACTTTTCCTGTTTCATTTTGACACACATATATCTCAAATCAAATCACCATGAACAAGATTTTTATTTCCAAATACAAAAGTCCATTTGGTGAGTTGATTGTTGGTAGCTATGACAATACCCTTTGCTTATGCGACTGGCGCTACCGAAAAATGCGTTCGGCAATTGACAATCGGATGAAATCAGAATTGAAATCGGAATTTGCAGATGGATGTTCAGTCGTTATTACCGAAACAATTGCACAGCTCGACGCCTATTTTGCAGGTGAGCGAAATGAATTTGATTTGCCTGTGCATCTTGTTGGTACTGATTTTCAAAAACAAGTTTGGAATGCCCTTATTCAAATTCCTTTTGGAAAGACGCTTTCGTATTCAGCACTTTCTGAAAAGCTTAATAATCCTGGTGCTATTCGTGCAGTAGCTTCCGCCAATGGAGCCAATGCTATTTCGATTATTGTACCCTGCCACAGAGTTATAGGCGCCGATGGAAGTTTAACCGGCTATGCTGGTGGCCTTCCGGCAAAAAAGAAATTGCTTATGCTTGAAGGAGCTTTTTTGACGGAGCAGATGGAACTTTTTTAATTAGCTGTAAGGGGTTAGCTTCAAGCTGCAAGATCACAACCAAATTTTGAAGCTTGTGGCTTACAGCTTGCGACTTAATTTCAGCCTTAAGCTTAAAACTATTCCTGCGGTTTCATTCAAGTATACCGCTCTCTTGCGGCTCGCAGCTTATAGCTTAAAGCTAAAAAGAGTAGCTCAAATTCAAATAAAAATTCCTGCCAGGCCGCGGTATTCCTCCCCAATCAAGGTGATCGTTGTATTTTGTGTCGAGCAAATTCTCAATCCCACCATTCGCCGAAAGGCTATTCTCTTTTATCTTAAACGTGTAGCCACCTCTTAAGTGCAAAAGGGCATAAGCAGGGCTTGCGGTTTCTCCAAAATCGGGGTTTAATCTGTTCTGTTCGGCGGCAGCTTCTACCTGAAAACTGGCATACGCAAATTCTGAAATAGTGTAATTTGCCGAAGTCATATTCTTTAGCGGCGACATAAGCGGCAGGGGAGTACCATCGCCGGTTTCGCCATAAGAATACGAGAATTGAGAAGAAAAATCTAATTTCTCAATTGGCTGATAAGTCAACAAAAGGCTAAGACCTGTAATAAGGGCATGATCAATATTCTCTGATATTTTAACTCCGTTTGAACCATGGGTCATCGGCAAAACATCAGGATCGATTTTTCCAAGAATATAGTCGTACATCTGGTAGTAAAATGCGGAGGCGCCGAGAGACAATTTCTGGTTCGGTTCAAGGTTCATTCCCAAATCTCCCTGAAGGGCTTTTTCATTCTTTAAAGCCACATTTCCAATGTAGTCAAATCCATCGTAAGCATTGAAGATGTAAAAGGCGTATTGCTCGGTAACTGAAGGTGCCCTTTCGGTGTAGCCGGCTGTTATCCAGGCTTTAACAAATCTAGACAGCGTGCGCTGATAGGTAGCACTTACCGATGGCATTATGCGGTGATCAACTCCCGAAAGATCTTGATTAAAAACACTTGCCTGATCAATTCCAAATTGGCTGCGAACGGTATTTGCCAGAATGTCTAAACGTGCGTTTACACGAATTAAATCAAGGTCTGTTAATTGGATTTGATCTTGAATATACCCACCGAAATTGAGTTTATCAACATCGGGCCAGGTGAGCATAAACATAGCGGCTTCTTCTGCCGGATACATGGTCATTTCGGCACGTGAATTATTAAAATAACCATCTACCCGAGCTGATATTTTATGCTTTTTTAATGACATTTCGGCATCTGCAAAACCACCCAGAGTTTTTGTCCATCCCGGCATATCCATGTGCATAAAAACCTCCGGTCGTTTGGTGTCATCCATGGCGTGGTTTACAGTATTGGCGTAAGCCTTAAAGGTAAGTTTATCAATAAACTCGCTTTGGGGATAGCGCTGATAGGTAAGACCGTAAATGCGCGCTTTGGCATAGCCCACATCCATAGGAAGTGCCGGATAACCAATGTTATACCCTTCGTCTATAATTACATCGAAGCTGATTAGATCGCGATCTGTTGGCATATATTTTCCCGAAAAGGCACCATTCCATTTTTCGTAATACGAAAACGGCACTTCTTCTCCGCCACCTGCTTTGTAGCTATCGTTTTTTCGATAAACCCCATTTGCATTAATAGCCCACTTCTCACCACTTTTATTGATCGAAAGCAAGCCATCAATACCATTGGCAACAGAATTGAATCCTGCGCCTACTTCGCCTGTCCATTCCTTCGTGCTGCTGATTGTAGCACCTGCAGTTTCCATATTGATTGATCCGGCAATCGAAGAACCGTATTTGCCACCGGAGGCCCCATTGTGAATGGTGAAGTTTTTGAGATTGTTAGGTTCTACATAGCTCGTTACTGGATCCATTTTATCTGTGCAAGCACCAAATATTTTCATTCCATCTATAGTCAGGTTCATTCTGTCTGACCCCATTCCATTAAGGATAGGTTCAAAAGCAAAGTTCCCGCGTTTTATCATATCAATTCTACCGCTGCGCGCCAGAATTTTATCTGTGGTATTGAAGCGATCATCGGCGTAAGATTTTGCAGTTGGATTTTCGCAAGTGCATTCACCTACACATTCGCAGGCATGGCGCACTTCAATTTCTTGAACAGAGAATACCTGATTTGTGATATCGCCTTTTGTAAAAAATTTCAATGTATCTTCATCCTGCGCCTGTGCCAGGGCACAAACGCAGGCAAGAAGAATTGTTGTTAAAGCTATTTTCATTGCTTCATAAGGTGATGTCGAAAAAACCGGTGGTGTCTTTTGAAGTGGTTCCATCGTAAATGTCAAGATTAATTCTCCACATTCCGGTCATTGTAAAGTTTACTTTTCCTTTATAATGGCCGTTTCCAATACTTACAGGATTTACGTTATTGGGTGATCCATGTCCCATTGAAGGCATTTCAGGATCGATACTTACTGAGTAGTCATTTACCGGTGTGAAGTTCATTCCTGTAATGCGCTCGTGAATGGTAATTTCCATATCATTTACGCCAACTTTTGGGTTTTGGGGATGCAAGTATGAAATAATCAGGTTATTGGTGCTGTCAAGAGGTGTAATGACTCTGGTACGTGTCACGGCAGGTTGGGCAACCGATACCGGCACGGCGGCCGTTCCTTCTACGTCATTTGCCGGATCGTAAATAGTAACATTTAGCGTCCAGCCCATTTCTCCCGGCATTATAAAAACAACCGCGCCTTGATACATCCCTTCCGTAGCGGTATTGGATGTTGGGTTTTCGCGGGGAGCAGAGTGTACCATTGTGCCCATATTCATCATTGGAAGAATATCTACTGCTGCATTTGTTATGATATTGTTGCTTGCAGAGTCTTTTACTTCTACATAAATTTTGGTGTACTGTGCCATTAAGCTATCGGCTGCATAAATGTTTACGAGCATAGAGCCTACATCAGTATATGCAGAATTGATTAATATCAAATCGTTTGCAACCGGTTCGTTTATTGGCTCATCTGAATCGTCGTCAGAGGTGCAGCTTACAAATGTTGTGGCCATTAAAGCCAAGCCCATAAATAGGGCAGATGATGAAAATTTCATTTTTTGATATATTTATTGAGTGTACTATTAAAGTGATAATATATTGTGTTGTAACCAATTATCGTGATGCGCGACCTCCGGCCAGATTAACACCATAAGGCTGAAATACAATAGAAAAGGATTGCGCTTTGCAATGTAAAAAACGCAATAAGTAAAACTCAATTAACCCTGTGGAGGGTGAAAAATGGAATAGAAGGCACTAGAATAGTGCGGAATAATGTAACCGAAATTATGTGTAACTGGGGTAGCAATTTGTGCTAAGAATTCTGTTTCGGAAGGTGTAATGGTAAAAACCAGATTAAGAAACTCAACCCGTGATTGTGGTTTTTCAGAATGCGATTCTTCGTCGGCTTTAATTTGCTTTTCGAGATAGCATTTTCCGTTGCAATGCAGCTCTGGTTTTTCTTTATTAATGCAGAATAATGCAGTGATTGTTTCACGGTTAATTTCGAAGTTTAAAAGCGTCAGGCTCGTGCTTATCGATTGGGTAATAAGCACCAATATTAAACTAAATATGCCAACTAATCTTATCACTTCCGCGCTTAATTCAGCTTTTCGGTACAAAGGTATTATAAAGATTTGGAAAAATGGAGAATTATGATGTGGACAGCTTTTTGTGACAATTTATTTAAAAAAGTGCTTATGAAAAAGATTGTATCGGTAATACTATGGTCGCTCGCTTTGGCCTTGTGCTCATGTAGTAAAACGGTTTATATTGCTAGTGAACAACATATTACGGTGATTGACAAAAAAGGACAAACGAAAAAAAACCCAACAGAAAATGGTGGTGAAGCTCAGTTTCATGCGCCTCATTGTGTATGGCAATCGGGGGCGACCTTGGGAGGTGAGAGGTGATTCTGCTACAAAATGAGGACAATGGCAACGGTGATAGTTGAAACGAGAGAGATTTGTAAACTTGCTATTTGACGTGTATGCTATTGTGGGTTATTGAAAAATGGAAGATCATTTTCCGCGAAATATTTCAAAATTGCAACACTACCGGTGATATCTCTGCTAATATTTGGCAAGACGGGTTAAAACTTTCATTGACTTATCACACCGGATTTTTTCATTTACGGGTGCTGCAGGCTTTGTAAATCTTACCTATAACAACATTAGCGGAAGCTTAAACTTTGAAGATAAAGATCAGAGAGAATATTTCGGCAGAACCTGGTGTTAAGAAGCGTGGGGGGGTTGAGAAGGCAAAGCTATAAATTGCAATACTACATGAGAAGCTTCAATATGACCCCATTCAGATTTTCCTAAATCAAAAGATCTGATCAGTTTTGGTCTTAATTTTGGTTTTTAGAGGAAAGCCGCGCTTAAGCGCATTAAAATAAGTATTTTTGCCGCAACATATGTGATTTCAAAGATTTGAACAAACAAATTAAATTTGCATAAAAAGCAAAGAATTCAAAAAAAAGCTTGTTAGGTGGAATTATTGATTACATTTGCACTTTAAAATCATTATTTATAATCTATTACAATGAACAAAGGCACAGTAAAATTCTTCAACGAATCTAAAGGATTCGGATTTATTACAGAAGAAGGAACAAACAAAGAACATTTTGTACACATCTCAGGTCTGATCGACGAAGTTCGTGAAGGTGATGTTGTAGAATTTGAACTTAAAGAAGGAAAAAAAGGATTGAACGCAGTAGACGTACGAGTAGTATAATATTAGCATAGAACTTTTTAGTCTAAAGACCACGCCGAAAAGCGTGGTCTTTTTTTTTGCCAATTTTTGTTTGAGGTATATGTAGTGATCACAAAAACAAGTAATATTGTAGAATGAATTAAGTCGGATAAATTTGTCGGAAATGAACTATTGTTTTATATTTGTATTGGAATTTAGATTATGATGTTTTCAAAAGCATGCGAGTACGGAATTAAGGCGACCTTGTATATCTCTATGAAATCTCTTGATGACGAGCGTGTTAGTCTTAAAGATATAGCGAAAGGAATTGCTTCTCCGGAGGCCTTTACAGCCAAAATTCTTCAACAATTGGCTCGCAATGGATTGATAGATTCTCTAAAAGGACCTACAGGCGGTTTTAAAATACCACGCCAAAGATTAGTCGAAATTAAACTTATTGATATCGTAACTGCCATCGATGGCGACGCTATTTTTGTTGGGTGTGGCTTAGGTCTTAACGAATGCAATGCTGAAATGCCGTGCCCCGTCCACGATAAGTTTAAGGAGATAAGAGATGATCTGAAAAATATGCTTAGTGAAACGAGCATCTACGAACTTGCAACCGGGCTTGAAGTTGGCCTCACTTTTTTAAAGAGATAATATTAAAACACAAATGACCGCGCGAAACATAGCTCAAGTACTATAAAAGATAAAAAGGTCTATATATCAACATTAATATGAATACAATGACAGCAAAATCAGGATCAGTAACCGGTGATAATATTTTGACTCGCTGGTTCCACAATCAGGAAATCGTTTTTGAAGAATCTCGATTTGGAAGAATGGTTATCTTTCTTACAGCGCAGAGTTGCTTGGGATCTATAGCAGCCATGCTAGCGCTACAAAATCATGCGGGCGACTGGGCACTTATTACGGCTGCAGTAGTTACAATGTGGTCTAACTCTATGTTTATAGCACAGGCCAGTGCCAAATGGTGTTTGCTCATATTTTATTTGAGTCTGATTGTAAATGCCACGCTCATTCTCATCTATGTATAAAGATATGCAGGTTAAAACCGCTGGCACCGTGATAGTTTCACCAAAAGATATTCTTCAACTTGAGGATGTGAAAAAGCTTGTCGATGCGTTTTATGCCAAAATTCAAGCCGACGAGAAGCTTGGCGATATTTTTAATAGCGTTATCCAAAATCGATGGCCGGAGCATTTGGAGAAAATGGTTAGGTTTTGGCAAACCATTTTGCTGGGGGAACATACTTATTACGGAAGTCCGTTTAAGCCTCATGCCTCGCTACCGTTAGAAGTTGAACACTTTAACCAATGGCTGCATCTTTTTTACGAGACGATTGATGCCAACTTTGAAGGGGAAAAAGCTGAAGAAGCCAAATGGAGGTCTAAAAAAATGGCCGAAATGTTTCGCTTTAAGCTTGAGCATTATCGTGATAACCCAAGTAAAACCCTACTCTGATGATTTTGACAAAATTTCCGGTAGCAGTTATTTCCACTTTTCTGTGGATAGGCTTTGTGTGTGCAATTAGCTTTCTCGAAGCCTGGTTAAAATTTAGAGCTCCGGGCGTTACTCTTCCACTTGGATTAGGGATTGGACGGCTGGTATTTGGCGCGCTCAACAAAATAGAATGGGTTTTTGCAATAGCCATCATAGTAAATCTCTTATTTGTAAAAGGGAATAACCTCACACCAGGCTCCATATTATATTTTATACCGCTGGTGCTTTTAGCCATACAATCCTTTTGGCTGCTACCCGTGCTCGATACGCGGGCAGAAACTTATTTAAGCGGAGAAATTCCACCAGCATCTAACCTTCACTTCTACTACGTGGGAATGGAGTTCATTAAAGTGGGCTGTTTGCTCGCTTTTGGAATTGGTTTATTTAAAAAAGTAACACTCTAATTCATAAAATAAAAATCACAAGGTCTGAATTAAGAAACAGGACTTTTAAAAACAAGCAAAACATGAACGCAATACAAGAAAAAACAATCGGAGAATTTGTAGCCGAAGACTACCGCGCTGCGCAGGTGTTCAAGAAATACAATATTGACTTTTGTTGTAAAGGCAATAGAAGCATCAAAGAAGTGAGCGAAAAGAAAAATATTGATGCAGAAACGGTTTTCAGGGAACTTGAAGCAGTAAAACAAAACACCGGTAGCGAGACCACAGATTACAAAGCATGGCCAATAGATTTACTAGCCGACTATGTGGAAAAGCGCCACCACCGATATGTGGAAGAAAAAACGCCTACCATAAAAGCATTTCTGGATAAACTGTGCAAAGTTCACGGAGAGAGACATCCCGAATTATTTGAGATTACCAAAATTTTCAATGAATCGGCGGGAGATCTTGCTGCACACATGAAGAAAGAAGAGCTGATTCTCTTCCCGTTTATTCACAAAATGGTGAAAGCACAGCGCAGTGGTCAAGATATTGCTGCTCCACACTTTGGCACCGTAGAAAACCCTGTGAGTATGATGATGGATGAGCACACCGTTGAAGGAGAGCGATTTGCAGAGATTGCTGAACTTACAGACAACTATACGGCGCCTGCGGACGGATGTACTACGTATAATGTTACCTTCGCCATGCTAAGAGATTTTGAAGAAGATTTGCATCTTCATATCCATCTTGAAAACAACATCTTGTTTCCGAAAGCTATTGCTTTAGAGAAGCAGTTGAATAAGGAGATGGCCTAAACAAATTAATAGAGCTACAAACAAAAAAAGGGGTGGAGAGGTCTTCTGGCAGCTCTGCTCCTTTGTAGTTTTTTAGTCTACCGGCTTATTGATCTGCAATGTTTTTAACCCTCATTTTACAGCTAAATGAAGGATTCGTTTATTGCCTGAAAGTACGCCGATGATGCCATCGCCGAGATATCTGCCATTGAGGCTTCCGGGTATATGTGAAAACTGCTTGAATGCACCAACTTGAATTCTTAGAACAGAAAAAACGGTTTACTTTTGTGAAGAGCATGAAGTTGTGAACGACTATAATTCTGAATTGCGCTTTTCGTCGGCATTAGCAAGCATTTCCGGGCAAATTGAGCATCCCATGATTAAGGGAAATAATCAAGCACAGGAGCAAATTTATTCGTAATTTTGATATTAATTTGCAGGCTGCTTATTAATCTGAAAATTCAGCATTTTGATCGGCTTTCACTTTGAAAATATATAAATAAAAAAAACGAATGGTTGCTACTACAAAAAAGCTCAAAACGGGCATGTACGATAACGTAAAGCGGCAGTTTGAACACGCTGCTGATTTGATGAATTTAAATCCCAGTGTTCGAAAAATTTTGGCAAATACAAATACTGAGATCGTAGTTCACTTTCCGGTAAAAATGGACGATGGAAGCGTAGAAGTTTTAACGGGCTACCGCGTACAACACAACAATTCATTAGGGCCATACAAAGGTGGTTTGCGCTATCATCCTACAGTAGATATTGATGCAGCTCGCGCTCTTGCTACCTGGATGACTTGGAAAACATCTCTAGCGGGTCTTCCTTATGGTGGTGGTAAAGGTGGTATTCAAATCGATCCGAAGGACTACTCTGACAGTGAGCTTGAGCGAATAACACGTAGATTTACTTATGCTTTGGGCGATAATATTGGGCCGGAATACGACATTCCCGCTCCTGATGTAAATACTACCCCTCAAATGATGGCGTGGATTGCAGATACCTATATGTCAACTAAAGCAACTAACGAGCGCAGTAAAAACGCTCACGTTGTAACTGGTAAGCCGGTAGGTGCTGGTGGTTTGGAAGGAAGAGACCGCTCTACAGGTTTTGGAGTTGTTATAAGTATTGATCAATGGGCCAAACACAGAGATGTAGATCTAAAAGGTAAAAAATATATCGTTCAGGGTTTTGGAAATGTTGGATACTGGGCGTCTCATTTTATGGTTGAGAGAGGAGCAATCCTTATTGGAGTTCAAGATGCAAGTGGTTCTGTTTACAATCCAAATGGAATTGATCCTGAAGACCTGTCGAATTACGCGCTAAGCCACGATAACTTTATAAAAGGCTATACAAAAGCAGAAAGCTTCGAAAATGCAGATTTCTTTGGTATTGATTGCGACATTGTTATTCCGGCAGCAATGGGCAATCAAATCACTGGTGCAAATGCGAGCAGTATTAAGGCTATGATGATAGCTGAAGGCGCAAACGGCCCGCTTGATGTTGAAGCAGATGAAATTCTACTTGAGATGGGTGTTGATATTATTCCTGATATATACGCCAATTCAGGCGGGGTAATTGGGAGTTACTACGAGTGGTTGCAAAACAGAAATGGTGAGCTTTGGCTTCTCGATGAGGTGCTGGTAAAGCTTGAATCTAAAATGCAGCAGAGTTTTAAGAAAATTGTTGCTGTTGCAGACGAGCTTAAAACAGATTGGAGGAATGCAGCTTACGTTGTAGCAATTCGACGAATTGAACAGGCTTATCTACAGCGGGGAATTTTTCCATAAGTAGTGTCTGCCCATAAAGTCCGCTATCGGCGTTGCACTTGTCTCGAAAACAGTCATTGACAAAGGTCAATTCCTTGGTTTTCAAGTCTACATGTGCCTTGCTATCGAACTTTCTGACCAAGATATACGAGTTATTGACAAACTCTAAATAGTATTAGTTGATCTCGTGCGGGCTATAAACGTCGAAAGTTTATTATAGTTCAGGCTCTGGTTTGTATTGACAGAACCTAAATTGTTATAGCTCGTCTTTTAAATCTGAAATTTTAAAAATTTCAGGATTATAAGTTAAAATTTTATCATTATTAATTGCTCATCCACCCTTTCTTTGGGAGGGTGGATGGGCATTATACCTTACTTCTGAGCGAGAACCACTCCAATTCTGTGGTATAACGATACCAATTTATAATGGTTCATGGTGAGAGTAGAATCTCTCGGCGCTTAATGCCGGTGGATTCTTTTTTTAGGCTAATAAAATTACCTACAAAGCGCTCTTCAATTGTTGACCTTAAGACGGATCCTAAAATTATCACGTTTTGCTAAAACAACCCCGAAATATTCCCGTCAGCATCAATATCAATCGCTTCGGAAGATGGGAGCGAGGGCAAGCCGGGCATACGCATAATGGAACCGGTAGTAAGAACAATAAAACCAGCGCCGGCGGCAATTTCAATTTCTCTTACTGTGATGTGAAAGCCTGTTGGCCTTCCCAGTTTTGCGGGATCGTCTGAAAACGAGTATTGGGTTTTTGCAATACAAATAGGAAGATGCTCTAAACCGAGTTTTTCTACCTGGGTAAGCGATTTTTCGGCATCAGAAGTGTATTCTACATGATCGGCGCCATAAATCTCACGAGCTACCTTTTCAACTTTCTCTTTTATGGGTAAATTCCAATCGTAAATTGGTTTGAATTTTTCAGTTTGATTCTCGGCTTCTCGGGCTACTATTTCGGCGAGTTCTTTTCCGCCTTCGCCGCCTTTTGCCCATATATCGGCTACAGCCACAGATACACCAAGCTCTGCGCAACGGTTTTTTACAATTGCTATTTCTTCTTCGGTATCGGTTGGGAATTTATTGATTGCCACAATTGGCGGAAGCCCAAACTTCTTGATGTTTTCTATATGCTTATCTAAGTTGATTAGCCCTGCTTTTACAGCTGCTGGATTCGTATCGTTAATGGTTTTGAGGGAAGCACCTCCGTGAAATTTCAATGCACGAACCGTTGCCACAACTACCACCGCATTTGGCGAAAGCCCGGCACTCTGACATTTTATATCCAGAAATTTCTCTGCGCCAAGGTCGGCTCCAAAACCGGCTTCGGTTACTACAAATTCTGAAAGCGAAAGACCCATTTTTGTAGCGATTACGCTGTTTGTACCCTGTGCAATATTCGCGAAAGGGCCGCCATGAATAATGGCCGGCGTACCTTCAATGGTTTGCACCAAATTTGGTTTGATGGCATCTTTTAAAAGTGCTGCCATAGCACCTTGGGCGTTGAGCTCGCGGGCATACACGGGTCTTTTGGTATCTGTAAATCCGATAAAGATATTGCCGATTCGTTTTTTTAAATCCATCAAATCTGTTGCCAGACAGAGGATTGCCATAATTTCGGAAGCGGCTGTAATGTTGAAGCCTGCTTCGCTTGGAATTCCCTGACCCATACCTCCCAGACCGGTTACGATGTTGCGAAGTGAGCGGTCGTTCATATCCATAACCCGTTTCCAGATCACTGTGCGCGGATCTATGCCAAGTGTGCGCGACTTGCTTTGGATATTGTTGTCGATAAGAGCAGCGAGAAGATTATTTGCTTTTTCAATAGCTGCAAAATCGCCTGTAAAGTGCATATTGATATCTTCCATTGGTAGCACCTGGCTGTAACCGCCACCTGCTGCACCACCTTTCATACCAAATACAGGGCCGAGTGAGGGTTCGCGAAGAACTACGGTAGTCTTCTTGCCTATTTTATTCATTCCCTGCGCCAATCCAATCGAAACCGTGGTTTTTCCTTCGCCAGCCGGAGTGGGAGACATCGCGGTGACAAGAATGAGCTTGCTCTTGCGTATTTTGTCTTCATCAATCAGGTGCAGCGGAAGCTTGGCTTTGTGTTTTCCAAAAAGCTCTAAATCATCTGCATCAATTCCTAATATTTCTGCAATGGTGTTGATGTGTTTTAATTTTATCGATCGGGCTATTGATATATCGCTCATAAATGTAGGTATCTGAAGAATTGCAAATATAACCGATGAAGAAGATTAACCTGAATTAGTTTTTAACCTTTTCTCATTCTGGAATCTTATTTCTCGTCAGTAGGGATGAAAAGTGATTTCGTTAGTTCTCATTTTTGATTTGAACAAATTGTTTTACAGCGTGTTTTATTATAAATACAACAACAAACCTAAATTTAATTTTATTTAATAATCTTTTTAACCTTCTCTGCTTCGAAAAATATTTCTCTGCAGTTTAACCAGTAAATTAATCTTACATATATGCTAAATAAACTTCTACTCGCATTCATAGTCATTTTCACATCCACTTTCGCAAATGCGCAATTCAAGAGCGTACAATACGACTATGAAAAAAACTGGTTTGGTGAAAATCAGAATCTTCCTGCCGAAACTCCGTGGATGCTCAGTGGCATTTTGCCTCCAGATATCTCTATGGTGGCCGTTGAAGTTTACGGATCCGAGGATAGATCTAAAGATCCTTTGCACACTGCCGTATGGACTAAATCACTTGAAGGCGATCAGGTTAATTTCTTCGTCCCGGTAAATTACAATCTTCGATCTAATTCGGCTTACACCATTGAATTAAAATACTTTAGAAATGTAACGCCGGTAGAAAAAGACAATTTAAAGCAAGATGTTTACAATGCTGTACGTTCTTATTTAGAACTGAATATTGTAGCTTCTAACAATAACGTTGATTTAAAGAAAAATCCAAAATCAATGGTTAAGGATTTAGACAAATTGATGGACGATGGCTTGATTTTATTTCGCAATAATCTCAACATAGAGTTTCCCGGTTTCTCGCAGCTTGTTGAAGATCAATTGGAAAATATGGATGATTTGAAACTTAAATCGAGCAAGTTTAATATTCTGAAAAAGGACGACGATGAATCCAAAAACAATTTAAAGATTAAATATTTTAATGAGCAGCTTGAGAACTTACAAAAGGTTGTAAAGCGTGAAATTGACCAATATCTTTCTTATAATTTGTCGGTAGTGCAGATTTCAAGGGTTGTCAATAATTATAAAACAGAAAAAACGCGGACGGTTATTCCAATCAATGCTGGATATGGTGCGGTGCACAATGCCGGCGGATTTGATGAAAAAATTGACTACGATTCGTCGCCTTTTGTGGGCATTTCATTTCCATTAGCAAACCCAAATTTTGCAGGTAAGTTTTGGAGTAACAGCTCAATTTCTGCTGGTGTATTTTTCAATAATTTTCAATTTGACAGTGGAAAAGAATATACAGGACCTTTAGTAGAGCGACCTTTTTATCTGGCTTACGGATACAAAACGGCGTATTTCTTGAGATTTAATGTGGGTGCAACCCTTCTGGAAGATGTAAATGGTGGCGGAACCCTATTTGTGAGACCTTTTGTTGGTGTAAGTATAGAAATCAATATGTGGCTGGGCTTGGAAAGGTAAATCCACTTTTCTCATTCTCATTCACCTTAATACTTTTGATTTGAAAACAATAAAAATATTCTATTTTGTACTGGTTCTTTCCATGCTGTGTCCGCTGATAAGTTTGGCGCAGCGCGATGTTTATAATTGGCAAATTAGTCCGTATGCCGGTTTACTTACGCTGAATAATGATGTGGAAGTACCCGAAGGCGTAAACTCTTTCGCCTATGGCCTTAGAGTAGAAAAACGATTGGGGAACTCATTTACCTTTGGGCTTCATTTGGCTCAATTAGAGATAGATAGAGCTTCACAGAACAATGTTACTGGTGGCTTTTTAAGTTTGGCATACCATTGGGATAATGGATATCTTTTTAGTCAGCGATCGGCAATATCTATATTTCACAGGTTAGAAGCAGGCTATATGGATCGGTACTCAACTATTGAGAGTATAAACGGAAAATCGGCTGATGTAGCTTTTGGTTTTGAAAATGGATTTAAACTTCGTTTTGGAGACAGAGTTAGTGCCGATATTGCAGTAGAGATATTGGGAACAAAATCGAGCGTGACTGAAGGTGATATAGCTAAAAACAAACGATATAATATATGGAAAGTTGGCCTTTCGTATCATTTTGGAAGCAGAAAGAGCAATTATGTGGCTCCCGTTTTCGTGCCTTACGACGGTATTCCTTTTGGAAGCAAAATGAATAAAATTGAAAGAAAAGATGATAATATTTGGATAGCGAATGATTCCATATACAATAGTCAGCTAAAAGAAGAGCGCTTTCCGGAACCACCGGATGATTCGAATCCAGTCCGTACGGAACTTTCTCGGGCCGACTCTTTACTTATTTTTATGCATTTTGATAGTCTGTATAAAAGACGAGAGCTGGTAGATACCACCACAACAAGGGCAGATACAACCTTATTGGATAGGCAAGCACCCAAAGCTATTGCGGATACTTCGCTGGCGAAGGCTGATACTTTGGATATTGGTAGGGTAGAGAAATCGCTTCGCGATACTATTTATATGACAGATGGCGATACCATTTCGATAATATCGGCAGATACATTAAGTGGACAAAAAACGGTAGAATCTGCTGTTGATACCGCTCATACTGAAAAGACAAACGGAAATAAGCAATTAGCTGACTCATCTGCAAAAGCGGTAGAAACAAAAACTGATTCGATGCGTGTAGATACTGTAAATAATGAAAAACCGATTTTGAATGAGCAAAAGGCTGATACAGCAGCGAAAGTGCTTCAAAGTAGGGCGGTTTCTGCACGTGTAGATACGGTGTACATGGAGAAGCCCGTTCAAAAGGCCGATACAGCTGCCAAAGCATTAAAACCTAAGTCGGTGCCTACGCCTGTTGATACTGTATATATGGAGAAGCCCGTTCAAAAGGCCGATACAGCAGCGAAAGTACTGCAACCTAAGGCGGTACCTTCACGTGTAGATACGGTGTACATGGAGAAGTCCGTTCAAAAAGCAGATACAGCTGCCAAAGCATTAAAACCTAAGTCGGTGCCTACGCCTGTTGATACTGTATATATGGGGAAGTCTGAGCAAAAGGCTGATACAGCAGCGAAAGTACTGCAACCTAAGGCGGTACCTTCACGTGTAGATACGGTGTACATGGAGAAGCCCGTTCAAAAGGCCGATACAGCTGCCAAAGCATTAAAACCTAAGGCGGTTCCAACACGTGTAGATACGGTGTACATGGAGAAGTCCGTTCAAAAAGCAGATACATCCGCGAAAGCACTTCAACCAAAAACAGCTCCATCGCGTGTGGACACCTTGTACGTTGTAAATGATAAGCCTGTTGAGAAATTGAAAAAAGAAAAGCCTGTTGAAGTAGAAAAAGCTGATGATCAAAAGGCCAATAAGGTATCTGAAACCCAGAACACTGATAACAGTGCAGAGTACCAGAAAAGTCTGGATAGACAAAGCGATTTATTAGAAAGGCAAAACGAGCAAATAAGGGATAATCAACGAGAAATTGAAAGATTGCGCAAGGAGAATAGAAACAGTGATGCAGGAAAAATGATTGCTGCTGGTGCTGCCGGAACGGCGCTGGGGGCTACAGCTGCGAGTGGCAACAATCAGAAACCTGACACTGTTTACTACGAAAGCAATGCAGCCCAACTGAAGCTTGACAGCTTGGAACAGGAACTGACGGAATTGAAAAAGCAATATGGTATTACTGATACTATTCCCGCCCAGACTGATACTAATTATACTCCTGATCCACCTATTGGAATGTATTTTAATGCCGACTCAACCGGAACCGACTCGGTAGGGGCGGCTTCTGGAGATGGCACAGTGCTAAATTCTGATTCTTTGAGAATGCAAAAAGATTTGCTTGGCCTTTCGGATTCATTAAGTGCAGATAGCTTGAGTAGAGCGGAATTCGCAGATGGTATTTTGGAGCCTTCTGTAAGATCAGATGAAGACGAAATTAGAGCCAATTCAACCATTATAGAAGACAAATCTTCGGCTCAACAGGATGTGGAAGCAAACCCAATAGTGTTGATCGGAAATTATCCTGTGGTTTGCAACTTTGGTTTAAATAAAACGCTGCTGGATGCCGGTGAACTAAAAAAGCTCGATCCCGTCGTTGCCGATTTGAAAAATGATAAAACTCTGAAAGTTTTTCTCACCGGTTATACCGATAACAGCGGAAATGCAGATTATAATTTAAAATTATCTAAGGAAAGAGCGAAATCGGTTATGGATTATTTAATTGCCGAAGGTGTGGCAGCAGATAGAATCGAAGTTAGTGGAAGTGGTGTGCTGGAATCTGCAGATAAATTCAGCTCGAATGCACGCCGAGTAGATGTTTCGATAAGTGATTAGTTTTTGATTTCCCATACGGCGCTCCCTGTGGTCGTGAGTTCTTGGATCTAGTGGATTTGTCATTATCAATCTCTGCGATTTTTTAGTGAGCTGATTGTTGTATTTCATATCATTGTATTGGGTCTGGCCTCAAAGGTTTTCAACACCTCTGAGCCTCTGGAGACTATTTAGTTTACATTTTCACTCGTCTTAATTTTTAAAGATGCGCATCACATATTACGCTACATAAACTTACGAAGGGTGATAGGTATTGACAATTCTGAGTCTTTGCATTACATGCTTCTGTGTTCAAAATCATTCACTTCTATTAAAAAAGTTGGTCTAACAGCTTTAAAGCCACAGGCACTCCGATTAAAAGAGCCCAAAATCCGGGAAATGCCAGACTAACTTGGCTCTCAAGGACTGCTAGAGGTTCTTCTTGCACAAATATATACCTCTCTTTTTAGCTGCTCTCTTCTATGGTTGAAAGATGTGTGAAATTGAATCTTAGAGTTTTCAAAACCCTTCGGTCAGCGCATAATTTTTCTTAGTGACAAAAACTATTGGATATAAAAAAGCCACACATAAAAGTGTGGCTTTAAGTTTAAAGGGAAATTTTTTATCAGTCGTAATTACCCAACCTCAAGGCTGCAAAAACCTGAAAGTACGAGTTTTTTGCATCACCCAGGATTAAATCGGCTGTGCTGCTGTCTTGTATTTTTTGAAGACCATAATTATATCTCGCTCCCACTTGCAAAGCAGAAAAGTTCAAAGCTACACCTCCTACCAAACCGAAATCGAGATTTTTGAAGTTATCAGAATCAAAATCGAATTCATCATCGACGTCACCGTCGAATTCCACTTTCGCACTCGTAAGGAATCCGATATAAGGTCCGGCATGTATTTCAAACGCATCACCTACCCGGAAAACCGCAAGAAGTGGGATATCGATATAATCTAACTTGAATTTTGCATCAGTATTAAATTCACCAAAAATGCCAAAATCCTGATTGTAATGCGCTTTATTTCCCTTTGTTGAGTACAGAACCTCTGGCTGTATGGCGAATCCATCGCTGATAGGAAGATTAATAAACGCTCCAAAATGGTAACCAAAACGCATATTTTCATCATCGACACCGTCAATATTGAGGTTTGATAAATTCAAACCACCTTTTACTCCCACATATTGTGCCTTGGCGGCAACCGCTAATAGGCTTATTAAAACAGTAGTTAAGATTATTTTTTTCATAGTTCTTTAGTTTTGTTTGGTATATCCTTAGAGAATATCCTGCCAGAGAGCATCCATTATTGGCGAGTACATAGATCGTACTCATTGTTAGCTAATTAGGATGTAAGTATTTGGTTCGTATCCATGAAGGAGTAATTAAAACTCTGATTCTTTGAGTAATCAATTCCCCGTGGAATTGTGATATTTTCCCCAGTTGAAATATTCCAAAAATCACTAGTATGGGTGATTGGCAGCGTAAAACATTTCGATTATCTTTAACCTGTGATTTATTAATCGACCTAACCAAAAAAAAAACAACCAGTCAGGCATCGTAAAGGCCTGATACAACACCTTGCCTTATGAATGACTTAGGGACTTTCTTCAAAATTGTTCTGGAATTTAGAGTTCCATTATTTCGGTTTATTCTCCTTTTTTTAACCCTTTTGCTAATTCAATACTTGCAAGCTCATTAAGTAGCTGTTTACGAATAACCCAACATCCAAAAATAAGAATGCCGCATGGAGCTAATTCATTGCTGCAGATAATTCTATATTCAGATTTAATTACCCAGTTTTTTCACGAAATATTTTAGATCGTTTTGGAATGCGAAGTAAAAATTCTTAAGGTTTTATCATCAAAATCATCCTTTCGGGTGACAATCGGTTTATATAACCACTCTTAATTGCACCATTAATTAGTGTCTGTCCATACAGTCCACTATCTACGTTGCACTTGTCTTGAAAACAGTCATTGACAAATGTCAACTCCTTGATTTTCAATCCTACGTGCGCCTTGCTATCGAACTTTATGATCCAGCCACCTGACTCTATTGACAGACTCTAATTAATCAATCAATTTTCTAACTTGGGCTCATCGTTATTGATTTGGCTGAAATATCTGATGTTATGAACTTCCATTTCCGTTACCTCCGAATTATCCGCGAACACAAATCCTTGTGGCTTCGTTTTACGATGCTCATATTCGGTTTACTTGTTATCAATTTGTCACACGCTCAAGTTGGTTCTGTGTGCGGAAATCCTATTAATATACAGAACCTACCATTTTCAAATGTTGGTGTGCTAGAAGACTATGGGAACAATTATAGCCCGTCAGATTTGCCTCCTGCAGCAGCTGATGCCGTATTTAATGACCCGTTTTTCGCTGGTTATATATCAGGTAATGAAGTAGTTTATGCGTATACCCCGGAAGCTGATGGTTACGTTTTTGCTACTGCAAATGCTGATGGCTATCAAACAAGTATGTTCGTTTTGACCGGTTGTCCTTTTTCATCTACTTGTAGGTTGGGATTTCGGCGTTTTCCCAGAAGATCTTAAAGCCTTAAATATTCCCGTACTGGAAGGTCAAACGTATTACTTTGTCCTTTCAAGCGCTCAATCTTCGGGTAGCTATGAGTATAATTTTATTCTTGAGGAATCTATTGCGCATGTTTGTGAAGCTCCGTATGATATTCCTGTAACTGCACTTCCATTTACGGGTTCTGGTTCTATCCCATCTTTATTGGAACGATTATAACGCCAGCGATGTGCCTCCTGCTTCAAATGATGCCATATATGATGAACCTTATAGCACGAATTATCTGAATGGAGCCGAATTGGTTTTTGCTTATACTCCTTTATCCGACGGTTTTTTAGAAGCGCGGCTTTCGACAACTGTAATAGGGACTAGTATGTGGGTTTTTACGGGCTGTCCGTTTGAGTCGACTATTGGTTGGGATTATTCAACAGCTCAAGAGGATCAAGTCATTGATAATATTCCGGTTACGGCTGGAGAAACTTATTATTTTGTGCTTTCAAGTCCTTACCAAGAGCTAGCGTATGGCTTTACATTTACCCTAAAAGCACTGGGAATTGATTGCGAATCTCCGATTGAGGTTCAAGATCTTCCTTTTTCACATCAAAGTGAGGCATCGCAATACGGCAATGATTATAGTGCAATTGATTTGCCTCCAACAGCACTGGACCCAGTCGCAGACGGAGTCTTAGTAGCTAATTATATAAATGGTTTTGATGTGGTTTACCAATATACTCCAGAAGAAGATCAATTTGTAAGCGCTTCACTCGTTGGAGATGGAACTGCAATGGCTCTTTTTGTTTTTACGGAATGCCCATTTGAGGAAACCTACGGTTGGGATTTATTAAGCAGTCCTTCAGGGCTCGAAATAAATTATGTTCCTGTTTTGGAGGGTGTGAATTATTATTTTGTCGTTTCCAGCCAAATCCAAGAATCTTTTACTTATACATTTGAATTAAACCTTACAGAATTACCCGTTTATGATTGTCCCGAATTGGAAAAGAATTTTGGTGATGAATGCTTTGATGGAACCTACACAACCGCTGGTGATTACATAAGAGAAGATTGTGAATGTGAAGGGCATTTGCTTAACGCCAATATCATTGTTACAATACCTGAGGCAGCTACCTGCGGCAATAGAACGTTTTTAGCAAGATGCTATGTTCCCGGAACGAATATTTTCATTATGAGCACATCCGTGCCCATCTACAATCCAAGCACTTTTCTAATTAATGGCTTGCCCGAAGGAACTGTAGATATGTACATCGAAATAGATGGTGCTTTGCGCATTCTTTTAGAAAGTCAAACGCTGACCGAGGGAATCAATTTTATTGAAATCACTGATCTGGCAATCGATGATTTGAATGGAAGTAACTCAATTAATATTTCCGACATTTCCACGTTTGCCAGCTGTTTCGGAACAACTACTAGCTCTCCAAACTACAATAATTTGGCTAATCTAAATTGCGACTCCAATGTAAACCTTGTTGATTTTTCTCTTCTGGGGGTCAACTTTGGTCTTCAGGGAGTTTCACTACCATAATCAACTTCCTTATTTCGTAAATGGGAAAAAAATGCCGCGCAGACATAGAGACTGTGCGGCATTTGATTTTATACAAGGATTAAATTGCTTTCGTTAATCCTTTTTCAGGAAATTGCGCAATACGTATTGCAAAATACCTCCGTTTTTGTAATAAGCTATTTCAATTTCGGAATCCAGGCGAGCTTCTACTTCAAACTGTACCGTTTCGCCATTTTGTTTATGGGCTATAACCTGAAGTTTTTTTCCTGGTTTTAAATTGTCGGCAATGCCGGAAATGTCAATTTTCTCTTTTCCGGTTAGACCAAGACTTTTAGCTGTATCACCATTCAAATATTGCAAGGGTAAAACACCCATTTGCACCAGATTGCTGCGGTGAATACGTTCGTAACTGACTGCGATAACAGCTTTTATTCCAAGTAAATAAGTTCCTTTTGCGGCCCAATCGCGTGATGAACCGCTACCGTATTCTTTACCAACCAAAACAACAAGTGGAATGTTGCTTTCGCGGTATTTTTGAGCAGCATCATACACGGTCATTTCTTCGCCCGAGGGAATATGTACAGTATAGCCGCCTTCTTTCTCGGCAAGTTGGTTTTTAATGCGCACATTGGCAAACGTACCGCGCGTCATAACTTCATCATTTCCGCGGCGTGAACCGTATGAGTTGAAATTAAGACGCTCTACACCGCGATTGATGAGGTAATTACCGGCAGCTGATGTTTTGCTAAACGATCCAGCCGGCGAAATATGATCGGTAGTAATTGAATCTCCCAAAACAAGCAATGGATAAGCACCTTTGATGTCTTGTGCATCTTGAGGGTCTTCAGATAGATTTTGAAAAAACGGTGCTTCCTTAATATAGGTCGAATCAGAATCCCATTGATAACTTTTAGTTTCCGGAGCTTTCAAAGCCTTCCATTGATCATCACCATCAAAGATTTCTCCGTAGTTTCTTTCATAGTCTTTTGCGGTAAGCACATCGTTCATTACTTCACGAATCTCTTCGCTCGACGGCCAAATATCTTTAAGAAAAACAGGCTCGGAGTTGCTATCGTAGCCAAGCGGTTCATTGGTTAAATCAATATCTACACGTCCCGCTAAGGCGAATGCCACAACTAGCATTGGCGACATTAGGAAATTCATTTTAACCTGCGGATGCACGCGTGCTTCAAAGTTTCTATTTCCCGAAAGGACAGAAGCAACTACCAAGTCGTTGTCATCTACCGCTTTGGCAATATCTGGCGGGAGGGGGCCGCTATTTCCAATACAGCTGGTACAGCCATATCCTACGAGGTGAAAACGCAGCGCTTCCAGATCTTTCAATAAATTGGCGGAAGCCAAATAATCTGTAACCACTTTAGAGCCGGGAGCCAAACTCGTTTTAACCCAAGGCTTTACATCGATGCCTCGCTCTACAGCTTTTTTGGCTACCAAGCCGGCACCTATCATTACACTTGGATTTGAAGTGTTGGTGCAACTAGTTATAGCTGCAATTACCACCGATCCGTCGCTAATGGTGTATTGCTCATTTCTCTTGGTAATACTCACCGTTTTGAGCCCATTTTTCATTTCTGTTTTTACTTCAGAAGGTTCACCTGCCTGTCCAGATTCCTGAACCTCGTTTTTCGGGCTACCACCTTCAGCCAGCCAGCGCGCTACTTCACGTTCTGATGGCTTAATGTAAGAGCGTCCGTGAACTTCTTGCAGTAATTTTTGAAAGGTGTCATTAAACTCGGTCAGCACAATTTTGTCTTGTGGACGTTTTGGCCCTGCCACAGTGGGTACAACAGTATCTAAATCTAACTCAAGATTTTCTGAATACGTAATTTCATCTTCGTTTTCGCGCCAAAGCATATTGGCTTTGCAATAATCTTCTACCAGCTCTATTTGCTCTGGCGAACGGTTCGTATTTGCCATGTACCTCAATGTTTGATCATCAATAGGAAAATAAGTAACGGTGCAACCAAATTCAGGCGACATATTACTTATTGTAGCTCTATCGGGAATGGAAAGATGATCGAGACCAGGGCCGAATACTTCAACAAATTTACCAACCACACCATGATCGCGAAGCAATTTCGTAATAGTTAGAACCATATCTGTTGCAGTGGTTCCCGGTTGCAATTGACCAGTTAAGCGAAGGCCAATAACTTCTGGCATAATAAAGTAAATGGCTTGGCCGAGAATAGCTGCTTCTGCCTCAATTCCGCCAACTCCCCAACCTACTACACCAATTCCATTTACCATAGGCGTATGCGAATCTGTTCCTACAAGGGTATCTGGAAATGCATAACCATCGCGTTTGGTGATGCCTTGTGCAAGATATTCAAGATTTACCTGGTGGCAAATACCCATTCCCGGAGGAACAACAGAAAAATTGTTGAAGGCTTTTTGAGCCCATTTTAATAATTGGTACCTTTCACTATTACGCTCATACTCCTTTTCTACATTCTTTTCGTAGGCATAATCTGTTCCAAAATAATCTACTTGCACAGAATGATCAATCACCAGATCAACCGGAATTAAAGGATTGATTTTCATTGGGTCTTTGCCTTTTCTTTCGGCTTCGGCGCGAAGTGAAGCAATATCTACAACTGCCGGAACACCCGTAAAATCTTGCATAAGTACGCGGGCTGGCTTGAATGGAATATCCTTATCACTCGCCTCGGGTTTCCAGTTAAGAAGGGTGTCAATGTTTTCTTTTGTAATGGCATAATCATCGTAATTGCGCAGTACATTTTCTAATAAAATTCTTATGGAAAAAGGGAGTTTTGAAATTTTATGGCCTTGTTTTTCAAGCTCTGAAAGGCTAAAATATTTTAGTTTTCCATTCGATGTGTCTAATTCTTTTTCTACTTGGTATGGGTGGTTACTCATGGTTTATGTTTTTAGAATTATAAAGAGATAATTTTAAGGAATGTACAAGGCGAGCGCGAGAATGCATAAAGTTAACCAATGGAACTGTGATTTTGTTTTTATTCTTATTGATATTATTGATAAAGGTTGAGCCTTTCAGCAAATCAACACAAATCTATAAAAGCGAGGAGCCGTATTTTGAGAATTTGAGAATTACACTATGTGCGAATGGAGCAAGGGGTTTGGTCGAAAAAGGTATAATCAATAAAAAAAACCGACTGCTTGATAAAGCAGCCGGTTTTTAAGCTTATTTGAGAATTGTTTTTTAACTGAAGCGCACTTTATTGGTTACAGCTTTTCCGTCAATATCAATATGGATAAAGTAAACCTGGCCTTTTTCTGAACTTAGGTCTATTTGCCTACGTGCCTTTCCGTCAAAATTTGAAATGAATACAGATTTCAGCAATTCACCTCCGGGAGAAACAATATCGATTCTTGCTTTTCCTGTAGTTTTTGTTTCGAAAGCAATGTCGAAATTATCCGTGTTTCCATTTCTGCCTGCTGAAAATTTGCTCACATTCAGAGATTTATCTGCAACATCAAAATTGTATTTAGTAAATGAAGCTGTATTGGCAGCGATTGCGGATTCAGAACTTAGCTCATCCTTTAGTTCTATTATTCGTTTCTGGCCTTCGGCAATTTTACGCTTCAGCGACTGCTCTCGTTTTTTATTGGCTGTAGCCAATTCTTCTGTAAGTTTTATAATTTTATCAACTTCTTTTATAAGCTTTTCTGAAGTTGGTCTTTCCATCTCTACCAGAGATTCAAGCTCTGAGTAAGGGTTGGTGTTAGAATGCTGGGCGCCTGCGAGTACGGTACTGCTAACGAAGAGCCCCAATGCGAAAAATTTGATCATTGTAGTCATAATGTTTAGTTTGTTAAATGGTTAGTTTGTTGTTTGTTATTAAATTTGTTTGTTGCTTGTTTGTTGTTCGTATGACTCAAAAGTAGCCTGGTTTGTTACTGAGGTTTTGTTAAAAAAAATAAATCGCTTATTCTGCTTTATGAAAGGTTGTATTCTGTGATGGGCGAAATTTTTTATTTGCTTCTCTGCGAATAGAATGGTAAAACTTGATGTTTTAATAGAAATCTGACCATATTCGTACCCGGTTTACTTATCAGGGTACTTCGTTTATGAAAAATACTCGATTTTTAGTTTTTTTCGGCTTACTGCTTTTTTCGTTGGCGGTGAGTATAAAACTCTTTCATGTTGAGGCAACTCGTCGTGCCATTCAGGAAGATGTGATAGAACTTAGCAAGGTTAAATACGGCCTTTTTAATATTGATGAATGGAAGAAAGTTGTAGCGCGAGTGGTTACTGCAAAAGTTGAGGAACTAGAGCTTACCGATGCAAATAGATCTACAATGCGCAAACGGATTAATGATTTGCTTACAACAGTTATTACCGATTTGGAATCGAACTTTAAACGCGAAAACGAAGGGAGCTTTAAAGGTTTCTTTAAAAATGCCGGAGCGAGTTTCCTGGATATCTTTGGGAATATGAAACGGAATATACCGGAGTTTACCAGTCAGATAATGCGGTTTATTGACGATCCCAAAAACCGGGAAGATTTGCGCGAGTATATTCTGGAAAAGATTGACAACTATGCCGACAATACCTTTGCGGAAACTGATTATACGCTTCACAACGAGATTTTGGCTCGGCATGGAATAGGTTCGCGTGAAGAAACTGTGGCAGTACTTCGAACCAGAGCAAGTTTGCTTCAAGCAGAAAAACAGCCTTATAGCTATGCCCTCTACGCCGTGCTTTTATTGCTCATGGTAGTAATACTTGCATTCAAAAACATTTTCCGATGGGAGCTTATGGTTGTTATAGCCACAGCATTTTTGCCTCTCGTTTTAGGCATTTTACTTCCTATGATAGAGATTGATGCGCGTATTGCAGAAATGCGGTTTCAACTTCTAGGCGAGCAGGTACGCTTTAGCGATCAGGTTATTTTCTATAAAAGTAAAAGCATTCTCGAAGTGGTTGAGCTTATGGCAGAGCAAGGAAAGCCCGATTTGCTCGCAGTGGGTTTTCTGGTTTTGGCATTCAGCGTTTTATTTCCTTTCAGTAAGCTTATTTCTTCTTTGGTTTATCTTTCCCGGAAGGGCAGCAAGAATAATAAGTTCTTGAATTTCATGATTTTCAAGACCGGAAAATGGTCAATGGCTGATGTAATGGTTGTGGCCATTTTTATGTCGTATATCGGTTTTTCGGGAATCGTATCAGAGCAGCTTGGCCAGCTTGAGGGGCTTGCTAAGAATGCAGATATTCTTACTACGAATCAATCGAGTCTGCAAACCGGGTTTTTTATGTTTGCTGCTTTTGTATTGCTTAGCTTGGCTATTTCGCAGCGGATTGGTGATTTGAAGGGGGCGCCGTATTCCTCAGAGCCATAGAATGATAGGGCTGACATGGTGAAATTTCACTAGAAGCAATAATCTAAAAAGCTGCCGCTCCGCAGCGATTTTTGAATTAGTTCTATCGCTATTAGACAAATAAATCGCGACCGAATCTTCTGCTTTGTGGAAAATCAACTTTTTTTTCATCATTGAAATGAACGCAAACCAAACTTACGTGTATTACCTTTAAACACTCTAAAAAATATCGATCCGATGAAGTTATTAATTACGGCATTCGCAGCACTTTTTACTACATTTTTATTCGCGCAAAGCGATACCACCAAAGCCACTTCGCAGATTGAATCTGTAACGATCTATTTTCAGGGTGCCCAGATTTCCCGAAAGGCAAAGGTTAAACTTGCTGCAGGAAAGCAAACTCTGGTGCTTACAGGTATTACAGGCCAGCTGAATCCCGAAAGGATAGAAGTAAAAGGTGGAAGCGGACTGACCATTTTATCTGTAAATCACCGCTTGCAAAAGCCCGATAATGAGAAGAATAAATTAGTTCTTGCGCAATCGGAATCTCAAATAAAAGCGCTTGAAAACCGAATTAAAACACTGCTTAACCGCGACAATGTTTATGGAGTGGAGGAGAGGTTGCTGATGGAAAATATGAATTTCCAGACTAAAACTTCCGGTGCAACAGTAACCGAAATACGCGAAGCAGCCAACTTTTATAGAGCGAGACTCAATGAAATTGGTGCTGCCAAACTCGATCTTTCAAACCAACTTGCTCAAGTGCGCGACAGCGTGAAGGCTATCAATCAAAACTTGAGTAAAATATCTGCCGGTGCGAATATTTTGGAAAGCGAAATACTCGTTGCGGTAAATTGCCCTTCAGCCTTTTCGGGAATTGTGGAGTTTAGTTATTTTGTAGAATCTGCTGGATGGCAGCCGCTTTACGATTTTCGAGTACGCGAAATTACAGATCCGCTGCAGGTGGTTTACAATGCAAATGTGTATCAATCATCTGGCGAAGACTGGAAGAATGTAGACGTAACACTGTCTTCCGGTTTTCCCGAAATGAGTGGTACTGCACCCGAATTAAATCCATGGTATTTAAACAGACCTGTTTATCGACCAGCGCCGCAATCTCCTCGTGGTCAGGGTTCTATTAGTGGGCAAATCACAGATGCAGGGACAGGTGAACCCTTACCGTATGTAAATTTATCGCTATTGCTAAATGGCTCACCAATGTATCAAACCACCACCTCGATGGATGGCCGCTATGCACTAAAGCCGGTAAAAGCCGGAAATTATACTATTCGAGCTCAATATTTGGGTTATCAGAATGCAGATCAGGGAGGCATTTATGTCAATGCCAATCAGAATAAAGTTTATGATTTGAATATGTATGCTAGTCAGGTACAGCTTGAAGAAGTTCAAATTGAGGGAAAACCAAGTGCCAATCGAGCATATGGATCTCAAGGATTGAGTAAGCAAAGTATTTCTTCAGATGAAATGAGTGCTCCGCCACCTCCGGCTTTGCAGCTCACTCCCAATCAGATTTCATACAAAATTCCAACTTCGTATACCATTCCTTCAAACGGTCAGGATTATTTAATGGCCATTAAACAGGAAGAAGTTACAGCTGATTATATCTATCAGACTATTCCAAAGTACGACACCGATGTGTATTTAATTGCGCGTATTCCAAACTGGTCTAATCTCAATCTACTTTCAGGAAATTCGAGTATTTACTATCAGGGAGCTTATACCGGCGATGCTTTTGTAGATGCCGATTTTACTGGTGACACTTTGCAGCTTTCGCTTGGTCGGGATAGAAACATCACCATTAGCCGTGAAGGCAATAAAGAGCTAAACGACAAACGAATTTTTGGAAATACTGTGAAAGAAACTGTGGCCTGGGAATTAAAGGTTAGAAACAATAAGCCGGTGCCGATCAAAATTGAAATAATAGATCAGTTTCCGCTTTCAGAAATAAAAACTATTGAAGTAAACCGCGGAAACTACGGTGGCGCAAGTCTGGATGATAAAACCGGAAAGTTGACCTGGATTAAAACGATACCTGCTGCTAATACTGAAAAGATCTTGTTTGATTATGAATTGAAATATCCGGTTGATGTACCTGTTTATAAGTGATTCTTTGATTTTTAGTTCTTGGTTTTGTACTTCGCTAAATGGAGTTGACTTTTAGTTCCATCCAAGCCGATGGCAATATCTTGCGGCTTAAAGCTTATAGCTTAAAGCTAAATAGAAACTGTCAAGCCCCGTAAATTGATTAACTTTGCCCCATGAAAATATTAGTAGTTTGTTTAGGGAATATTTGCCGAAGCCCAATGGCCGAGGGTGTTTTGCGTCATAAGTTTGAAGAGGCCGGAGTTGATGTGGATATAGACTCTGCCGGCACCGGCGATTTTCATATTGGTGAGGGGCCTGATAAACGGGCTGTTGCCAATATGGATAAAAACGGTCATGATATTTCAAAACTTCGCGCAAGACAATTTACGGTGAGCGATTTCGACACGTATGATGAAATCTATGTAATGGATGAATCGAATTACGAAAATGTAATCGCTTTGGCACGAAACGATTCCGATAAGAAAAAGGTCGACCTTTTTATGAATCTCTCTCATCCGGGAGAGAATATCGATGTTCCCGATCCGTATTTTGGGGGAGAATCCGGCTTTCAAAAGGTTTATGAAATGCTGTCGCAATCGGCAGATGTACTTATATCAAAATTAAATGGCCGCTAAGAAAGGAACGCTTTATCTTATTCCCACTACGCTGGGCGAGAGCAAACCAGATTGGGTAATACCCGCAGGTGTTTTGGCAACCTCTCGTCGTTTAAAGCATTTTATTGCTGAAAATGAGCGATCTGCACGTCGTTATCTCAAAGCCATCGGCACAGAACATCCGCTTGACGATTTGCAGTTTTACATTCTCGATAAACGATCAAAAGCCATTGATGTGCCGCGATTGATCGCACCCTTATTGCAGGGAGTTGACATGGGTTTGATCTCTGAAGCAGGCCTACCGGCTATTGCCGATCCGGGTGGTTTGGCTGTAGCTGCTTGTCATCAAAACAAAATAAAAGTAGTGCCTGGAACAGGGCCTTCATCTATTGTTTTGGGCTTGATTGCCTCGGGATTTAATGGTCAGGAATTTTCCTTTCACGGCTATTTGCCTATGAACAAAAAAGACAGATTGCACAAGTTGAGAATTCTCGAGAATGAAGTGCGCAAGACCGGAGCTACCCAGATTTTTATGGAAACTCCGTTTCGCAATGAGTCGCTATTTGAGGATATGATGAACCACTGCTCGCCCGGTACCGAAATCTGTGTTGCAACTGATATCACTCTGCAAACCGAAGTCATAACAACCCATACTGTAGATGAGTGGATAAAACATCCGCCAAAGATTGACAAACGGCCTTGTATGTTTTTGATGGGGGTTAGTTGTTAATTTGCAATAGGCAATTTTCCAATAGGCAATAGGCAATTTGCAATAAGCAATTTGCAATAGGCAATAAGCAATAGGCAATTTGCAATTGACAATACTCAATAGGTATTTACATGAACAAATTAGCCATGTGCCGCAGTTAAAGTTGCGTGCAGGCTAGCGTCTCACCAGGTTACAATGCTATCGGGTATTAATAAATAAAGTTGTATTTCTAAAACCGGCCGAAACGCCCGAAAATATCTCCCTCGTGAGACACGAGCTATTGCGTAGGAGTTACTTTCCCACAAAATTCATTTAAGGTAATAGGCATGCAATAGGCGAGAATATTCGTCCTTCGTAATTCGCCATACATAATTTGTAATTCGTAATTCGTAATTCGTAATTCGTCCTTCGTAATTAACCCTTCGTAATTCGTAATTAATTATATCTCAATTTTTATCCTGATTATAGGGTTCGTCATAGCTTCCCTGGCTTTTATTCCATTCCGCACTCTGCGCTTTATTATATGCGCTAATGTCATCAGGATTGTATTGAAGATTTATCAATCCATAAATAAAGTGATCTCGTGCGGCTTCGAATTCATTAGGGGGAGCTTGCAAAGAATGCGCACTGTATCCCCAGCTTAAAATGTCTGTTGCAGAGCCTGTTTCGGTGTATTGAAGCACGATTAAAAGCATATTACCATTTTTATCAGTCCATTCGGTTCCTGATGCCTGAACCAGGTTGTTCATATTTAATGGATTGTAAAGAGTGGCCGTAAAAGTGGCAATATTCATGGCAATGTCTTTTAAAGGATATTGTTTCAGGAATTTATATCCGTTTTTTTCAGCAAGGGGCTTTATATCGTTTTCAATAATATTGTCAATCCCTTTTGCCTCACGGGTTGGGGTGCCCATAGCGTCGTGATAATATTTAAGCGTAACGGAATCGTTTGCGTAGAGAAATTCCTGCGGCTGCGGATAGGCATAAACTTCTATTTCGCCGGGAGCTGTAATAATAGGCTGCCCATCAGGAGCGTTGTTGTTTAGTGTCCAGGCATGAGGCAATGGCATTTGCATTCCTATTGAGTTCTGCTCTGTTTTGGGAATGGGGTGCATTATTATTTTTTCGCCGCTGCTATTTTCGTTTTGGGCCGAAGCTGTGGAGATTCCGCAAATAATTATTGAAGCTGTAATAAAAATAGATAGAGATTTCATGAGAAGGTTTTTTGTTTTTTCTTCTTTTTATCGATTTGGAAATGAATGGTGAACAGAGGTATTATTTGGGGATTTGGAAATCAAGGCTTTGGAATGGTGTTTCGCATTTTAACTGCTGTGGGCGAATCCATACGGACTCCCTGCGGGCGAAGGTCTGATGCAGCTAAGCTGAGAAGAGTCTTTTATATGACCGCAAGGAGCCTGACGACAGAAGGAAGACCGTACGGCAAAATGTGCGCCCACGGCGAATAGCAGAGATTGATAATTTATATACAAGCATAGGATTGAGGTGATAGGTTGAGCTAGATTTCTATTTGTGTTTTTAAAGCTAGCTATTCATTCTATTCCTTAAAAATAACTTGCGTGATTTTTTCAAATTCTTTCCCATCGTCCGTGGCACATTTGAAAATTACTTGATAAACGCCTAATTCAAACTGTAGACTATCAACCAGTTCAGAATTGAATTTAATCGTGCTTGTTACAAGATCATAGTCATCTACATAATCAAAAACTGTTTTAGAATTTATCGTTTCATTCATCAACAAATCTGTGTTTGGCGCGATTGTATCTCCTTCTAGCACGATAGCGTGATCAAGATAAAGCTCATAGGAAGAAATAATTAGTTTATTTTGATATTCATAACTTATACTGGTGGCTAAGGCGGTATTAAAAATCTGCACCTGTATATTATAACACGTCGGCTTCCTTTCTGCTGTCCAGATCTGGAAACCAATTTCATTTGTAAACTTAGGGATGCTATCTATGTTTACGGTAGTAATAGGGAAAAAATCGATATCACATATATAGACTTCTTTTCTTAGCCAGCCGCAACCTGTTACACATACTGGGATGATTCCCAATAGAAAATATGCCAAAAAAAGTAATACAACCTTTGCTTTCATTTTATAAGAATAAAACCAATACTGTCCTAAACGATTTCAATTTGCATAAAAATAGCGGCTTCTACTGACTTCCCGGTCCAATATTCGCGTTTTTCAAAAAAGGACCCCCTGATACTTTTGATTTTGCGGTGGATCGTTACATT
>NZ_JAAGVY010000003.1 GCF_010686655.1 Cryomorpha ignava | reverse complement strand
TTGTTTTTGTTAAGTGTTTATTTTTCAACGATCTAAATATACAAAAACACTGTATTTTACCTTTCTATTTTTAGAACTATTTTTCGTTAGTTATTGACAGTCAAGTTGTTAATAATCGAACTCAGGTTATTAAATCATTCCATTTGCCAATTTTATATCCAAAAATTCCAACGTATCGGCGGTATTGCTTTTTTTGAATGTTTATTTCCACTCCGGAAGATGCCAGAACTAGTGCCACCCCAACCACAAGGCCGATTAATGCCGGAAGAAAAAACAAAGAAATGATACCTGAAAAAATAGCGAGTAAGGTTCCCTTAATCAGATAATTAAAAGAAATTCCCTCCGAAATAACAACATTGGTAGTAGTAGACATTATTTGTAAATTTTACGCTGATTAAGGGCATTTTGAAATGCCCGCGCATTGCGAATATGCTCTGTATGGCTTTTCGCGAAAGCGTGATAACCACTAAAATCTGCTTTCGCACACATATAAATATAATCGTTGTCTTCGGCATTGAGCACAGCATCTATGGCCTGCTTTGTAGGTATATTTATTGGCCCCGGTGGAAGACCACTGTTTATATATGTATTGTAAGGACTCGCAAAGCTAAGGTGCTTGGTAAGTACCCGGTTAATATTAAAATCGCCGACTGCATAAACCACTGTCGGATCGCTCTGAAGTCGCATTCCGCGGTTTAACCTGTTTAAATACAATCCGGCTATGGCTGCCCGCTCTTCGGGATGAGTTTGCTGCTCTGCCTGTACAATAGAGGCCAACGTTGTAACCTGACTTTGACTTAGCCCTTGAATTTTTGCACTTTGAATACGCTCTTCCGTCCAGAATTTCTTGTATTCACTGGCCATTCTTTCCAAAAATTCATCTGCATCGGTATCCCATTCTGTATAATAGGTATCGGGCAGAAACATGGCTTTAAAGGTTTCGGCACTAAAGCCATACCGCCCAATTACTTCAGGATCGGTAAGCTTGTCTAAAATAGAGATGGAGTCTGCTTCAATATTGGCGGAAGCCTTACCTGCCAACTCTTGCAAGGTGCGCGCGTGATTCAAAACAATCTTTACTTCTTCTTCGCCATTTCCAGCCCGTAAGTGATTTACCAAATCGTTGGCATTTATACCGTTTTTGAGGGTATACTTTCCTGGTACAACCAAGCCGCCATCATAATTTTTGCGTTCCATAACCCATTTTACGGCTTTGGGCTTTTTTACAATATCCATAGATATGAGGGCATCAAAAACATTATCTTGACTCCAGCCAGTATGAATATAAAATGCGACAGATTCCTTTTTCATGTTTAATACAGGACCGAAAACGAGCCGATAATAATAAAAACCAACCAAAAGAACTGTGACCAGAAACATCAGGAAACCGAAAGAAATAATTCGTCTTTTTCGCTTAGCCATTTTCTCTTATCTTTTGCATGAGCACTTCATCGTAAAATTTTCCTTCATACGCAGTCCAGTCCTTTTTAACGCCAATTTTCTGAAAACCGTATTTCTCAAAAAGAGCCATACTTTTGGGATTGTCGAGAAGCACATTGCAATAGAGCTGATGCAAATTGAGCACCTCAAAACAATAGTCTATTATGATGTCAAGCACCTGGCTCCCAATTCCTTTTCCTCTATTATCGGGATCTGCAATTAATATGCCTATACCGGCTCTTCTATTAGCAAAATCGCAATCAAATAGGTCTATGGTTCCCACGGAAACCCGATCTGGCTTGGTTTCAATAACCAATCGCAACTGCTTGTCTGAATACACATCTGTTACCGAATTAATGTAATCGGCAAGGACATATTTACTGTATGGCGATATGGTATGCGAAACTTTCCAGTTAGCCCTGTCATTTTCCCAAATGCTAAGCAGGTTTACATCGCCAATTTCAAGCGAGCGGAGTTTTATTCTTTTGTTTTCAAGCATCAATCTGTCCGGAAAATACAAATTTGGCTGGTCCTTCTAACCATATATTTCTAAAATGTGCTCCATCGCGCTGAAACTGAACCGTTAAATTTCCACCTTTTGTTTCTATTTCGGCTCTGTTTTCAGCTTTCTCTTCCAGATTCATGGCGAGGCCGACAGCCGTAACGCCTGTTCCACAAGAAAGGGTTTCATTTTCAACACCGCGCTCATAAGTTCGAACTCTGAAAGAACCACTATCTAAAATTACGGAAACAAAATTTACATTGGTTCCTCCTATGGGGATAAAAACAGCTTCATTGCGCCATTTTCTACCCTCATTTAGCACATCAACCTTATCGGCATTTGGCACCCGAATAATAAGATGTGGCGAACCTGTATCGATAAACCAATGTCCGCTATGCTTTTCGGGATTATGCACATCGCGCATTTCTATGGCAATTAAATCGTGCGAAAGAACCTTGAATTTATGTACGCCATCTGTTGTTATAAATGTTCCACTCGTGCTAGCAAATCCGCTTTTATGCGCGTAATGAACTGCGCAGCGGCTTCCATTTCCGCAAAGACTTTTTGACCCGTCAGGATTGAAGAAAATCATTTCAAAATCAGCGTCAGCTGAATTTCTAATGAGCATAAGGCCATCAGAACCAACCCCAAACTTTGCGCTGCAGATGTGCTTAATAAGCTTAATATCGTTTTCGGGGAATTCCTCATTACGATCGTCGATAAGTACAAAATCATTGCCCGTACCCTGATATTTCTCGAAATTAATTTTCATACATCAATAAATAATACGTTAGGGTCGTGTCTTTCACGCTTTCAAAAGAAACGTTTTTAGCCGTTTCATCTAAATTGTAAATCTTCTGATCAACGGCAAAATAATATTCGCCGAGGTAGAAATAAATAACTATAAGTGTTTCTCTTTCAACACCGTAGAGCATTAACTTCCTGCGATTAAATTTATATCCGCGATAGTTTACCGGCGAAAACCATTTTTCTACAACGATTTGCTTCGAGACTTGCTCGAGATTCAGGCTCATTCTTTCTTCGATAACCGCTAGTACAGAGTCGCGCTCATCTTGAATATCAGGCATTTTCACTTTTACGATTTCGGTTTTTAGAATACGCTCTTTATTAAGCGTTACATCGCTATTTGAGTAGTTTACATACTCATTCTCCTCTTCTCCGCTCGATTCTTCAACCCATTCTTCTGTAATTTCTTCTTCGGAATCGGTTTGACGTGAATTCATTTCTGTCGTTGACTCCCACTCCACTTCGGTTTCTTCGTTTGGCAATGGCAATTCATTTGTGGCAGAATCAGGCAAACTCGAAATATCTGTTGAATCGGCATAAGCACTATCGATACCGGCAGTAAGATCGGGCGATGAGAGTGAATCTTCAACCTTGGCAATAGCATCTGGTTTAGGTTTCTTCTTAAAAATTGAAGTGCGCGTCTTCTCATCTTGATCCGTATTTGTCTCACCCTGTTTGTTTTCACAGCTTGCGAATAGGATTAAACATGCCACGAAGGCAATAAAAGTGACAAATTTTCTCATTGTTTGACGCATGGACAAAATGGAATGCAAATTGCACTGTAATTAACTCTGTTTTCCGCAGTATATAGGCTTAACACGAATTAACAGCACAAAAGTAAGAAATTGCGGGCAGTGAATGTTTAAAAGACGAAACCTTTAATTTAAAGCAAAGATAAAATGAAGCAGCTATTTAAATTTTTTCTCGTGGCGATTCTCGGTGGTATCGTATCCCTCGGTTTGTATTCTACTTTTCTAAATTCAGATCTTAAAATGTCTTCTTCGGGAGAGAAACCACAAATTCAATTTACTAATTATACTTCCAGTCCATCAGTTCCTCTTGAAAGCATTGATTTTGTAAGTGCCGCTCAGCGAACAGTAAATGCAGTGGTGCACGTTACCACAACTTTTCAATCGCAGAAGTATTACAATCCCTGGAGCCAGATTTTTGGTGGCGAGAAATATTATTCTCAGGAGCAAAAAGCATCCGGATCGGGAGTAATTATAAGTGACGACGGCTATATTGTAACCAATAACCACGTAATTGACAATGCGGCAAATATTGAAATCAGTACTAACGACAACCGAACTTATACGGCTACACTAATAGGTACTGACCCGGCAACAGATATCGCCTTGTTGAAAATTGACGAATCAGATCTTCCGGCCATTACATTTGGCGACAGCGACAACTTACAGGTAGGAGAATGGGTGCTCGCTGTGGGCAATCCGTTTAATCTTACATCTACCGTTACAGCAGGCATTGTTAGTGCAAAGGCTAGAAATATCAACATCTTGCATTACAACCCTACCGATGAGATTTTTCCGCTTGAGTCGTTTATCCAAACAGATGCCGCGGTAAATCCCGGAAACAGTGGAGGCGCGCTTGTAAACGGACGTGGGGAGCTGGTGGGAATTAACACTGCAATAGCTTCGCGTACCGGATCGTACAGTGGTTATAGCTTTGCAGTACCTGTAAGCATTGTGCAGAAAGTTACTGCCGACTTACTTGAGTTTGGATTGGTTCAGCGCGCTTATATTGGTGTAAACATCAGCAATATAGATCAGGCGTTGGCAAAGGAAAAAGATTTAAAAACCCGGGAAGGAGCCTACGTCCGAGGGTTACTGCCAGATGGAGCTGCCGCTGATTCCGGAATTGAAGAAGGAGACATCATTACCAAAGTGCAAGGCTTTGGCGTAAACAATGTTACTCAGCTTCAGGAGCAAATAGGCAAGTACCGCCCTGGCGACGAAATTGAGGTTTTAGTGCTGCGCAAGAACAATATCAAAGAGTTTACTGTTGTGCTGAGAGACCGCTACGGAAATAAAGAGTTAAAGAAACGTGATAAAGAAGCAGTCAATAGAATTTTTGGTGCCAAATTGGAATCATTGAGTACCGAAGAAAAAGGTAGGCTTAAAATTGCAAATGGCGTTAAAATAACAGATCTTGAAAGCGGAAAATTAAAAAATGCCGGATTGAGTGCAGGATTTGTAATAACGCAAATTGATAAGCAACCGGTAAACACACCCGAAGACGTAAACCGGATACTTAGCTCCAAACGAGGAGGCGTTCTGGTTGAAGGATTGCATCCGGATGGAAAGCCTGATTACTTCGGTTTTGGAATGTAATAAATTTGGTGACACGGTTAGATAACTGCGTAAAATTCCAGCTATCGAACTCAATAAATATAGTCCTTAAAAAGTCTTTTGAACCAAATTTCAAAATAAAAACCTGCGAGATATACCCGAAATCGTAAACATCGATTCATCATTTATTTTACGCATATCTCATTTTATTTTGAACAATGTAAAGCGGCAGCAACTTAATACTCTGTCGCTTTACATATTTAATATTGGAATTTCAAACTCAAATCTAATTCGGTAGTTTGTATTTGAAGTACCATTGACGTATCTTTGCGGTTTGATAGCCGCTATTATAAACCCTTACTTAGGAACAATTTTATGAGACAACTTAAGATTACCAAGAGCATAACCAATCGCGAAAGCCAGTCATTAGACAAATACCTTCAGGAAATAGGCCGTGAGGACCTGATTACTGCGGAGGAAGAAGTTGAATTGGCACAGAGAATTAAAAAAGGTGACCAGGCAGCATTGGAAAAACTCACACGCGCTAACCTGCGTTTTGTGGTATCTGTCTCCAAGCAATATCAAAATCAAGGCCTTTCTCTTCCTGACCTTATTAACGAAGGAAACCTTGGATTGATTAAGGCTGCACAACGATTTGATGAAACCCGTGGTTTCAAATTTATTTCTTATGCCGTATGGTGGATTAGACAATCTATTCTTCAAGCACTTGCAGAGCAATCGCGTATTGTTCGCCTTCCACTAAATCAGGTTGGAAGCTTGAACAAAATAAATAAGATGTTTGCCAAGCTAGAGCAGGAATACGATCGTCCACCTACCGTGGAAGAGATTGCAAACGCGCTTGATATACCGGCAGAAAAAGTAGCTGACTCGCTTAAAGTTAGTGGTCGCCACGTGTCTGTTGATGCTCCTTTTACAGAAGATGACAGTTCGTCATTGCTTGATGTAATGATAAACAGCGACTCACCAAATGCCGATACTCAACTATTAAATGAATCTTTGGTTCAGGAAATTGAGCGTTCGCTGTCAACTCTTACTGAAAAAGAGCGCGAAGTAATTCGTCTTTTCTACGGTATTGGTATGAAACACGGCCTTACTCTTGAAGAAATAGGAGATCGCTTTGGACTGACACGCGAGCGCGTTAGACAGATTAAAGAAAAAGCTATTCGCAGATTGCGTCATTCGTCAAGAAGCAAACACCTAAAAGCGTATTTGGGTTAAACCCAATGTGTTTGGTGCGCCTGGAAAGTTGAATTATTTCAAACCACCTTATATAAACGTTAATAATCATGTCAAGTGATCTTTTGAGCGCAGGACGAGATACCTACAACAAGGAGCTCGAAACCTGGATTAGTAAAGAAAAAGCTGCCGTAGAACTTATCAGCGCAGTAGGACACCTACTTTATGACAAATCAGTAGAGCTTGTTCTTTTTCGTAACCACCTGGTAAATACCAGTGTGAGCGAAGTTTTAAGTCTGCACAAATATGCTGCAGACGTGGTTCAAAAACCAATTGATGTATTTGTAACCAGCGAGCTTGCACGAATCCTTATGGAGTTTAATCTGGCGCCTTCCAAAATAGATATTGGAAGACTTTCGGCAGAATGGATGGAAGAGAAAAACCAGCACGCTTCTAAACACGATTTTCTATTGTCAAAAATAGGAAGGTTCGTGGGTGAAGATCACGGCCAGAAATTTGAGCCACGCGATGTGGTTTTATTTGGTTTTGGACGTATCGGAAGATTGGCTGCACGCGAATTGATTCAACAATTCGGAAAGGGACACCAGCTTAGACTTAAAGCTATTGTAACCCGTAAGGTTACTCCCGAAGAAATCGTAAAACGTGCGGACTTACTCCGTATGGATTCTGTTCATGGCCCGTTTCCGGGATCTGTTCAAGCCGATATCGAAAATAATGCATTGATCATCAATGGTCAGATAATTAAAATGATTCAAGCAGAATCTCCAGATAAAGTTAACTACGAGGATTACGGAATTAGTGATGCCGTATTAATTGACAATACCGGAGCATTCAGAAATCGCGCAGAGCTCAGCCTTCACTTGAAATCTAATGGAATCAGCAAAGTAATTCTTACAGCTCCCGGTGGTGAAATTCCGAATATTGTTTACGGAGTAAACCACAAGGATCTGGATATTGAGAATGAAAATATTTATTCCGCAGCTTCATGTACCACCAATGCCATCAGCACTGTTCTTCAAGTAATTGAAAACGAATACGGCATTGAGAAAGGACATATTGAAACGGTACATGCTTACACAAATGATCAGAATCTACTTGACAACTTTCATAAGAAAGAAAGACGTGGGCGTTCTGCCGCTGTGAATATGGTAATTACTGAAACAGGTGCCGCCAAAGCTGTTACTAAAGTTATTCCGAAATTGGCTAATAAGCTAACTGCAAATGCAGTACGCGTGCCGGTTCCAAATGGGTCGCTTGCAATTATGAATCTTACTCTCAATAAAGCCACAAGTGTAGAAGAGGTAAATGCAGTAATGAAAGGAGCTGCTTTGAAAGGAGATTTAGTTAATCAAATTAAGTATAGCATTGAACCCGAATTGGTATCGAGCGATATTGTTGGCGACAGCTGCTGTTCTGTTTTTGACAGCAAAGCCACTTTAATTCACAATGATAAGAAAAGCGTAGTGCTGTATGTATGGTACGATAATGAGTTTGGTTATACCAAGCAGGTTATCCGACTGGCTAAATATATTGCCAAAGTACGCAGACTGCACTATTATTAGATAAAGCCTTTTGTAAAAAATTAAATCCCCGTTTTTCTTAGAAAAGTGGGAATTTTTTGTTGAAATTGTATTGTTGACCTCAAAGTAGTTGGAGTTTAAAATCCTTTGGGGTTGCTTACTCGCGCCATAATAAAAGGCAACTTTGAGATCTTTTAATTCAACCTTAATTTAAAAAGGAATCTACGCGCTCGGAAGAATACCGTTAAAACACCCAACCAAAAAGGGTGTTTTAACCCCCTTTTAGTTTAATTCATTTTCGTACCTTGAGGGCTCTTAATCAATTAAACCTTCCTATTATGAAACTACTTTCTACTATTATTTCTGCTAATCCAGGCAAAACATCTCTCTCTCTCTCTCTCTCTTCTAACTATGCTTTTCTGGGTTAATTCTGCATATTCCCAAACCGTTTTTGAAGATTGGATGACTACACGCGGCACCCAAAGCTATTTTTTAAAATCAGTTGTAAAAACAGACGCCAATAAAAACGTATATCAGGCAGGAGCCACCCTTTCTTCGCTTGGCGATTACGATGTTATTCTCACCAAATACAACCCGCGTGGAGAAGAATTGTGGACCGAAACCTACGACGTAGCCGGGTACGACGATGCTGCAATCGATTTATTTATAGACAATAATAACAATGTATATCTGGCAGGATCTACATTCAATCCTTCCAACAGCGGGTATCAGGTGCTGGTTTTAAAATACAGTTCTAGTGGTACTTTTCTATGGGATGATGTATATACATACCCAAACTCGCTTTACAATCTGGCAACTTCTATTACCGGCGATAACAATCGGATCTATGTAGGCGGAGCCACATACAATCTGACCAATCAAGCCGATTATCTTGCCTTATCGTACACCCATTCCGGAAGTATGAACTGGAATTATAGCTGGAATAATGTTGACTACAACGATGTAATTACAAAGATTTATCCTTCGGGAAATTCAATTTCACTCGCCGGTGGTACTCAAACCGACCCAAATAGCTGGAAGTATTCTATTGTAAATCTCGATGCATCGACAGGGAGCTTCCAAAATCAAACCACCTCAGGAGGAACGGGCGATGGAATAGATCGTATAACAGACCTTACCAGAGACGGGGCCGGCAATATCTACGTAACCGGTGGCGCGCTAAACAATACCGGCTACGATTTTAGAACCATTAAGCTTGACAATGCGCTTAATATCACCTGGTCTGTAAATTACAATAGTTCAGGAAGTTTTAATGATATAGCCAATGCGCTCGCCGTCGACCCGTCAGGAAACGTATATGTTACAGGATATTCAGAAAGTGCAGATAATGGCACAAATTATACCACCTTAAAATATAATTCTTCAGGCAGTCAGCTGTGGGCGGCCTCGTATAATGGAAAGGCAAATGCCGCAGATACTGCCAATGCTATTGTACTCGACGCCTCAAATCAACCTATAATTACAGGAGTTTCAGAAAATACGGCCAATGAAGATTTTCATACCATAAAATACAGCACTAGTGGAAATGAACTCTGGAATATAACCTATAACGGAGTAACCAATGGCCGCGACAATCCCTTTGATATTGCCATTGATAATGCAGGTGATGTTATCGTAGCCGGTCAAAGCGAAATTGGTGGTATCTATCGCTATACTTCCGTAAAATATATAGAGCGAAATATTGTAAATCCTCCCGATGAAGAAAACATTCCATCCTCGGGTTACTTTACGGAAAACAACGGACAGCTTGTTAAAACGAATGGGCAACAAGCTAGCGATATAAAATTTATAGGTGGCGCAGATTATCCAAAAGTCTATGTGCAAGACGATAAACTGTCCTATGTATTTCACGTAGCCGATTCACTTGCAAATGATACCCTTCACCGCATAGACATGGTATTTAACGAACGCAAAAAAAATCCGAAAATGCGCGCGCTCGACAAAATGGATTTTTACCAAAATTACTACCTGCCCACCGTGGCAGATGGCAAGCGAGAACGCGTTGAATCATTTAAAAAACTGATTAGCCTCGATGTTTGGGATAACATTGACCTGATGATTTCTCACAATAACAAAGGCTTAAAATATTACCTCATTTGCAAACCGGGATTTAGCACTGCCGATTTGGGTTGGAAATACGAAGGCGCAAGTTCTGTTTCTGTAAACTCCTCCGGAGAACTCGTTCTAACCTCAAGCATTGGCTTCGTAATTATGCCAAAAGGCGAAGCCTACGAAGTAAATAGTAGCGGTACGCGTATAGATAAAAGCTGGCAACCCACTTTTAGTGTAAGCGGAAGCGATGCATCGCTTGGTATTGGTTCATTTAATGCTAATAACACCTTGGTTATTGAGATTGATAAGGGAGTGGTGCAAGGAACAGGTGGGGTTGCTTCTATTGGGAATATGTTGTGGAATAGCCATTATGGATCAGGGTCCGAAAGCCATTTTAATGATGTGGTTACAGATAGTAATGGTCAAATTTATATATGTGGAGGAACTAAAGCAGGTAACTTTCCAGTATTGATCGGTCAGCAAGTATTAGCAGATTATTCCGGTGGATTGGATGTTATACTTTTAAAATTGAATGCCGATATAGTTCCTCAATGGTCGTCGTATTTTGGTGGAAGCGAAAATGCAAATGGATATGCAGGTAACGACAATGTAAAAGCAATTGCGTTAAGACGATTTGTACAAGATGCAGTTTTAAACGATGTGTACATCTGCGGTTACACCAATTCTGTTGATATGACAATTGCAAATAGCGGTGGAAATGCGGATGTAGATCCAACCAACAATTGTTCAAGTGGTTTATGTCTCGATGGTTTTATTGCTCAATTTGATCTGAATGGTACATTACACTGGTCAACATATTACGGCAATGATGGTGATGAAACCTTAAGAGATATTGAAGTAGATAACCTCGGAAATATTTATGCTGTTGGATCCAGGAATACCAATACGACAATTGTTCCGAAGTCAGGTGCTTCAAACTACTTTTCAGGTTCAGGATTATTTCTTAAATATAACGTTAACAAGAATTTGGAATGGTCAAATCCATGGGATGGTGAAGTTATCATGAGCTTAGATATTGATAGCGACAATAATGTTTATACTACCGGTGGCACAAAATCAGACAATATGCCGGTAATGAATACCGATCCCGGATTACCTACCACAACCTCCTTATATTCAACAGGGAAATTGGATGCGTTTGTAAATAAATTTGATGCAAATGGTCAGCTACAATTTTCTTCCTATTTTGGAGGCCATTGCCCCGAAGCCGGAAATTCAATTGTGGTCGATGATAACGACAATATTTACTTTGCCGGAAATACAAGAGCCGAAATTCCTGATTACACTTGTGTTGATAATATGCCTTTAATCAACTCAATATCTCCTAATAGTAATGGTTATAGTGATTTCTTAGTAAAAATAAATCTAAGCAGCGCAGCAGCTGATTTTCTCTTTAGCTCCTACATTGGGGGTAGCAATATTGACGGGGCTTTTCCAATTGTAGTTGGTGAACCCCTAGATTATATGAGAGTGAAACTTGCGGTATCAAATTCGGGTATTCTTTATCTCACTACTTATTCGAGAAGTGGCTACAGTCAGAATCAATTTGGTATGCCGTTGCCAACGAATCAACCTGACGGATTTTATGTAAAAGACAATTTAACAATAAGTGCAAACGAACCAAATGTTAATCTTGGCGACAATTATATTGCAGCATTCAATCAAAATATGCAGTTGATTTGGGCAACGTATCATGGCTCTAACAAATACGATTATTGTGGTGGAGTAGCTATTTCTGAAAATAATGATCGGGTTGTGGTAGTTGGAACAGGTAATCATGGGTTGAACGAGATGGATCTTAATACTTATGATGGTGTAGATTACAATCCTAGTGTTATAAATGATTATTACCAGCCATATATTATTTCTGAAACAACGCCTTGTGCGCAAGGGGTCATATTTGGTGTATCCGAAATTGATATACCACTTTCTAATAAGCATTTTTTAGAATCAGCATATAAGATTAAACTATGGCCCAATCCGTCAAGTAATCAGCTAGCAGTAAGTTTTTCTAAAACAATCCAGAAAATAGAAATATTTGATGTTTCGGGTAAACTTGTTCAGGCATTAACCCCAAATAGTTCAATGTTTTATATCGATACATCTCTATTATCTGCAGGAATATTTATAATTAAAATTTCTTCTGAAGATTATGTTTTCAACGAGAAATTTATAAAGCTATGAAAATCTTCATTTGTGTTTTCACAATAATGATATGCCCTTTAGCTAGTTTTGGGCAGTGGGAGATAGCGTATCAGGCATCAATAAATTCAAACGACCAAGACGTATATTTCTTAAATTCTGACACGGGTTTTGTTGTAGGAATTAGCAGCACGGATAGTTATGTTTTAAGAACACAAAATGGTGGTGCAGATTGGGATTCACTTGGGTTTTCTGATCATCAGTTCAGAACTATATTTTTTCCTTCGGCAGATACTGGTTACATATCTTGTTTCTATGAAAATCAAATATCTGTAATGCGCAGTATTAACGGAGGCGATTCATGGGAACGGATAGCCGAAGGTCTTGCGAGTGCTGTATCTATACCATATTCCATTTCCTTTTTCGATAATAACACAGGAATTATATCAGTACCAAGCTGGTCTGCTAAAACAATTGATGCAGGAGTCACTTGGTCTATTCTGGAAAATTTTCCAATGGGTGGAACTAGAGATGGAGATATTGATAATTCTACATTCATAGGGCTTGATGGAACTGTACTAGTATGGTCTCAAGATGAAGGAGATAGTTTTTTTTCGTATCTATTAGATTATCAAGGATCACATTCCTTCTTAAAAACGAGAGATTACAAATTCCTCTCTTCAGCTATAGGTAATGATGGGTTTACTTTAGGTTTTCAGACATTTAGTTTTGGGATTTTGACTATTGGAGATGTTATTCAAGAAAATTATATCATAACTTATTTTCCAGAGTTTAATCGTATTTTCGGAGTTAGTTGGCCATCTGAGAACGTAATGTATGCCGTTTACCGATCAATTTATGAGGAGGGAAACGAAGATATATTCTTCATGAAGTCTATGGACGGAGGCAATTCTTGGTATAAGCAAGGTTTAGATGAGACCGGTTACTATGGCACTAAGCAAATCTATTGTCCCAATGATTCAGTTTGTTATGCTGTTGGAGGTATTGGAGGCAGAATATACAAAACAACAAACGGCGGCGGCCCGCTTTTAGATGAGGTAGAACAAATCGTCCTTTCCGTAAAAGAAATAGATGATGATCTTAACTTTTCAATTGCACCAAACCCAACACAAGGGCAGGTAACTGTTAGATCAGAAAAAGAACTTATTAAAGAAATAAAAATCTTTGATCTTCAAGGCAAAGAATTGGTTCAAGCTTACCCCAATGATTTTATTGTGCAAATTGATTTGTCCAAATTTGAAAGTGGTGTTTATTTGATTCAAATTATGGCCGGTGATATAATACGAACTGGGAAAATTGTGAGGGAATGAAGAATTTTCAACCCATAAATCACGTATTCTTTAAATCCCGGTCTTTTTAGATCGGGATTTCTGTTCAACACTCAGAAAACATCTACTCCATAGAATCATCCTACAATATGCACTTATAACTTGTTGCGGGAACTCTCACAATTATCCATTGCGTTCAGTTTGGTATTTGAGCCAAAGTAGAACTGCATTTAATTTTTCAACACAAAAGCGGCGCCGTATCTCGGAATTCGGATTAAAACGAGATTTCAAAACTTGCAATAAACGCCTAAACCAGTTCCCCAAACAAATCGTATGGATCAGCCTCCGTAATCTTCACTTCAGCATAATCGCCTACACGTGCGTAGCCCGATGCTTTAGGAATAATTACTTCATTATCAACTTCAGGAGAATCAGCCTCGGTGCGCCCAACGTAGCTATCACCTTCTATACGGTCTATCATAACCCGAAGTGTTAGGCCTACCTTAGTTAGGTTTATATCATGAGAAATGCCAGATTGTAATTCCATAATTTCTTCGGCACGTTGTTGCTTCACCTTTTCGGGAACGTCGTCTTCAAATTTATGCGCATGTGTATCTTCTTCATGCGAATAAGTAAAAACACCTAATCGATCAAATTTCATTTCGGCAACCCATTCAAGCATTTCTGCATGATCTTCTTCGCTCTCGCCGGGATAGCCTGAAATTAAAGTTGTTCTAACAGCAATACCGGGTACTCTTTCTCGAATATCGTGGATAAGTGCAGTAGTTTTCTCGCGCGTAATACCTCGGCGCATCGCTTTAAGCATACGTGTAGAAGCATGTTGCAATGGAATATCGAGATAATTACACACATTTGGTGTATCACGCATCACATCAAGCACATCCATCGGGAAACCACTTGGGAATGCATAGTGCAGACGAATCCATTCAATTCCTTCTACCGCCGATAGCTCATCAACTAATCGAGCGAGTTCCCGCTTTTTGTATAGATCAAGCCCATAATAGGTAAGATCTTGGGCAATGAGAATAAGTTCTTTTACTCCTTGAGCGGCAAGGCTCTTCGCGCGTTTTACCAATTCTTCTATCGGTGTGGAAATATGCTTTCCACGCATAAGCGGTATGGCGCAAAAAGAACACGGGCGATCACAACCTTCGGCTATTTTAAAATAAGCAAAATGATTTGGCGTAGTGAGCAATCGCTCGCCAACCAATTCGTGCTTGTAATCTGCCTTGAGCGTTTTTAGCAAACGTGGTAATTCTCGGGTACCAAAGTAAGCATCCACATTTGGAATCTCTTTTTCCAACTCCGGCTTATAGCGCTGCGAAAGACATCCGGTAACGTAAACTTTGTCAACTTGACCCCGCTCTTTGGCATCGGCCCATTGAATAATTGTATCTATACTTTCTTGCTTAGCATTATCAATAAATCCGCAGGTATTGATAATTACGATGGCAGAATCACCATCGTCATTTTCGTGCACCACGTCGTACTTATTCGCTTTAAGCTGCGCCATAAGCACTTCACTGTCAAAAATATTCTTCGAGCAGCCCAGTGTTATAACGTTTACTTTATTTTTCTTTAATGTCTTGGTCTTCATACACCTCTAATCATTGCTAAAAAGCGAATCAACAAACTCATGCCTGTTAAAAACCTGCAAGTGTTCCATTCCCTCACCTACCCCGATATATTTTACGGGGATTTTAAATTCATCTGAAATTCCAATAACGACACCGCCTTTAGCCGTACCGTCTATTTTTGTTAGCGCCAGCGCTGTTACTTCGGTTGCCTTTGTAAACTGGCGAGCTTGTTCAATTGCATTTTGACCGGTAGAACCATCCAGCACTAGCAGTACTTCGTGCGGTGCATCGGGGATAATTTTATCCATTACCCGCTTAATCTTGGTAAGCTCGTTCATGAGATTTACCTTATTATGCAGGCGGCCAGCGGTATCAATTAGTACTACATCTGCCCCTCGTTTTACCGCACTTTGCAGTGTATCAAAGGCGACTGATGCCGGATCGGCATTCATTCCCTGCTCCACTATAGGCACATCTACTCGCTGCGCCCAGATTTTTAATTGCTCAACGGCTGCTGCGCGAAAAGTATCGGCTGCACCAAGCACAACACTTTTTCCTGCTTTCTTAAACTGATATGCCAGTTTTCCGATGGTCGTAGTTTTGCCAACACCATTTACCCCTACAACCATTATAACGTACGGTTTTTTATCTGCAGGAGTAGTAAACTCGGTGGCATCGCCTGAATTAGATTCATCGAGCAAACCAGTAATTTCTTCTTTGAGAATTCGGTTTAGTTCGTCTGTACCGAGATACTTGTCTTTGGCCACACGCGCTTCTATTCGCTCAATAATTTTGAGTGTGGTGTTGACACCAACATCTGAAGAAATAAGCACTTCTTCAAGATTGTCAAGCACTTCGTCATCGACTTTTGACTTTCCGGCAACGGCTTTACTTAGTTTTGAGAAAACGCTTGACTTCGTTTTCTCGAGACCTTCGTCGAGCTTTTCTTTTTTGTCGCGGGAGAAAATTTTGAATATTCCCATTTGTATCAGTTAAACGAAAAAAGGCTTTTCCCAAAGATCGGAAAAAGCCTGATATCTTAAAGACGAATCGGTCTTACTTACCTTCTTTGAAAAAGTCAGTTACCTTATCGTTAGTAACGATTTCTGTTTTAAAACTATACGCACCGGTTTTAGGCGATTTCACCATTTTAATCACTTTGGTGTGATTTTTACCAGAGCCTGTTTGTAGTGTTGCTACTGTTTTCTTAGCCATAACTCAATTATTTAATCTCCCGGTGAACAGTTTTCTTCTTAAGAATTGGATTAAACTTCTTAAGCTCCATTCTGTCTGGGCTGTTTTTACGGTTTTTGGTAGTGATGTAACGCGATGTACCAGGCATACCCGACTCTTTGTGTTCGGTGCACTCCATTATTACCTGTACGCGGTTTCCTTTCTTTGCCATTTTACTTATTCTTTATGGGGTTTACCCTGCAAAAAATCCTTTTTCTTTAGCTCTTTTCAGAGCTTTTTCAATTCCAATCTTGTTTACAGTTCTCAACGCTTTTGTTGATATTGTAAGTGCTACCCACTTATCTTCGTGTGGTAGGTAAAAATTCTTTTTAATCAAGTTAGGAAGGAATCTGCGTTTCGTTCTTCTTTTCGAGAAAGAAACATTATTTCCTACCATCGCTTTTTTTCCGGTCAGTTGACAAATTCGTGGCATTGTATATATCCTTATATTAGGGTCGCAAAAAGTGGGGGCAAATATCGTTATTTAATTTCGATTATTCAAGCTCACTTTTAAAAATTTCATTTCTTAGCCAATTTAATGCGGTAAGTGCTGATACTGTGATAGTTCTGGAGCGACTTTTTCCGAAAATTACTTTTTTAGCAACGGTTTTCTTTGGTCCGGCAAGTGCTATCCACACTGTGCCAACCGGTTTTTCATCCGTTCCGCCATCCGGGCCGGCAACACCCGAGGTAGCGACCGCAAAAGTAGCATTAAATTTTTTACGTGCACCATTTGCCATTTCTTTTACTACTTTTTCACTCACGGCACCCTCTGATGCCAATGAATCGGGAGAAACTTCGAGTAAATTAATTTTCGCTTCATTACTATAAGCAACTACTCCACCCATAAAATGAGCGGACGAACCGGCAATAGAGGTTACAAGATGAGCGATAAAGCCGCCGGTACAGCTTTCGGCAAGCGCCAGTGTTTGTTTACGCTCTTGCAGCATATTTCCTACTACCTCTGCAATAGTCTCACGGTCGCTGCCAAATGCAAATTCAGGAACACGACGACGTAGCTCTTTAATATAATGATCAATTCTATTCTCAATTTTATCAGCATTCCCATTTTCGGCATATCCGCTAATGCGCAGTTTAACCATCCCGGGTGAAGGCAAATAAGCCAGAAACATGCCTTCATTTCTAAGGGCAGTTTCCCAATCACTAATTGTCTCGGCCAGAAAACTTTCGCCAATACCTTGCGTGAGAACTGTTTTGTGAATAATGGGCTGGGTGTGAAAGAAGTTTCTAATTTTTTCAAAACCAAAATCGCGCATGATTCCTTTCATCTCATAAGGCACTCCGGGCATAGAAATAAGAACTTTTCCATTTTTTTCAAACCACATTCCCATTGCTGTGCCACGGGCGTTCATCAAAATATCGGCATTTTTTGGCAGCTCCGCCTGCTTGCGGTTTACCTCCAGCATTTCGCGACCGCGAGATGTAAAGAAAGCTGTTATTCCTTCAAGTACTTCTTGATGCATTTCGAGGGTGGTATCAAAATATTGCGCCAAAGTTTCCTTAGTTACGTCATCCTGCGTTGGGCCTAAGCCGCCTGTCATAAGTACTAAATCGGCTCGTGAAAAAGATTCGTCTACTGCGTGAATAATTTCGGCTGGCACATCGCTGATCGTAACGATTCTATTAAGCCTGATGCCTTGTAAAGAAAGCTGCTCACCCAGCCAGGCAGAATTGGTATCGATGGTTTGGCCAATGAGAATTTCATCGCCAATGGTAATAATTTCGGCTATCATCACGCAAAGGTAAATGTTTTTAGTGTTTGGTTTTTGGTTTTTGGTTTTTAGTTCTTGGTTATTGAGTATTGGGTATTGAGTATTGAGTATTGGGTATTGAGTATTGGTATTGAGTATTGTGTAGTGGGTATTGAGTATTGGGTATTGAGTATTGGGTATTGAGTATTGGGTATTGGGTATTGGGTATTGAGTATTGGGTATTGAGTATTGGGTATTGAGTATTGAGTATTGGGTATTAGGTATTGGGTATTGGGTATTGGGTATTGAGTATTGGGTATTGAGTATTGGGTATTGGGTATTGGGTATTGAGTATTGGGTATTGAGTATTGGGTATTGAGTATTGGGTATTGGGTATTGAGCATAGAATATTGGGCAGAGCTTATTGCGTAGTGAGTAGTGGGTTTTGATGTCACCTATGGGCTCACTTCGGACTCCCATCACACGCACTCCCATTGGTCGTAAGGTGATTGGTGACTTTTTCTTCCCTAAATGTACCTCATTAATGACAAAAAAGCATCATTAATTCAATATCATAGTTTAAAATCACCAAGAACAAGTTTTCCGATTTTTGGTCTTACTTTTGCTGTGAATTTTTAAAACCACGACTGATGCGCAAATTTATTCCACTCTTAGCAATATTATTGATGGGTTGTTCACAACAGGAAATACAACGTACCCTTGAAGGAGCTAATGAAGTTTTATATGGGGAAGGCGGCTCGCTTACCACAAGCGAGGTTGCTTCCGGACTCAAGGAGGCTCTGGTGAAAGGAACAGATTATGCTGTAGACTTTTCGGGCGTTAAAGACGGATTTTATAAAAACCCAAGACTTTTCATTCCATTTCCCGAAGAGGCAGAAAAAGTGAAGGAAACTGCCTTAAAATTGGGTCTTACCAGTCAGGTTAACAAGTTTGAAGAAACCCTCAACAGAGCTGCAGAGCAAGCAGTAAAAGAAGCAAAGCCAATATTCGTAAATGCTATAACATCTATGACCGTAGAAGACGCTTTTGGATTGTTGAAAGGTGGCGACAATGCCGCCACCGAATACTTGCGACGCAAAACCAGCGCAGAACTATTCAATAAATTTGAACCCAAAGTGAGCCAGGCAGTGAATCAGGTAGAGCTTACCAAATACTGGAATCCGCTGGCGAACGCATACAATTCAGCTACCCAGTTAACCGGTGGCGAAACAATTGACCCGGACCTCACTGAATATGTGACAAACCGGTCGATTGACGGACTCTTCAAACTCATTGCGGACGAAGAGAAGCAAATAAGAGAAAACCCTGCTGCGCGTGTTACCGATTTGTTGAAAAAGGTATTTGGATCGGAAGCGGCAAAATAATGCTGGCAAGCCCCTGAAATATTCTTTTGAAAACTTTAGAACTTGATTGTCTCTAAACTTTTCAATGATTCAAAGGTTAAAATAACTGGGCCACGTTTAATAACGAAGCTTAAGGAGTTAAGATTTATACATCCCTTTGAAATTTATCCATTTTACATTTATTCAAAATTATCATGACAATTCAATTTAATACAGACAATAACATTACCGGGAGCGAAGAGTTTCAGGAAAAAATAAGCGAAAGATTAACCCACTCATTAAAAAAATACGGCGACAAGATTACCCGTTTGGAAGTTCATATTTCTGATGAAAACGGGAGCAAATTTGGAGAAAACGATAAACGATGTATGCTTGAGGCGCGGGTTGCAGACCTGAGACCTGTTGCTGTAACAAGTTTTGACAACACAATTGATCAATCAGTTGCGGGTGCTATTTCAAAGCTTACCGCTCTACTGGATACGACTTTTGGGAAAATGGAAAAGCATTAAATTTCTCATAAAAACCTTTTCTTTCCTATCTTGCCCTCGTGAAAGAATGTAACATAAACCTACGAAGTGCCATGCCACCGTCTGAGCTGGTTTTGGACAGCGCTGGCGCCGTTTATCATTTAGGGCTTCAACCTGAAGAAATAGCTGACAAGATAATTGTGGTTGGTGATCCCGGCCGAGTAGCAAAAATCTCGAATAAATTTGACTCCGTTGAGCACAAGGTTTCAAAACGCGAATTCGTAACGCATACCGGATATATTGGAAATGAGCGAATTACAGTACTCAGTACAGGAATTGGGGTTGACAATATTGATATCGTAATGAATGAGCTTGACGCCTTGCGCAATATTGACTTGACGACACGGATGGCAAAAGGCAAGCTGAATCCGCTCAAAATCATTCGACTCGGAACTTGTGGTGCACTAAGTCGCGATATTCCTGTAGGAAGTTTTATTCAAAGTAATTACGCGATTGGTCTGGATGGCGTGATGCATTTTTACGGGTGCGCGTACGAAGAAGATGAATTGGAATTGACCCGCAAGTTTATGGAACATGTAAACTGGAATATCGACGGACTTCGTCCATACGCCATTCGCGGTAGCGCTACCCTAAGTGCTTACTTTCAGGAAGGATTTTTTCAAGGTATTACGGCTACCGCTTGTGGTTTTTATGGCCCTCAAGGTCGTCAGCTCAGATTGCCGCTCGCAATGCAAAACCTAAATGATGCTATGTCAAACTTTACGTATAACGATTTGGCCATGGCGAATTACGAGATGGAAAGTTCGGCACTTTTTGGCCTTGGCTCTGCGCTGGGGCATGAGTGCACCACCGTTTGCGCCGTGATTGCAAACAGATTGCGCAATGAGTTTTTAAAAGATTATCAACCTGCTATAGATCAGCTTATTGACAAGGTTCTGGAAGCATTTACCACCCATTAACAGTCCATTGATAATAAAATGAACAGTTCCCCACATTTTCGGGAGCTCTGTCATTTATTTTTAGCCAATAGAATTTAACTTTATTCTATTTGCACAACACCTATGGATATTAAGGAAATAGATGCGCTAATAAATCTTATTGACGATCCGGATGAGATTGTTTACGCTCATGTGAGGGAACGTATCGTGTCTTACGGCGAAACAATCATTCCGCAACTCGAAAATATTTGGGAGCTAAATTCTTTTGGTCATGAATTTCAACAGCGCATAGAAGATATTATCCATATTATCCAGTTCGATTCAGTTTATAAGTCGCTTGAGCGCTGGTCGCGCGATGGAGGACTTGACCTTTTTGAAGGCGCCCTGCTCGTGTCGCATTATCAGTATCCTGATTTAGATGAAACGGAGGTAAAGGCCAACCTGATGAAAGTAAGGCAAGACGTGTGGCTGGAACTCAATGACGAACTTACCGCCCTTGAAAAAGTGAAGGTAATGAACCACATTATTTATGATGTGCATGGATTTAGAGGTAATAAAAAGAATTTTCACGCTGCCCAGAATTCGTATATCAATACCGTTCTGGAATCAAAAAAAGGAAATCCGCTTTCTTTGAGCATTATCTATATGGTAATAGCCGAATCTTTGGGTGTTCCGGTTTACGGTGTAAACTTGCCAAATCACTTTTTGCTGGCATATGTAGATCCAAATAATATTATCCATTTTATTGAGAACCATACGAATCCGGAAGCCGACCGGACTGATGTGCTTTTTTACCTCAATGCTTTTAGCAGCGGCACTATTGTGCACAAAAGTGAAATAACGACGTATTTAGAACAGATTAAACTCGACCCAAAACCCGAATATTATCAAGCATGCGACAACCGCACAATTATTATTCGATTGATTAATAATTTGGTTTTTTCTTATGACAGGCTGGGCTATCCAGAAAAGGTGGAGGAGCTGAAGAAGCTACTCGAAGCGGTTGTGAAATTTAATTGAAAAAGTGAAGACTATATAAGAATCTTCTTTTTACCAATCTGGAACCGTAAAACGCATAATGGCCTTTTATTTTGCATGATGATGTTCATCCAATCACCTTCATTACATAGAATTTTCGATGGAATAGCGATATTTTTTTTAGCCCTTTTATTTTTAGATGTATCGTCGATATAATCTAAAAACTTCTTATGCCAGACAAACTAAAATACAAAAACTTTATCGGCACGGTTAAGTTTTCTGCAGACGACGATGTCTTCTACGGGAAAATTGAAGGGATAAATGACTTAGTAACTTTTTGAAGGGACTACCGCGAACGAATTGAAAACAGCGTTTAAAGAAGCTGTAGACGACTATCTTGAATTACATTTGAAGATTTAGACTTAATCTCGCACCCAAAGCGTCTAAAATCCGAATCACAGTTTCAAAAGTCACGTTTCCTGTGCTATTTTCAAGTCTGGATATTTGAGCTTTTTTAACGCCCACCAGCTCACCTAATTGCTCTTGAGTGAGGTTTCTTTTTATTCTGGCAGTTTTAATTATATCGCCGATAAGTTCAAGTTTTAGCTCAAATTCATATTCGTCTCTTTCTTTAGTACCTTTTTTTCCTACTAAAAGGTCTTCAGCTTCATCTAATGAGTAAGTTTTCATTTCTTTTTGTTTTTAAAGTAATCGGCTCTAATTTTTTCAGCTTTTTCAATCTCCTTTTTGTCCACTCTGCTTGTTTTCTTAAACTCCATGTGTCGCAAAAACTAGCGTTTCTTCCTTATTTTCCTTGTCCCAAAATGCCAAAAGCCTATATTGAATTCCCGAAAATAAAGTTCGGAACTCCCAAATATCATTTGTAAGCTTTTTGAAAAATTTAGGATCAGAGCTTCGCTCGGCACGTCTAATATTTTGGAAAATCTTATTCCTAGTCTTCTGGTTTTGTTTTTGAATGAAATCAAATGCTTCAGCCAACAACATTGTTTCAAATCGTTTTATCATGATTGGTCAAATCAAGTCTGATTCAAAGATACATAAAGTTTCGTTAAATGTAAACAATGAATTGGTTTTACATAGTTGCTCCAACAATGTTGCAACAAACCGCCTATTTTGTTAATCCGTTTTTCAGCAGATCAGGAAGATCCGAATTACAGTCCTAAAAATAATCTTCAAATCTTCACTGAAACTTCTCTTTTCAATATACTCCAAATTGAGCTTTAGCTTGGCGGGCATTATCACGTTCAAATAAGTTTCTTTGGGATTTTCGCTTTGGGCAAGCATTTCATTTTCATTAAAATACAACAGAGAAGCATAATCTGTTATTCCAGGCTTAACCGTTAATACTTTCCGCTGTTCTTCGCTGTAGTGCTCCACGTATTCAAGTACTTCCGGTCGGGGGCCAACAAGATTCATGGTGCCATTTAGCACATTAAAAAGCTGTGGCAATTCGTCGAGTTTAACCTTCCGTAAAATTGCGCCAACCGTTGTAATGCGCGGATCGTTATTGCCGATAGTAAGTTTTCCTTCCTTTTCGGCAAATGGACGCATGGTACGAAACTTGAAAAGACCAAAAGGTTTGAAATCTTTACCCACTCTGGTTTGCACAAAGAATACTCCGCCACGAGAATCGATTGAAATAGCAAGCGCGATGATTATTAAAAACGGACTCAATACGAGCAAGCCAAGCAATGCAGCTATTTTATCGAAGAGGCTTCTGAGCATGTTCAAGTTTTAATACTTCGGCTACTGCATTGCTCACCGCATTAACCACTTCTACCACTTCCACATCTTTTAGATTGTAGAAAAGGGGCAGGCTGATTTCATTTTCGTATTGCTTTTGGGCATTGGGATAGTCGCTCATCATATAGCCCAAATTACGGTAAGCAGTAAGCATGGGCAATGGCAAAAAGTGCACATTAACCGCAATATCGCTATCTGCAATTTTTTGAATAATCGCATCTCGCTGGCTTTCCGTGGCTCCTGCAATGCGCAATTGATATAGATGATACGAGCTTTCCGTATCGTCATCAAAAGAAAATTCGGGTAAAATAGCCCAATCAAACTTCTCCAGGCCCCGCTGATACAAAGCGCATAATTCACGCCTGCGCGGAGTGGTTTCAGAATTATATCTGCCTAATTCTACCAAGCCAATTGCCGCCTGAATATCAGTCATATTGCATTTATACCCCGGAAAAAGTACATCATATCGCCAGGCACCTTTTTGAGTTTTGGCGAGGGCATCTTTACTCTGACCGTGCAAGCTCATAATGGTGAGGGTTTTATAAATTTCGTCGTGATCAAAATTTTCCGGAAGGTTTAAGCAAACCGCTCCACCCTCGGCTGTAGTGAGATTTTTAACTGCGTGAAACGAAAATGCGGTAACATCGGCAATCGACCCCAGCATTTTTCCTTTGTATCTGGCGCCAAACCCGTGTGCCGAATCTGCCATAAGGAGTATGCGCCCCAGTTTTTGTTGTGCTTCAGTTTTGGGATGAAAAAGTGCTTTCACTTTTGCGTCGTTAAGTATTGCCCACAATCCGTCGTAATCGCATGGAGTTCCGGCAATATCTACCGGTACAATCGCTTTTGTGCGCTCCGATACAGCTTGCCGTACTTTTTGGGGATCGAGGTTAAAGCCATCAGGCAACGTATCGACCATTACAGGTGTGGCACCGCAATGCAACACCACATTTGCTGTAGCGCAATAGGTATAAGCGGGCAAAATGACTTCATCGCCAATACCTATTCCATACCACCTCAACATGAGCTCCATACCTGCAGTTGCCGAATTAAAACAGGCAGTAATTTTGGCATCTGTATAAGCAGTAATGTCTTTCTCAAACTTTTTGGTTTTCGGCCCGGTTGTAATCCATCCGGAAAGCAGCGTATCTGTTACTGCATCTATAATAGCCTGATCAATACGAGGTGGTGAAAATGGAATCATTAATTCATTTTAATTTATGCCAAAGTTAAGAAAACCAAAGTGAGAACTTCGCCGGACTTTACATTGAAAAAATTCGTCTTATTTCTTTTAGAATATTGGTTGCAGCATTGCCCCCGCCATATAAATCTATATTGAAATCATTCTGTTTCCGGCTCATTATTCTGTGTTTTTCTACTATGTCGTTCGCTTTCGCGGAAGCGAGTGTATTAAAACCGTGGTCTATCAACTCAACCCATTCTGTTTGATCGCGCATGGTAACACAGTTTTTCTTGAAGAAAAAAGCTTCCTTCTGCAATCCTCCGCTATCTGTCATCACCAATTTGCAGTTTTTGAGCAGTTCTATCATGTCAAAATAGCCCACAGGATCGATTATTTGCACATTTAGTTTTAGGCCAAATTTTTCGAGAAGCTTTTTGGTTCGCGGATGTAGCGGCAGCACAATTGGCATAGATTCGTGAATGGTATTGAGTCCGTTTACAATTTCACTCAGCCTGTCTTCATCGTCAGTATTTTCGGCGCGGTGTAGGGTACAGAGTACAAAATCACCTTTAGGCATTACCTCAGCCATCTTCGATTTCTCGGCAGAAAACTGGGCGTAAAACAAAGCTGCATCTTGCATTACATCACCTGATTTCACCACAGAAATATCAAAATTATCATATCCTTCCGTTTTTAAATTAGCTATCGCTGAATCTGTTGGGCAAAAAAGTACATCTGAAATCCTATCCGTTAGAATTCTATTTACTTCTTCAGGCATTTCCATATTAAAACTTCTAAGGCCGGCTTCTACGTGGCCAACCTTCACATGAAGTTTTCGAGCCGCAAGTGCACCTGCCAGAGTTGAATTGGTATCGCCATAAACCAGCAGCAGATCGGGTTTTTCTTTTAAGATCAGCTCCTCAATCCCTTCCAGCATTTTGCCGGTCATTGCGCCATGACCTAAACTATTGATATTGAGATTATATTTTGGCTTCGGAATACTCATATCGTCAAAGAAAACAGCGCTCATATTCGCATCAAAGTGCTGACCGGTATGAACAATTACTTCTTCGATATCAGCATGATTAGCCACTTCGCGGCTAAAAACAGCTGCTTTAACAAATTGGGGTCTCGCGCCAACAATAGTTAGGATTTTCATTTCTCAAAATTCATTTTTGAATTATCTGTATTTTTTGAAATTAAACTAGCGCTAAAGAAAAAGAGCGCATTAAAAAAAGAAAAGAAAACGATTCCGCTCTGCTTCTCGAGCATGGACTCTACCAAAAGATTTAGTGCTAAACTGCACAAAAAGAAGGCGTATAGCCAATCTTTAGTTCTTATTATTTTCCCGAAAGGGTAAAGCAATGAAAAAAGAAACCAAAGTAGAGCCGGAATTCCAATTGCCATTGCTGATTGTAAATACTGATTGTGCGGATTGAGGCCTTTGTCTGCCAGCTCTTCAAGTCCGTTTTCACGAAAGTGGTTTTCTAAAACGGTATTTATATCGCCTGTTCCTACGCCGAAAGGATGTTTTTTAATTTCGTTAAGCGTTGCTTTCCATGCATAAATACGTGCGGCGTTGCTCTCCATTTGATGGCTTTCATTCGGTTTCATTTCTCCATCAGCAAACTCTACAGCACTATTAACCCGACTTTGAGCCACAGGATTAAATTTAATAAATACCAAAGTTGTAATACCCACCAGCAAAAGTAATAGCGAATTCAATTTGAAAAAAACCTTTTGTGTAGCCCATTTAAATAAAAAGTAACCTATGAGAAAGACAAAAATAATAAACCCCATTTTACTGGTAGGAAAAACCAATGCAAGCGATAGAAAGAAAATTAAAACCCAAAGCAAAACGAGTTGTATTTTACTGAATTTTAGTGTGGTAATAACCGTTAAAAGAATGGCAATTGCCATATTTATAAACATGGCAATATAAGAAGGGTGAAAAATCGGTGAGAATTCTGACATATAAAAATCCCGAATATTACCACTGTTAGCATAGGAAAATCCTGAAATAATAAATGAAAGAACGACAGAAAAAGCAAGACCAATGGCAAATGTAATTATGGCATATCGCTTAAACTTTTTATTCATGGGCTTGGCCGTAGCAAAGAAAAACGGAAAGAGCAGCAAGCTCAATTTTTCTGTAAGATCGTTTATTCCCAAATTTACATGCTCGGTATAAAACATGCCAATGAGATGAAAAATATAGAATCCGCCAAAAACCAAAAAAGGCCACCACACCTTTTTAAATGGAACTTTTGGATAAAAAAACCAGGATAAAATGAAAAGCAAAATCGGAATTTGAATTCCATATTTGATTAAGGGAATAAAGAATGCCAGCAAGACCACTGATGACGGAAAAGCGAATTCTCTCCAATTTGACCATTCTATTTTATGGATTAAATTCAATGCGAAGCGATTTTTTCTTTGGATGATTTCAGCAAATCAAAGAACATAAAGTTATTCTTAACACGAAAAAATGGGGTTAACTCACCACCAAATCCGCGAAAAAAACTTTCAATTGCGGGCACTGACGAACCGCAAAAATCAAACTTGGGAATATTTAATTTTTTAGATTCTTTAATAGCTTCCCACAAAGCCGATGCTCCTGCCCCATTATTGCTTAAGTTTTTTATAGAACCACCTGCAATGTAATAAGCGCAATTATTGTTATAAGCAATTACAGCTGTAGCTAGCAGTTGCGATGCATCGCGAATTGAAATAGTAAAAGTCCAATCTGTATTTATCATTCTGCGCAACACCTCACAATCGTACTTTAATCCAGACCGTTGCAGCGTATCGCTCACCAAGGCTACCACTTCGTCGGGATTGGAATTTAGCACTGCCTGAAGATTGTTTTTTTCGGCATCGCGCACATTTTTGCGACGTTCTGATGAAAAGGCTGATAGGATTTCTTTATCGCTTGGAGATAGATTTAACTGGTATGTATAGGCTATTTCCGGTTTAAAACCCGCTTGCAAAAACGGCTGAATATCTTTTACTTCAGGTGGAAATGCAATGTCGATATACGCATTTGCAAAATTGCTGTTGAGATATTCGGTAAGTGTGCGCATAACTCGCTTAATATCAGAATTGACAGTAAAACGTTTTGATGAATTTTGAGCAATACTCAACCCGCAATTAGGCGAAAAAGGAGGATTAATTAAAACAGATTTGCCGATTTTTTTATAGACAAATAAATTGAGAATGGCTTTTGTTTCAGCATCGTTGCCAATGGCTATTGGCATTATGCCTTCACCATACATGGCAGCCCAACTGGCATTGGCAAAAAGGTTTGCGTCTGCTTCCGAAAATTTTGAAACGTCGCTTGATACGTTCAATTTATTTACATTTCATTTTGAAAAGCAAAGATCATAATTTTAATGGACAAAACTTGCTTCGCCTTTCATTAAGCCATTTTTAAACCTTCGATTACACAACGGGCATAGTCGTACTGAAAAAATCCCTTTTTAATTTTCATTTTATCGAGGCTATATTTGCACAAAGGTATTGGTTGATTTAATCCATATTCTTTTCTCAAGGAGATAATTTCCGTTATAGAATGAAAAGTTCGACCATACTTATTCAAAAAGAAATCAAAACAAGAGACCATTTAAAAATGCAGGAGATTCTTGAGCATTTTATAATTGCAGAAACGCAATGTTCTGTAAAACACCAAACTGGATGGCTGTAAATGTGAGTGTAATAATCCCTTGCTTTAATGAAGAAAAGTACATTGGGCAGTGTATTGATTCCTTTTTTAAGGAACCAGATGGTCTGAATTTGGAAATTCTGATTATTGACGGAATGAGCACAGATAGCACGCGAGCCGAAATAGCCAAGAAACAAGCTACTCATCCAGGAAAAATACGAATAATAGACAATCACAAAAAAAAGACTCCCTTTGCTTTAAATTTAGGTATTGCGCATGCAAAGGGCGATTACACTTTAATAGCTAGTGCTCACTCAAGCTTTGATTCTGATTATATTAGCTTAATCACACAATTGTTTGATGAAGAAAAATACGAAGCAGACATAATTGGTGGAATGATGGAAACCAAGGTTTTGACGGAAACACCTAAATCGCTTTCTATCATGCATGTATTGTCGAATAAATTTGGAGTAGGGAATTCAATGTTCAGAGTGGGAGTTAAAATACCGACTTATGTTGATACAGTTCCATTTGGCATATATAAAACAAACTTGCTCAAATCTATAAACGGTTATGATACCCGCCTTATTCGAAACCACGACATAGAAATGTCGAAAAGAATTTTAGCAATGGGTTACAAGATTTTGCTGTTACCAACACCGAGATGCTATTATTACGCAAGAGAGACCTTTAGTAAATTATTTCAAAACAATTATAGAAACGGCAACTGGAACATAAAAACTGTGTATATTACTAAGAGGTTTTCATCACTTAGCTTACGGCATTTTATACCATTGATTTTTCTATTAAGCATATTATTACCTTTGCTAGCGGCGCTAATCTTGCCACAGCTTTCGATCCTTGCGCTAATCTCTTTTGGGTTATATGGCGCTGTGATATTGAGCCAATCTATAAAAATCTTTAAAGATAATTCCCGAACTTCAATTGGATATTCTCTTCTCGCATTTATGGTTTTGCACATTTCTTATGGCTTGGGTTCGTTAAGTGGCCTATTTTCATTAAAATACCTACGGGCATAAAAGTTGGAAACAGAAAATACATATAAAAACGAAATTGCTTCATTTCTTGGATGTGATAGCAATCAACTTTTTTTATTTTGGAAAGGAAGGGTTGGGTTGTACACTGCTCTTAAAGCTTGCGGAGTGCGAAAAGGAGATGAGGTAATTGTACAGGCATTTACTTGTGTAGTAGTTCCCAATAGCATTATTTATACCGGTGCTGCGCCAATTTATGTAGATATTGAGAGACATAGTTTCAACGCCTCATTTGAAGATATAGAAGAGAAGGTAACCGATAAAACAAAGGTTATTATTACCCAAAATACTTATGGGCTTAGCAGTAGTGTAAAGCGCATTTCAGAATACTGTGCCGAAAATGGAATAATTTGTATTGAAGATTGCACCCATGGCTTTGGTGGAATGCATGATGGAAAGTCTAATGGATCTTATGCAGATTTCGCCTTCTATTCTACCCAATGGAATAAACCATTCTCTACGGGCATCGGTGGAATCTTGCGGGTAAACAACTTAAAATATTTGCCTGAAATACAGGAATTAGAGCGATCAGCAATTACTCCTACCACAAGAGAAAAGCACATGCTGAACGCATTAATCAAAGCTCGGCGCTACTTTCTCAATGATATTTCCTATTGGTTACTGCTTAAGCTTTATAGACAACTTACCGCTTGGAAAATTGTAGTTGGATCTTCCTCTCCTGAAGAAATAGAAGCTCCCGAAATTCCTGAAGCGTTTTTGAAAAAAGGCTGTAATACCCAACATCGGGAAGGAATAAGATCTCTAAAACGACTAGCTGTTGTGCTAAAACGAAGGAAAGCGAATGCCTTAGCGATTTCAGCCTTCTTAAAAAGCCATGGCAAAACTTATGTCTCTTCTGACTTACAAGCAAATCATTCTTTTTTGATTTATCCAATTCTTGTAACCAATAGAGCTGAATTTATGAATTTAGCCGAAAATGCGGGATTACCTATGGGCGATTGGTTTGTGTCACCTTTACATCCGGTTACTGCAAATTTCAATCTCTGGGGATTGAATTGTGAAGACTTTCCAGTAGCTACCAAAATTTCAAGTCAGATTATCAATATTCCTTTAGATCGGAAAAGTCTAAAAAAGTATTTTGGTTTTTTAGATGCAAATCAGCATTTTATACTCTAGATAAAAGCAGGACAGTTTTGTGGTTCTTCCGATTGGTTATTAAATTTTAAACCTTCTCATAAATCTACACTCAATCCTTAAAGTGTAATGTGCTTACTGAAATAAAACCTTGGAATATAGATTAAGCAATTTTTCTTCCTCATGCTTCCAATTATAATGTGCTTTGGCTGCAGCAATACCATTTTTTCCCATTTCAGAAATGGCATTATTATGCGTTGCAAAATATTCAATCTTATCGGCAAGCAGAACCGGATCATTCGGATCCACACAAAATCCACATTCATGCTTTTCGATTACCTTTCGATACAGCTCAAAATTAGAAGTAATAACAGGCAAGCCAATAGCCATGTATTCGAAAATCTTAGTAGAATAAGATTCTAAATAATTTTCAATGGGGAGCAAAATCGAAAGTCCGATATGGCATTTTTTAGACATTTCAAGCGCCAGATCCAATCGCTTTGCACCGTAGAAATGAATATCATTCTTCACTTGTTCGAATTCGGGAATAGCTTTTATTTTTTCCATTACCGATTCTTCATAGGGACCCACGCAATGAAAAATCACATTGAAACCGCGGCTCTTCAATTCATTGATGGCAATTACTACTGTTTCGATACCGCGTACAAATGTAATTCCGCCCACATAGTACAATTCTATGGTTTGGTTATAAATCCTTTCTGTATTTTGAAATGGCATTAAAAAATCAAAATCGGGCATATTCAATACAATTTCATAATTCTTAGTCCATTTACTATAAATTTTCTCGTAAGAATATTCCGCCAAAATAATAAAAAAGCATTTTGCAGAAATCCAATCTACTACCCCATAAAGTTTCGATATCTTTAATCTGAAAGGAAGGTAAGACTTAGACTTTATTTGTCGGGCAATATTTTCATGAATATCGAAAATTACCTTTTTGCCCATCAATCGCAAAATTATACCTGCCGGTACCAATTCGGGATCGTGGAAATGATAAATGTCTGATTTTGTTTTTAGAGCCACATAGAAAACCCGCCACACAAAAAACAGTACGCGCGATAAACGCCCTTTGCCCTTTCTATTTACAGCAACAATATCTACCCCATCTACCCATTCGGCTTTGGGGTGCGGTGCTACCAACTTTACATCATATCCTGCCTTCGCTAGTGATCGGCATTCTTTTAAAAATATACGCGTGTCGTACCCCTTATGAATGGATGTAACGTGGCAGATTCTTGTCATTCTGATTCCAGTAATCGGCGGTGTAAGTCTTGAAATTTCTTTTCGCTAATAGCGTAAGTTGCTTCTTGTTCAATTATAGATTTATTGCGCTTTGCAACCCTGTCAAAATCTACAGTTTCAATTTCTTCAAAAAAAGAGGAGTCAACATCTTTCACGATTCTACCATTTTCTCCATCTACAATCCATTCGTGCGAGGCAGGAAGATCTGCTACTACCGGAAAACAACCATTATACATCGCTTCAAGCAGCGAAATTGCGGTGGCATCTGAAGATGGTATAGACGCCCAGACTTTTGCCTTGGCATACCACTTCATATTGTCATCGTTTTCGAGCCAACCTACAAAACTTACGCTATCTGCTATTTTGAGTTGATTCGTCAACGCTTTAAGCTTCTCTGTTTCTGTACCCGTGGCAGCCACAACCAATTGCCAATTGTCACTCCCCGAGTCTAGAAACTTCTTAAATGCGGCAATAATTTTATCGACTCTGTAAAGTGGCTTGTGCAATCTATTGGCGTAAATAATGTCTTCTTTAGGAAGGGAATAAACAGGTTCTGATACGCCAAAATTGCAAATTGTAATATCGAGCTTTCGCTTAGGCACTAATTCACGCATTCGTTTCGCCATAAAAGCAGAGTCAGACGTAAAGGCCGTAGCATGTTTGAGTGAATACTTAACCATAGCTTTATACAGCACACCTTTTTGCGGAAGCGTTAAAACATCTGAACCCCAAGCTGTTGCAATTAAATGAACCTTATACTTTCGCAATGCCTTAACCGTGTAGAATGCTACCGAATTTAATTGATGTACATGGACAATATCTGGCAAGAATTCTTGATAGACCTTTCTAATTGCTTCAAGAGTTGGTGATATGTTAAGTGGATTTTTTAAAGTAAAATCAACGAAAGTTACAGGATGTTTGGTTTCAAAAATTAATGGCTTACTTGTAATAATATGGATTTGGGTATTCGCGCTTTCTATACGATGAAGAAAATTACGCAAATGTGCTCCAGAGGGAGCAACAACTAATAACTTATATGAATTTGCTTTCTCTAACAATAGTCAGCTAATTTAAACGCCAAAGATAAACCGAATAAAAAATTTTAACCATGTGACCAATTATTATAATAGGTTAGCAATTCGGGATGTTTTTCTAAATAAGGTGCATCTAGTTCACGTGTATCACCAACCACTTTTGCAGGATTTCCAGCTATGATTGCATAATCTTGAAAAGTGCCCTTTACATAGGCATAGGCAGATATAATGCTCCCTTTTCCAATAGTTGAGCCTGGCATGATGGTAACATAAGGCCCTACAAAAGTATAAGCCCCAATCTCTGTAGCGCCTACCACATAGCCTTTCATATCGCTACCCTTGTATTCACTACCGTATAGCCTTATAGAAAGATGACTACTGTGAGTGAGTATAGAAACGAATGAGCAAATTTGACAGCCTTCGTCAATTTTAAGGCCTCGTGATCCATCAATGAAGCAATGCTGTGCTATATAAACATGGTCGCCAATTTTGGTATTTTCAACTCCTTGAAAATATGTTGTAGAGCCATATCGAGTATGCTTAACTATTTCACCATTTGGATTTTTATATCCATTTACCATAACAGGACCTACTCGTCGCGCCAGCTCGATTTTAATACGTCTATAAATTTTTGAAAACATACAGTTTTTAGTATTCAGCTCATAAAAATGTTGTCTCTACTAGGCATCCAAATCCGAGCCGTGATCGGGTCTCAAATTTCGCGAAAGCGTAAAGTACCAAAATAATACAAAAATCATTAGTAAGGTGTTTAAACTTACTAATGCCGCAAGAACAGATTTAAAATCATACTCAAAATAACTCATTGCTGCTACTGTGATTAGTATGACGGTGTTTCCTGCTACGGCAAAAACAAAATTTGTTTTTTGACGCAAATAGAGCACTGGCATAAATGACACTGGACTAATAACGAAATGAATAAGTAACCAAGGAGCCATATATGCGGCATAAGTTCCTGCCATAGTCCAATCTTTACCAAAAACGAAAGTAAAAATAGGTTCCCCAAAAAAGAACAATACAGAAAAAGGGATTAATCCAATAGCAAATAATCCCAAGCTTGTGCGAAGCAAAGATTTTTTTAATACAATTCCATTATTTAAATCACGCGCCCATTTTTCATTGAGCACTTGCGATAAGGAGTGTCCAAAAACTTGAAGTGGTACGCGGAGATATCGCCAAGCAAAGGCAAATAAACCGAGTACTATCTCCCCATAATAAGCTGATATGATAAACAATAGTAGTGCCTTCTGACTTTCGTCAAAAAAAGCGTGCGCAGAATTAACAACCGGAAAGTCACGATATTTTTTAAAAAGATATTTTGCCGAATAATCAGACGTGAAAGTACCTGCCAGCGCGGTTCTTATCGGCTTCAATCTTAAGAATGCAATTGCCGGAATGGCATTTCCTGCAATTTGCCCAAACACCAAACTACCGGCTATAGGCGCAGAAAGTCCCAGTATATATGATGTTCCACTATTAGAAATTGAGCTAAGAACCTTGTTAGAAGCTATTTCTTTAAACTTTTGAAGTCGAATTACATATTGTGTCAATACATTCTGTCCTCCAATAAAGAAAACGGCTAAGGGCGCAAACCAAAGTAAATTGGCGAGATCTGAATTTGAGAGAGCCGCAGCAATTTCCTCCCGCCACGGCCATATAATTACCGCTGATAAAACTGATATGAAAAGAAGTAGCTTAATGGATAATTTGAAAATAGCATCAGCCTCAGCCTGTTTTCGTGGTAAAAGTATGGCGATTTCAAAACGCAAGGCAGAGACCACTGCTATTAAGGCTGCTATTTTGATAAAAAGCTCAAAGCCGGCAAAATCATCTGGTGTATAAATCCGTGAAATAAGCGGTGCCATCAAAAATGGAAAGATAATGGCTAAACCATTACCAGACATCATTACCGCAACATTTTTGGTAAAATCTGACCTGAAAAGTAAAGCCTTTAGCTTATTCATAAATTAATTAGCCCTAAAACCAAATTAGCGGCGAATATACACATTGATTTCTACCATCCTGAAGCTCTTCATTTCATGCATCTCGAAACACTGAAACAATTGAGAAAATTTAAAAGTATTTAAAAAGAAAAAGAATGCAACGAGAATAGAACGCAAAGCTTGCACAGCGGCATTTACGGCTCACATGACCGCCAGATTTTTAGAAAAATCAGTTTTTAAAAACCCTGCATTGAAAGCCTTCACTTTAGTTAGCCATTAGAATTAAATTAACAGCTTAATTCCTTAACGTATCCCAATACCAATCTATTGCCTCTACAATTCCAGCTTTTAAAGAATGTGATGGTTCGTATCCCAAAAGGGTTTTTGCCTTTGTAACATCTGCAAGCGAGTCGCGCACATCACCTGCTCGTGAAGGGCCAAAGTCTAGGGCTACTTCTGAAATTTTTGAATCGAAAGGAACCAAAGCTTCCCGGATAATTTCAATCAAATCAAGCAGTGTTGTACGCTCGCCATAAGCCACATTGTATACTTGATTAAGTGCTTCTTTATTTTCGACTGTTGCGGCCAGATGATTCATTTGCACCACATTTTCTATGTAGGTAAAATCGCGTGTTTGCAAGCCATCACCATGAATGGTTGGCGAATGATGCCTTATAAAAGCTTCAACAAATCTGGGAATGGCAGCGGCATAAGCACCGTCCGGGGTTTGGCGTTTTCCAAAAACATTAAAGTAGCGCAACCCGATAATTTCCATGCCGAACAAATTGCCATAAACCTGGGCATAAAGTTCATTTACATATTTGGTAACGGCGTAAGGCGAGAGCGGCATTCCGATTTGATCTTCTACTTTGGGCAGTGCCTTGCTATCGCCATAAGTACTTGAGCTTGCTGCGTAAACTAAGCGCCTCACTCCTGCTTCCTTGGCTGCATGAAGTATATTCAAAAAGCCCGTAATATTAACTTCATTGGAAGTAAGCGGATCGTTAATACTGCGCGGTACACTTCCCAAAGCTGCCTGATGAAGTACAATATCCACTCCCTCCATAGCTTTTTTGCAGGTTTTAAAATCGCGTATATCGCCTGCGAGAAACGAAAAATTCCCATCTGAAATCAGATGGGAAATATTCTCTTTAGATCCTGTAGCAAGGTTGTCTAAACACACAACTGTATTACCGGCCTTCAGAAACGAGTCGCAGAGATTGGAACCTATAAAGCCGGCCCCACCTGTAATGAGTACTTTACTGTTTTTTAATTGGCGGGGCATGCTTTTATTTAGCGTAGTTAATGGCTCTTTTTTCGCGAATTACGGTAATTTTTACCTGTCCGGGATAAGTCATCTCGGTTTGTATTCTTTGCGAAAGATCAAAGCTTAATGTATCTGCCTGATCATCTGTTACCTGATCGCTTTCAACCATTACCCGCAATTCTCTACCGGCTTGTATCGCGTACGATTTAGTAACACCGGGATAGCTCAATGCCATGTTTTCCAAATCGCGTAGTCGCTTAATGTACGATTCTACCACTTCGCGACGTGCACCCGGTCTCGCACCAGAAATAGCATCGCAAACCTGAATGATTGGCGAAAGCAATCCGGTCATTTCTATCTCGTCGTGGTGAGCTCCAATGGCGTTGCACACTTCGGGTTTCTCGCCAAACTTTTCTGCGAGCTTCATTCCTAACAGTGCGTGTGGCAATTCCGGCTCATCATCTGGCACTTTTCCAATATCGTGCAGCAATCCGGCTCTTTTAGCGAGCTTTGTATTCAATCCAAGTTCAGAAGCCATTGTAGCACTTAAGTTGGCTACTTCGCGGCTGTGCTGAAGCAGGTTTTGACCATAGCTTGAGCGGTATTTCATTCGCCCAACCATGCGAACCAGATTCGCATTCAATCCGTGAATTCCCAGATCAATACAAGTACGTTTTCCGGTTTCAACTATCTCATCTTCAATTTGCTTGGTTACTTTTTTAACCACCTCTTCAATACGCGCCGGGTGAATTCGGCCATCTGTAACCAATTGGTGCAATGCCAAGCGCGCTATTTCGCGTCGTACGGGATCGAAACAAGATAAAATAATGGCTTCCGGAGTATCGTCAACAATTATTTCAACCCCCGTTGCGGCTTCAATTGCGCGAATGTTTCGTCCTTCACGACCTATAATGCGGCCTTTTAACTCATCGCTTTCAATATTAAATACCGAAACCGAATTTTCTACAGCATGCTCGGTAGCCAGCCGCTGAATGCTCTGAATAATTACTTTTTTAGCCTCTGAACCTGCAGTGAGCTTTGCCTCATCAATTATTTCCTTAATGTGGCTCATAGCCTCCGTACGCGCCTCGTCTTTAAGCGCTTTTGTTAGTTCGGCTTTCGCGTCAACAGCACTCATATTAGAGATTTTCTCCAATCGCTCTACATTCTGTGAATGCGATTTTTCCAGCTCCTTCTGTTTGTTTTCAATGACTTCCACCTGGCGCTCCAGATTTTCTTTTATTGCGCCCACCTTTTCACCTTCTTTCTTGCTGTGTTCTAAGTTTTTGCTCAAAACAGCTTCGCGTTGCTTAATTCGATCTTCTGCACTTTGAATTTTCCGGTTTCGGTCTTTAATTACCTTTTCGTGATCTTCTTTCAGCTGATAAAATTTCTCTTTGGCCTGAAGCATTTTTTCTTTTTTAATCGCTTCACCTTCCTTCTCGGCTTCTTCGAGAATGGAGTTTTTCTTCTTGTTAAACACGGCGTTAAGTGCAAACCAGGCTACTGCCCCGCCCACTATCACACCTGCAAGAAGTCCTATTAGTACATCGGTTATTTCCATATCAATTTTAACTTGTTAAGGCACTTTCGCGCCAGTATATTGATTTGGAAGATTTACAAAAGCTATAGCATTGAATCAATCAGTTTCTCTATCGCATCCAGCTCGTCTGTATCAACAGATTCTGAATGCTTCGTATCTTGTTCGTGTAACTTTTTAGCCATCTGAAGAGCCGTCATAGCAAGCAAATCCTGCTTATCTTTTACGGCATAATTCTCCTGCAAGTGCTTAATGTTGTCATCTACACTTTTGGCAGCAGACCTTACAATCTCTTCCTCTTCAGCTTTAGCCATGATAGGATATATCCGGCCCGCTATGGTTACTTTTATCGATAGTTCGCTCATCGCGTATTTTCTACCTGTTTAATAATGCTATGCATTTGTCAATCTCCCGCACCAGTTCGTTCACTCTGAACTTCATTTCAGCCTTATCGCCGGATGTGCTCACCAGCGTTTTGGCTAATTTTAATCTATTGTATTCATTTTGCACTGATTGTGTTTTGCGCTTTTCATCGTCAAGCAGTCTTTGCAAATCAGAACTACCGCGTTTAAGCTCTTCGTTCTCTTGTTTTAACTTTTCAAACCGCTTATCAATCTTTTCAAGTTTGCCCTTTATAGACAATACTCTTTTCGAAACCTCGCTCATACATTTTCAATAGCAAAAAATACAATAAGTGTACAAATGTAATTTTGTAGGCGCACATTCCAAAATTCAAAACCGCAGTTCTGTATAATAATTTGCACCTAAGTTTGTTTACATCTTATAACGGGGTGTAAAGTAATAAAATTATACCTTCTTACATTCGTCATTCTAAAAATATACACTTGCAAAAGCTCCTTTTACTCATTTTGGTTTGCCTTTCAACTGCAAAGTTGTGCGTATGTACGGCGAATGTTTCAGTTCAACCCAAGGATTCACTTCCTTCTTTTGGCCCACCCCTTGACATCCCCTTATACCTTTCGGGAAATTTTGCCGAGCTACGTCGCAATCACTTCCATACCGGAATTGACATAAAAACCCAAGGCGTAGAAGGCCAAAATGTGCTCGCTGCAGAAGATGGTACAATTAGCCGCATTAATGTTTCGCCATGGGGTTACGGGCTGGCGCTTTACATTGATCATCCGAACGGATACACTACAGTTTACGGGCATTTACAATCTTATTCCGCTAAAATAGAGGCAGCTGTCCGAAAGCAACAATATCTTGACAAATCATTTTCAGTAGATTTTACTCCAGATTCACCCATTCAGGTAAAGCGCGGAGAAATTGTCGCCAAAAGCGGAAATTCTGGCGGTAGTGGGGGCCCGCATCTGCATTTCGAAATTCGCAAAACAGATAATGAGCGACCTCAAAACCCTTTGCTTTTTGGTTTTGATATTAAAGACGATATCGCCCCACGTATCCGCGGAGTTAGGTTTCACCCCTTAGCCGACACTACACTCATAAACAACAAACACGAGGCACAAAGCTTTGTAGTAAACGGAAATGCTGGAAAATATCATTTAAATGCCGGTCAGGATGTTAAAGTTTATGGTGCCTTTGGCCTGTCCTTACACACGCTCGATTTTTTAAATGGATATCCAAATAAATGTGGAATTTATACCCTCGCTTTAAAAGTTGATGATGAGCTTATTTGCGCCTCACGTTTTGACGAGCTCGACTTTTCAACAGTTAGAAACATTAATAGCTACAAGGACTATGAAGTGTACAAAACCAATAATTGGCATTATCATAAATCATTTGTAGAACCGGGAAATAAACTTGACATATATGACTTTAAATCAGCCAGCGACGGAGTAATAAATGAGACCAAGCCTGGAAAACATCAGGTAAATTATCTCACAACCGATGCGTACGGCAACGAGTCTCAATTAGAATTTGAGTTTACCACACTCGCAAAGCCACCGGTTTCGCTTCCTGCTCCCGAGCCTTATGATGCTTACTTTCCATACGGGCAAGAAAATCATTTTGAGTACGCCGATGAGGTGAAGATCACCTTTCCGGCCAATGCGCTCTACAACGATCTTCGGTTTCAGTTCAGCCGCCAAATGCAATCTACAGATTCGTACTCACCTTATTATATCGTTCAAAACGAAAATATTCCGCTTCAGTCAGCTTTTGAAATTAAATTTGCCTGGAAAGATATTCCTAAAAAAATCCAGGACAAAATATTGGTACAGCGCAGCGATTTAGCTGGGCGAACTTCGTACATTACAGGTACTGCTACTGCAGATTATTACGTAGCCGAATCAAAAGATTTCGGCAAGTTTACGCTTGTAGCAGATACTACCGCCCCAAATCTTTCGGCCAGAAAGTGGTCAACAGGGGGAACGGTTACAAATGCTACCGAATTGCAGTTTACAATTAGCGACAACCGCTCTGGTGTTAAAACTTACAATGGCTACCTTAACGGTGAATGGGTTTTAATAAAGTATGAACCAAAGAATGCAATGATTTATCTAAAGGTTGGCGACAGCAATTTTCAAAAAGGCAAAAACACGCTGGAAATAACACTGGAAGATGCCTGTGGAAACATTACCACGAATCAATTTGAGTATAACTATTAGCGTTTCAGTCGCTTACTTTTTGAGGCGGTACTCAAGCAGTCCTTCTATTGGAGCTCTGATAATTCTATCCAATACAATTCCAAAATCATCGGCCTGCTTTTGGATTTGCTCCTTGAAAAAAAATCCGATTGAACCAACGATTCTAAGCGGATAGGTTTTATAATCAGGGTATTGAGATACATAGCGCTGAAAAAACTTTAGAAAAGCATCGTCGGCCAGTGCCTGCATATACGGGTGGCGCATGTTATCGCATACAAAAGTGCTAAAAGATGCTAGGAATCGGTTAGGGAACTCCTTTTTATAAACCGCATAGCTTATTTCGTCTTTGGAAAGGGCATAAGTCTCATTGAACAATTTGAGAATATCGGGCGGCATAAGATCATTCATATAATCGCGTACAACCTTTCTTCCCAAATGCAAGCCACTCCCCTCATCGCCCAGAATATATCCCTGCCCACCTAATGCCAATACAATCTCATCATTGATGTACAGGCATGAGTTTGATCCGGTTCCCAAAATTGCCGCTATACCCGACTCGTTTTGAAAAAGTGCACGTGCAGCTCCGAGCAAGTCGTGAAGAATGTGAATTTTAGCAGTGGTAAACACTGGCTGAAAGCCCGTTTCCATAATTTTGCGATTTCTGTCTGAGCTACAGCCGGCACCATAAAAATAAACCTCATCGATATCAGAGTGATTAAATGGCTGTAGATTAAACCTTCGAAGGGTTTCCGTAATAGTGGTGCTTGTGTGAAAATACGGGTTTACACCTTCACTTTTAAACGAAAATACTTTTCCGTTATTGGCTATTAAACGCCAGTCTGTCTTGGTGGAACCGCTATCGGCTATTAAAATCATAATAGAGGCAAATCTATGCAAATAGATTTAACGAGAAAATAGAAATTTATTTACGTTCACCAGATTGGCTTTTACAGCATACATAACAATAGAAGCCGTATTTTTCACGCCCAGCTTTTGCATTATATTCTTGCGATGGGTATTAACCGTATGCGGACTTAAGAATAATTGCTCGGCGATAGTCGTATTTGTGAGGCCTTCGGCGATAAGCGTAATAATTTCTTGTTCGCGTTCTGATAAATGAACCGGCTCGCAATTAAAATTTTTATAATCGGCATCTTCCGGATCAATCTCAACACGGCGTATAGTTTCGAGAATTTGGCCACAGAAAAATTTTGTTCCCTTGGCAGTTTCGCGTACCGAAGAAATAATTTCATCCAGGTCGCAATCCTTTTTTACATAGCTGGTTACACCGGCTTTTAGCGCATTAATTATTGTGGTTCCTTCCTGATCTGGTGTAATGGCCACCACACGTGTACAGGGCGATATTTTAAAAATTTCGGGAATAAATTCAAGGCTGTAACCTGGAGCTGTAAAGTCCATTAAAACAATGTCAATATGATCTTCCTTTACCATCGTCAGCAGTTCTTCTCCGGTTTCGGCATGACCCGCAAGTTCTACATCAGCTACATTGGCAAGAACAGTCTCCAGACCAAGTATGATTAGTTTATTGCTATCGGCAACAGCTACACGAATTTTTCGCTCCTTTATCACTTGCTATTTAGATTGTTTTTAAATAGCAAAGATAATGCTTAGAATGTTTATTCAAAGTTAAATTTATTCACAGGATTCAAACCTTAAAGCACAATCCTTCATTTGCCAGTACCACTGGTTTAAAAACAGATTCCGCTTCTTCCAAAAAGGGGTTTAGATCGTGATATCGTGCCGAAAAATGCCCAAGTATAAGTTTTCCAACACCCGCCATATTCGCCACTCTCGCCGCATCGCTGGCTGTGCTGTGAAAAGTATCGTAAGCCCTTTGTCTGTCTTTTTCAAGAAATGTAGCCTCATGGTAAAGTAAGTCAACTCCCTGTACCGCATCAATTGTTTTCTCCGCGAAAGCGGTATCGGTGCAAAAAGCATACGATTTTGGTTCTGCCGGATCTAAGGTTAAATCAGCATTTGGAATCACGGTACCATCTTCGAGAATATAATCTGCTCCTGCCTTAATTTGCCGAATGCGAACAAATGGAATAGTGTATTTCTCGATCATTTGGGGAATCATATTTCTGGGTTTTGGCTTTTCAGAAATACGAAAACCGCAGCAAGGCACCCTATGATTTAGCGGAAAGCTCATTACCTGAAGCTTGGCATTTTCCATTATAATTTGGGGCTCATCATAAGAAAGTGGATGCCATTTAAGCTGAAAGCGAAGCCTTGAATAAGAAACACGAAGCTGAATTTCTATAGCTTCCTGGAGTGCCGCATTGGCATAAATGTTCAGATCTTTTGTACGCCCTAGCAAATGCATTGTACTGAGCAAGCCTGGCAAGCCCAAGCAGTGATCGCCATGTAAGTGCGTAATAAACAAATGATTAATCTGTTGAAACTTAATGTTGTATCTGCGCAATTGAAGCTGTGCTCCCTCTCCACAATCAAAAAGAAAATAGTGCTCATCGTGATTTACCAGTTGCGACGTAGGCCAATGCCGCAAGGTGGGTGTAGCAGATCCGCAGCCCAAAATAGTAACTTCAAATTTCATAACACGAAGCTAAGACTTTGAAATTATTCTATAGAAAAACTCGTGATGATAAGCAAAACGCTTAGTGCACAATAACCAGTCGGCTCGTCATCGACTCTCCAAAAGCATCGAGTCTATAAATATATACTCCTTCTGGCAATTGAGAAGTATTATAGTTGATCTTATTTCTTCCTTGCACTACCACCAATTCTTTGGAATGTACCTCCTTACCTACGAGATCGAACACCCGAAACTCTGCCTTCCCGCTTCGCTTTGATTCTAGAAAAAGGCTAGCCGATAAATTCGCGGGATTTGGACGAATGTCTTCCATTTTAAAAGCAAGATTATCATTTTCTTCCAAACCTATCGTACCATCAACGACAATGCGATATCCGGGAACCGGATATGGAATCGCATTAAAATTGGTGTAAACTAACAATTCAACAGTCAGTTCATAAGTACCGGCAGCTGTAGGAATTCCGGAAATTACTGCACAGCCTTCAGTGCCGGCGAGGTAAGTACACTCAGAAACAGTATTGCCTGCACAATCTAAACTAAGCCCAGGTGGTAATCCGGAAATAGCCATTACCATAGCCGAATCAACCGTAATAAAAGGTGCGTTAGCAAAGGTTCCATCGGTGGGAACCTTAACATCAATTTGTTGTGAGTAGATGTTGTTTACTGATCCGGACACAAAATTCACGACAGTATCTGGCGCAACACCAAAAGGCTCGTCGCCAAAATCGGTATTAGGCGTGCACTGACTGTATGAAAGAGCTGCAGTGGCGAGAGAAATGGTTAAGAGTAAAAGTTTTTTCATTGATCCTTTTTTTGTTTTTCATCTTCAAGCTCACGCTCTATTTCGTTCATCATTACCACATCAATAGCTTCATTGCGCGTAGGAGTGATTTCAAAAACAGATGAGAGCTGTGATATATGGACGAGTTTTTCGACTGAGGGTTGCAGGCAACAAATCACAAAACTTCCTTTGTTGTCTTTGCAAAGACGGTTTCCGGTGAGTAATGCACTTAAACCACTTGAATCTACGTATCTGGTTTTTTCCAGGTCGACAATAATATTTTTCTTCCCGCTTTTTATCAAAAATACCAGTTCCGACTTGATGTCTGGTGCGTTTAAAGAGTCTAATTTATCTACCTGCGATTCAACAACTGTGTACTGCTCGCCTTCTATTACTGTAAATTTATCGGTCATATTTAAGTGATGATTGAAGTCAAATATAATAATTTATGAATTGCGTTCTATTTTTCCTGCAAGAAGATAAAGCACCGCCATGCGTATCGCAACACCATTCTCTACTTGCTGGAGAATAATACTCTGCTTACTGTCAGCTACTTCACTCGATATTTCTACCCCTCTATTGATAGGCCCGGGGTGCATAATAATAATTTCTTTTTTCAAAGAATTTAAAATTTCCATCGTTACTCCGTACATCATCGTGTATTCGCGAAGCGAAGGGAAATAAGCAATATCCTGTCTTTCTAATTGAATGCGGAGAATATTTGCCACATCGCACCAGATTAGTGCCTTCTTTAAATTATGTTCCACCTTTACACCTAAAGATTCGATGTACTTTGGAATAAGTGTAGTCGGCCCGCAAACCATCACTTCAGCTCCGAGCTTCTGCAAACAGAGAATATTGCTTAAAGCAACCCGCGAATGCATAATATCGCCCACTATTACCACTTTTTTGCCTTGCAGATCTCCCAGTTTTTCGCGCATCGAAAAAGCATCGAGCAAAGCCTGGGTGGGGTGCTCGTGGGTTCCATCGCCCGCATTTATAATGCTTGCATCGATATGCTGCGATAAGAAATAATGGGCTCCCGGATTGGGATGCCGCATTACCACCATATCTACTTTCATAGAGAGAATATTGTTGACGGTGTCAATCAGCGTTTCTCCTTTTTTAACTGATGATGATGCAGACGAAAAATTAATGATATCTGCCGAAAGGCGTTTCTCTGCCAGCTCAAAACTTAATTTGGTTCGGGTAGAATTTTCAAAAAAGAGATTGGCAATGGTAATATCGCGCAGCGAAGGAACTTTCTTCATCGGACGGTTTATCACCTCTTTAAAATTAGTAGCCGTTTCAAAAATGAGCTCAATATCTTCTCGCGTAAGATTTTTTATTCCCAATAGGTGATTTACGCTCAAGCTGCTCATAATTCTTTTTTCGTGGCGTAAAGAGTTACCTGATCTTTTCCTTCGGTTTCTTTCCAATCAACAGATACACGTTCGCTGGCTATGGCATCTACGGTGCGTCCTCTATAATCGGCTTGTACCGGCAAGTGGCGGCTAAACCTTCTGTCTATCAGCACGAGAAGTTCTACCCTGCTTGGCCTTCCAAACGCGAGAAGGGCATCTAGTCCGGCTCTGATTGTGCGCCCGGTATATAGCACATCATCAATAAGCACAACATTCAGTCCTTCAACATCAAAATTCATTTGGGTCTCACTCGGAATAGCGGGTGTGTCCTTTCGGCGAAAGTCGTCACGGTGAAAAGTAATATCCAGAGCTCCGTGTCGAATTTTGGAAACTCCTGTAAGCTCGTGGAGCACTTTTACAATACGATTGGCAAGAAAAACTCCACGTGGCTGAAGACCAACGATTGCAGTTTTTTCAAAATCGCCGTGATTTTCTATCAATTGCTGGCAGAGCCGCGTGATGGTAATGGCGAGCTGATCGCTATTTAGAATATTTACCGGATTCATTGCGCGGGGTCAAATATAATAAGATGGTTGGAATATTTTAAACGCCGGTCTCAAATCTACCTACGGCATTGGCTTTATTTAAATTCACCTGAAATAGTTCAATTTTCATCTCCAGATCTCATTAGAAAACGGTACCGATTTACTTCCTGCTCAAAATTGAGCGACCCCGGAATTGTAACATAGCGTTTTACAAATTCAAACCCAGCCTTCATCAGCGTTTTATTCGGTGCAGGATTATGCGCGTAAGGCTCGCACCACAGGGTTTCCAGATTGAGTTTTTCGAAAAAAAAGGGAATAGATTGCTTTAAAAGACACACCCCAATTCCTTTTTTTCTGTTCTCAACATTCCAGAGATGGAGGTGCATTGTGGCTTCTTTTCCGAAATTAATTCCATTAACATTGCAATGGCCAATGGGTTTTTTATCATTTTCCCAAATTAATGCCAGCGATTGTTTTTCTGAATAAGGCAGCGCAATTTGCTTTTTCAGCATGGTGGTAAGGCCTTCCCTTTCGGGTAATTTCTTCAAATCTACACCAAGACTCTTTAGAAATTCAAGATCAGATTTTAACCAATAGTCCGCAATGAGCGATATGTCTGACTCGCGGATTTCGCGAATTGACAGGTTTGAAGTTACTTGGTTCATTCTTGTAGAATTTGGTACTTAACAAATTTGATTTAATTATTTCAGAAAATGCCATCCCAAAAGGAAATAATTGTTGAGCATAAAATAAAATTGTCAGAAATCAAACCGCAGAGCTGGCAGATTGACGAATAGCCGCTCTCTTTGACAATCTCATTTGACCCAATTGATGTGAATCGTGGCCGTATTCACCTTTAAAAGTCGGGATTATTCTTAATTTCGCACCGCAATAATGAGAAAAAAAGAACCGAAATGAAATACGACGTTATAGTTTTAGGTAGTGGCCCGGGAGGGTATGTAGCTGCCATTCGCGCAAGCCAGCTTGGACTCAAAACCGCTGTAATAGAACGCGAATCATTGGGTGGTATATGCCTAAACTGGGGCTGTATTCCTACCAAAGCACTTATAAAAAGCGCAAATGTTTTTGATTATATAAACCATGCTGCAGATTACGGCATTTCAATAGCTTCGCCAAAAGCAGATTTTGGTGAAATCATCAAACGCAGCCGCGGCGTAGCCGACGGAATGAACAAAGGCGTTACTTTTCTTCTGAAAAAGAATAAAGTAGATGTAATAATGGGCGAAGGAATGCTTAAGCCCGGTAAAAAAATTGAAGTTACTGATAACGACGGCAAGAAAAGCACGGTAGAAGGCGAAAACATTATTATTGCAACCGGAGCTCGCGCCAAAGAATTGCCGAACATTAAGCTAGACGGAAAGAAAATAATAGAATACCGCAAAGCCATGTCACTGGAGAAGCAACCCAAGAAAATGGTTGTTATGGGAAGTGGTGCAATAGGTTGTGAATTTGCATATTTCTACAGCACCTTAGGTACAGAAGTAACCATTGTGGAATTTCTAGACAATGTGGTGCCGCGCGAAGATGAGGAAGTTTCAAAACAACTTGCCCGAACTTTCAAGAAAAATGGCATTAAAATAATGCTTGGCAGCAGTGTAGATAAAGTTGACACTTCGGGAACTGGCTGTAAAGTACACGTTAAAACAAAGAAAGGTACTGAAGTAGTAGAATGCGATGTAGTACTTAGCGCAGTAGGCGTAACCCCAAACACCGAAAAAATTGGCCTGGCTGAAGTGGGCATTGCTACAGATCGTGGTTTTATTACTGTTGACGAATATTATAAAACCAATATTCCCGGATACTACGCCATCGGCGATTGCATTCCGGGGCCGGCTTTGGCACACGTAGCCAGCGCCGAAGGAATTTTATGTGTTGAGAAGATTAAAGGCGAGAAAGTTGAGCCGATTGACTATGGCAACATTCCAAGTTGTACCTATTGTATGCCCGAAGTGGCAAGCGTGGGTATGACAGAGGCAGAAGCGAAAGCAGCCGGCCATGAAATAAAAGTTGGAAAATTCCCATTTTCAGCTTCCGGAAAAGCGAAAGCAGCCGGCCACAGCGATGGATTTGTAAAGCTTATTTTCGATGCTAAATACGGTGAGCTATTGGGCGGCCATATGATAGGCGCTAATGTTACCGAAATGGTTGCCGAATTGGTTTCTATCCGAAAACTTGAAACTACAGGACACGAAATCATTAAAACCATTCACCCTCACCCTACTATGAGCGAGGCAATTATGGAAGCCGCTGCAGCAGCTTATGATGAGGTAATTCATATTTAAATTTTGATATTTTTCGAAGGTATCTTCGAAAAAAACACCATTTAAAAAACCCTTCCCCTCCGGACAGTGATGTCTCGGATGAGAAGGGTTTAATAGTTTTATTGGTTTTCTAAATTACCTAAAAGGCACTTGAGATAAGTGTAATTATAAGTACAACTAGAAAGATGTAAAAAATGATTTTTGCAATACTTGCAAATCCACTAGCAATTCCTCCAAAGCCTAATACGGCAAATATGAGTGCTAATACTGCGAAGACTATAATCCATGTAATCATAATATTTTATTTTTGATGGTTAATATGGTTTTAGTTAGGCAAATGCAATACCGAAAATTGTATTCCTAATAAATATACAAATAGACGGAGCACCAATTTCTGTTCAATATTTCAATCAAAACAGTATTTAAAAGGCTAACTAATAATATTTTACAGACTGCTTCAAAAAGGAGAATTTGACTGACGTAGTCGTCTGAAATTAAAAAATAGATGAAATAGGGGAATGTAAAATATTAAAAACTGAATATAAAATTCCCCGAAAGTGGGGATTGATTCATCTAAAAACTGTGGAATTAAAAAAAAGAGCGACCTGTATACAGATCGCTCTTCTTAGTAAAGAAAAAACAAAGGAAATATTATCTCACCATCAACTTGTAAACTGAGCGCTCATTCTGCTCATTTACAATATTCAGGAAGTAAATCCCTGCATTAAGGTTTTTAGTATTGATTTCGTTTCGTGTTGAATTCAAAACTACGTTTTCACGAACCGTTTTACCCGTGATATCTACAATACTCATTATTAAGGTATATCCGTTTGGATTTTGAACATCTAAGTAAGTTACCCCATTCGATGGATTCGGGAAAAGATTTACTTCTCCAAGACCAATTTCTTCCAAACCAACTAAATTGCAATTAACACAGGCGTTGTAACATACAATATCAAGTACCATCGCTTCTCCTGTTCTTACCAGAGTTCTGTTAAAGCCACCAATGTCAGTAGCAACTCCACATCCTCCTGCTGCGAAATTTCCGTTTTCTTCAGATGCCACCACATTTGGATCACCATTTGCAAACTTATAAGATATGTCAGCTGAACCAGAAACACCTTCGAATGTTGCTTCATAAATTCCGTCGGCATCAAGATCAGTCATTTGAGTGGCACCACCTTGCCAATCAGGTTCTGTAAAACTACCCATTACCCAAACTCCATCGGGTGAAATAGCTGCAACATCTTCCATGTTAACTCGGAAGGTAATGTCTGATGGATCCGGATATGGAATACAGTCTTCAACACATTGCTCAAAGCATCGTGTAAGAGAAAAAATCTCATCTTCTACTACAGTAAAATCACGGTTGTCTGTGCCATCTCCTTGACATGATGATGGGACATTTTCCCAACCTCCACTTCCATTTTTAAATTTAAATTGATAAATTCCTGGTAACAAAAGCAGCTCAATAGTGTAAGTGCCGTCGCCATTGTCTGTCATTAATTCATCAGAAAATCCATTAAAAGAGCCTGCCGCAAAAACTTCGCCATTTGTAACAGTCTCGTTACTCATATCCACTGTGAGAATTACATTTGGTTCAGCACAAGTTTCGCAAGCTTCGAAGCAATATGCCGGAGTTGACACCCCACCTGCTACGACTTCTAAGGTTCTATTTAAATCGCCATTCGCACAAAAAGGTAATTCATCTTGACCAAATCCATTCCATTCATCCGTGCCCCAAAAATCTCCATTAAAAAATTTATATTCATATGTACCAGGCTCATCAACATAAGTTATATATGCATACTCATCAGGGTTGATCATCATTGCAGTTCCATACTCTGGCTCCCACGTAGGCGTAATTAAATCACCCGCTACATGAACACCAAGAGGAGAAACTTCGGTTACCTGAGAAACATTGGTAACCAATCGAACAGGAATCATTCCTTCAGGCGCTGCACCTGCATAAATTACAGCAGGCAAGGTTAAACCGCCGTTATCCGCATGCCAACCTGTAACTGCAAAACCACGGTCATTACCGATTCTAGCAATCGCTGGGACATTTTCGTCACTACCCCATGCATTACCATTTACATATTTAAAGCCGTAAGTTCCCGGCGGAACATCTACTGTAAGAGAGTAAATTCCATCTAAGTTATCATCGGTCATTTCAGCAGTTCCTGGCTGCCAATCATCAGGAAATCCGGCTTCCAATTGCCAAGCTCCAGCTACGTGAACTCCGTTTGGAGAAACGGTTTGTCCGTTCATATCCACTTGAAATGTTACACTCACCTGTGCCATTGCGGATGCACCGAAAATAGCAGAGAGTGCCAAAAGGTAAATTTTCTTCATTTTATTACTTTTTAAGGTTTCGAAAAAGACTTATTGTCCTTTTAACACTAACAAATTTAATCTAAATTAGGCAAATCAAAAATTTTTAGCTCAATCAAATCATCGAAAAAGACCTAAATGACTACATATCAAACAAATAAGTTTTTATTCATCCTTGTATTCACACTACTCATATTCGACAATTTTGTGTGTAGAGCAGAGAAGAGCGACATCGAACTAGCCAAATCGAAACAATTTCAACACATCGACCCTCCAAACTGGTGGGTGGGAATGGCCGATGAAAATCTTGAAATTCTTATTCACCAAAAAGGCGTTTCTGCAAATTCGTTTTCAATTAAAAATAATTCAGAAAACGTAACTCTAAAAAGCGTGAATATCCTTCCCGGCAAAAATTATGTCGTTCTCCACCTGTCCATTTCCGCGAAAGCGAAACCCCAAACGATAACAATAGAAAGTAGCGGAAAGGCCGGGAAGTTTGCAGTTGATTACAGACTCGATGCACGAAAAGCCCATAACCGGGGGCTTGATCAAAAAGATGCGATTTATTTAATTACACCCGATAGATTTGCCAATGGCGATCTCGGCAACGACAGCTTTGAAGATATGAACCAAACAGGCGCAAACAGAGCCGAACCCTACGAAAGACATGGAGGAGATATACAGGGAATAATCAATAATCTGAACTATATACAAGAATTAGGAATGACCGCACTCTGGCCAAACCCACTGCTCGAAAATGACCAACCCGAGGAATCTTACCACGGATACGCCTTTACCGATTATTATAAAATTGATAAGCGTTTTGGTACAAATGCCCTCTACGCTGCACTTTCTGACTCGCTGCACAACCGTGGTATGAAATTGATTCAAGATGTGGTTTATAACCACATTGGCAACGAACATTACCTGTTTAAAGATTTACCGGACTCTTCGTGGTTTCACTTTTGGAATACCTATACCCGCACGAATTACCGCGCCCCATTACTTATGGATAGGTACGCTTCCGCGAATGAAAAAAACGTTTTTACCGATGGCTGGTTTGACAAACACATGCCCGATTTGAATCAAAAAAATGAGACTCTGGCAAAATATCTGATTCAGCAAACGCTTTGGTGGATTGAAAAGTACCAAATTGATGCCTTACGGATTGATACTTACGCCTATCCCGACCAAGATTTTATGCGCGAATGGGCTAAGCAGGTAAAAGAGGATTTTCCGGATATTTTTCTCTTTGCAGAAACGTGGGTGCACGGCTCGACAGTTCAGGGCTGGTTTATAGGAAATGGATTGGCTCCGGAAGAAAATTCCCTGGATGGGTTAACCGATTTTCAGTTATACTACGCCATTAATGACGCGCTTACCAAAGAGCAAAACTGGACTGAAGGTATAAGTAAGCTGTACTACACGCTTGCCGCAGACTACATTTACGAACAGCCTGAAAACATGGTCACCTTTTTGGATAACCACGATTTGGCGCGGTTTTTTGGATATGTAAATGGCGATATCCGCAAAATGAAAATGGGTCTTGCGCTGATGTTTACCATGCGGGGCATTCCAAGCATTTATTACGGCACCGAAACACTGATGCGCGAAACAGAAGGACACGGCAAAATACGTGAAGATTTTATGGGTGGCTGGCAGGGCGACTCACTCAATAAGTTTACACCACAAGGTCGATCAGAAGTTGAAAATGAAATTTACGACTACATAAAATCGCTTTCCGATTTCCGCAAAACCAATGCTGCCATTTATGAAGGTAAAACCACACAATTCATACCCGTTGATGGATTGTACGTTTATTTTCGTCACAGCGGCAGCGATTTAGTGATGGTGGCAGTAAACACTTCTCAAGAGAAACGAATTATTTTGAGATCGAACTATGCAGAATTGCTGGATGGAAAATCCCTCCTTCGGAATTTAAATGGAGAAGAAAAGGCGATTGACGACAAAATAGAAATCGCACCGTTTGAGACTTTTATCTGGGAAGTGAGGTAGGTTTTCTGGTTTTTGGTGCTTGGTTTTTGGTTTCGCGGTCGCCAAGCTTACCGGTTGGAGACGCCTTGCCCGGTGTCTCGCCAGGTTTAGTGGTATTAAAACCATTTAGAAATCACATCCAAACATCCTGTGAATTTGCAAAATCCATCTATGAAACAGAAAGCCTGGCGAGAGGCCAGAAGAAAATCAGCCTAGCCCCAACCTTTGGTTTTTACGGGTTTTCAACGGGACGCTAGCCTGGGCGTCCTTTCGGACTATGTTCAAAATACGTCATCACAATAATTGGCGAAGGGTGGATACCCTTCGCAGCGGCGGCTCGTGACTAGCGACTCGTGACTAGCGACTAGAGACTAGCGACTAGAGACTAGCGACTAGAGACTAGCGACTAGAGACTAGCGACTAGAGACTAGCGACTAGAGACTAGCGACTCAAAAAGTTTAATCCGTATCCTTAACAAGCAGCGTAAGAAGGCCCGCTAAAAACATGGCAACTCCGCCAATTATCAAAGCATAAATCGAATCATTGCCGAAAAATGTTTTGAGTAAGTAGCCCAAAATACTTGCAGCCACAATCTGTGGAATGACGATAAAGAAATTGAAAACTCCCATATAATAGCCCATTTTATTTGCCGGCAAGGCACCCGCCAGCATGGCATAAGGCATGGAGAGTATACTTGACCAGGCTATTCCCACACCTATCATTGGAAGAAAAAGCATAGCAGGATCGGTTATGTAAAAAATGGAAATCAGCCCAATTCCACCGGCGAAAAGGCAAACCAAATGGGTAATTTTTCGATTGGTAAGTTTGGCAAATACAGGTAGTATAAAAGCAAAAATTGCAGCCACGCCATTGTAAATAGCGAAAAGAACACCAACCCAATCGGCTCCTTCATTATATAATGCCGATGTGGTATCGTCGGTTCCATAAATATGACTGGTAACGCCGCTCGTTGTATAAATCCACATGGCGAAAAGCGCAAACCAGGAAAAGAACTGAACGAATGCCAGCTGCTTCATGGTTTTTGGCATTGAGAAAATACCGAGAAAAGCTTCTTTCAATCCACTAAACACTCCTTTCTTTTCAGCTTTCTCTGCCAGAAATGCTTCCATATCTTCCGGCGGATATTCTTTGGTTTTAACAATCGTGTATATCACAGCCCCCAGAAACGCTGCTGCTCCAATATAGAATGAGTAACGTACCGAATCGGGAATAATACCTTCGGGTGCTGTATTACTCACACCAAACCAATTGGTAAAAATATAGGGAAGCATCGAAGCGATTACTGCACCGGTACCGATAAAAAAGCTCTGCATGGCAAAACCTTTTGTGCGCTGATCATCCGGTAATTTGTCGCCTACAAAAGCACGGAATGGTTCCATTGAAATATTGATAGAACCATCCATGAGCCAAAGCGTACCGGCGGCAATCCACAGAGTGGGACTATTGGGCATAACGATAAGTGCAAACGAAGCGAGAATGGCGCCGGCGAGAAAGAACGGCCTCCTTCTACCGAGCTTGTTCCAGGTGCGGTCGCTATAATAGCCGACTATTGGCTGCACGAGCAAACCTGTTACGGGCGCAGCGAGCCAAAGAATAGGCAGGGCATCTTTACTGGCACCAAGTGTTTCAAATATGCGACTTACATTGGCATTTTGAAGTGCAAAACCAAATTGAATTCCGAGGAATCCAAAACTCATATTCCAAATTTCCCAAAATCCGAGGCGTGGCTTTTGCTGCATAATCTAACTCTTTAAAAGATGCGGGCAAGATAGAAAAAAATGTCTTCGTGTCATATATACACTTAAAAACAGAAATGATAATGCAGCCATAAAAAAATAGGGAAGAGATCTAAAAGATCTCTTCCCTATAAACTTGTTGCCGTCAGTGACCAATATAATTTGGAAAACCCTGAAAGCTTCTGCGATAAATCGCCTTATTATTCGCGAATTACGCGTGCGTAATCTGTTCCGGCATTATGGAAAAACCTAAAGGTGTAAACGCCTGAAGGATAAGGATACAAATCAAAAACAACTTCTTTTGTACTACTAAATTCACGTATAGCAACCTGGCTACCAAGTTGATTGTAAACACGATAGTAACCGGCTCTATTTGTACCAAAATTAAACACTACTCTCCCCATAGTTGGATTTGGATACGACCTCACCTGTCTAAGAGATTGTTTAGTCATCGCCGGATTTAGTCCGAGTGCATTACCAAGGCTAACGTTATCGAGTAAAAGAACACTGCCGTCTATTGCCGTTATGTTTTCTGTCTCAATACTCGATTTAAATTCAATACTCATATGAGTTGCAACGATCTCCTGCTCCTCTAATTCATTTCCAAATGGAAATTCAATTAGTTGATAGTTTTCATTTGATGTGAGCTCGATGCTATGTTCGTAAACGGGTGTATAGCTACCGCTAGACTCATTGTAAAACACAAGTTTGGCTTCTCCCATATCGTCCTGTGCTAAATAATAATACATAAATGATAAAATAGTCATATCGCCCAATGCGATAGTTGGTGCAATCCCACCTTCTTCATTTTTCTCTCCCATTAGCGCGTATCCCACATCTACATTATCATTGCGCAACGTTGAATTCAATCTAAGGGCAAATGAACCTTGATACGAATCAAGAGATTTCTGGTAATTTTGATCGAATGGATGTATATCTACATAGCAATCGCCCGGCACGTATAGTGGCTCCACATACGACCAGAATTCAAAGTCGCCTCCTTGAAAAGTACTTTCCGAACCTATAAAAGCGATATTATCAACCTCCATAAAGGAACCTTCGGCAAATGGCAAATCCTCATTAATAAGATCTGCAGATGCAAGAGCGACGACGCAGGTATTTGCTGACGGATCTATAGGATTGTCAAATAAAAATTCAGTATTGCTCCAATCCTGACTTCCCGAAATAGGAAAAAAATAGGTTCCCGGGCCATAATTCCCTTCGCCTACGGGAGTATTTCCGTTCTTAAATTGCACAATTACAAAACCTTCACGATCAAGCATATCGTAATTTAAGTCCATTGATATACCGGTCATATTGACATCCGAAATTGGATTGCCGGCGCTAAACACCATATCCTCAGAAGGAACTTTCCCAAAAATAAAAAATCCCGGCTGTACATTTTCTGTACCCATAATATTTTCTATTCGCACAAAGGAATTACCGTTTACTTCTTCTTTGGTAACATTGAGAAGCCCATTATCAAAATAGGTTTCATAATTTGAACTCATCGTTGCTGAAGCCCCGGAAGGATGTTGAAATAGAAGCACTTTGTCCCATCTTTCAAAATCACCATTACTAATTTGCGCATTGGCAGAAAAAGCCACCGCACCCATAAACAAGGGGAGTAAAATTTTTTTCATCGTTTTAGTTTTTCGTTTCTTAGCTTGTCTTTCGACGTGCAAGGTTTCGCAATTTCATACGACCTTAACAAAAAACTTGTTTCAAAAATGGTGATAAACGATACTTAGCGCATTGCCTTAAAGGCATTGATAAGTCCATTTGTACTCGCATCGTGCGAATTTACCAGCTCGGATGATTCGAGTTCTGGAAGAATTTTTTGAGCCAGCACTTTTCCAAGCTCTACGCCCCATTGGTCAAAGCTGTACACATTCCAAATAACACCCTGCACGAAAATTTTGTGTTCGTACATGGCTATAAGGCTACCGAGGGTATGGGGATTTATTTTCTTAACAAGAATAGAATTTGTGGGATTGTCACCCTCAAAAACCTTGTGTGGCAATAGCTCTTCTATTTCTTTGGGTGATTTTCCTGCTGCTTCAAGGTCGGTTTTGGCTTCCGCCGATGTTTTGCCATTCATTAAAGCTTCTGTTTGGGCAAAGAAGTTTGCCATTAACTTTACGTGGTGATTGCCGATGGGATTTTGACTTTGAGCCGGTGCAATAAAATCGCAGGGAATGAACTTCGTACCCTGATGAATAAGCTGATAAAATGCGTGCTGCCCATTGGTGCCGGGCTCTCCCCAAATAATCGGACCGGTTTGATAAGAGACTGTTTTTCCGTTTCTATCAACAGACTTTCCATTACTCTCCATATCGCCCTGCTGAAAATAGGCGGCAAATCTGTGCATGTACTGATCGTAAGGCAAAATAGCCTGACTTTGAGCATCGAAAAAATTATTGTACCAGATTCCGAGCAAGGCCAAAACGGCTGGCATACTTGCCGTGCGCTTTTCGCGAAAATGGGTATCCATTGCGGCAGCACCTTTCAGCAAATCCGAAAAATTATCATAACCAATAGCCAGCGAAATGGAAAGTCCAATAGCCGACCAAAGCGAATACCGCCCTCCTACCCAATCCCAAAAGCGGAACATGTTATCGGGGTGAATACCAAATTTCTGCACAGCTTCCACATTGGTAGAAAGTGCAATGAAATGCTGTTCAATATCTTTTTCAGAACCACCATTTTCCAAAAACCACTTTCGGGCTGTGTGCGCATTGGTCATTGTTTCCTGTGTGGTAAAAGTTTTGGAAGCAATGATGAAAAGCGTGGTTTCAGGATCTATAAGTTTAAAGGCTTCAGCAATATGCGTTGCGTCAACATTGCTTACAAAGTGCAGTTTTAGATGATTTGAATACGCTTTGAGCGCTTCGGTAACCATGACCGGCCCAAGGTCAGATCCGCCAATTCCAATGTTTACAATGTGCTGGATTGGTTTACCCGTAAATCCTTTCCACTGCCCAGAAATCACCTTTTCAGAAAAGGATTTCATTTGGCTTTGAACCGCACGTATTTCAGGAATAATATTCTCGCCGTCAATTATAATTGGGGCATCACTTTGCGTACGGAGTGCCGTATGCAAAACAGCTCTGCCCTCTGTTTCATTGATTTCCGCTCCCGAAAACATTGCTTCAATGGCCTCATTGAGTTTGCACTCTTTTGCCAAATCAGTAAGAGTGCTCATCACCGCATCATCTATTTTATTCTTGCTATAATCAAGCAGAATATTTTCAAAGCATGAAGTAAGCTTTTTAAACCTATCTTGATCTTGCTTAAAAAGCTGGCGCATGGAAATATTATTCATGCGCGCGGCATGATCTTTTAAAATCTTATATGAGTCCGTATCGGCAAAGGAAACTTTGGGCAGCATAAAAATCGAAGAAGATTAAGCGTTTTTATTTACGCAATTCAAATCTTCAAAGGCTTGTTTAAGTCGTTGAACAAAAGTCTCTTCGCCTTTGCGCAACCACACGCGTGGATCGTAGTATTTCTTATTCGGTTTGTCATCGCCATCAGGATTTCCGATTTGCGATTGCAAAAATCCTTCATTTGATTTGTAGTAATTCTTTACGCCATCCCAATATGCCCATTGCATGTCGGTATCGATATTCATTTTAATGGCACCATAAGATATTGCTTCGCGGATTTCGGCTTGCGAAGAACCGCTACCACCGTGAAAAACAAAGTTTACAGGCTGCTCACCGGTATTGAATTTCTTGATAATATAATCTTGCGAATTTTTAAGAATAATGGGTTTCAGCGAAACGTTTCCGGGTTTGTAAACTCCGTGTACATTTCCAAAAGCGGCGGCAATCGTAAAATTATCTGAAATAGCTTTTAGCTTTTCGTAAGCATAAGCCACTTCTTCGGGCTGTGTATAAAGCTTTGAGCTATCCACATCTGAATTGTCCACGCCATCTTCTTCACCGCCTGTTACACCAAGTTCTATTTCTAGAGTCATGCCCATTTTGTTCATGCGTTCAAAATAGCGTGCACTGGTTTCAATGTTTTCTTCAATGGGCTCTTCGCTAAGATCAAGCATGTGCGAGCTGTAAAGCGGCTGGCCGTTTTTCTTGTAATAAGCTTCGCCGGCATCGAGTAATCCGTCAATCCACGGAAGGAGTTTTTTGGCAGCATGATCTGTATGCAATACTACTGGCACACCGTATGCTTTTGCCATTTCGTGTACGTGAAGCGCACCGCTCACACCGCCTGCTACAGCGGCTTTTTGGTTTTCATTGCTAAGGCCTTTTCCGGCAAAAAAGTGTGCACCTCCATTCGAAAATTGAATCATAACCGGTGAGTTGAGGTCGCGGGCAGTTTCCAAAACAGCATTTACAGAATTGGTTCCAATGACATTAACGGCGGGCAGTGCAAAATCATTTTGGTTGGCATAATTTAGCAGATCGGTAACTTCTTGACCATGAAGCACTCCTGAACGAAATTTCTTATTCATCTTAACTATTTTTACGGTTGTTCAAATCCTTTTATTATCAATTCGGCCGTGGCCGGGTTGGTTGCCAAAGGTACATTATGCACATCACATATCCGCATAAGCATGGCAATATCGGGCTCATGGGGGTGTCGATCAAGGGGATCACGAAAAAAGAACACTGCTGTTATGGCACCTTCTGTAACCATTGCCGCTATTTGCGCATCGCCACCACGCGGCCCTGAAGCTACTTTTTGCACGTCGAGTCCTGCGCGCTCTACGTGCATTCCGGTGGTACCTGTAGCTACCAGTTGTACATCGTTGCGTTGTAAAAATTCATGATGATCTGTTAGAAAACGAACCATTTCGGCTTTTTTTCCATCGTGTGCAATTATGGCGAGTTTCATGTTTTTTTCATTTTAATTCGATTATCTTCATGCCTCTTTATTCCTCAAGGCTATCCAATCTCCACGGCCAAATATAGTTCAACTACATATACTATCCCTAAATTTGAAAAGGTGGATATACTATTTTTTTGCGCAATTCTCTTTAGAATAATTTCTCAAGTGCAAATTATACAGGTGGCATTTCATTTGGAAAAAAATATTTTAAACATGAATAAAGTTTCATTCCGAAATTCAGAAATAAACCCGCTTCTACAGCAGGTTTTGATTGGCTCACAACACCACTTAAGTTATAATAATATCGACTTTCGAATCATAAAGTGGGATATTATCAGCGAAACTATATAATATGCAAACAAATCTCTGAATTCCCTTAATCTAATTAGTTTATAGATATTTGAGAGGCATATTGCAGAATCCAAAACTATTCCTACATTTTCGAAAAATGACGCATGTATCTGCTTAATTTTATAATTTTGAACCTCCTACCAACTCATTAAGTAGTTAATAAAGTTCAAATTTTGATTTTTAATTTCACTTTTAAGTGAAATTATCTACATTTGTACAATATCAAAATGAAATGCAAACTCGTTAAAATTAAATTGCTCAGTGGGAAAAAAGCATCAATCTACTCGATCATTCTTGCAGATGAAAATGATGATTTTCTAAAAGATAGTCTACTGGAATTATTTTTAGAAGAATTTACGTAAAAGTTTAAAAATGAAACCATTGATATACTAAAACGTTTAAAATCGATAGGGAGCAGAGGAGTATTTCTTTAAAACAAAAGAAGGAAAACCAGGAGAGCTCTTTACGACAAACCTAATAGCAACCTTCGCCTCTATTGTATTAGATTCGGAAAAGGTGTACTTATAGTTGGAAGTGGAGGTTTTAAATCGAAATCCATACGTTCTTTACAAAAAGATGATATGCTTCAAAACACAAATTACTTTCTTCGATCTATTTCAACGCACATGGGAGAGCTAATGCGATATAAAGAGTTGGCTTTTTCTGATAACGCAATTGAGCTTGAAGGAGATTTCGAATTTGATATAGACATTGATATATAATAAAAATGCGGCAATGAATAATACAAAAAAAAATATACTAGCTGAATTATTAGCGGAAATATCGCCAATAGATCAGGCAAAGACTGACGCTAAAATGATACTTGCTTCCAGAATATTTAAAGTTCTCAAAAGTAAGAAGTGGAACAATAAAGATTTTATGGAAGCTGTAGGTCAAAAAAACCCATCTGTAATAACCAAATGGCTTTCAGGAACACATAACTTTACTGTCGATACACTTGTAGAAATAGAAAAAGCACTTGATATTTCCTTGCTCTCTTTAGAAAATACTAAAGTTCAAAAAGTTACTGAGAATACGCGTAGAATTAAGAAGTCAACAGTCCGAAAGCATTTGTAACTTACCGAAATGATTTCAAAATTTCGACCTTCACTTTTAAGAACTTGCAGCTTAGGAGAAATAAAGCTATCCTATAATTTCACCATCTTGTTGTAACCCATAACTTTACCATCTTGATCGATGAGGCGTATAATGTAAAAACCGGGTGTCAAGCCTTCAAGCGAGATAGATGTATGTTGAAATCTTCCGCTGAGTTCAACGATCTTTTGTAATTTATGATCAGTAGTGTAAAATTGTAAAACGGCAGATTTATCCGGTAATTCAATTTGAAAACTTTCAAATGCAGGGTTGGGATAGATGTTAAGTTTGGCTAAGCTTGGTTTCATCCCTTCTACCGAAAGCGCATTACACGGACTGCTGTCACTTCCCCAAATTAATTCATCATTGTTCAGGAAGCACGCAAAACTCGGATTCTGTAGCGGTAACATCTCAAAAACACTTTGACCAATGAGCCCATGCGCCTGATCAACCGGTCCGATACCTTCAATGATTCGACCGCCATTATTACCGAAGTGAAAATCGCTGGGTACGATGCCATCACTCCAGGCCGAGGTGTAGATTACCCGATGCGTATTTTGACCAATAACTATTTGATCGATAGAATCTACCGTTATTCTGAATGTTTCGGGCTGATCTTCCTCTCCGTAACCTACGTAGGTCTCAGATTGTATATCCCAAATATCGCCGGGCTGAGCGCCAAAGTCATATAGTGTATGCCACACTTGGGCTTCCGGTGAATACTTGAAAACCGTATCATTTGATTGCCGAAGAATAATAATTTCAGATTCAGGTTCCGTTGCCAATTCTTGAAGCGAACTTTCATGGACTATAGTTCCCGATACGTCATTTATAAGTGTGTCTTGCCCCACACTGTAATTGGTATATCCACAATTTGGCATTATAAGGCAATACACGTTATAATACCATTGATTGCCTTGTTGTAGTAGCGCAGTTTGTGCTTGGGCACCAACGGCCATTAACAATAGAATAAGGAGTAATGGATATCGGATTTTCATTTCGTAATGTCTTTATAAGTGTTACTAATACACTATTTGCTTAATTCATCTTAACGTGAAACAACAATCTTCTTGACGCCAATTCCATTTTGAGTTTCTACACGAATAAGGTAAACACCAGGTGGATATTGATTGATATCCATTTCTACTCTTTCAGAATTAAGTGGCATTGTAAACAGCACTCTACCCGAAATATCGAAAATTTCTAATTGACCGGATTCTGATGATGGCAAAGCCACTTGAATAGAGCTGGTCGCTGGATTCGGAAATACCGAAAAGTTGATAGGGGCAGAAAGGTCAGCAGTTCCCACAGAAATAAGGTCTATTATCTCGGGTACATAACCATAGGTTTCTTCTCCCTTTTTGTACCCGGTTAAGAATGATTTAAAAGTAGCTATAGGTCCGATGCTATACATGAACTGTCCATAATAAACCACGACACCAATACCTTCAGCACTCATTTTAAAGTCATCTCTGTAAGATTCAAATAAATCATACAGTGTATCACCTGGTATGTAGGGGTCTGCCTCATAATTTTGCCAATTCTCACAATATGTAATAAAATCTTTATTCGCTTCCAAATACATTTCAATATCCAGAAGTTCCAAAATAGTAGTTTCGGAATCAAATCCTAAATCAACATTTTTCATTCCGAAGCTCAACATCTTCAGATCATTGAACATTTCGGCATTTAAATGAACCATTTTTGCACTTTGAGGATCCATAAAGGGATCTTCAGATTCTTGAAAAAAGGCATCATGCTCACCAATCGCCCAATAATCTTCATTCGGATTTATATATGCACCGCGATACCAATATTTATTCAAAGGCAACTCAAACATATTTTCATGTGATGAGAGATTAATAATTGAAAGAACAGTATCAGTAAAATAGCTCTGTGAAATGTTTGGAGGCCCGGAATTATACTGACTAAATGATTTCCGAATTCCACTTAAAGAAAATTCTATTTCTCTTATACTATCATTTTCTGAAATATTTAGGACTTCAAATCGGAGTATCCGTCTGTATTTTATGGTTGTTTCCGTTGAAGGCCCTTCATTGGGAGTAAAGTCTTTATCATCCGTAACATAGCAAAACACATCTCCAACATTAAAATCATAAACTTCTGCTTTTGTGAGATAAGCGCTTCCCAATTCTCTTTTAGGAATAGAAGTTAGCACAAGCGTATCTGTTGAGCTAATCCATTTTGTAATACCATGAAATTTTGATAAATGAATTTCCTCGTCTGTTCCAAGCGAGATAACCTTCAAGCTATCTTCTTGACCTAGCACCTCTACTGCAGTAGCCGAAGACACAGTAGCCATAATTTCATTTCCTGCATTATCACTCTCAAAAACCCATGAATCGCCAGTATTGGCTTGTGTATGGATGTAAAAGGTATCAGGATTTTGAAACACTAAAACACCACCGGATAAATAGGCCAAACTGCTTTGCAGAAAGTCAGCTTTTAAGCGAAAACAGATGGACTCGCAGTCACATTCGTCTAAAGTATCGGTATCGAGTGTTAACCTAACATCAGACGAATCAGCATTTTCGGACAGATCGCTTGCAAATACACCGATTGGCTCATCCGGACTGGCAGAGGATTGATAGTTTAAAGTTTCATTTAAGTAAATGGGTTGCCAATCTTGGCCAACAACTGCTTGAGCAGCAAATAAAGAAATAAGGATGAGTATAGAAAGTTTCATGTTTTCACGAATTTGGTTTCATTATGTTTTAAAAATACAAAATCTACACTTTTTTGCGTCTTCAAAATTCCATTCATCTTGTTTTCACAAACTTGTTTATACCCACTTTGCCATTCTCTAATTCAATCTTTACAAAGTAAGTGCCGACTTCGAGTTTGCGAATATCTACTTGTGTTTGACTATTGACAAAAGAAAAATCTAACACCTGCATCCCTACGGCGTTGTATATGCTGCCACTTATAGCAACACCTGCCGGAAGCGAAATATGTAATTTATCACTTACCGGGTTGGGGTAAATATTAAAATTTATTAATTCCATGTGGCTTGTAGATAGAATTTCGCCATTGCAATCGGGTGAAAATGTAATGCTATCAATTGGTGAAGGGCCTATATAATTCAATTGAGATGTACATGTTTTATAGTTGTTTTCAAACATATACATCTTAGGATAGAACGGGTGTCGTGTGTCACCAATCCCTTGTATGTAAGCATTAATTCCTTCGTTAATTATAAACTTCTTACGAATTTGACCTTGAACTTGTATTTCTTCAATGGATGTGATTATACCTATATCGAAATACGGTGAATACGCTGTGTCACCCACTTCAAGTCCAAAATCATAAAGCAATTCCCATTCATTGGTAAAATCTTCCGGCCAACCAACATAGCAATCATCAATATAATCTATTCTCTTAATCCAAACTTTTAGTGTGTCCATATATAGTTTGGCGTACAGCTCATCATATTGGTTGTAAACATCTACGGTGTCATAAGCCGGATTGGGATTAGAAAAAAATATGTCCTGTTCAACATCCCATGGTGAATCAGTAAAGCAAAGAACTCTATAATGCGCTGTCAAATTTGGCATTAAAGAATCGTTTTGTGCAGCAGCTCTTGAAAGACTAAAAAAAAGAATAATTATTGCTAAATATTTCATCATTTTTGATTTCTACTGTTTAATAAACTTCCCAAATGCTATTTGCCCATTCTCCAATTGAACTTTTACAAAGTAAATACCCACTTCGAGTTTGCGAATATCAACTTGTGTTTGACTATTAACAAATGGAAAATCTAAGACCTGCATCCCTACGGCATTGTAAATGTTGCCACTGATGGCTCTGCCTGTTGGAAGAGAAATATGTAGATTATCACTTGCCGGGTTGGGATAGGTTTTAATATCAATTTTTTGTTTAGTTTCTTCTACTCCAACAAAACCTTGCGTAAGCTTTACGACGCTGTGATGTGTTTGCCCCATAAACTCACTAAAACCACCACCGACAAGCAAATCGCCATTCTCTAATTGCTCTACAATAGTAACAGCAGGGTAAATAAAATCATCATCATCAAAAGGTGTATATTTAGTAGCACCCTCTCCCTGAAAGAAATTATCTTGTATCACTCCAGCATCATTAATTACAGTAATACAGGGCTGTATTGTATCATTGTAATGGCTAAACGAACCATAAATCAAATAATTCCCTGGGTAATCTTCAAGTTCACTAGCACCTCTCGCGTAACTTGGTTTCCAAGTCATCCAAGAATCTGGATATACACCCTTTAGCTTGATTAAAGGAAATGTTGAATCTAACACTCCATCAGGCAATAGCCTACAAAGCTGAATGGTGTCATTTGGGTTTTCCAGTAAGCGCATGTCATACCCACTTACCCATACCCGACTCTGTTCATCTATTAAAATTATATCTTCGGTATAATTTACAGGACCGTCATACATAAATGGTGAAACAAATGTAGTGTCAACTGTAAATTCTGCTGTAAGCTTGGCTACATGGTTGGTTTCATGCCCATTTATGGCCGTAAAACTTCCTGAAATGTACCAACTCCCATTTGGCGCATGAAAAATCTCTCGCACAGCTCCCGAAGAATTATTTGGTGTAATATTTATTATTGGGAAGGTTGGGTCGTGAGTGCCATCTGCGTGGATACGTGTGATGCCTCGAAATAAATTAGGTTGCAGTGTATCACTAGAAATAGCACCTCCAATCAATAAATCACCATCTTCCATTTGATAAACATCCCAAGCACGCGCTACGTTATAAGGGCTAAAAGTGCCACCAATATTATATTCTGGCCAAAAAACGCCATGTGCTGAGCTCCAAAAATCACCATCCATAGTTACTTTAAAGAGATTCGTTATGTACGGAAAGACAAATCCATCCTCTTGCAAAATAATCTCAATAGGGCTACAAATTCCTGTTATAAAGCTATTATCCCAAGCGCCATTACTAAAAATCATTCCAAACCCTTCCACAGGACTTACACCATAATTTGAAAAACCACCTCCAACCAAATATCTGCCATCATCTAAAATGAGAAAATCAGCAACGGAAGAGCCATCTCGGAATAGCTCCCCCGTATTAAAATTCTCATCAATGGTATATGTAGGTTGTTGTGAAACCACTTGGTTTAGTAGACCTAAACTGATAAATACCAGTACGCCAAGAATCATCTTCTTCAAAACTGACATTCTCTTTAGTGCTTAATAATAAACTTACCACCTTTCAACTTACTTCCATCTTGAAGCAACTCATAAAAGCGCCCTTGAAAAAGCCAATCAGGTATGAATTTTGGACCATCACTCTCCCAACTTGCTAAATCAGCTTCACCACATTGTAAAGGACTAGTGTAAATAGCTTTCATAGCATCGTTGAAAGGTTTATTTGTCAGCGCACCTGTGGCCGAGTCAACATTTAAGTACGGCATACTGTATGCCATCCAGCGTTGAGCAACTTTTTTCGCGTGCGCCAAGTTGGTGTCGGGACTTTGCATTAAGTCATCAAAATTCTGATACACTTCTGCTGCCGTAATAGAACGTGGCAAAACTGAATCTCTCTTGGCAAGTTCCGCAGGTATTATAAAATCCTGCTGAGCTTGAATTTGAACAATTCCAAATATTAAAAAGAAGATTAATAAAAAGTAATGTGGCTTGTGGCTTGTGGCTTGTGGCTTGTGGCTTGTGGCTTCAATTTAGAATATTCCATGGTTATAAAGGTTTTAAGAATGAACTCTAAAATTAGTTAAAAAAAAATACTTTTTTATAAACTGCTCCTCTTGAGATCGGCGCGTATCATTAGCCAATTTTTCGCAAGCAACTCAATTTCAAAGTGTTGAAATATGTGAAAAATAAATAATATTTATGATTGTTTAACGTTTTAAGTTTCAAAATGAGAGAAACTTAGCTCTCACTAATTAGATGTCAAAAATTTTCTCAAAACAATAAAGTTATTCTCCTTTCAAAATCTAAACTCATTCTATTTGCAGCGCATCCAAATATTAAAAGTTATTATCCTACACTAATTGCGGATTTATCGAATGACTTTCCTATGGATAAGAGAATTTATACAAACCCTTTCAGTTTACAGAATTGTCTCAATCCCATTTACAACCTACCGATAAAATACATGAAACCCATAAGGCGCCAGTTCTAAGCCGTTTTTGCCAATCAATTCAAGACTTTCCTGATCAAAAAGCGGCTTAAAATCTCCGGAAGGAACAGAATCAAATTTTGTTTTTACGTAGGTGTCTTTCAAATTGCAAATTACTACAACTTCATTGTTTTCACGCTTCCGCGAAAAGGCATAAACGGCTTCATCAGCATCTGTTTTTAAACGGGTAAGTTCTCCGCCGTATTCGCCATTCCACATTGCTTTGTTTTCACGATTCAGGTTGAGAAGTTTTGAATAAAAATCATTCAATTTAATATCGCCCCATTTAATGGAATCTTTCTCAAAAAACTCAAGTGCATAATCCAGTCCCGCTTCCTGACCGCTGTAAACCATAGGCATTCCCGCAATGGTAAAAGCGAGGGTTGCAAACACTTTATGCCCCTTTCCGTAGCGTTCAAATACGGTTCCATTCCACGAATTTTCGTCGTGGCTGGTGGTAAAAAACATTCGGTAATCCTCGGGGCTGTATTTTACTTTTTCTTCTTTGAGAAAACTGTCTATTTCAGACAATTCTTTTTCACCTTTTGCAATGCCGTTCATCAGATGCAAAAACTCAAAGGCGTAGGTCATATCAAATGCCTGGTGCAATTCGGGGTGTTGACCTTCGGCGAGCATAAAAACGCCTGGCTTGGTTTTATCAAGTGAATCGCGGCAAGTAATCCAAAAATCCATTGGAACCATCTCGGCTACATCGCATCTAAAACCATCGATGTCTGCTTCTTTTAACCAGTATTGCATGGCATCTATCATTGCCAATCGCATTTCTGCATTATCGTAATTTAATTGAGCAACATCCCACCAATCGGTGCCGTGAGGAGGCATTAGCGCTCCAACAGAATCGAGTTCGTACCAATCTTTGTTGGTTTCTGTCCACACATTATCAAACGCACTGTGATTTGCTACCCAGTCTATAATCACCTTCATATCAAGATCATGCGCTTCTTTTACAAGTAATTTAAAATCATCTAAATTTCCAAATTCGGGATTTATGCCTTTGTAATCGCGCACCGAATAGTAGCTTCCCTTTGTACCTTTTCTATTTTTTTCACCTATCGGATTTATCGGCATAAGCCAGAGTATTTTCACACCCATATCTTTTAGTCTGGGCAGGCTTTCGCCAAACGCACTAAATGTGCCTTCGGGTGTGTATTGACGAATATTTACTTCGTAAATCGTAGCGTTTTTCGACCATTCGGCATGCGAAACAGTGTCGGCTTTCTTCTCCATCGATTCAGATTCAGATTTTTCTTTTGGCGCATTTCCGCACGATGCTGCAATACAGCAAATCAATGCGACTAAAAAAGTATTTTTCATATTAATTGGTTAGGATTTCATACGAAACCGGCGGCAGCTCAATAGTTATTTTTCTGCCATCGATTTTTATTTTGTGACCAAAATTGGCTTTGATATTTTCCAATGAATAATACTCGGGAATTTCCACAGATATCGTATTTGATTTTCGCGATGTATTAAAAAACACAATAGCTGTTTTCTTAAAGTAATTTCGCAAATAAACAAACTCCTTCTCACCAGCATTCAGCACCACCAAATCGCCGTAAAGCAGAGCCATTTTTTCTTGACGGAGGTTGGCAATTTTAGTAACGGTTTTGAGTAACTCTGATTCTTTTTTATTTAGATCCTTACCAAAGCGCATCATCCTGCGATTGTCGGGATCGTTTGCTCCGGGCATCCCTATTTCATCACCATAGTAAATTACCGGCACACCGGGAATCGTAAAATTAAACGCGTGGAGCATGGCCAGACGGCTGTAGCCAATATTATCTTTTATTTCAATTTTCCGAGTCCATCCGGCGAGTTTTGGGTCTTCGCCAAAATCAACGGAACCATCTGCGTAGGAAATAAAACGGGTTCTATCCTGGTTTCCAGAGATATTTCCCATCGAGTGATGATTTCCATATACCGAAAGACTTTGATTTAATACCCGATTCAGGTTTTCAATCGAGCCATCGTCTTTCGCGAAAGCGCCAACTGCTGCATCGTAAAGATTAAAATCAAATTGGGCGTCGAGGAGACCGCTACCCACATAACTATCAATTAATTGAGCATTTCCGTAGGTCTCTCCAATTTGGTAAACAGGTCTGTTATTGGGCAATATTACTTGATACTTCAATTTTCGGGTAAGCTCGCGCCAAAACTCAAGTTGAATATGCTTTGTAGCATCATGCCGAAACCCGTCGAGCTGATAATTCTGAAACCAAAAAAGAGCAGAATCTGTCATGGCGTCAATCACCTCTGGCCTGCTAAAATCGAGGGTTGGCATAAAAGTATCAAACCAGGTTGTAAGTCTGTGCTCGTCCCATTTTTCGGTATTTAGCGAGCCATCGGGAAGGTATAAATTTGTAGCCCAATCGGGATGTTGCTTATAAACGGGATGCTCTTCGTGCACGTGGTTTGCCACATAATCAAGTATTACGTTCATATCCTTATTATGGGCGCGATCAATCAACTTTTCGAGTATCTGGGCATCGCCAAATCTAAAATCAACCTGCGAAGAAGAGATTGGCCAGTAGCCGTGGTATCCTGAAAACTTGCTTCGCACTCCACCTTTATCCCAAAGTCCGTATGCGCCAAGCGGGTTTTGGGCAATGGGGGAAAGCCAAACTGTGTTCATTCCCAAATCTTTGAGGTAACCGTCTTTTATTTTAGCATCTACTCCTTCTAGATCACCTCCATAATAATTTGCCGGAGGGAGTATTTCGGGATCATTTACCGGAAGGTCATTTTCTTTGTCTGCATCTACAAACCTATCTACCATCATAAAATACATGGCCAGCTTTTGCTTATCGCTACGCGGTAAGTCAGTCGGATTTTCAAGCGGTTTTCCTTTTTGAAGTGGAATGAGAATATCGTTGGTTCGCTGCTCACCATTGTGTGCAAAAACGCGTAAATCAGATCGTTGCGCTTCCGCAGAAGCGGCAGGCAAATCAATACTTAAGCGATCGCCATTGCGGCGGTACCAGGCAGTATCGAGGCGGTGGTTATTCCAAAAAATGAAAGGATTTTCCAGATCACTCGGGAAGTGAATAACAATTGAATCTCCCAAAAAACCATAGGTTGAAATATGCGGCACCCCGGTATCCGAGCCCACCCGAAAAGTGGAATTAAACCCACCCTGTCCGTTGTCTTTCTTATTGGGATTATTTGGGTCGAGCATTTCCTTTCCATCTTCTACCACCAGATATTCGTAAAGCCCCGGCTCCAAAATCAAATTTGCCGACCAAGAATCATCATCTTTTTGCAACGGTGTTGCCGCTTGATTCCATCCATTAAAATTTCCTTTTAGCGCAATTTTTCCGGCTCCCGGGTTCATTGATTCATAGGTGTACCTAAAAGGCAAATCTCTACTTTTAAAAACCGGAATATCGTATTGCTTACCGCTGTAAATCACAGAAAGCAGCGAAAGCGGATCTCCATTTTCAAAATCGGTAATTTCAATGGTAGCCTTTTCTTTATCAAAGCTGTACTCGGCATTTGCCGGAAGGATTACGCTATCAATTTTTGCAGCATCTTGAAAATAATCGAGCAAAAAAACAGTGGTAGAATCGTAACTCAGTTTTATCGGACTTGCCAACCCCACGATATCACTTCCAGAAATAATCTCTTTTTTCGCGTTCATTTTATCCTCATCGCTACATCCAAAAATAAGAACAGCAAGCGCCAAAATACCGAGTTGTTTTATCATCTTTCCACATTTATGGGGTTATTGGCAGTAAGCCTGTGCGACTTGCCGTAAATCAATATTTCCAGTTCGCCATCAGATTCTGTTTTTACCGAAACGCCATTTGCGGAAACGCCTACCCGGATTATTACATTTCTGTAAACCAGGTTGAACCGATACGAGTCCCATTGTGGAGGTATTACAGGATCAAAACTCAAAATTCCATCGTGTACACGCTTGCCCCCAAAACCTTCTATTACAGCTATCCACGTGCCGGCCATGGAGGTAATATGCAAACCTTCATCCGCTTCGTGGTTGTAATCATCTAAGTCTAAGCGCGCCGTGCGGAGGTACATTTCATAAGCCTTCTCTTCCATTCCGAGTTTGCTTGCTATGACCGAGTGCACACATGGCGAAAGGGAAGACTCATGCACCGTTCTAGGTTCATAATAATTAAAATTATCGCGAATTACCTCTTCGCTAAAATCATCTTCAAAGAAGTACATTCCCTGAAGCACATCGGCTTGTTTAATAAACACCGATCTCAAAATCCTATCCCAGCTCCAGTGCTGATTTATAGGTCGCTCCTGTGGATCTAAATCTTCGGCCAAGCGATCTTCTTTATCTAAATATCCATCTTGCTGAAGGTAAATATTGCTCCCTTCTAACCGAGGTTCATATACATTGTCTACAATTTTACGCCATTGCGTAAGCTCCTGGTCGTTAACAAAGCTGGTTTTTTGAATAAATTCATTCCAGAAACCCGAATCTTCGCGACAGTATTCCATGCACTCCATGGTATATTGCATTGTCCATCGGGCTATATAATTGGTGTACCAATTGTTGTTTACGTTGTTTTCGTACTCATTTGGCCCTGTAACGCCGAGCATTACGTACTGCTTTTTGTGGTCGCTCCAGTTAAAGCGCTGGCTCCAGAATCGGGAAATTGCCAAAAGCACTTCCAGCCCGCCTTCCATGAGATAACCGGAATCGCCGGTGTGCTTTATATAATTGTAAATGGCGTAGGCAATGGCGCCATTTCGGTGAATTTCTTCAAAAGTTATTTCCCACTCATTATGGCACTCTTCACCATTCATGGTAACCATAGGGTAGAGAGCTGCACCCGCTTTAAAGCCCAACTTTTCGCCATTTTCAATAGCCTTATTAAGCTGACGGTAGCGGTAGAGTAAGAGATTTTTAGCTACATCTTGTCCTGCTGTAAGCATGTAAAATGGCAGGCAATAAGCCTCTGTATCCCAATAGGTACTTCCACCGTATTTCTCGCCCGTAAAGCCTTTAGGGCCAATATTTAAGCGTGCATCATCGCCTGTATAAGTCTGGTTGAGCTGAAAAATATTAAACCGAATAGCCTGCTGTGCTGCCACATCGCCTTCAATTACAATATCGTTCATTTTCCAGCGCTCGGCCCAGGCATTTTTCTGATCTTCGAGCATCTCATCAAAACCATCTACCGAGCAGCGCGACACTACTTGCATCGCCTGATTCATCAATTCACTTTTATCGTGATTGAGCGAAGAAACGTTGGCAGCGTATTTATAAACTACTATTTCATCGCCTTCGGTAGCGCTTACAGAAATTAGGTTCTCTACATATTTTTCCTTTTCGGTCGCTATACTTGTAAAAGTCTGATTCTCGCCATTTTTTGTAAGCACAATTTTCTGGGCTGTACACACGTGAAAATCAAGTTTTTTGGTGCGAATGATCAGGGCAGACGTATCATTTCCAGTTTCGCGGGTCACCTCTGCCCAGAATTTTTCATCGTAGTTTGAGTCCTCGTTTTTAATGTCACCATCGATATAGCAACCAAATTCAATCTCGCCCGAATAGTTAAGTGGGGTAACGCTATAGCGAATAAGTCCGGCTTCAAAGACCTGCATGCTCAAAAACCGCCTGGCATCAACTTTAAGCTTAATACCATTTGGCAATTCTGCTGTAAACGTCCGGTGCAGATAGCCTTCCTTCATATTTAGCTCACGCCGGAATTCTGAAACTTTTGCGGTCGCCAAATCGAGCAATTCACCATTTGCGGTAACCCGTATTCCAATCCAATTGGCAGCATTGAGCACTTTCGCAAAATACTCGGGATACCCATTTTTCCACCAGCCTACACGTGTTTTATCGGGGTAGTAAACTCCACCCACATAATTCCCAAGAAGGCTTTCGCCGCTATAATCCTCTTCAAAATTTGCCCGCTGGCCCATCCGACCATTTCCAAGGCTAAAAATACTTTCAGACGACTTTTGCATTTCGGCATGAAATCCTTCTTCTATAATGCTCCAGGCGTCTTCTTTATAATGTTCTTTCATTTCTTTATTAAAAAATAAACCTTCAAATTTATAACCGTTTCATAGGGATTCCCTCTGCACAAGAGTCTGCGAAGGCCGCCGAGATTGAATTCTAAATTATTCTCTCGCCCCTTTACCACATCTTATTCTCACTCGCGACTCGAGACTCGCGACTCGAGACTCGTGACTTTTCGGCTCTCAAAGTTCCTTCAGCATATCAATCTTCACCTGTTGAAATCCCGGAATAATCCGATGTGCTTTTTTCAAAATTTCAGGATTTCCCACTCCCACGGCATACATTTTAGCAGCAAGAGCCGCTTCTATTCCCGCCGCCGCATCTTCAAACACAACACATTCTTTGGGTTTCACTCCGGCAGCCTGCGCCCCAAGTTTAAAAGTCTGTGGATGTGGTTTGCCTTTGGTAACTTTCGTTCCGTCAATTATATCATCAAAGAGATTAACAAGACCAACTCTCGTTAAAATCTTAACCGCATTCTTACTCGCCGAGCCTAGCACTATTTTTCTTCCTGATTCTTTTACATCATAAAGAAAAGGAACCACTCCCGGCAAAACTTCTCCGCCGGACATTGTATCAACATATTCGAGATACCACTCGTTTTTGAGATCCATATAGTGCTTTTTGTCGGCATCAGATAAACTAACACCTCCATTTTTTAGCAATATCTCCATCGATTCCACTCTGCTGATTCCTTTCAGTTCTTCATTCTCATCTTCGGTGAGGTCAAACCCCAGCTCATTGCACAGGCGTTTCCATGCAAGGTAATGATAGTGAGCAGTGTCAACAAGTACACCATCCAAATCAAAAATACAAGCTCTAATAAATGCCATTATTAAGATGTTTTAAAAGGGATTTTAGAAAAATAGTTTTTTACATGGTGTTCGTACAAGCCTTCAATGGGCTGCTTGATAATATTGCCCACTATGATGCCTTTTTCTGCCGCTACTTCTTTAAGTATATCTTCTTGATAGTGGGCCACCGAACCAACGAAATGGGTTTTTACTTTTCCTGAATCGCGAAAGCACTTTACGTGAATATCGATAAACTTTTCGAGTCCTTCGCGAATCATGTCACGTACGTAAGGCTCTGATCTGAAGCTGGAAATAAACCGCATAAACGACGCAAGATACACATTGGCGTGTGGGGTTCTATACACCCGATCCATTATGGTGTTTTTATTCAGGTCAAACTCTTTAATAAGTGCCTGGTGAATATTGTCAGGTAGTTTTTTATACAGAAAATCGGTTAATAGTTTTTTGCCAAAATAGCTACCACTTCCCTCATCGCCCAAAATATATGCGAGAGCCGGTACTTCTTCGCGCACAATATCTCCATCAAAATGGCATGAATTAGAACCTGTGCCCAGAATGCAGGCTATACAAGGCTCATCGTCGTACACGGCAAAGGCTGCAGCCACAAGGTCGTGATCTACATAAATCTGTGCTTTTTCAAATATCCGGCTAAGCCCGCGATCAACAATCCGCTTCAACTCGGTAGAAGAGCAGCCTGCGCCGTAAAAAAACACAGCTGTAACCTTGTCGGCATTTTCTATTAATGGCTCTACCTTTTTCAGCTCGGCTTCAATCACTTCCTCATTGTGAAAATAAGGATTGATACCTAAAGATTTAAAATCGCGGTAGGTTTTATCTTCGTCCACAAGGCGCCAGTCGCATTTTGTAGAACCGCTATCAGCAATTAAAAGCATAGTTTTTTTCTTAGGTTAAGATTAAATTGAAAGTATATCGGCAATTCTAAGCAGCTCGGGGTCAATCGTCAATTTGTCTGATATAGCTTCCGCAAATGGGGTTGAAACAACTTTTTGATTAATCATTCCCACCATACAATCACGTTCTCCTTGTATCAGTTTTTCAACGGATGCCACACCCAGTCTGCTTGCCAGGTTTCTATCAAAGCACGATGGACTTCCACCCCGCTGTATATGCCCCAATATAGTAACTTTCGTTTCGTAATAAGGAGCTAGTTCATTTACTTTAGTGGCAATTTCAGTGGCATTTCCACTCTTACCGCCTTCTGCCACAATCACAATACTCGACGTTTTATTGTGTCGGCGCGCTTCGCTTAGGCGTTCTACCAGGTCGGCTATTGACATATTCCTTTCGGGAATAAGGACAGCAAGTGCACCAGAAGCTACACCCGCATGTGCCGCGATAAATCCGGCATCGCGCCCCATAACTTCCACAAAAAACAGGCGGTTGTGTGAGGCTGCAGTATCGCGAATTTTATCTACGGCATCAATTACAGTATTCAATGCTGTATCAAAACCAATCGTAAAATCTGTTCCTACCAAGTCGTTATCGATGGTGCCTGGTATCCCAATAAAAGGAAAATCAAATTCTTTGTTGAATACATGCGCTCCTGCAAAGGTTCCATCGCCTCCTATTCCCACAAGGGCATCAATTCCATTCGATTTTAATTTCTCAAAAGCTTTGGCACGACCCGCCTTTGTTTTGAAATCTTTGCTTCGGGCCGATTTAAGAATAGTGCCACCACGTTGCAAAATATGATTTACAGATCGAGCCGATAGTGGCTCAATATCACCTTCAATTAAGCCTTCAAAACCGCGGTAAATTCCGGCTACTTGTAAATCATTGAAAATTGCGGTGCGTACCACTGCTCTAACTGCCGCATTCATTCCCGGCGCATCGCCTCCCGAAGTGAATACTGCAATTTTACGAATTGAACCCATAGAATAGTTTAAGAATTAAAGTGTAAATATAACACTTAGTAGATTTGATGGCAAAAAAACAAGAATTTATTGATATTTTCGCGGGCTCTACAAAGGAACGAAAATCCGCAATATATGGGCTTAAAATCCGTAAGTGAAACAAAACTAAATCCGAATGTATCGGTAGATTGCGTTATATTCGGGTTTGATAGCGAGAAGCTGAAAGTTTTATTGATAGATAGAGGGCAGGAACCTGGCGCCGAATCTGAAAAGGTTTATGCCCTTCCGGGAAACTTGATAAAAACTGATGAAAATCTCGATCAGGCAGCCGACCGGGTACTCAAAGAGCTTACAGGCTTGAAGAATATTTATCTGGAGCAATTCGGATCTTTTGGCAATCCCGACAGACTCAATAAAGAATCTGACCTTCAATGGTTAAAGTCAATCCGAGCCGAGCCCGATGCACGCGTAATTACAGTCGCTTATTATTCGCTAATCAAAATAGATCAGTACGAGCTCCACGCGAGCAGCTTTGCCAAAGAAGCTTTTTGGTACGATATTGACGACTTGCCAACGTTAGGTTTTGACCACCTTGAAATTATTGAGGCCGGACTGAAAGAGCTCAAGTTTAAGAGCAAATACGAACCGCTTGGTTTTGAGCTTCTCCCCGAAAAATTTACGCTAAGTCAGCTTAAGCACCTTTACGAAGCCATCCTTGGCACCGACCTCGACAAGCGCAATTTCAGAAGAAAGATTTTGAAAAAAGATTTTCTCATCCCGCTGGAAGAAAAACAAATTGGCGTACCCCATAAACCCGCGCAGTATTTTGTTTTTAATAAGAAGAAGTATGAAGATTATCGACAGAATGTTGATGATTTTTATTTTCAGCTTTAGTTAGGGTAAAAGTTTTGCATCACGTCGGTCAATTTTTAATGCCAAAAATGGAGTAAACATTAAAATTCACACTTTTTAATGTCTACATGTTGAATTTCATGTATTTTTAATGCCTAAAAGCGAGTAAACATTAGAAATAGTCTTTTTTAATGTCTACTAAAGTTTACTTTGCTATATTTGCGAAACACTTTTTTCTCCAAAAGTAAATTTTTATGGCAGAAATTCTCTACAAAATAAATCCTGATAGAAATACACCCTGGAACGACTTGCCGCCGCTTCCAATTAAAGAAGAGCTCTATCGCACTATTGACATAGCAGAGAAACTTGGAGATGCCAAAGCTGCTCTTGCACGCCTGCAAGGAAGAAGTGCTGTGATCCCAAATCAAGGAATACTGATCAATACCATAAGCCTCCAAGAAGCAAAGGCATCAAGTGAAATTGAAAATATTTTCACCACAGACGATGAACTTTATAAGGCTTTTAGTGACCAGGATTCTGAATTAACGGGGGCACCGAAAGAAGTATTACGTTACAGAGAAGCACTTTGGTCGGGCTATCATTACTTAGATAAAAAAGGGGAATTTGATCAGGAATATTTTATAAATGTATTTCAGGAAATAAAACAATCCAAAGATAACATTCGACCGGATTTTACGAATACCACCATAAAACAGGGTGGCACCGGGCCAAATGCCGGACAAGTGATATACACACCACCAAAAGGTCAAAAAGTAATACAAGAGAAGCTAAGAAATTTGACTGACTTTTTAAATGATGATGGCCAATTTAAGATTGACTATTTGCTGAAAATGGCTATTTCTCATTACCAATTTGAGGCTATTCACCCTTTTCGAGACGGAAACGGGAGAACAGGCAGAATATTGAACATCAATTATTTGACTAATAAAAACCTATTAGATCTACCTATTCTCTTTTTAAGCAAGTACATTCTCGATAACAAGACAGATTACTACTCAGGATTAATTGGAGTTACTCAAAGGGGGAATTGGAAGGAATGGCTTCTGTTTATGCTAAAAGCAATAGAGCAAACATCAAACATTACATTTGATAAAATCAATGAAATAGTTTCGGCAAAGGATTCAATTCTGGATTATGTAATAAAGGATAAGACCACTTTCCAAAAGCCGGTTCAGTTTATTGAATTGCTTTTTACTCAACCTTATAGTAAAGTGAAGCACCTAGTAGATGCGGGGCTCTATTCTGAAAACACGGCGCGTGATTATCTGAACAAATTATGCGATATGATGATCTTGGAAAAAAGGGTAATTGGTGGACATCATTATTACCTGAACCTAGAACTCTATAGTATTTTATCGAAATGAAAACTTTCTATGATGAAAAATTAAATCAAAAAAGCCATTCCACGAAGGAGTAACCAACAAAAGAACCAACCCCCAATCTCACCACCGTCACACTCGCGCGATTTAGCTCTGCCTCCTTACTTTTATGGTATTTCATTTCTACCTTATAAGGATAACTATTTCCATTGTGCTGTTGCCTCGCATTTTTAGATTTTTACGCTGCTGCGCAAAGCCAATAGCTAAAAGCCAACAGCTAAAGGCTAAAAGCTAAAAGCTAAATTACAAACCTTCTCTCCTATCTCGTGTTACCAATACTATAAAAAACAGAAAAATTTATATATGAAGAAGAAAGCAAACACAGAGCACGAGATTTATCCTTTACTTGCAAACCGCTGGAGTCCCCGCGTATTTGCCGATAAGGCAGTAGAAACTGAGACCTTAAAAAAACTTTTTGAAGCAGCTCGCTGGGCAGCAAGTTCTAACAATGGCCAGCCCTGGAGGTTTATGTACGCCCACAAAGGTTCTGATACCTACAACGAAATTTTTGAACACCTAGCCGATTTCAATAAGAAATGGTGTAAAAACGCTCCTGTTTTGATGCTTACTGCCTATAAAAAGACCTTTGATAGCGGAAAAGAGAATTTTCACGCACTACACGATCTTGGACTCGCAATGGGAAACCTATCTATTCAAGCCGAATCTATGGGCATCGCCGTGCATTCGATGGCAGGGGTTAATTGGCAAAAGGCTCATAAAACATATCAAGTACCCAACGATTACCACATTACCACAGCTGTCGCAATGGGTTACTACGGCGGCGATGTATCTGACCTTCCCGATGATTTAGAAAAATCGGAGAAATCTGATCGCAAAAGAATGGCGCAAGATGAATTTGTAGGCGAAGAAACATGGACATTTTAACTTTCTATTCGTTGGATTCCCAATTTATCAATCGGGAAACCAGAATTCTTTAAATGACATTTTAATGTCGGCATTCCTCTTATTTTTGCACCACATCAAAAAAATAAAAATGTTTCAAACGAAGCTTAACATTGCCGTGGCAGTACTTTTTGCAGCCCTTATTTCATCGTGTCAGAACGAAAAATCAAAAGAAAATACAGAGGAAAGAATTGAAGAAATTCTTGATCTTGCGGCTCGAGATACTTCGGTAAATCCTGCAGATGATTTTTTCGCTTACGCGAATGGAACCTGGATGAAAAACTCCGAAATACCAGCTTCAAAAACCGGCTGGGGATCGTTTTATATAGTTCGCGACCAGGCTCTTGAGAACATGCATCACATTCTTGATTCTTGTGCTAATATTACAGATTCGCCGAAAGGTTCTGCTACGCAAATGATAGGCGATCTTTACGCAAGTCTCATGGATACCGTAAGCATAGAAAAAGCGGGCATCGACCCGCTACGACCGGTTCTGGATCGCATAGCTTCTGTAAAATCTAAAGAGGATCTTATGTCTGAAGTGGTGAAGGAGTATATTGCCGGCGACCGAACCATGTTCAGTGCCTACGTATCGCCTGATGATAAAAACAGTGAAGTGCAGCGATTCAATTTGAATCAGGGCGGTCTTGGACTTCCGAACCGCGATTATTATTTCAAAAAAGACGGTGAAAGCGCTGCTACAAGAGAGAAGTATAAAGCGTATATCGCAAAGCTGTTTGCATTGAGTGGTGTTGATGAAAAAGAGGCGAAATCTAAAACTGGAAAAATTCTCGCACTGGAAACAAAAATGGCTGAAGCGTCAAAAAGTCCGGTAGATCTGCGCAACCCGCAGGCAAATTACAATCTGATGTCAACTGCTGCATTTCAGAAGCTGTCGCCAAACATGAATTGGGAAACCAATCTAGCCAAACTAGGTGTAGATGTGGATACGGTGCTTGTAGGACAGCCCGAGTTTTACAAAAACCTATCACAACTCATAGTTTCAGAGCCTATTGATACCTGGAAAGATTATCTGGCATTTCATTATATAAAGGGATATGCGTCGCTTTTGAGTCAGCCTTTCGCAGATGCACAATTTGATTTCTATTCGCGTCATTTAGGTGGCCAAAAAGAACCAGAAGTGAGATGGAAACGCGCTTCGGGAATTGTAGACAGCCAACTTGGCGATGCTTTGGGTGCAATATATGTAAAAGAATATTTTCCACCATCGGCCAAAACCTACATGGTAAAACTGGTTGACAATCTTCAGGACACCTATCGCGAGCGCATACAGGCACTTTCGTGGATGGGCGATTCTACAAAAACCAAAGCCGTTGAAAAATTGGATGCTTTTACTAAGAAAATTGGTTACCCCGATACATGGAAAGATTATTCCGGCGTGGAAGTAAGCAGAGATTCGGCTATTGCCAATATGCAGAATATCGGCGCATGGCATTACAAGGAAAATATCGAAAAACTAGGCAAGCCTGTTGATAAAACCGAATGGGGAATGTCGGCACCTACTGTAAATGCGTACTACAATCCTTCATTTAACGAGATCGTATTTCCGGCAGGAATTCTTCAGCCGCCGTTTTTCTACCCCAATGGCGATGACGCGCTAAATTATGGTGCTATCGGAGCGGCAATTGGCCACGAGATGACTCACGGATTTGACGATCAGGGAAGTCAGTATGACCTGAATGGAAATCTGAACAACTGGTGGACAGAAGCTGACCGCGAAAATTTTACAGAACTAACAAATCGCGTTGTAGAGCAGTACGCCAATTACCAAGTGCTTGATTCCGTTTCGCTAAATGGTGAACTGACTCAAGGTGAAAATATTGCCGATAACGGCGGACTTGCAATTGCGTACGCTGCTTTTAAGAAAACAGACCAAGGTAAAGGTGCAGAAAAGATAAATGGACTCACACCCGATCAGCGTTTCTTTTTGGCTTTTGCTGCCGTATGGCGAATGAAAAATACAGACGAAAGAATGCTGCTTCGCGTAAACACAGATCCGCACTCGCCCGAATTGTACCGGGTGAATGGAACACTTTCTAATATGCCGGAATTTTACGATGCATTTGGGGTTACTGCTGATAGTAAATTGTACCGTCCGGATAGTATTCGGACTACAATTTGGTAGAGACTTTGCGATGAAAGGAGATGCCCATGAAGTGAACTCTGGGCCCAATTGCCCCCGCGATGAATCGCGGGGATACTTAATCGCGGGGATACAGGAACTAGAAAGCCCCGCGAGTGCGGGGCTTTTGTTTTAAGATCTAATCTTCTCCAACTCCTTAAAGAGGTCTACCTCTTTCTCGCTTAAGTTTTCAGGAACTTTAATTTGCACTTCTATAACAAGGTCGCCAAAGCTGCCTTGCTTGTCGTAATCTGGCATTCCTTTTCCTTTTAGCCTTAGCTTCTTGCCGCTTTGAGTTCCTTTAGCAACAGGCATATTTATTTTACCGTGGAGCGTATCTACTTCTGCTTTACCGCCAAGCACGGCAGTATATAAATCAATGTCAACTTTTTTTGTCAGATTAAGGCCGGATAACTCATATCCTGTTGGCGAAGGAACCTGAAGAGTAATAATAAGGTCACCCCCGTTTCTTCCTTTACCGGTCACTTTAAGCTTCTGTCCGTTTTTTACTCCGGGCTTAATGTTCAATCTAATTTTCTTTCCGTCAAGCTCCACCACTTTCCCCACACCACTAAAAGCCTCTTGAAAGTTTAGCGGAAGCGTAGCCTGAGAATTGGCCGGTCGCGCTGGTTGGCGAGAACGCCCGCCAAAAGCGCTACCAGTGCCCTGATAACCGCCTCCAGCAAAGAAAGAATTAAAGAAATCGGAAAAACCGCCTCCATCTGAACTCCCAAAATAGTCTCCGTAATCGCCGGAGTACTGATAGGTGCGCTGACGACCACCTTGCTGCCTTCCGCCTGCATTCTGAAAATTCTCATATTGCTTCCAGTTGGACCCTAATTCGTCGTACTTTTTACGCTTTTCTGGATCGCCAAGCACCTCGTATGCCTCGTTTACTTCTTTAAACTTTGCTTCGGCACTGGCGTCATCCGGATTTTTATCAGGGTGAAACTTAATAGCAAGTTTTCTAAACTTCTTTTTTATATCGGCCTGTGGAGCCTTCTTCTCCACTCCCAGAGTTTCGTAATAGTCTTTATAGTTCATTTCTAATCTGCTTATTTATACAAAAGCAAACATTCTGTTGCCACAATTTAAATTACTAAAGAAGCAAATGTCGTTTTAATTGACGACTTGCTCTTAGAATCTCAATTATATCTCAAAAAAAATGCGGAAGCTTTAACACTCCCGCACTTCCAACCAATCAAAATTAATGATGCTTACTTAATATCGATCTTTCGAACTTTTTTCTCTTCAACTGCTCTTTTTGGAATTTCGAGCAGAAGAATTCCGCCATCGTATTTTGCAGAAATATTTTCTGAATCTACTTCTTCGGGAAGTCTAAATGAACGAACAAATGAAGTGTAGTTGAATTCGCGCTTGGTGTAGCGGGTACTGTTTTCTTCTTTTTCTGATTCTTTTTCAGAACGGATAGTCAACAAGTCTTCATCAACTTCAATTTTAAAATCTTCTTTGTTCATCCCAGGAGAGGCCAATTCTACCTGATAGCTTTTTTCAGTTTCCTTAATGTTAGCGGCAGGCATAGAACCAAATGATCTGTTTCTGCGACCTGGCAAAAATTCTCCTTCGAAGAAATCATTTAATAAAGTGTCAAAAGGATTTGCTGATGAGTCGTTTGTTCTTAATTTGATAAGTGACATAGTATGTGTGCTTTTAAGGTTTGTAATTATTGAATACAACTCACCCCTTTCAAAAGCAATACCAAATGAAATTCAGGTAATTTCCACGCCATTATGGCGCAATGATGGGGGATAATGCGCCATTTTGGCGTGTTTCAGCTTTAAAATCAGTTCTCAACGTCAGATATCAATCCACCAGCTTTGCGATAACATTCCAAACAGGTTCGTCGGGAACCGGAGCAATAACAGTCAGTTTTTCTTTGGAAACGGGATGAATGAAACTTATTTCACGGGCGTGCAGATGGATAGAAGCATCTTTATTGCTTCGTGGAGCGCCGTATTTTAAGTCGCCTTTTATTACACAACCCATTGCCGACAATTGAACCCGGATTTGATGATGACGCCCGGATTTTGGTTTTACTTCCAGAAAGAAGTAGCGATCGCTTTCGCCGATAAGGCGGTAATCAAGCTCTGCTTTCTTGGCTGTTTTATTCTTTTCGCTCACCACCTTCGACCGGTTTTTTGCACCATCTTTAATCATATAGTGCGACACCGTATCTTCTTGATGCGGTGGCATGGCGCAAACTGCAGCCAAATAAGTTTTGGATACTTCTTTAGATTTGAATAGCTCATTAAGCCGTGCAAGCGCCTTACTTGTTTTAGCAAAAACCACTACGCCACTTACAGGTCTGTCTATTCGATGAGCCACACCGACAAAAACATTTCCGGGTTTATTGTATTTTTTCTTCAGCCAAAGCTTTACCACTTCGCTCAATGGAGTGTCGCCGGTTTTATCGCCCTGCACAATATCAGAAGGACGCTTATTGATAGCTATTAAATGATTGTCTTCAAATAGAACTTGCAGGTTGTCAATCGTACTAAGTGCCATTAGTATTGCTCGCTTTCATTTGGGAAATCTTTTGAACGCACATCGCTTACGTAATGGGCCACTGCTCCTTTTATATCATCGTAAAGATTGGCGTAGCGTCTCAAAAAGCGTGGATTAAACTCATTTGTAATTCCCAAAAGATCGTGCACCACAAGCACTTGACCATCGGCACCTGCACCCGCACCGATACCAATTGTGGGCACATCAATGCTTTTAGACACTTTTTCTGTAAGGTGAGCCGGTATTTTTTCCAAAACAATTCCAAAACAACCTATCTCATCAAGAATTTTCGCATCGTGCATTAAGTGACCGGCTTCTTCATCTTCTTTGGCGCGCACAGTATACGTGCCAAATTTGTAAATACTTTGGGGCGTTAGTCCCAAATGTCCCATAACCGGGATTCCGGCAGACAGTATTCTTTCTACGCTTTCTTTGATTTCTATGCCACCTTCAAGCTTTACGGCGTGTGCTCCACTTTCTTTCATAATACGAATAGATGAAGTGAGTGCTTCTTTGCTATTGCCCTGATAAGCTCCAAAAGGAAGATCTACTACAACGAGTGCTCTCTTAACTGCGCGCACCACAGACGATGCGTGGTAAATCATTTGGTCGAGGGTGATAGGCAGCGTAGTTTCATGACCTGCCATGACGTTTGAAGCTGAATCGCCAACGAGAATAACATCCACCCCGGCTTCATCGACAATGCGTGCCATAGAAAAGTCGTAAGAGGTGAGCATGGCAATTTTTTCACCTTTTTGCTTCATCTCCCGAAGCGTGTGTGTAGTAACGCGTTTTACCTGTGAGTGAACTGACATATATTATAGAAATTTCGGTAAACGTAGCGAAGATAATTGAGCCATGAAAATGAAACGGGAATATTGGACTTCCAGAATCGCTAAAAAATTAACCGATTGTAAATTCACAAAGCTAATTTTGACTGAATACCTTACCTTTGCACCTATTCTGAAAAAACTTCTATAATGAACTTTCGCAAATCTATCTTTCTCACAATTTTTGTCGCATTGGGCTTGTCATTTCTGGTAAGCAGTTGTGAAACAGATGTAGATTTAATTGCTCCATACAAAAGCACACCCGTTATAATTGGGATCTTAGACTATACTGCCGACTCGCAGTTTGTACGGATAAATCGAACATTTTTGGGAGAAGGTGATGCCAATATATATGCAGGAATTAGAGATAGCGTAGAGTATAATGCCGCCGAAGTTGAAGTTTGGCTTTATAAAAGGCGAAACGGAAACCTTCAAGATTCTATACAACTTCAATATATTGTAAAACCCTCTCGCGACCCGGGTGTGTTTTACAATCAGAATGTGGGATTCTATTACACCTCTCAAGATCTTTTTACCGCAGATGAGATTGCAGATATCAGAAATGCCTCTTTTGGAAACAATCCGGTACTCATGACCTATGAACTAAAAGTGATAGCCAGAGGCGAAATTTACACTGCAGAAACTGATTTTCCAGATATATCGTCAAGTACAATTTCGACCCCTCTTCCGGCAAATCCTCCTTCAAAACTCGAACTATATCGCCAAAGTTTCAACCAATATGCACAGGTGACGTTTGCGTATAAATTAAAAAGCAAAACCGCTCGTAACCTTGGTGTCTATAGATTAAACTACGATTATGTAACCGCCGATGGAACAACGGTTACCAATCAATACATAGATTATAAACTCGGAGCAACCGATAATAGTGAAGGAGCCAACAATCAAAATGCATACTTTACTTTTAATGCACAGAGCTGGTATGAGTTTATTGGACCAAAAATAAAGGCTATTCCGAATGTCACGAAAATTCGCATACACAATACTGAATTCAGACTTACCGGAGCCAATGGCATTCTTAATACCTATTATAAGGTAGCAAATCCTGTAAGTGAATTCACACCGGTACTAAACACTTTTACAAATCTGGACAATGGCGCCATCGGTATTTTTGGCGCCCGCTCTACAGTGGTGCGTGAGGCTTATATTCTCGACCCGGGAATTGAGATTATGAATATGGGAGAATTTACCTCGGCTCCAGGATTATCGTACTGCGTTGTAAACTGGGCAAGCTCACTTTACGTGTGCAACCCATAATAAATCAGGACATTCTGCTTTAGTGCATTTGATTCTTTTAACCCCTTTTCCTGTCTTTTTGTCATTTACTTTGACATAAAAAGTGTCAAAACTGCCCATATCGGAAGATTTTGGGCATTGGTATAATCATTGAGTTATGCCTATCAGTTAAAAACAAAAAGCACAACACACATGAGTAAAATAATCGGAATTGACTTGGGTACTACAAATTCCTGCGTTGCAGTAATGGAGGGAAATGAACCACAAGTTATCTCAAATAGCGAAGGAAAACGCACAACCCCATCTATAGTTGCATTTGTGGAAGGCGGCGAGCGCAAAGTTGGCGACCCGGCTAAACGACAAGCAATTACGAACCCTGAAAAAACGATTTCTTCTATAAAACGTTTTATGGGTAACTCTTTTGACGAGGTAGCTAAAGAAATAGCACGCGTACCTTACAATGTAGTAAAAGGTGATAACAATACACCTCGCGTAAAAATAGACGACAGACTATATACACCACAGGAAATTTCGGCAATGGTTCTTCAAAAAATGAAGAAAACTGCTGAAGACTTTCTTGGCACAAGCGTTACTGAAGCAGTAATTACTGTTCCCGCGTATTTTAATGACGCACAGCGTCAGGCTACAAAAGAAGCCGGAGAAATTGCCGGACTTAAAGTACGCCGAATTATAAATGAACCTACTGCGGCAGCTCTTGCTTACGGTCTCGACAAAAAATCAAACGATGTAAAAGTTGTTGTATTTGACCTTGGTGGTGGAACGCATGACGTTTCTATTCTGGAGCTTGGCGATGGCGTATTTGAAGTACTTTCTACAGATGGTGATACACACCTTGGTGGAGATGACTTCGATCATGAAATTATAAATTGGCTTGTTGCTGAATTTAAAAATGACAATGGATTGGACTTGACCAAAGACCCAATGGCATTGCAGCGATTGAAAGAAGCAGCCGAGAAAGCAAAAATTGAATTATCGAGCTCAAGCACAACAGAAATCAACCTGCCATATATTATGCCGGTTGACGGTGTGCCAAAACACCTTGTAAAAACATTGACTCGCTCTAAATTTGAGCAGCTTTGTGACAAACTGATCAAAAGATCAATTGCTCCATGTGAGAAAGCACTTAAAGGTGCCGGATTGAGCAAAGGTGATATTGATGAGGTACTCCTTGTAGGTGGGTCTACACGTATTCCTGCAGTGCAGGATGCTGTAAAAGCCTTCTTCGGAAAAGAGCCTTCAAAAGGCGTAAACCCCGATGAAGTAGTAGCAGTAGGTGCAGCCATTCAGGGTGGTGTTCTTACAGGAGAAGTGAAAGATGTATTGCTTCTTGATGTAACTCCACTTTCTCTTGGAATTGAAACAATGGGTAGCGTTTTTACCAAATTGATTGATGCAAATACAACGATTCCAACCAAAAAGTCGGAAACATTCTCAACTGCATCAGACAATCAGCCCTCTGTTGATATCCACGTATTGCAAGGTGAGCGCCCTATGGCGAATGACAATAGATCAATTGGACGTTTCCAGTTGACTGACATTCCACCATCACCACGCGGAACGCCTCAGATTGAAGTAACTTTTGATATTGATGCCAACGGTATTATGCACGTAGGCGCCAAAGATAAGGCTACCGGAAAAGAGCAAAGCATAAGAATTGAAGCTTCTAGCGGATTGACCGATGCCGAGATCGATAAAATGAAAAAAGAAGCTGAAGCGAATGCCGATTCTGACAAAGCAGCCAAAGAGCGTGTAGAATCTATTAACAAAGCCGACTCTTTGATTTTCCAAACGGAAAAACAACTTAAAGAATACGGTGATAAAATACCAGCTGACAAAAAACAGCCTATCGAAGATGCCCTTGCAGAGCTTAAAAAAGCACACGAAGCACAAGATGTGCCTGCAATAAATAGCTCTATGGAAAAACTAAACACTGTTTTTCAGGCAGCTTCGCAAGAAATGTATGCACAGCAAAAAGATCAACCACAAGGAAGTGAAAACGGAAGCGAAACTGGCGAAACACCCGGTGACGAAGAAGTAACTGATGTGGACTTTGAAGAAGTAAAAGAAGAAAAGTAATACCTTCTTAAAGTAAATGGTTAATTGTACCGCCCCGACTGCTATGTTCGGGGCGGTTTTTTTTGATAATTTTCGCTACATAATATTGCTCCATATTTTATTCTAGCGTTAACCACTACAATTATTTTCTGTAGTTTTATATGCTATATTTAGATTAATAGCACTACTAATTTTTTTGTATTGAAAACCTCTGCGGCCTTTCGACCGCAGGAAGTCCGTATGGAGCGTAGAATCTCATGCCTGCGGCTTGATCTGGGATTTGCGCCCTTTTGACCAGAGGGAATCCGTATGGAGCGGTTAAAAAGAAAACAAGCTCACCTATTCAGAATTGAGTTCTGGTTTGACCAGATTGTTCTTCCATATCTAAATGCGTAAACCTTTTCTATTTTATATTGCCTGTTTAACCCGAATTATCAAAATCAAAAACCTTTAAGTTAATCTCATGTTGTGGTGATGCATATCTTTGCCGCCAATGACAAAAAAGTGGGCTATCTTTTTCCTTTTTGCCGTAGTTGCCGCTACGGTGCTCTTCGGGCTTACGCTTTCCAATACAAAGTTTGATTATGATTTTGATAAATTCTTCAAGCCTGACGACGAGCCCACCCAATACTTTAATGAGCATCGGGATACTTTTGGAACCGATAATGATTTCATCCTGATTGGCGTAGTTAATCAGGGCGGTGTTTTTGATCCTTCATTTCTTTCGCAAATAGAAAAACTCACTGCCGAGGTAAAGGAGTTGCCTTACGTAAAGGATGTTATTTCTCCGGCCACACTAAAGCATTATGTCCGCGAACCTCTTACGGGAACGGTTTTTCAAACACCGGTTATTCGCGGCGATAGAACCAAAGATTCTATTCGTGTATTTTCTGATCCTTCGCTGGTCGACAATATCTTTTCAGAGACAGCACCGGCAATAAGTCTGGTTGTAATTACCGAGCCTAAGCTCAGTAAAAACAAATCTGATGTTATTTCCACAGCTCTAAAATCAACCATTGACAAGTACAAGTTTGACGATGTGCATCTCGCCGGTCGCGCCATAGGGCAAGTAGTTTATGTAAATAAAATCCAGACCGAGTTCATCCTTTTTATGGGTATTGCACTCGTGTTTATTGTCATTCTGCTCTTTGTCATGTTCCGGAGTTTTAGAGGGGTACTTATCCCGCTCGCCACCGTATTGGTTGCTGTGGTGTGGAGCATTGGTATTCTCAACCTTTCGGGAAAAGGGATTAGCATTTTGCTCAATATGCTGCCACCGGTAATTTTTGTGGTGGGCATGAGCGATGCAGTTCATCTGTATTCCCGGTTTTTGGAAGAGCTGCGCGATGGAGCCACGAAAGCACATGCCATTCACCAAATGATTTTTGATACCGGCCTCGCCGCATTATTTACCAGCATTACCACTGCCATTGGTTTTGCGTCGCTCTACCTTACTGGAATACCTGCGCTTCAGGAATTTGGAGTTATTACAGCTTCGGGAGTCATAGCTGCCTACGTAATTTCTATAACCATGCTTCCGGCTTGGCTGGTGCTTACCGAGCCACCACACAAGGTGATTAATAACGAAAAAGGAAATTGGCAAAGGCAACTTGATGGTATTCTCATTCCAATAATCCGCCATAGAAAATGGGTTTTTATCGGCACTATTGTCATCGCGCTGGGCTTTGGTTTTGCAGCATCGCGGCTTGAGCTCAATAATTTCATCCTCGAAGATTTAAAGCCTGACGAGCCTTTGCGTAAAGATTTTGCCTTTTTTGATGTGAATTTTGCAGGGGTGCGGCCTTTTGAACTTGGACTTAAATTAAAAGAGCAAGATGATAGCTTTCTAACTCCTCAAAACATTGGTAAACTAAATAAACTTGAAAATTATTTGAAATCAACTTACGGTGTGCACGCCATATTATCGCCCGTGGTTGCTGCCAAAGAGAGCAATAGAATGCGCCATGGTGGAAAAAATGAATATTACGTTATTCCCGATTCGGAGCGCGATTGGAAAAAAACTGAAAAAGATTTAAGAGACATTGTGAAAACAGGAAAATTAAAACCCGTTCTCGCTAAAGATCAGCAATATGCGCGTATTTCGGGTCGCACCGGAGATCTGGGCGCACAGTATTTCGATAGTGCAAATGTGGCACTCCAAACATTCGCGGAAGCAGAAGGAATAACCAAAACAATGGACATAGAAATTACCGGAACCGGAACGCTGATAGACCGGACAAATCAAAATCTGGTTTTTAGTCTATCAAAGGGTTTGGGAGCTGCCTTTTTGCTCATAGCCTTGCTGATGGGCATTATGTTCAGATCAATTAAAATGGTACTCATCGCACTGATTCCAAACCTGCTACCCCTTCTTGCAATTGGTGGAGTTATGGCAATTTTAGGCATAGATTTAAAAATGAGTACCAGTATTATTTTCACCATTGCTTTTGGAATAGCGGTAGATGACACCATTCATTTATTGAGCCGGTACAAGCTCGAAATGCGAAACGGAAGATCATCAAATCAGGCTTTACGCAATTCATTTGTACACACCGGAAAAGCCATAATCATTACGAGCATTATTCTTTTTGGCGGTTTTATAAGCCTCTGCTTCAGCTCATTTCAAAGTACATTTTATATTGGACTACTCGTAACCCTTACCTTGGGGTTTGCACTCTTTTTTGACCTGACCATTTTGCCGGCACTGCTTGCGCGAAAAGAAGATTAAACTTTAGCCACTGCCGCTGGGGTCGGGCACATGTTTTCCAAAAAATCGAACAATTAGAAATAAAACAAAAATTCCCAGTGGGAAATCAAGGATCCATGGCAATTCGAAATAGGCACCAATAAGGGTAAACACGATGGAAACACCTCCCACGGTAAGCGCATAAGGCATTTGTGTACGCACGTGCTCAATGTGGTTACAGTGCGTAGCCAGCGAACTTAAAATCGTGGTGTCGCTAATCGGAGAACAATGATCACCAAGCACAGAACCCGCCAGCACACAAGAAGTTACGTTTAAAAAGTGTCCGAGAGCTACGCTTGCTTCTACCCCGCCTTGCATGGAAAGCTCCCAGCTTAGCGGCAACATTAATGGATAAACTATTGCCATGGTACCCCACGATGATCCGGTTGAAAAAGCAACCACTGCGGCAATGACAAAAGTAATAGCCGGCACAGCCCATTCTACGACTGTGCCCGAAGCTAGACCTGCCAAATAATCGGCAGTATGCATATCGCTGGTGATGGATGCAAGCGACCAGGCCAGAATAAGAATCACCAGCGCACTTACCATGGTTTTAAATCCTGAAATACTGGTTTCTATCGTTTCCGGAAAAGTTTGGATTTTTTGGAAGGCAGTCATGGCAATGGCTACAATAAGGCCGCCCATTGACGACCAAAGCAGCGCTTTATACGAATCTGATTGCCCAATAGTTAACGAAAGTTTTTTACCAAAGGAGTTTGCCGGTTCGCTCCATATTGCCGCATCCCAGCCTGTAACAAGCAGCCCCACAACTGTTCCCAAAACGACGACACTTATAGGCAGAATGGCGTTGATCATTCTATATTTTATGTCTTTTTCGGGCTCAAATTCAGAAACATCAATATTACTGTGCATCATTCCTTTGCCCACGTTTCCTTCCAGCCGTGCTTTGGATTCAGCTTTATGCATTGGGCCAAAATCGCGGTTCATCAAAATGAGCATGAGAATAAAAGCCAGCGTAAAAATGGGATAATAGGCATACTCAAGAGAGCCAAGAAAAATAGCGTAAGCACTCTCATCAATTCCGTGGGGATAGGCAACTCCTGCCTTGGCATTAATGGTATCGAGCGCTCCCTGAATATAGCCAAGCTCTGCTCCTATCCAAGTAGTAATCAATGCTATTGCCGCTACAGGGGCAGCGGTAGAATCTACGATATAGCTCAACTTTTCGCGCGAAATACGCAATTTGTCTGTGAGCGGCCGCATTGTATTACCCACCACAAGCGTGTTTGCATAATCGTCGAAAAAGATGGCAATACCCATTAAGTAAGTTGCCATTTGTCCGTTCCTGGCATTGGTAGCTTTTCGCGAAAGCTTATCGACAACCGCTTGCATACCGCCATTTTTAGAAATTACGGCTACAATACCACCGATTAGTGTAGAAAAAATCATGACAGATATGTGTCCGCTATCACTCATAGCTTGAACAACATAGGTATCGATGAATCTAAAAAGTCCATTCCAAATGCTGCCATCGCTCGCATAGAATCCTGTAATACAAGCACCCGAGACAATACCTATAATAAGACTGCTCACCACTTCCTTAAAAACCAGTGCAAGTAAAATAACGATAAGCGGCGGTATTATAGATAGCCAGAGTGGCATGGGCTTGACATTTCGCACGTAAGTAAACTCACCGGCTTTTATAGATAGTGGCTCATTGCGATCAAAGACCAGTGGGAAATTGGCTTTTCCATTTTCAAAATATAACTCCTGCCGCTTTCCGTTTACAACTACAGATACAATATGATTTGTCGCTGCCAGTTTTTCCTGGTCATGGCAGGTTATTTCGCCGGTTGTTTCTATTCCCGAAATGAACAAATCTGGAATATCAAGCGTAAAGTCATCTCTTTGAAACTGGACTTGCTCTTGCACATCAGCATTTGCCTGACCCGACACACCGCCCAAACCGAATAAAATCAGGCAAAAAACAAGAGATAGCCTTATAAACTTCCACATAGAATGGCGCTAAGATAGAATTTTGGTTAAATAGCATCCTTGATATCTTTATTATTTTTGCAGCATGGTTCGAATTGGTATTATTTTGCTTTCATTTTTTATTCTGTCTTGCACAGACAAGTCGCCACTTGAAGAACCTTTTGAAGATACGACGGGCACGGCACATTCAGTAGAGGGATATTTAGAAAATAAGAGTGGCATGGTCATGCTCTTTCTCACTCCCGAATGTCCTCTTTGCCAAAACTATACGGTTGCCATGCGCAAACTTGAGAAGGAATATAGCGCTAAAGACATTCCTTTTATCGGTGTAATAAGCGGAAATTACTACACCAAAGATGAAGTGCGGAGATATAAATTAAAGTACGATATGGAAATGGACATTCTATTTGACCCTGATTTTAAGTTGTCAAAATATTATGGCGCTACCGTTACTCCCGAGGCTATTTTTATTGATAGAAAAGGAGATTTAAAGTACCGGGGTGCGATAGACAATTGGGCAATATCTATTGCAAAAAAGCGACTAAACACAACAGAACATTATCTTAGCGACGCTTTGGATGATTTCCTTTCGGGAAATAAAATAAATCCGGAAAGAACTAAACCTGTGGGATGTTTTATAGAATAAGCTTTTTTGTTGTTGTCTCTGCTCTGTTTTCTGCTTGCGCCGATGCTGATAAGGGTGAAACCAGCTCGCAGGATGAAAATGCTGTAGCCCAAATAAATCTTCCTGACACGGTCTTTTACTGGCAGCATATAGCTCCCGTTTTATTCGAAAATTGCACGCCATGTCACAATAAAAATGGTGCCGCACCTTTTCCGCTTACCGATTATATTGATGCAAAAAAGCGCACCAAAACTATTCGTGAGGTTATTGCCGAAGGCATCATGCCTCCCTGGCCTGCCGACACTCTCTACTCTAGATTTAAAGACGAAAAGACGATAACGCAGGAAGAGAAAAGTCTTATTTTGAAATGGATAGACCAAGATGTTCCCGAAGGCATTGTACCCAACAAAAAACCGACTCCACAACTATTTGCTGTAAAAGCGCTGGGCAAACCCGACCTGATTCTCGAATTTCCGGACACGATTTTTATACCCGGCGATAATCGTGACAAATTCAGACTGGCTAAAATTCCTTTTGAAATGGCTCGCGACACTATTATTCGCGCCATTTCATTTGTACCGGGCAACAGGCAGCTCGTTCATCATGTAAATGGCCACTTAATAAACTATCCTGAAGGAAAAAAGAAAGATCCATTTGCGGGCGAATGGATAAAAGATGCCGAAGAAGTAAACTCGCTTACCGCTTACCGCGAAATGAAAATACCCAATGACGACGGCACCTACCCGCCTCTATTGGTTTCAGCGTTTAATTATTTGCCGGGGGTAGAGCCGCCGACTTATCCTGAAGGTATGGGTACCGTTTTTTTGAATAAAAAAGGAACTTTTATTTTAAATACTCTGCATTACGGTCCTACCGCAATAGATACATTTGACTTGAGCAGAATTGAAATTTATTTCGCTGAAAAGCGCCCCGAAAGGCCTTTTAAGGAATTGCAAATGGGAACCCTTGGCGAAACGCCGGTGGTACCAAAATTTATAATTGAAGCCGGAACTGTAGCTGAATTTTCTACGCGTTACAGAGTCCCTCAAGACATGTCGGTTTTAACCATCAACCCCCACATGCATCTTCTTGGTCAGGATTTTATTGCTTTTGCCGTTTCCGAAAATAAAAAAGATACCATACCTTTAATTCATATTCCGAAGTGGGATTTCAGATGGCAGTATTTTTATACCTTTAAGCATATTCTTAAAATACCAAAAGGATATGAAATTGTAGTAAATGCCACTTTTGACAATACGATAAATAACCCTTATAACCCTTATGCACCGCCCAAAACGATAACAGAATCGGGAAAACATATGAAAACTACCGACGAAATGTTTCAATTTTTTATAACTTACGTGCCTTATCGCACAGGCGACGAGAATATTGAACTTTAAAAACAAAAATGATGAATCTAAAAATTACTTTAATGGTGGCAATGCTCGCCACCGCCGGAATTGCAACTGCGCAAACAAGCTCAGAGAAGTACCAGACAAAAGCAGAATTGCAGGAACAAATGAGCCTGATAGCCAATGGATTGAAGCTTGCGCCAGCTCGTGTAGGCGAATTGGGTCAGATTATGGAAGACAAACGTCTGCAAAAAGAAAACCTGCTTCGCGAAATAGACCAGATAAAACTACAAATGACTACCCTGGAACTCACTGCCCAAAAGCAAATTCAGGGAATGCTATCTACTGAAGAATGGGCCAAGTATCAAAAAGAAATTAAGCCACAGCTTGACGAAAAACTCGAAAAGCGAATGGAGAAAATTGAAGACTAAATTGAAAAAACTTCCATTCGTTATTTTAATGGAATGAGGAAGTCTCTCGATATTATTCAGAATTAAAAAACCCGCTTTACGGCGGGTTTTTTAACTAAGCTTTTATTTTCCTAATCCAGCTTATTCGCTACCCAGCGAATATTATCCACCTCAATACCGGTACTTCTTTCTCCTTCAAATTGAATTCCGCAAACCACATTGACATGTGCCATCATGATTTTATCAAAATCGCGGATCGGAATATTTACATTGGTATAAGTTGAGTCGTTAAACGAATGCGTTGATATCTCAACAAAATCGCTTCTTCGATGTGGATTACACTCTTCAGTTTGCAGAATTTTTCCACCAATGTAAATGCGGATATATTCGGGAGACCCGGCTAGCGTATCAGAAACACGAATACCCATTCGAAGGCTTCCCTCAGCAAAGTCGCGCGCATTTTGCTCATTAATCAGCGAGAAATAAGATTTATGTTCGTCACCACCCCCGGTTCCAAGGTATAATGTTTTTTCTACCGTTGCAGAATCTTTTTGCTGAGATAGTTCATTGATTTCACCGGCGCAAAGATCGAGTCTGAAAGCGCCTTGCAAAAGATCGCCATTCCAGCCGCCTCTTATTCCGTTTGCCCAAATTAATTGCTCTTTATCATTAAATGTGCAGCTGCCATCATCCTCTAAAGCAGATGGATCATAATTTACGGCATACTGGTCTGTACAGCCAACCTGCTCGGGATCTTTATCGCATGAAGTAAGCGCTAAAATAGATGCAGGGATGAATAGTATTTTTAAAAAGTAGTTCATAATTTAGGGGTGCATATTTATAGGTAATTCTTACTTAATTTTAGCAAAAAGGTTTCAAAAAGGTCTTTATTGTTCTAACTTTGTCAATGAACAATTTATTTTTAATAGATTTTACATATGACCTTAATCCAGTTGAAATATATAGTCGCTGTTGACACATACCGTCATTTCGCGACAGCGGCAGATCATTGCTTCGTTACCCAGCCCACTTTGAGTATGCAGATCAGCAAATTGGAAAAGGAGCTTGATATTCTGATTTTTGACAGAAGCAAGCACCCTGTACAGCCTACTGAAATTGGCAAAAAAATATTACTTCAGGCCAAGCTGGCTCTCACTGAAGCCAACCGGATAGATGAAATCGTAAAAGCCAGTAAAGGCCAGATTTCGGGAGAGTTCAGATTGGGCATTATCCCAACGGTGTCGCCCGCCTTATTGCCTCGCTTTTTGAGAAAGATAACCAATGACTTTCCAGATATTCATTTAAAAATTGAGGAGTTGCAAACAGACCAAATTCTGGAAAAACTCGACAAGGATCAACTCGATGCGGGGATTTTGGCTACGCCACTCGAAAAAGCACGCATTATAGAAAAGCCGCTTTATTACGAACCCTTTATGGCATACATTCCTAAGGGGCACCGCTTAGAGAAAGAGAGCTTTGTGCTCCATAGTGAGCTTCAGCTCCGCGACATTTTATTGCTTAAAAACGGGCATTGCTTTAGAGATAATATTATAAATCTTTGCGACGGAGCGTTTGCAGAAACAGGGAATGCCAATAACCTTTTAGAGTTTGAAAGTGGTAATTTTGAAACCCTCGTAAAGCTATCTAATCAAGGATTTGGGATGACACTGATTCCGTATTTAACTGCACTGGATCTGAATGAAGCTGATCGGGCAAATTTAAAACCCATTGATCATCCACAACCTACTCGCGAAATAAGCCTTATTTATTCGCGTGCTCAGTTGAAAATTAGCATTATAAATATTTTGGAAGCAGAAATTAAAAAGCTAATTCCAAAAAAATTATTGGAAAAAGCAGATAACGATTTAATTAGCCCATTGCATCAATAGCAAATTTGCAAAATCACTTCTTTAAAAATGGTAAATGAACGTAAATGTCCCGCTTGTGCTAAATGGACAGACGGACATAAAACGCATTGCACCCACTGTGGCGCCCTTACGGACCCTGCACTTATTGCTGAAGAAATAAGAAAAGAACGCGAAGAGGAGAGAGAAGCGTACATGTTTATAAACGAATCAAAAGCAATTAAAAAACTAAAAGGGCTAAAGGAATCAGATAAAACCTTTCACCGGATTATCTTTTATATTGCCGACACCCTTTTCACAATTTATATGGCTATCTTATCGTTTATTGTTTGGTTGATTGCTCTAGTTTCAGGATGATTTGAATAAAAAGGAAGCTTATACACTCTTTTTGCTTGCTGCTATTTATTTAGTGGTTCACTACATGCAAGCTCACGGTAGAGGCCCGGTATTACTTCGCTTTTACGGCAAGGATTTAACCCTCATTCCATTCCTCATTTTGGGGATTAGTTCAGCAAGTGCCTTATTTAACATATCGGTAAAAATCAGATTTAAAGAATTGATCCTCACCGTAATCGTCTGCATTGTAGGTTTTGAGTTCATATTTCCGAGGTTCGGCATGGCTTTTGAAAGAGATATGGCAGATATGCTATGTTACATTGCGGGTGGGTTGTTTTACTACATTGTATTTTTGCGTTCAGCCGAAAAACATAAAATTCAGGTAGATACTGGAACTTTGATTGATATTAATCGTTTATAACATATAACTTTGCCAACTATGACTCGTTTTATTTCCCTTATTTCAACTATTCTACTTTTTGCGTCAACTGCTATGTATGGCCAGGATAAATTTGCGGAACTCTCATCAAAAGAGCGTATTACTATTGCTGAAAATGAAGAGAAAGAAGCCTCCAACGACGAAAAATTCCAATCGCTTATGCAGGATGGACATCTTTTTTTTAAAGATAAACACTATCTTAAAGCCGTTCATTCGTACGAGCAAGCCCAGGAGCGCAGACCGTACAATGTTTATCCAAAAGTGATTATTGCAGACATTGAGCTTTCTATGAAAGACACCCTTCAAACATTACGCGCTGCAGAAAAAGCAGAAACCCAAAAAGAAAAATTGGAGAAATCTGAAAAACCCGCTGAAGTAAAAGATGAGCAAAAACCTGAAAATCCTAAGCCCGAATCTGAAAAAGAGCGCAGAGAAAAACAGGAGAAATGGGAAGATCAGGAGCGGGCTAAATTAGAGCGTCAACGTGAATTAGATAAAAAAAGAGAAAACGAAAAGCCTGCTGAAACGCAAATGACCGGAGATGTAGAAAAACTCTCTACCGAAGATTTCAAAAAAGATCTAGGTCAGAAATATCCCGATGGAATAACTGAAGAAATGACTACTGAAGGAAATAAAACCATCATTAAGCGCATTGTGGTTTCAAATAATGTGGGCAACGAGTACAAAAAGGTTGTACACGGCTGGGGAGGAGTTTTCTACTTCAAAAATGGCGAAGCTGTAACCGACCGCGTTTGGATTCAGGAGACTGAAAAATAAACACCCTATTTATATTCATATTTAGCTCCTGCCGGCACCTTCACTTTTAGATTATTCTCGCTGGGCGGAATAGGACACGAATAGCCATCACTATATGCGCAATATGGATTGTAGGCTTTATTAAAATCCAAGATCACTTTCCCGGAAGGGTCGCCCGGCATGGTAAAATCGATATACCTTCCGCCACCATAAGTCTCAAACCCATTAGATTCGTCGGTAAAGGGAAGAAAAATATAATCCTTATAAACCGGATTTCGCATAAGCTCCAAATTTTGGTAAGCCGATAAATGAAGTGAATCGTTTCCAAGCTTAAAATGGAGCACGGCCACTTTCTGGTACATGCTTTTGCGCGGTCCGGTGGTCTCAATCTTAAATGGCTTTTCATATTTGCGCTCTTCCCAAACTGCTCCTACCCTATATTCAGGACTATATTCATAACGTGGAATACTGTCAAAATCAGCTCTTTTGGCGTCAGAAAGGGGACTTTCATCAGGATTTTTAAATTCTGTTTCTGTTTTAAGCCAAAACTCCCGATATTCAGCCCCTTGATCGTCGGTTTGCCCATAAGATGCGACTGAGAGAATCAAGGCAACTGCAACTGTAATAACACTTTTCATAAGGCAAAGATAAGGTTTGAATCTGGGAGAAACCCAACCAGACCGCTTTTCACTCGTCTATGCAAAAGAAACAGACGGCTAAATGGATATAGGACAAGCATTAAAAGATTCTGAAAATGCGCTTCGCGACTTTCTTGAATACAGCTTAGAGCGAAATTTCGGGACAGAGTGGCTTGACAAATGTGGTATCCCTTCGGCCAAAGTTGATGTTTGGCACGAGCGAAAAGCCAATACCGAAGCTGATTCTAGCCCAAACTCAGGAGAAGAGCGAATACTTTATTATGCACCTTTTGAAGATTTATACGAATTGATATCGCAGAATTGGATAGGCGATTTTCAAGCAGCTTTTACAGATCGCGATCAACTAATGACTTATTTGAAGCTCTTGGAAAGATACAGGCATACGGATTTGCAACGGCGCGAATTATTCGTTTATCAAAAACACCTTATCCTGGGTATTACCGGTGAGTTACGCTCAAAGATTACCGCTTTTCGCAGCTTGATGGAAATCGGTAAAGAAGGCTACCCGCGAATAGAGTATATTAAAGACAGCCTTGGAAATATGTGGGTTCCCGGCAAACCAAGAAGAGTAAAAACCAATTGCAACCTCCACCCCGGCATGTCAATAGAGTTTATTGTGCAAGCGCATGACCCCGAAGGGATGCCATTGGAATACAAGCTTCACGGCGACAAATGGCAATCAGGAAATATTTTATTCTTTAAAGTCGCTCCGAAACATGTTCAAAAACAAGCGCAACTCAGTATTACCATTCGCAGCCCGCGTAAATTTCATGCATATCCTTTGGGCTATGATGACCGGATTGTTTTTGAGTACCAGATTCTGCCGATAAAAAAGGGATAATGGCGGTTTTAAATAACCCCTCCTATTCACTATTTTCCGAATCTCCGTTATTTTCAACCATTGCTAAAACGATCCGATACGTTGGTGGAAAAGCCCAGCAACCAGCCACAATCTTTCTTACCTTTACAATAACCCAAACGGGAAAAACCTTCTGATGGTTGCTTTGAGCAGAGCACCGGAAAGCGAACACGCCTCAGGCAGTTCGCTTTTCTTTTTTTCTTTTTATGTCAGAAATTTCGTATATTTTCAGTCTAAAATCCAGGCTCATGAAATTCTTACACCAACCCTTCACCGCGAAAGCCAAAGAACGTATAGTCGTAGATTTTGACAAGCCTACTAAGGTGCTTTTAATTCATACTAGTCAGTTTGCGAAGTACAAAGGTGGTAGGACTTACCAATATCACGGAGGCCATGCAGAAACGTCGCCCACCGAATTTACTGTACCCTTTGATGGCGTTTGGCACGCAATTATCGAAAAAGGCACCTATCACAACCCGCTGAATGTGAGCGGAAAAGCCAAGCTAATTAAGCCGCGTTACAGCACGCTTAATGGTGCTGAACAAAACGAAACGCATCAAAAAATTGAAGAATACGACGATACGCTTGAATAATGAGTGAATTCTTAAAAGAGATAAAACAGGTGTTTCTGTTTTTCTCAATATTATTTCTTCTCGGATGCCAATCTGAAGAAGTAAAGCAATCTATTTCTGAAAGTGATGCAGAAATAGCCTCTGATTCTTCTGCTCAGAGTGCTGCTGACACGACTGTTAAATCCTTCGAAAGAGAATTTCCGAGGTTGACTTCTAAAAATGCCGAGGCGTTTTTACGTTCTTATTTCAAAGAAAATTCAGAAAGAAAGATAAAACTGACTACCCGATTGGGCGTTTTAAAATTTCGACTTTATGACGATACTCCGGTGCACTCCGCTAATTTTCTAATGTTGGTTAAGCGCGAGTATTTCAATGATACTGAATTTACCAGAGTGGTTGAGAACTTTGTGGTGCAAGGCGGTAACAATGACAAAGAGCAAGAAGACATAAAGCGGCTTTTAATAGGTAGTTATGAGCTTGAGCCCGAATTTAATCAGCAGCACTTGCATAAAAAAGGTGCGCTGGCCATGGCCAGGCGTTACGAAGAAAATCCGGATAAGCGCTCTTCGGGTTATAATTTTTATTTCGTGAAGGGACAGAAATTCACCGAGCCACAGCTACTCGCTATTGAACGTGATAACGAAATGCAGATTCCGGAATGGAAACGGCAGGTTTATAGAACACTTGGTGGCGCTCCGCATTTGGATGGTGAGCATACCGTTTTTGGAGAAATATATGAAGGTCTTGATGTTTTAGAAAAAATGTCGCTTGTAGAAACAGATGCTAGCGACTGGCCATTGAAACCGTTAATTATGAAAATGGAAGTAATAGAGGACTAAATGAAAAGATTATTTGTATTAGCCATTGGCTTCTTTCTTTTTTTAAACGGCTCAGGGCAGCCTGTTGATTCAGAAATTAAAATTGGCAAAAGTCTCGATAGCCTCACCGCTGCGGTAGCTTGCGCACATCCTGAAGCAGCGCGCATAGGCGCAGAAATTTTGAAACAAGGAGGCAATGCAATAGATGCGGCTGTAGGCATTCAGTGGGCTCTCGCGGTATGCTATCCGCAGGCAGGGAATATTGGCGGCGGTGGCTTTATGGTCATTCGGATGGCTGATGGAACCACCAACACACTCGACTTTCGCGAGCAGGCACCGGCAGCTGCGACAGAAAAAATGTATCAGGACGAGAACGGAGAGATTGTTGAAGGCAGGAGCCTGGATACCCACATGGCCGTTGGTGTTCCAGGATCGGTTAGTGGACTTTACGAAAGCCATCGAAAATATGGCAAACTACCAATGGAAAAGCTCATTGCTCCCGCTATAGATCTTGCAGAAAATGGTTTTAAAATAACGGCTAACCAGGCGAGCTTACTCAACCAGTATAAAGCTGATTTTGAAGCGAGAAACAAAAACGCCATTCCATTTTTTGTAACGAATAAAATCTGGAAAGAAGGTGACCTTATCGTACAATCAAATTTGGCGGCAACGCTAAAGCGAATTTCAAAAGATGGCGAAGACGAATTCTACTCGGGTAGAACTGCCGGACTTATCATTGAAGAAATGAAAGCCGGCGGTGGAATTATCACAAAAGCAGATTTGGCAAATTACAAGTCCATTTGGCGTAAGCCGATAGAATCAGATTTTGAAAACTATAAAATTATTTCCATGCCTCCTCCGTCAAGCGGTGGCGTTGCTATAGTACAATTGCTCAAAATGTGGGAAGCTGCTAAAACCGATGGAATAGCGCATAATTCAGTTGAATACCTTCACCTCATTACAGAAATGGAACGCCGGGTTTACGCTGACCGTTCGGTTCATCTTGGCGATCCTGAATTTTATAAAGTACCTGTTTCGGAACTTTTAGATCAAAAATATTTAAATGTGAGAATGGGCAATTTCGATGCCTCGCTTGCCACGCCTAGTAAAGATATTGAGGCAGGAAAGTTTCAAAAAGGAAAAGAATCCACAGAAACTACTCATCTGTGTGTTGTAGATGCTGAAGGAAATGCCGTTTCTGTAACGACCACACTTAACGGCCATTTCGGAAGCAAAATTATGGTTGTTGGAGCCGGATTTTTCCTGAATAATGAGATGGATGACTTTAGTTCAAAACCTGGAACGCCAAATATGTTTGGCCTTATAGGTGGAGAAGCCAATTCTATTCAGCCGGAAAAACGAATGCTAAGCTCTATGACGCCTACTATAGTAGAAAAAGATGGAAATCTTTTTCTGGTTGCCGGGTCACCGGGAGGCTCTACAATAATTACATCTGTATTTCAAACGGTTATGAATACAGCTGTTTTTGATATGAATTTGAAAGAAGCGATTGAAGTACCCAAATTTCACAGCCAGTGGTTACCCGATGTTATTTTTATGGAAGAAAACCGGTTTGAGCCTGAATTGCTTGATTCTTTGAAAGCCCTTGGACATGAAATTGATTTTTTTCCCTCGCTGGGAAGAGTAGACGCTATATTGGTAAACCCGAATAATACATTACAAAGCTGTGGGGACCCCCGCGCCGACGATACCACAGCCGGCTATTAAAGTATGCTATGAACGAAATACTAAAGAAATACGATAAGGTAAATGCCTTTGGTGCATTGCTGGGTCTTGAACTGAACGTAATTGAGCCAGGGAAAGTAGTGTACCGAATGGAAATTACCGAAAAACATTTATCCAATCCGGCCGCCGCACATGGCGGAGCCATTGCCTCAATGATGGATGGAATTCTGGGCGTATCAGCACTCTCGCTTGCCACCGAAAAACATAGACTGGTGAGCACCGTGGAATTTAAAATCAACTATTTTGCCCCAATTAAGCTGGGTGATAAATTGGTGGGAGTCGGCCAAGTGGTTTTTGAAGGAAACAGATTGATAAGCAGTGAGGGAACAATTTACTGTGAAAATGAGAATATGAACGTAGTTTGTAAAGGGCTTGGTACATTTAATTCATATCCTGTTGAGAAGAATATGATGTTGGGGGGAGAAGGTGATGGAGATTAATTGGCAATTACTTGCTGCGCTGCATTTCGACTGCGCTCAATAACCACGTGAGGTCGCTTAGTTGGCAATTTGCAATAGACAATTAGCAATAGGCAGACAGTTTCGTGGAGATGAATTGGCAATAGGCAATTAGCAATAGGCATGATCAGTTTTGTGGAGATGAATTTGCAATTGGCAATTAGCAATAGACACCGGTTGGCTTAGTAGAAATTACTTAGTACGTACCGATGTAAGTAGTGCAAAAAATTACTTCTCATTCTCTTCATGCAGCAAATTGACCTTCATAAATTCGGGGCTTTGGCGAATGGCGTACATAATCTGATGAAGAATATCCTCCGCAGGGGCGTCATAATCAATTTCTAAAGGATCGTAAATTTTCATTAATAACCGTGAATCGCGTTTTTTAATTTTCAATCCCTTCTTGTCAAATGCCCTTCTAAAACCGTCGATATTTACAGGAACAACTATGGGTTTATGCTCTTTAATAAGGTGGGCAGTTCCTTTTCTTCCCTGTTCAAAAGGCTTGGTGGTACCCTGCGGGAAAGTAATTAACCAACCGGAACGGATAGCTTTTCCGATATTTTCAGGATCCTCGGGGTTAACTTCTCGTTTTACATCCTTGCCAGATTCGCGCCAGGTGCGCTGCACAGAAACGGCACCGCCATAAGCAAAAAGCTTAGGTAAAAAACCGCTTTTCATCGTCTCAAGTGCTGCCACATAATAGATATTTGTTTTTGGCGAAAGCAAGTATAAGGGATTTCGAATTCCGCGCTTCAACTTCCACTTCGCTGCACTAAATGCGTGATACATAAGCATTACATCGGCGAAGTAAGTTTGATGATTAGAAACAAAAACCACATTTTCCGAAGGAAGTTTTTCCAGAACCTCCATTCCGGCTATTACCGACTTATTCGTCCAAACAAATCTAGGCCAGGTGATTATTCCCAAAATAGAAATAAGCAATCTCTTTACAAAAATCCACTGACCAAATACGTTTTTCAAATCCTTAAATTAGGGCTGCCAAGATAGCAGAAAATGCCTTTGGTTGTTAGCATGGCGCATTTATCAGAAAGTTAAAAATGTGTGGATGTGCGGGTGTGGATGTGCTGATGTGTGGATGTGTGGATGTGCGGATGTGCGGATGTGCGGATGTTTGAGTAGTAATTAAGATCGATGTTATTGCCTATTGCCCGTTGCCTATTGCAAATTGCCCGTTGCCTATTGCAAATTGCCTATTGCCCATTGCCCATTGCCTATTGCTTATGGACTACTGCGGATCTACATTAATAATAAGCCGAACCTCTTTAAATTGCTTATCGCTGAAAAAACGATTGTTGAGGCTATGGATTTTTGCCTTCACAGTGGCGATATTAAACTTTCGATCGATCTTAATAATAATGTGCTTATTAAATCGGTTTTTAACTCTGGAAACGGCGGGATACTCGGGTCCCAAAACATTGGCTTCGTCAATAAATGCACATAGCTCTTTGTGATAAGAAGCCGCTGTAAAATCAACCAATTCTACTTGCTTGTGGCGGAATGTGAGCATAATTAATCTGGCAAAAGGCGGATAAAGAAATTTTCGTCTTTCGCCCAATTCCTTTTTTGCTACGGCATCATAATTTCCTTCCACCACTTGTTGTATTACCCATTGTTGCGGGTCATGGCTTTGAATAATAACTTTCCCTCTTTTTTGCCGGCGCCCTGCCCTACCTGCTACCTGAGTCATCAGCTGAAATCCGCGCTCTGTGGATCTAAAATCGGGAAATTTCAGCAATAGATCGGCATTGAGAATACCCACCAGATTTACTTTTCCAAAGTCGAGTCCTTTGGTAACCATCTGTGTACCAATTAGAATATCAATAAATCCATCTTGAAAATCACTGAGAATTTTTTGATATCCGTATTTTGTACGCGTGCTATCCAGATCGAGTCTGGCAACCTTGGCATCTGGAAACTGGATTAGAATTTCTTCTTCAATCCGTTCCGTACCAAACCCTGCCAACTTGAGCTTGTGCGAACCGCAGGCCGCGCATAAATGAGGTGATTGATATTTGCTTCCGCAATAGTGACAAACCAATCTGTCTTGCGATTTGTGAAATGTAAGCGTAACATCACATCGCGTGCACTCCGGCGACCAGCCACACATTTCGCAAAGAAGCACCGGTGCATATCCTCTCCTATTCTGAAAAAGAATAACTTGTTCTTTCAAGTCGAGTGAACCTTTTATCTCTTTGAGCAATTCCTGGGTAAAATATCCCGTTGGTGCATTTTTTTTGCTCAGTGAAGCGGTCGTAATTTCGGGAAGCTCCATTCCACCATAGCGCTCATTGATGGTAACATATCCGTACTTTCCCATTTTCGCATTGTAAACCGATTCATACGAAGGAGTTGCCGAGCCGAGAAGGGTTTTAGCACCATGAATTGAAGCTAGCACTATAGCAGAATCGCGTGCATGGTAGCGCGGAGCCGGTTCAAACTGCTTAAAAGAAGTCTCATGCTCCTCATCTACAATCACCAGTCCCAAATTTGAAAATGGCAGAAAAACAGCGCTTCGGGCTCCAAGAATAAGACTTCCTCTTTCACCATCGTTTTTTAATACCAGATTCCAAATTTCTACGCGCTCATTTTGATTAAACTTAGAGTGGTAAACCGCCACCGTATTTCCAAAATAACGCTGCAGCCGCTGAATCATTTGAGTGGTGAGCGCTATTTCCGGAAGGATATAGAGCACCTGCTTTCCTTTATCGAGCTGCTCGCGAATGAGGTGTGTGTATATCTCGGTCTTTCCGGATGATGTAATTCCGTGAAGCAAAACAGTGTCTTTGGTTTCAAAAAGCGATTTGATTTCTGTCAATGCTTTAAGCTGAAACTCATTAAATTCCACCTCTTCCGTTTTGCCTTCTTCCACTTTCGGCAAGCGACCCACTTCGCGTTCTTCAAGTTCAAAAATTCCTTTTTTAACCAAATCTTTCACCACCGAAGAAGTTACATTCGCCCGCTTTTGGAGCACCGTTTTTTTAACTTCGTGAATAATGTCGCCATAGCGATTGCTAAGTTGAATATACATCATCAGCGCTTCTTCCTGGCGAGCTGCCGATTGCACCGCTTTGAAAGCTGCTTCCAGTCCGTCTTCATCGTTCACACCATCGCTCAATTTCACATAAGTCTCCAACTTTGGCTTGTAGCGCTCTTTCAGATCTTCCATTATCAAAATGGCCTCACCTTCAAGTAGATTTTTTAATGTTTTTTGAATGCTCTTTATTCCAAGCGCTTCAGAAACCTCCTTACTGTCAAGCACTTCTCGCTTACTCAAAATTTCAATCAATTGACATTCTCGCTCATTAAACCGCGACAAATCTCCATCAAAAGCCGGGTTTAAAATATACTTTGATTCGCTGGCAAGCCTCAAACCGCCTGGTAATGCAGCAAGCAAAATATCGCCCCGGTTGCACAAATAATAACCTGCCATCCATTCCCAAAACTGAATTTGCTGTGGTGTAACAATGGCTTCATCATCAAGCAATGAATCAATGTACTTTGCCACATATGCGCTGGGCGGTGTTTCGTGAATAGAAATTACAATTCCCGTCAATATTTTTTGTTTGCCGAAAGGCACTACCACACGCAAGCCCAGATGCACGTATGGCTCCATATTTTTGGGAATGCGGTAGGTGAACGAATTGGGAACGGCAAGCGGAAGGAGTATTTCGGCGAAATAAGTTTTCAAACTATATTTTGATTTTTGCAGGGAAAAAAGGGAGGACAAACTTACCTAAATTACCAACATTTGATAGTGGCAAGTTTTTAATACCTGTCAAAAAACGGTTTAATGTACTGGTTATTTTGCACCTACTTTATTGACTTATGGGATTACACTGGATAGACTGGGCAATAATTGCTCTATTTTTGATTTTAAGCTTATTAATTGGGCTTTATTTTCGCAAAAGAGCTTCGAAAAGCTTGCTTAGTTTCTTTTTGGGCGATAGAAATATGCCCTGGGTTGTGGCGGGTATTTCTATGGTAGCCACTACTTTTGCCGCCGATACACCTCTGGCTGTTACGGAATTGGTTGGTCAAAATGGAATTTCAGGAAACTGGCTTTGGTGGAGCTTCCTGGCGGGTGGTATGCTTACCACTTTCTTTTTCGCAAAGCTGTGGCGGCGCGCGGGCGTACTTACCGAAATAGAGCTTATTGAGCTGCGCTACGGCGGAAAACCGGCTGCAATACTCCGATGCTTTAAAGCACTTTATCTAGGTCTTTTTATGAATGTAATGATTATAGGCTGGGTAAACCTGGCCATGATTTCTATCATTCAAGAATTTTTTGGACTCGAAACCCAAACGGTTTACATGGTTCTGGGTGCCACGATGCTATTGGCAGCGGCATATACTTCCCTTTCGGGGATTTGGGGAGTGGCGGTAACTGATGTCGTTCAATTTATATTTGCAATTACCGGTACAATTATTCTTTCAGTAATTGTGGTAAGCAGCCCCGAAGTAGGCGGAATTGCCGGACTAAAGGCAGCTTTGCCACCATCTACGTTCAACTTCTTTCCTTCCTTAGGCGATGGATCGCTTGATGGGAATACGCTTGCGATCAGTGCGGGAGCATTTTTTGCATACATCGGTATTCAGTGGTGGTCAAGCTGGTATCCCGGACAGGAACCCGGCGGTGGTGGCTATGTAGCGCAGCGTATGATGAGTACCAAAACAGAAAAAGGTGCTGTTTATGCCACACTATTATTTCAAGTTGCACATTATTGCCTTCGCCCCTGGCCTTGGATTTTGGTGGCTTTGTCTTGTCTCGTTATTTACCCTTCTATCAGCCCAATAGACAATCCTGGTATTGCAGCCGGCGAATTTGGAAAAGGTTATGTTTGGGCCATGCGCGACTTTTTGCCGATAGGGTTAAAAGGTGTGCTTCTCGCTTCATTTTTAGCCGCATACCTCAGCACTATATCCACCCAGCTCAATTGGGGAGCCGGGTATTTGGTAAACGACGTTTACAAAAGGTTTATAAAACCAGATGCCAGTGAGAAGAGATTTGTGGACATGTCGCGTATTGTTACTCTGGTGCTAATGGCTCTTGGGCTGGCGGTTACTACCCAAATGACATCTATTAGTGGTGTGTGGTCATTTATTATGGAATGCGGCGCCGGACTCGGACTCGTGCTTATCCTGCGTTGGTATTGGTGGCGCATAAACGCATGGAGCGAAATAGTGGCTACCATTGCTCCTTTTGTAGCTTATACCATTTCGAGATTTGTTATGGGTTGGCAATTTCCAGACAGCTTCTTTTTTACAGTCGCATTCACCACAGTGGCCTGGATAGTGGCTACTTACATTACAAAACCTGAATCTGTAGAAACGCTTCAAAAATTTTACAATCAGGTAAGACCTGATGGTAATTGGAGTGGATTTGCACTGAAAGATGAAAAAAAGAAGAACAATATACCCGCTCTTCTCGTATGTTGGATAAGCTCTGTAGTCTTGGCCTACAGCGTGCTCTTTTTAACCGGGAAGATAATTTTTGCCGAATGGTTTGAAGCCGGAATGTACTTGATTACCGTCGTAATTTCGGGAATAATTCTTTCATTTACTTTAAAGCGAACAAGCATTTGGGAATAAGTATTTTTGAGATGGAAATAAGAAAAGGAATTATAACGTACTTTCAGGCAATCCTTTTAAAAACTATGACTCATTTAAGAAAAATTACTTTTTTCAGCTTTCTTGGCCTTATCGTCATTTTGTTTTATTCTTGCGATGAACAGACGGTAAGCAAAAATGGCGACTTGAAAAATACAGAACTCGACAGCACAAAAACGAACTTTGTGAGTGTTGCCGGGAAGCTTTTCAGCATACCTTCACCTATCCAAACGGCTATCCTGATAAAGGAATCTGATATTCCATATAACCGTGAAGTGCTTAACGATCCCGCCAATGTTTCAAATTACAGTACAAAAAACCAACGAGCTTTAAATCTGGGGATTTACGGTACTGAAATGGCGTATACATCATTATATGACGACAGCCAATGGTCGTTGCGTTATTATAAGGCCGTAGAAAATTTGGCCGATGATCTGGAAATAAAAGGGGCATTAAGTCCCTCGCTTGTAAAACGATTGGGAAGTAATGTGGGCAACACTGATTCACTTCTTTTCCTTAGTGGGCAATTTTACGAAGCTGCGGATATTTACCTCAAAGAAAATGAACGCTACGACCTCGCCGCGCTTATACTTGCCGGTGGATGGATAGAAGCGAGTTATCTTACTGCCCTTTCGGCAAATACAGGAAATGATGCAGCTCGAAAAAGACTTGCAGCACAGAAAAAAACGATAATTACCCTCTGCGAAGTGCTGCAATCGACTGCTGACGAGCAGTTTAACTCTGGAAATACCATGTTGCAACTCGATAGTTTAAAAAACGTTTATCGCTCTGTAGAGCACACTTATACTTATCAGAAGCCCGAAACCAACCCGGAAACAAAGACGACCATTATCAATAGTGAATCTAATTTTCAACTTACCGATGATGAGCTTGCAGATATTATTGCGAGAATCGAAAGAATAAGAGCATCAATTATCCAATAGAGCCATGAATAAAACGATATACATCTTTTTCTTTTTGCTTAGCACAATTAGCCATGAAGCTTTTGCTCAATGCGACTCCACAGCATCTTACGCTGCGCAGTACATGCAAAAGAATTTTGTATCCGATGGCCAATCTTACCGCGCTCTGCTTTTCGACGATCAGGTTGCTGAATTCAATACCACTTTTTACGGCGGGTCCAAATATCGTATTGTTGCCTTCGCGGGAATGGAGAAAAATCAATTGCAGTTTTCGTTATACGATCAAGACGGTAATCAGCTCTTTTCCAACAAGGAGCATGAAAATTCAAACCATTGGGATTTTGAGTTTAAAGATACGATGGAAGGCCGAATTGAAGCCAGGCTGGATCTCACGAAACAAAAATCGGGATGCGCCGTATTACTTATTGGATTTGAGCGCTAGCACCGAATAAAACGAAATTGCTGAAGCGTCTCCACTCCGGGACGCTTTTTTTGTTTTACCCCCCCAACTATGAGCGAAAGAATTCTTAAAGCACTTATTCAACTCTTCGCGATTATCGCGCGTGTAGATCCGCATCAGCAAGATGGCTCGCTAAACGGCCGACAGATCGTAGAGTCATTTCTACGCGAGCGGTTACCCAAAAAGCTTTTCAGCAAATACATGGATCTTTTTGAAGAGTATCTGGAAAGCTATCAGAAAATTTCTAAAATAAAAGACGGCGAGCAAAAACGAAATGCAGTAAACTCGGTGAAAATACTGCGCATTTGCACCCAGATAAACGAAGAACTTACCCAGCGTCAAAAAACCATCGTACTGATCAGACTTCTGGAGTTTATTCACACCCACGATGAAGTGCGTGAACTTGAACAAGAATTTATTGATACCGTAGCTTCAACATTTAACTTTGATATGGACGAGTATAAACTCGCCCGCTTTTTTGTTGAAGAGCGAGAAACCGAACTGCTCGAATCTCCGAATGTGATGTACATTACCGACAGCACAGATTCTGGAGCTGGATTTGGAAAACACTATTTATGCGAGGGAATTGAAGGTTACATACGTGTTCTTCGCATTCCCAGCATCAATCTGCATTTTATAAAATACCGTGGCGAAGGGAGTTATAATATATCGGGTCAGGCTGTTTACAACAATCGGTTTTATGTTTTAAATCAAGGTGCTTCGATTCGCGGATCGAAAATAAAACCAATTTACTACAGCGATATTATTGGAACTTTTCTTCAGGATGATAGCCGTGAGGGTATTAGCTTCCAAACACGAAACCTGGAGTATAAATTCAAACGTGGAAATACTGGTCTTCACGAGATAAACATTGATGAAGAATCGGGCAGACTGGTAGGCATAATGGGTGCTAGCGGAAGCGGTAAATCTACATTGCTCAATGTACTAAACGGAAATTTAAATCCTTCGAAGGGTACTGTAAAAATTAATGGAATTGATATTCACGGCGAGGGCGATGCCATTGAAGGATTGATAGGCTATGTAGCTCAAGATGACTTGCTTATTGATGAACTCACAGTTTTTCAAAATCTATTCTTTAATGCAAAACTCTGCTTTGGTCAAAAGAACAAAGAAGAAATTACCGATCTTGTAGAAGAGATGCTTTCTGTGCTCGGCCTCGGCGAAACGAGAAATCTAAAAGTTGGAAATCCTTTAGACAAAACCATCAGCGGAGGACAAAGAAAAAGATTAAATATTGCGCTGGAGCTCATTCGCGAACCAGCGGTACTATTCGTTGATGAGCCCACATCTGGTTTGTCATCGCGCGATTCAGAAAACATTATGGATTTGCTCAAGGAGCTTAGCCTCAAAGGCAAGCTCATTTTTGTAGTAATCCACCAGCCATCGTCAGATATTTTTAAAATGTTTGATAAACTATTTGTTTTGGATAATGGCGGATACCCAATCTATTATGGCAACCCTGTTGATAGTCTTGTTTATTTTAAACAAATGGTTAATCATATAAACTGCGACGAGGCCGAATGCCTGACTTGCGGGAATGTGAAAACCGAAGATGTTTTTAATATCATTGAAGCTAAGGTTGTTGATGAATTCGGAAACCTAACGCACCAAAGAAAAATAACACCAACAGAGTGGAATAAACTGTATACTGAACACATTGAAATCGAGCTTGAGCTTGACGATGAGCGCATAGCAACTCCCGAAACGCACTTTACAATTCCCGGAAAAATAAAACAATTCGGCGTTTTTATAAAACGAGATTTGCTTTCTAAGCTAACCAATAAGCAATACGTTCTTATTAATTTGCTTGAAGCTCCGGTTCTAGCTTTGATACTCTCCTTTTTTATGCGGTTTTTTATACCTGCCGGAGCTGATAGCTATATATTTCGTGAAAACGAAAACATACCCGTTTACATTTTTATCTCGGTTATTGTTGCCCTTTTTATAGGTCTGACCGTAAGCTCTGAAGAAATTATTCGCGACAAGAAAATAAGAAAACGCGAGTCATTTTTAAATTTAAGCAAGAGTAGCTATTTGTACAGCAAAATTTCGATTATGCTCGCTATCTCGGCTTTGCAAATGTTTCTTTTTGTAATCATTGGAAACTTTGTTCTCGAAATTCAGGGAATGACTTTATCTTACTGGCTTATACTCTTTAGCACTTGTTCATTTGCCAATTTGCTCGGTCTCAACATTTCATCGAGCTTTAACTCTGCAAAAGTTATTTATATTCTTATTCCGATTATCATTATTCCACAATTGCTTTTTAGTGGAATCATTGTAAAATTTGACAGGCTCAATCCTATTTTCGCATCGCAAGATGGTGTACCGTGGATTGGAAATATTATGGCGAGTCGCTGGGCATACGAAGCAATTGCAGTAACTCAATATAAAACAAACGATTATGAAAAAGAGTTTTTTGAACTAGAGAAGCGAAAGAAATTTTCGAACTGGAAGAAAGACTATTGGATAACCGAGCTCAAAAATAAAGTTGCAGTAACGAGCCGGATAATGAACGACGATGCGGCAACGGTAGAATTGGATAAAAACCTAACGCTGCTTAGAAACGAATTGAATAAAGAAAATGCTTTTCTAAAAGGATTGAAGTTTAATAAAGTAAACGATTTGACTCCTGATCGTGTAAATGAAGAGACTTTAAAATCAGTGTTAAAACATCTCGATCTACTAACAGAACATTATAAACGCGTGTATCTAAAAGCTGATGCAGAAAAGGAAGATGCCATATACGCTATGACGCAGACAGATGATAAACATGCAGCGTACAAAAAACTCTTCAACAATTACAAAAACGATCAACTTGAAGTATTTGCGACTAATCGCAACGACGTAAACTACATAGCTGAGTACAATGGCGAATTGATTCAGAAAAAAGATCTTATCTATTTAATGCCCTATAACAGCGACTTTTTTGGAGCTCATTTTTACGCGCCTGCAAAAAATCTTTACGGCCATTTTATAGATACTTTTTACGCCAACCTGCTCGTACTTTGGGGCATGACAATTGGCCTGGCTCTATGCTTATTCTTCGATGTATTCCCAAAATCGATCAAGTTTTTGGAGTCGGCTTTGCATTTTTCAAAGAAAGATAAGCGTCGGGAAACGACATCTCCTGCCTAATCAAAATATGGTGACCCATATCGAGGAGTTTAGAGATTTTCTATCTACTCGCTGTTAAAAATTTACTAAGTTTCTTGATTGGATTCTCATTAAATCTGCACGATCAGTTCTTTGACTAAAACCGCATTTTCTCTAGAGTTGAACCCAATCTTAAACTGACCCATCTCGCCCCCAATATACGATATCTCAAGCATTTTAATATGGGCTAAACTATTTGGAAAAATTCAATATCCATAAGATTTGTATCTTTCCGGTCTTATTTATTGAAAGAAACGCAGATTATGGATAGGTTAACTGAATATTTTGATCAGATAAAAGGACTTATAGTCGTTTATGGTGGTAGAGTGGTATTGGCAATTGTGGTACTTTTTATCGGGTTATGGATTATAAAATGGATCGTAAAACTTGCTTCCAAAGCCATGCACAACCGAGATGTAAATGAGTCGCTTCGTCCATTTTTGACATCGATAATTAGCATCCTATTAAGAATAATGTTAGTTATTTCTGTTGCGGGTATGATTGGAATTCAGGTTACTGCTTTTATAGCCGTGCTTGGTGCTGCCGGTTTGGCCATTGGTTTAGCTTTGCAGGGAAGCCTCGCAAACTTTGCTGGCGGAGTGCTCATCCTGCTTCTAAAGCCATTTAAGGTCGGCGACTTTATTGATACAGGTTCCCATTCAGGAACTATTCGCGAAATTCAAATTTTCTACACGTATATGACGACTACCCAAAATCAGGAAGTTATTATTCCCAACGGCGAGTTGAGCAATAATGCACTAAAAAATTATTCCTTTTACGATACACGTCGTTTGGATATCACATTTGGCATTGGATATAATGACGACATAGATCTTGCCAAGAGCATTCTCGACAACCTCGTTAAGGAAGATTCCCGATTTCTTACTGATCCGGCTCACGACGTTTTTGTTAAAGATCTTGCAGACAGTTCGGTTATTATCCATCTACGAGCCTGGCTAAAAAGCTCTGACTATTGGGATGTGACCAATAATTTGAACGAGAAAGTGAAAAAAGCATTCGATGCAGAGAATGTCAGCATCCCTTTCCCACAACGCGATATTCACATGATAAAAGAATAGCAAAACAGAATTTCTGCTTCTACAGATATAAAAACACTAAAAAGGCAGTTTCGAAATCGAAACTGCCTTTTTTTATGCTTCTATATTTCTGCCCCTCTTTCTATCCAAACTCAAGCATCTTTCCAGATCATAGCTTGGGTAATTCAATCACTTAATTTTTATTGGGAAGTGTTGTATAATCGGCTGCATAGCGCAACATTTGCTTTGCAAAATCTTCTGGATACTCCACTTTAATATCCGTTATTTCGCCGTTTTCTACTACTGGTACCAGCATTGGGTTTATAAATCCACCATAAGGAGCACTATCAAATTTCTCTGATCGCGCCAACATTTCGGCATGGATTTCAGGATCAACCTGAACACCGTAGGTTTCTACTAAATTTTTAGCAGCTTCAAAATCTCCTTCAGAAGTAATTCGCTGAATATCGCGCAGTAAATCACCAAATAGAGCACGAAGCTTACCGTAATCATTGATTTCGAAATACGTATTTCCATCTCTTTTCACTTTAGAAATCACGTTTTCTTCCTGTCCTTTTTCAAAAACCCAGGCAGCCACCAGCTGGCGGTTGCGCATGTGGTCTTCCTCAATTACATCTCCGGGTTTTAATCGGCGCAATTGAAGCATTAAACCATTTTTGATATAATCATCATAAGCATGGCGACCCGCATCTAAATCGTCCATAACGCCCATTTCTATTAGCTTGGTATCAAGCAAATAATAAAGCGCTACCAAATCTGCACGCGCTTCTTCAATGGTTGAAGCGTAATTTATCAATGTTTGTTTAGGCGTTCCCACTCCCGGGTTAATTTTTCCACTGGCATGGCCTATTACTTCGTGGAGAGCAGTATGTAGCTTATCTGAAACTTTTCCATATTTTTTAGAAAGTGCGATTTCACTGGTATCATTCGAAAATTCTTCCAAAAATCCGGTTGTACCAGCTTTAGAATATGCCGAAACGATATTTCCAAGACTTATAGATTTTGATCCGTGCTCTGCCCGTATCCAGTTGGCATTGGGTAGATTTACTCCTATAGGAGTACTGGGAGAAGCATCACCTGCCTCGCCAGCTACATTAATAAAGTTGTATGAAATACCTACAACCTTTTCTTTTTTGTGCTCATCCATAATGGGCGAATTATCTTCGAAATACTGTGCGTTTTCGCTTAACACTTTCATTTTTTCGCTCGCATCAAGATCTCTTATTTGAACAATGCTCTCATAAGAACCACGGTATCCCAGCGGATCATTATAAACCTCTACAAAGCCGTGAATAAAATCTACAACGCTGGTAGTATCTTCTACCCAGGCGATATTAAATTTATCCCAAGTGTGTAAATCTCCGGTTTTATAATAATCAATTAATAGGCCGATGGCTTTTGCTTGTTGTGCATTGTCTGCCACACCTTTGGCGAGTTCAAGCCATTTTATGACTTCTGTTAACGCCTCACCATACATTCCACCAACTTTGTAAATTTGCTCTGTGATTTTTCCATCAGCGCCCTTAACCAATTTAGAATTCAAACCATAAGAAATAGGTCGCTCTGTATCACGGTCGGCCATTTTCTTTTTATAGTAAGCATCAACTTCTGTCTGGGTAAGATCGGGATCGTAAAAATTTACGGAACTCGCCAATACGATATCCTTACCAGCATCTTTGCTCACTTTCTTAGCATCAACTGCCGGATCAAAAATTACAGCCATCAGATCATCACTCAAACTTGCACCAGATTTCGTAAGTATTCCTGTAAGGAATTCGCGCGAGAACTCGGGTTGAAATTTCACATGAGAATAATGGTGGTGGATACCATTTGCAAACCAAATTTCTTTCATGTAGGTGTCAAAAGCTATCCAGTCATCGCTTGATTTATCACCATCAAAATTTTTGTAAGCCGATTCAAGCGCTCTTCTAATCGCTAAATTGTTGCGGTAGTTCTGATCGTAAATCATATCTCTACCGGCAAGCCCCGCTTGTGAAAGGTAATAAGCCAGTTTTTTCTCTTGTAAAGGAAGCTCATCCCAGCTCGGAATTTGATATCTGATAATTTTTATATCAGCAAATTGCTCGGTCATGTATTGAAAATCGTCAGCATTTTCTGCCGTTTCAATCTCAACTTTTTCCGTTGGCTTGTTTTCTCCGCAAGACACCAGTATGAACGATACCACAAAGAACATCGCTAAATTTAATCGCATTATTTTCATAATCTTTATTTTTTTGGAAGTTGTCAAAGATAAAAGAAATCTGAATCTTTAAACCAGCGCCTAAATGGTAAAGCATAAAGGATTCAAGAATTAATCATTTCGGCCAAACCTTTTTATATTTGGCGCAAGCAAAATTGAACAAACCATGAACGGAAAACAAGCAAAGTTTAGCGAAGCCATTACAAACGGATATACATTTAAAGGCGACTCGGTATTGTTAGGGTGTGGTATTTTGGATGGCACACCTGTAGATGGGATTCAAGTAAAAGCACCCTTGAAGATGTTTAACCGTCATGGGCTCATTTCCGGCGCGACCGGAACCGGAAAAACCAAAACTTTGCAAGGAATTGCCGAGGGCTTATCAGATGCCGGCGTTCCTGTTTTAGTGATGGATATAAAAGGAGATTTGAGCGGACTAGCTGCCGCTGGAAATCCCCATTTAAAAATTGATGAGCGGCATAAACACATTGGTGCAGCGTGGAAAGCAACTGCTTTTCCGGTTGAGTTATTAACCCTTTCTGACGAGCCTGGTGCCAGAATGCGCGCGACAATCAGCGAGTTTGGCCCGGTATTATTAAGCAAAATTTTGGGTCTTAACGACACCCAGGAAGGTGCAGTTGCTATAGCGTTTAAATTTTGCGACGACAATGCATATCCTCTTCTAGACATAAAAGATTTCAGAGCGGTACTTCAGCATATTATTGGGGCGGGTAAAGATGAAGTACAACAAAAATACGGTTTGGTAAGTACTAGCAGCGTGGGAGCTATTATGCGAAAGCTGCTTGAACTCGAACAGCAGGGAGCCTCGCGATTTTTTGGCGAGTTGAGCACCGATGTTGATGACTTATTGCGGCTTGACAGCAATGGCCGCGGCTACATTAACACAATCAGACTTGCCGATATGCAAAGCACTCCAAAGCTATTTTCTACTTTTATGCTTTGCCTTCTTGCAGAAATTTACGAGAAATTCCCTGAAAAGGGCGACACAGACAGACCCGAGCTTGTCATATTTATTGATGAGGCTCATTTGCTTTTTGATGAAGCGTCGAAAGCATTATTAAGCCAAATTGAAACCATTATTAAGCTTATTCGCTCAAAAGGCGTCGGAATATTTTTCTGCACGCAGCTACCTACCGATATTCCAGATGCAGTGCTTAGCCAGTTGGGAATGAAAGTACAGCATGCACTGCGTGCCTTTACGGCAAAAGATCGAAAATCGATCAAGCAAGTTTCTGAAAATTACCCCATTTCAGAATTTTATCATATCGATCAAGTTCTCACACAAATGGGAACTGGCGAGGCATTTATAACACTCTTAAATGAGAAGGGAATTCCATCGCCGCTGGTTCATACGCTTCTCAAGGCACCGGCGTCGCGCATGGATGTGCTGACAGATGAAGAAATCAAAAAACTTATTCGAAGTAGCGCCCTCGTAACCAAGTACAATACCGATATAGACAGAGAAAGCGCGTACGAAATTCTGACAGCAAAATTACAGAAATCGGCAAAGGATGATGCTGCACTACAAGTTGAGGAAAAGCGCACTACTACACGCAGCACCAGACAAACCAAGACAACTTTTGAAAAAGTAATGGCCAGTTCAGTAACGCGAACTATTGTGAGAGAAGTAACCCGCGGTATTCTTGGGGTTTTGGGAATTAAGTCACGAAGGAGATAAAGTTCAAAACACAGTCAAAAATTTTTCTCTTCCTGTTAGTTTACGCTACTTGTAATTTCATTAATCCTTGACCGTACAATGGCGAGGGCTTTTTCAAAATCAGAATCATCTGTACAATTTTTCATTCGTGCATCACAAGATTTGGACGGAAAATAACTGGCACTTCTCATCACTTCACAAAATCTTATATATTCAAGATTTAAGCTGAAGTAAAGCGCCTTAACCTCTCTAAAAGTCATGGATTTATTATCAAGCTTTGCTGTGTGCTCTGAAAGAGAGGTTATGAGTTTATCACGGGTCATAACTTTTCGGGTTTTTGAAACTGCTTCAATATTCATTTCTGTTTTTATTGGTTGTATAACTTGATTTCACCACCAAATTATACAATCTGACAGCCTCAAAAAAATGATTTATGCAAATACCGTTAAAACACCCCCCTCCAATCGGGTGATAAAAACGGGTATCTTTAATCACCTAAATAAGGTTTCAATATACGTCAAATAGCGTAGGTAAAACAATTTATGTATCTATTTATCAATTATTTATAAAGTTCAAATACATCATTTTAAAAGACATGCCGTATACCTTAGAAGCGTTTAAACTTAAAATACATGATAATATTCACGATACTTTTTAAGCTTTTATGCTCTCCACTCTGGTTTACCCTTAAAGGTTGACATTCTAATATAAGGATTGACTTTTAGTCTTGGAATTCGTTTAGGAGTTATTTGGTGTATTCTGGATGCCTGACTTTTTTTTGGATCTACATTTTACCAAAAAGTAACAAATAACCTGGTCGGAATATCAGCCTTTAACTTAATCCAGACCATCGGCGATTTCGAACTCTCATTTTTTTCGATGAGTACCGGCATCACTTCAGCTTGAGAAAGCCAAATTTCACATTTTTCAGGATCCACAAACCAATCTTCCTTTTCGGGAATGAAAAAAGTATAATCATTCCATTTCTCATTGGTGAAATCATTAAAGGAAATCCACCGTCCTGCATAGCCCACCGGGAGTGCTTCCATGCCACTTTTAGATTCCCCGAAAGGGAGGAATAATTGCATAGGCATACAAAGTGACTGATGACTTGGTTGGTTTTCACAGCCAAGTTTTCTCAAGATATTTATTGCTGAAGGGCTATAAAGTTTAGGAAACTGAACTTCCTGTAGTTTTAGCCACTTGCGCTCCAGCGAATCTCGTAGGTTTGGCCCTACCCATTTTGCCAGACTGTTTGAAATACGCGTATCCAAAAGATAAAATTTATACGCCAGCTCTACATGAATCAATTTATTTGAAACAATATCCTCCACTACAAAATCCATCTCACCTAAGGTTATCCCGTCTGTAATAAGCTGGATTTGAGATGCTACTAAGCGATAAGACGTTGAATTTAAAATCATTGCTGCAAAGAAAACTTCAGCCCTCTTTCCCAATACTGTATTATTAGGCACTGAAAGATCTGTAATTGTTGTAGTAGATGCGGGAAAAGGAAAAAGTTCAATATGCGTATCGCTCCAAAACTGCGGAGACTTAGTTTTTACAAAACCGGTATACTGATCGACCAATCTTACGGACGCAGAAAGGGTGTATTTGTATTTCACAACGCAAATGTAACGATCCCAGAAATGGATGTCTTGATGTTCTACTAAGAATGAAAAAATTCATCAAACATTTATATAAGTCAGCTGTTTAAATTACATGAAAAAAGATGAAATCGCAGTTTCGATTGTATCTGCATTATTTTTAGTATATATCTCGTTTATATCATTCGATATCTATACCAGTATTGCGCTAATGATTTTCATAGTTTCTCCTGTGCTTATCATCTTTATGGTTTATAGCGTACTAAAACACGGTGAATTTAAAGGTGATGAACTGGATAAAGGACAGGAATTTGGCTATTTAGACAGACCAAAACTTGGAAAACCACAATCAAGAGATTATGCAGAGCAAGCCACATTTAGCTATTAATACCAGAATAACAAACAAGCATATAATATGTTGCCCACCCTTTTAAACAACGAATTCATGAAAAAATCACTATTAAGTTTTGGCGTTATCAGTTTTACAGTTGAGGCCTATTCTCGGGTAGAAGTGCGCCCTTATCTTGGTACCAATTTCAGCAATTGTTGGTAAGGCATAATATGGTTTAACCACGAATGCCAAACTTGGTGGTCACATAGGAGTAGGTTTAATGTTTAAAACTGGTTTTACTTTAATCCGCAAATAGCATACTTCTCACGTTCCAGCGAGTCTAGTGTTGACGGAAAACACGGCAGTGCTTTTAGAGACGTTAAAAACAATACATTTTATATCAACGCAGGAGTCCGACTTTGATTAGTGATCTAAACAAATTGAACTTTTGAAATGATATTAGCTCATTGAATATTTCTAAAAGTAGCACTTGATTAATAAATCAAATGCTACTTTCAAAACAACAAAGTGCAACGAATGAAGAACAATAATCTTTCTTATCGAAAAAAAAATTATGTTCTTTGCATCGAAAAAATTAAAAGCTTATGAAAATCAAATTAGTATTAGGTCTATCCATTTTGGCATTGGCATTTGCACCAATGGCAAAAAAAGTGGATTTGAAATTTAACTTAGAAAATGGCAAAACCTACACTCAAAACACGGTAATGACCACTGTAACAAAGCAAACTATTGCAGGAAATGAGCAGGTTATCAATCAAAATGCCGGTACAATTACCAAGATGGAATTAAAAGAAAGTGGTAAAGATGCCAACACCTACACGATGTGGTATGAGAACATATCTATGGGAATAAATCAGGGAGGTGGAATGACTCAGAATTTCAATTCTGATACTACTAAGCTTGAAGCGGTTGACCCAATGTCTGAACTCTTTTCAATGTTAACAGGAAGGAAATTTGAAGCCGATATCGACTTTTCTGGAAAAATAGTAGAGGTTAATGGCCTTGAGGAAATAATTTCTGGTGCTACTGCATCTATGGGAGAACAGGCTGGAATGATTGGAGAGCAAATATCTGCCGGATTTGGAGATTCCGGTTTAGCTAAAAATATGGAAATGCTTACGGCTATTATGCCTGCAACACCCGTTAAAGTGGGCAGCACTTGGACGAATAAGCAGTTTACATCATCAGGACTTCCATTGGTTTTAAACAATACTTTTACCTTAAAAAGTGTTGCAGACGGAAAAGCCGTAATAGATGTTAAAGCAAATATAACCGTAGATCCCAATCAAAGCTCTACTGAATTGCAAGGCATGAAAGCAACTTATTTTATGGAAGGAAGCCGAAGTGGTACCCTCGAAATGGAAGTGAGCTCTGGGTTTGTAAGTTCTGCAGATATTAATGATGAGATTATTGGCAGCATTAGTATTGAAAGCAATCCTCAAATGCCTGATGGAATGACTATTCCAATTGAAATGAATTCGAATACCTCTGTGAGTTCAAATTAAATTTTAGGTTTTCATCTGAATTCCCTCATTCTTTTACTTTCAAAACCCGCAGGTATTCTCGTGCGGGTTTTGAATTTATTATGAATCATATTTTTAATAATTTAATGGCTTAGGCCACTAGAGAAAATCCTTATTTTTTGATTGGTATGAAATATATTTTTGCACTTATTTTTCTGTCTTTTTCATTTTCGGCTTTTAGTCAGATTCTTAATATTGAAAAAGCAAGGCTTGACAGTTTAGAAAAGGGTCGTGCCTATCGCATTAATTTTGAAACCAAATTTAACTTTTACAATCGTAGTGCGAGCTCAGAAGAACAAGCTCGTTTTACAACCTTAACGAATGAGTTAAACGCTGTATTCGCGCCTAATAAACATGCGTATATCGCATTGGGAAATCTCGCCTATACCGAAAATAATAGTGAAACAATACTCAACAACGGATACTTTCACTTGCGCACGAACTTTAATTATAAGAAGCGCTGGAGTCAGGAAGCTTACGGCCAAATGCAATACGATAATTTCAGGGGTTTATCAGATCGCTATATTTTGGGCGTGGCTATAAGATGGAGAGCCTACCAATCGAATAAACTCACACTGGCAATCGGTTCGGGGCCAATGTATGAAAATGAAATTTGGCGCCGACCAAACGAAGAAGGGGTTGAAGATGTAAGTTTCATAAAATTGAGTACCTACTTGATTGTGCGTTGGGATATATCTGATAATGTGTATTTCAACACTACCTTCTACCATCAAGTGGGATATGATGATTCAATTGATGCGGCACGGAATAGACTGAGTTCCAACACAAATTTCAACTTCAAATTATCAAAATTCTTATCTTTCACTACGAGCATTGCAATGGCATATGAAGACAAACCCATCATTCCCATCACCAAATTTATTTATGGTGTTGAAAATGGTTTAACATTAACGTTCTAAATGATTTCCGCGTAAAAAGAGAATATCTGTTTACTATCTTTAAGCGTTTATAATTCATATGAAAAAGACGGCATTAAAATACGCGTCAAAAACGATAGGCCAAAAAGTACTGGTGGCAGTAATCCTGTCAATACTTTTTTTGGTTGCCGCGGTTTACATTACCAAACTCACATTTCAAGAAGTAAACAACAGCATCTCCCGGCTATCTATTACCAATGAGCAAAACAAGGTTCTCAATAAAATCTACAATACGTTTGGTGAGTTTGAAAGAAGCTACCAAGCACCATTAATAGCAAATCCATTTGCAAATACGGACGATTACTACGCAAAGCTTGATTCCCTCAATCAACTAATAGACAGCACGACGAAGAGCGTCAATTTTCAGATGAATGAACAGACTATTTTAGATAGCGTTGCGGTAATGATCTTACGTCAGGATAAACATCTGATGGCTTACCGCGCATTAAAACGAAGCGAACAACCTTTACTACGCCAGAACTTAGACTCACTTATAAATCTAATTTCGGCAGAAGAGATTTTGAAAGAATCTGACATAATAACTACAACTAAATCTACAAGGCGTATTCCGGCAGAACCGGTAGAAACACCATCTGAAAATAATCAGGAAGAAAAAAAGAGTTGGTTTGGACGAATATTTGGGAGTAATTCCGAAAAAGAAGTAAAACCGGAAGTAGTTCCCGAAATTATAGAGGAGACTTACATTAGAGTAGACACAATTCCTCTGGCAAAGTCAGATACCAGTAGTGCCAAAGCTGGAAATATTATTAAAGGTATTCGTCGTGACCAGGCGTACCAGCAGCGTCGTGTTCGCGATATAGAAATGGAAATTGTACAAAACAGCGCACGTATCCAAAATTTTTTACTCACAACCATTCGTCACGCTGAAGAGGTGGAACTCACTCGGATTAGAAATGAAAGTGCAGATGCGAGTGGTATGATGCAAAATGCGCTTACACAGATGTATCTTGTATTGCTCGTTTTTGCTCTCCTCGCCACTGTTCTTGTATATCGCATCCTAACCGATCTTGCAAATGCAAAATACTATCGCATACAGCTTGTTGAAGAAAAAGAACGTGCCGAAAACTTAAGTAAGGTAAAGGAGCGATTTCTCGCGAATATGAGCCACGAAATACGCACCCCTCTGCAAAACATATTGGGGTATTCTGAAAAGCTATTTTCCAAAGATAAAAACCGCGATGCCGAAATTATCAATCAGTCATCAGAACATTTGTTGCAAATTGTAAATCAGGTATTAGATTTTAGCAGAATATCTACCGGCAAGCTCGTACTAAATCCAGAAGTCATTGATGTGAAAGCACTACTTCTCGAGGTGGTAAATAGCATGAGCATTCAGGCAGCGAATAAGGACATCCGGATATTCTTTGAATCAGAAATAGATGTTCCAAACATTTACATTGATCCGTTCAGGCTACGCCAGATTCTTTACAATTTATTGGGTAATGCTGTAAAATTTACCGAAGCAGGATTTATCAAACTATTTGCCAAAACGGCTGAAAAAGACGGAAAAATTCACCTCCTTTTTAGTATTGAAGATTCGGGAATCGGCATGACAAAAAGCGATCTGGAATGTGTATTTCAAGAGTTTGAGCAAGTGGGCACTCCCATGCACGCATCGAATGGTACCGGCTTGGGTCTCAGCATCACCAAGGCCTTGGTAGATGCCTATCATGGAACGATTGATGTGAAGAGCGAAAAAAATGAAGGTACGACTTTCACAGTTAGTATAGATCTTGCGCCAAAACAGAAAGATACGGAGGCAGACAAAAAAACTACGAAGCGGGCAAAAATGCACAGAATTTTGGTGGTTGATGATGATGAAACGATTCTAAACTTGACCAGACAGATTTTGACCGGAAATGGATTTGATGTGGTTGCCGAATCATCGCCGCTTAATGCAATAGAAATTGCCAAAAAACAAAAATTTGACATGGCTCTCGTAGATTTTCGAATGCCCGAAATGACCGGAGCCGAACTCAGAGATGCTCTGAGAAAACTTCAACCCGCACTACCCGTAGTGGCTGTAACCGCCAATGTTTTTGAGAAGAACAAGTCTGAAGAATCAGTCAATGGATTTGATTTTTATCTCCCGAAACCGTTTAAAACCAAACAACTTTTAGAACTCGTTGGGTTTGAGAGCAATGAAATAATGGTGGAATACGGCTCGAATGGAATGAAAGAAAAACTTGCTAAATTAACTTTTGGCGATGCTCGTCTTGAAGCTGAATTAATTGAACAATTTAAAAAAGACTGTGCAATTGATTTAAGCGATCTAAAAAGCGGAATCGAAAATAAAGATGGTGACCTCTTGCACGAAACTGTGCATAAGCTGGGCGGACGCCTTGGTCTTTTTGAGTTTGCCACCCTGGCAGGAAAATATAAAATGATTGAGATTGAATTGATGGACAAAGGCTATTCAGAATCAATTGCCCAAAATATTTCTTCATTAAATCAAAATCTCTATCATGAGCTAACGCTTATCTAAATTACGCGTCAATATCGTATTTACTTATTTTTAGGTAAAGAGTTTTTCGATCAATATTGAGCAATCTAGCAGCCTTTGACTTATTATATCTCGCCTCTTCGAGTGTTTTAATAATCATTTCGCGCTCAGAGTTTTGCTTTTGAGCTTTCAGGTCATATGGACTCGATCCATGAACAGTATATGATCCAGCAGTTTCTTTCATTTCAGGCGGAAGACTGTTCGATGATACGATCGTGGAATCGTGCGTGAGAAGAATAGCTCTGCGTATCACGTTGCGCAATTCACGCAAATTTCCTGGCCAAGTATAGGAATTAAAAATTGCGGTCACATCTTCATCAAAACCTTCTACCTCGCGATTCAAATCGGCATTGGCATGTTTCCTGAAAAATTCGGTAAACGTCCAAAAATCATCTTTTCGCTCAATAAGTGCTGGCACCTGAATTTTAAATTCATTGATACGGTGGTATAGATCTTCTCTAAAATTTCCATCTCGTACCTGGTTCAGTAAGTTTTCGTTAGTAGCAGTGACAATCCGCACATCTACAGGAATATCCGTATTTGAGCCCAATGGTTGAATGATGCGTTCTTGCAAGGCTCGGAGCAATTTTACCTGTACCTCATAACTTAGATTTCCCACTTCGTCCAGAAAAAGCGTACCTCCTTCGGCTGCCACAAATTGACCTTCCTTGTTGGCATGAGCACCTGTAAACGCTCCTTTCACATGCCCAAACAATTCGCTTATAGCCAATTCTTCAGACAATGCACCACAATCTACCGCCACAAATCTGCCTTTACTTCGCTTGCTTTGAGAATGAATGCGCCTTGCCACATATTCCTTTCCGGTACCACTCTCTCCAAGTATTAGCACCGACATATCTGTAGGTGCCACCAGATCTATATGTTGGTGAAGCGTGTCAGATTGGATACTCTTTCCACGTACGAAATCGCGGTCTAAATTCGCAATTTTCTTTGTAGCTGATTTGGTATCAGAACTCTTAGCGGTCGCATCATTTGTCGAAGTAGCTTTCATGGCCTTTTCTACCAGAAGTTTCAGCTCATCGGGGTTTACCGGCTTGGTTATATAATCAAACGCACCTAGCTTCATCGCTTTTACAGCAGTGCGTATATCAGAAAATCCGGTCATTAAAATAACCTGCGGGTTCGATTCCACTTGTTTCAAGTCAACGAGCACTTCCAGTCCTGTAGCATCAGGAAGGCGATAATCTAAGAGAATAAGCCTGGGCTTAATTTCTTTCGCTTTTGCTACTCCCTCTATTGCCCGAGAGGCGGCGTAAACCTCATAGCCAAGCTTACCTAAATACGCTTCCAGCGTTTTCACAAACGTAAGGTCATCTTCAATAACAAGTATTTTTTTCATAGATATTTCTAAAAAACGAAGTTACTACAAAGAATTAATTTGAGACTCAGACTAGGATATAAAAAAAAAGGCCGAACATAATGTCCGACCTCTTTTTGGTAAATTGGAACTTAAACGATTTATCCGATGGTTTTCCCTTCGGCATCAAATTTATAAGTTGCTTTTTTCTCTCCATTCGTCAAAACAACTTCATAAACTTTTTTGTCTTTCTCATCTGTCATTTCATATACTTTTGAAACGTCCCAAGTATTAAATCTATCAGATTCAAGCACTTCTTGAACATTAGATGGAAGAGCATCAAATTTAATTTCCGATTTCTCATCTTGTTCTACTTGCTCAATTTGCACATCTGTTGCCACAGATTCTTGAACTTCAGTTTCCTGAACATTTGCAACTTGCGTTGTTTCTGTTTGAGCATTTGCTGCACCAATTGCAAGTAGGAACATTGTAGATAGTGCGATTATTGACTTTTTCATAATAAGTTAATTTTGTAGTTATTCTAAAACTGTTTGTTAATTGAATTCGAATAACCAATAGGCAGAGATCATACCGCAAAATTGAAATCATTCTAATTATCTGTGTTACAGTTTTTTAAAAATTAAAACCAATCTATAACAAAGAATTACTTGTAGAATAATGTAACAAAATGTGTCATGCAATTGGGGAGAAGTGGGTAGATCGACGGCATTGGAGTTTTTTAATGAGTGCACCATACGAAACCACATACTTATGTGAAGGCTGCATATTCTAAAAACAAAATACCGCAACACTCGAAATGCATTGCGGTTTCTTTATTAAGCATACTTACGAAATAGAATTGCGTACCCGATGAGTGTAATTACGCAGTGCTTTAGGAAAAGGAATTCCATCTCTTTCCATCTGTTCTTTAATTTCAAGTGCTGCAATAATATGAGTTAATTGCTCACCTTCATCAGATCCTTCAATTTCTATGGCAGGAGTCTGCTCCTCAAGAAGGGCAAGTTCGGCTCTTTTCAGCTCATCTAAACTATAAGATTCTGCAATTTTCTTAATCGATGGAATTTTCATTAGTTCAGCTTATTTAATAATTCTTCAACCTTTTCAATTTTAGATGTTGCAGTTCCCTCTACCATTTCGCCATTTTTAAAAACGGCAAAGAATGGCAAGTTATCAACTCCGGCCGCTTTACGGGCATTTTCGTTTACCTCAGCATTTACTTCTAAAAAATCAATTCCTTTAAATCGGTCGTCTTCACTCAAACGGCGGAATTTGGGTGAAATCAATTTGCACGACCCACACCAATCGGCATAGTACTTTACCATTACCTTCTCCTTTCCCGATAAGGAATTTTTAAAATCTGAATCTGTTATATTTTGTACACTCATTGTTTCTAATTTTAATGCAAATTTACATAGTTAAAATCATTCAACATGTCAAAATCAATAATGATTATCTATATGCAGATTGATCAAATTTCCTTGGCGCGATTCCAATACACATCCATTTCTTCTAGCGACATTTCACCCATTTGCTTACCATCCTTCGCCGACTCCTTTTCCAGATATTTAAATCTCTTTATAAACTTCCGGTTTGTTCGCTCCAGGGCATCGTCAGGATTAATTCCCAGAAACCGTGCATAATTAATCAGCGAAAACAACACATCTCCAAACTCTTCTTCTACTCTATCTGTTTTGCCTTCAACCTCAATTTTAAGCTCCCCCAGCTCTTCCTCTACTTTTTCCCACACCTGATCCGCATTATCCCAGTCAAAACCCACACCACGCGCCTTATCCTGAATCCTTCCAGCTTTTACCAGCGATGGCAGTGATTTAGGAACACCTTCCAAAACAGATTTTTTACCTTTTCCTTCTTTCAATTTTATCTTTTCCCAGTTGGCCTTCACTTCATCTTCGCCACTTACTTCCACATCACCGTATATATGCGGATGCCTGTTAATCAGCTTTTCACACACACCGTTAAGTACATCAGCAATATCGAAAGCGCCTTTTTCACTTCCTATTTTGCTATAAAACACTAAGTGAAGCATCAAATCGCCGAGTTCCTTTTTTATCTCCTCCAGGTCATTGTCAATAATGGCATCAGATAGCTCATATAGCTCCTCAATAGTAAGGTGCCTAAGAGACTCCATAGTCTGCTTTCTATCCCACGGGCATTGCTCCCTTAACTCATCCATAATGGTAAGCAGGCGTTCAAATGCTTTCAACTTATCATGCATAGGTTTTCTATTTTCTGCAAAATTAGCCAATTCAATTTGGCATTTCTACTTTCTAACTGCTAAGTTTACGGGCTGCAATTAAGATTAAACAATCGGTGAGAGTCATTTTCGTCATTTTCCTGTTTTTTTGTTTCGCCTTTTCGGCAAATGGGCAGGATACGCTTAGGCATAGCACTTTTTCTATTGCACCGATGGGTGGAGTTATTCTGCCGCATCATCCCAATATGAAATATCTGGTAACGGGCCACCTTCCCGGAGCCGAGCTCGAGCTTGCCTTTACAACAGATGGCTCTAAACCCTGGCACCACGCGTATAATTTTCCATCGTGGGGTTTTAGTTTGGATGGTTATAATTTGCGTTCACCATCTTTGGGATATGCCGGTGCGCTGCGCATTTTTTACGATCTTCCGCTTTCGCGAAATAGAGTACTCGGGCTTAAAATGGGTCTAGGGATAGGATATCTTGAAAAACCATTCGATCTGGAAAACAATTTTCACAACTCGGCTATAGGTTCACATGTAAATGTAGCTCTTGGGCTGAATTTATACGGTCGCGTAGCCCTTTCAGACAATTGGCTTCTAAAGCCTGGAATAGGAATTCATCACTTCTCTAATGGTGCCATAACACTTCCCAATACGGGTATAAACCTCGCCATGATAAAACTGCTATTTACCTATAGCCCAAGTGGTTTTGAAACACCCCAGCGCATTGAAAAACCTTTTGAAAAATCACAACTCGAAATTTTAGCTGGAACTTCATTTGGCGTTAAGCAAGTTGCTCCAATAGGCTCAAAACGGTATGGTGTAGCAAATTTATTCACGATTGTGCAGAAACGGGTAAACGAAAAATCGACTTTCGGAGCCGAACTGGGCTTAAACTACAATGCCAGCCTTCAACACCGCGATGTAGGAGCAGAAAAAGCCAGCATGAATTCGGCCGATAATTATCGCGCCTATTTAGCCGGACTATACCAATTAAATTTTGATCCGCTGGCAATCAGATTTCAAATTGGAACTTATCTTTTTCCGCGGTTTGATGCCGATGGAATGATTTTTTTCAGATACCATGTTGTCTATAATTTTGATAGATGGCAGGCATTTATCGGTTTAAAATCGCACTATGCCAAAGCCGACAATGGCGAGTTAGGAATAGCATACAAACTGAGGTGAAGAAACTTTTTTACATAGCTTTCGCCTTTTGCCTGATTCTTTCGGGCTGCAATAACGAAGACAGTTGGGATTGCCTGAAATCTTTGGGCGATGACGCTTCAGAAATCCGCTACCCCGGAAATTTTAACCAGATTTTTCTTACCGATAAGGTTGACATGGACTACCGATACAGCGACTCGTGTTATGTAGAAGTTTTTTTTGGTGAAAACATCATACATCACATCCAAACCCGGGTAGATGGCAATTCATTATTTATAGCAAATACTGCCACCTGCAATTGGGTGCGCACGCTCAAAAAAATTCCGCTGGTAGTTGTTTATGCTCCTACCCTCGCCTATCTCGAAAACACATCGAGTGCGACAATCACAATGCGCGACACTTTAGTAAGTCACGATTTTCTTTACGAACAACGTGGCTCTAATGGCAACGCACATTTGTTGCTAAAAACCGATAGTGCTCGCGTATATGTGCATACCGGCTACACGGGTATATACGTATCAGGACGCAGCACTTACAGCGGACTGTACAACGCATCGGTAGGAAAACTCGATGCTTCACTCCTAAATTCTGACATAACGATAGTCAACAATTCCTCTCTCCAGGATTTACCCTGCGTGGCAAACTCGTATTTGTTTGGAGAAATTAACCTTTCGGGAAATATCTTGTATTCAGGTGATCCTGAAAACATTGACACCAGTATAAATGGTAGCGGGCGAGTGTTGCCGCATTAATCAACCAGCCAATTTGGCAATAAACGTGTATGGCACTACCTTTGTACCAAAATAAGCGTTATGCTAAAATTAATTCTAGTTGCAATCGTATTATTGGCTCTGGCTTTTGCCGGAATAGCCATTAAAATATTGGTAAAAAAAGACGGAAAATTTGCAGGTACTTGCGCAAGTAATAATCCGATGCTCAACGAAGCCGGAGCGAGCTGTGGCGTATGCGGAGCGCGTCCTGAAGATAAGTGTCTTAACGAAGATTAAATCTCTTCGAGTATTTCCTTTAGCCCTTTACTCATATAAGTATTAAGGCTATCTCCTTCACCGTAAATCAGGTAGATATCCAGCATTAAATCTGGATTATCTTCCACAAATTCTTTTGACTTTTCTACACCCATTACCATAAAGGCTGTCGCAAACCCATCTGCATTGGTTGCATTTGGGGCAAGTACTGTCGTACTTAAAAGCTGATGGTCAACTGGTTTGCCGGTTTCCGGATCGATGGTATGAGAATACCGCTTTCCATTGTTCATATAGTATTTACGGTAGCTGCCGGATGTGGCAATGGCTCTATTGTCAACTTTGGCTATAGCCTGAAGTTCGCGTTCTTCATCGAGATCAACTGGTTTATCAATACCTATTCTCCACAATTCACCTTTATCATTCAGACCATTTGCGAGCACTTCGCCACCTATTTCGATCATAAAATCGCGTACGCCACGATCTCTTAAAAAATCGGCTATCACATCTACAGAAAATCCCTGTGCAATACCGTTCACATCTATTTGTTGGCCTGGCTTTTTTTGAATAATAAATGCATTTCTTTGCCTTTCGGCCGATGTATCTGCAGGCAATACCCTAAGCGGTGTATGCACCATCGCCATTAGGGAATCGGTATTCAGGTCGCCTTTTGGATGCGCACCTTCAGTACTAAAGCCCCAAGCACGCACAAGTGGCATAATCATGGGTTGAAAGGCACCATTCGTTCTATTTTCAATTTCGCGACCACGGAAAAATACTGTAAGAAAAAGCTTATCAGTTATTTCCATAGAGTCTACTCTGTTAAACTTGGAAATAGTGGAGTTTTCTCTCCACACCGATAGCGACATATCAAAATTGTCGAGAATTGAATCTGCCACTGCCTTAGAAAATTTCGTATTCGCTGAATCTAAATAGGTAATGGAATAGGTTGTGCCCTGTGCATCGCCTGATATGTAACGGTAATTTTCATTTGTTTTCTTTTCGCTTTTGCCACTCTCGCAAGCTGTTATAATCAATACCGGGAAAACAAAAAATGTGATAATATGTAGGAAATTTCTATACTTCATCGCAACCAATGCCTTAGATTCGTGTTTGATTAACTATATCAAAGTCCAAAATTAGAATATAAGAGACGGATTCAGGCATAATACTGCCACGATTTAAAAATATTGTTGAATATCTATCAAGAAATGACGAAAATGGCCAAAAGACCAGAGACTTTAAAAACATTAAAAGAATCGGGATATAAATCTATTCCTATAAAAGATGAATTGCGCAATAACCTAATTAAAAAATTAAAAAGCGGAGAACCTGTTTTTCAGGATGTTCTGGGATATGAAAATACGGTTTTTCCGGAAGTAGAACGCGCCATTTTATCGCGGCACAACATTAATTTTCTGGGTTTGCGCGGACAGGCAAAAACCCGCATGGCACGCCAGCTAACGTCATTGCTTGACGAATATATTCCGTTTGTAAAAGGGTCTTCAATTTCTGACGACCCCTTAAAGCCAATTTCACGATTCGCCATTGATCTTATTGCTGAAAAAGGTGACGACACCGCCATTGAATGGCTGCACAGGGATGATCGCTACACTGAAAAACTGGCGACTCCTGATGTAACAGTGGCCGACCTTATCGGCGATGCAGACCCGATAAAAGCTGCCAACCTAAAACTCGATTATTCTGATGAGCGCGTCATACACTTTGGACTGATTCCCCGCGCTCACCGCGGAATTTTTGTTATTAATGAGCTTCCTGATTTACAGCCGCGCATTCAAGTAGCCTTGTTCAATATATTGCAGGAAGGCGATATTCAGATTCGCGGATTTAAATTGCGACTGCCGCTTGATGTGATGTTTGTATTTACAGCAAACCCCGAAGACTATACCAATCGTGGTGCAATTATCACACCGCTTAAAGACCGGATTCAAAGTCAGATACTAACGCATTATCCGAAAAACACGATTATCTCATCGGCGATTACTCGCCAGGAAGCACGACTTGCCGATGACCAAAAAAAGAATATTGAAGTTCCAGATTTGATAAGCCTACTCATTGAGCAAATAGCCGTGGAAGCCCGAAGTAGCGAGTTTATAGATCAAAAAAGTGGTGTTTCGGCGAGGCTTACAATTACTGCTTTTGAAAATATGGTAAGTGCCGTTGAGCGACGAATTATCAAAAATGGTGAGGCAAAGGGTCGAGCGCGAGTTGGAGATTTATTGGGAATTTTACCCGCCATTACCGGAAAGGTAGAGCTGGTATATGAGGGTGAGCAAGAAGGATCGCGAGGCGTAGCGCTCACATTGATGGGCAAGGCTATTCGAAATCAATTTGCCCAGTTCTTTCCAGATCCTGAACTGGCCAAGAAGCGTAAAAACGAAATAAATCCCTACGATAAAATTGTGCGGTGGTTTGGAAAAAATGAAGTTGACTTGCCTGCAGATCTCACTGAAAAAGAATATCAAAAAAGCCTTAAAGAAGTTCCGGGACTTGAAGATTTAGCGAAAAAATACAACCCAAAAGCAAGTGAAGCAGATAGCTTTTTGCTAATGGAATTCGTTCTTCACGGACTTTCAGAATACTCTATGCTAAGCAAAAATATTTTGGACGACGGATTATCGTTTTCAGATTTGTTCAGCTCTGTTTTTTCGATGGACGACTTTGAAGATTCTGAAAACGGATGAGAAAAAGGTTACTCCTGGCAGCGCTGGGGACATTGATACTTTTTCCACTCGCTGGCTGGGGCATTCTGGCTATTTTCAGAGATAATTCGCTGGCAATCATGTTCAGATCGCCGGTTGCAGTCTGGCTTCAAATTCCATCCGGTATTGCACTTGGATTTGCTTTGGGTTATGGAGCGCAATATGTAGTGTCGCGACCATTTTTGGGTGGAGTTGAAAAAAAATATTCGCGCATTATAGCCGGACTTAAACTAAAACATTGGCATATTATTTTCATTTCCCTCTGCGCCGGATTTGGTGAAGAGCTTCTTTTTCGCGGAGCCATACAGCCGCTTATCGGCCTGTGGATAACCGCCATAGTTTTTGTCGCCATACACGGATATTTAGATCCCCGTGATTGGAAGATGACCGTTTACGGCGTTTACATGACATTAGCCATTGCCGCTTTGGGATATTACACGGATTACATGGGCATTATTGGCGCAAGCCTGGCACACGCGGGAATTGATTATGTGCTTTTCAGACATCTTATAAAAAGTGGGAAGTCACAATTTAACGATAGAATAGAAATCGAACTACCACAAGAAAATATGTTTGAAACTAATCTTGACGAAACCGACTCACAGACGATAACGACAGAAAAAGCGACGAATACCTTAAACAAGCCTCTGTTATTGCTATAAAATTTTCACCGCATCAAGAATTACTTGGCTTGTAAATAGGTGTTTTTGTCACAGAACACTAAGAATGCGGAGAATAACACGTCTATTCCCCTTAAATATGCGGTGATTAGTGCAATACGAATAGAGCTCAATAGTCAAATGTTGTTTTTTCACAGCAAAAATGGCATCGCGAGTTAAAGCACAACAAGATATTCACCAAAAGTTCTTGCTAACTTGCCGAACGAAAATCCTTTAGTCATGCCTCAAGACATTAAAAAAATTACATTTTACATTATTCTCTTATTCACCTTTTCATCATGCGATGCACAGGTCAATACTTCGCCCGACGATTCGTTTGAGCAAACGCATCCCGAGCAGTTCGGTGATTATTGGTATGCCGGAAAAGCCGAGCTCAATCATTTCGATCTTACCCAAATACGCTATGGTGAAAAACGAAAAGGCGACGCGGTGCTTATTTACGTTACCGAAGATTTTCTTCCGGAAAAACAGGTGAAAAAAGAATTTGGCGATGAAAAAGGAATTTCTGTTTTGAAACTGAATTACATGAAAAAATTCATCACCGGAATTTACGATTACTCTATTATGACGAGCATTTTTACTCCTATTGAGTTTAGAAAGTATCCACAAACTCTAAAGCTCACTTTTTCGTCGCAAGACTGGTGCGGACAGAGCTTTGCGCAAATGAATTTGCGAAATGGAAAGCTGAATTATGAGCAGCGCTCTTACTTTCAGGCAGAAGGTGATGTAAATGAAGCTATTGATGCCACTTATGTGGAAGAAGATGTGTGGACACGAATACGCTTGGAGCCACAAATGTTGCCACTGGGAAAAATAAAGATGGTTCCCTCGCAGGAGTATTTGCGATTAAACCACAAGGATCTGAAGGCTTACGATGCTCAGGCTTCCCTTGTATTGCAAGTTAATGATGTAAAAAGCGAAGAGCCAAAGGAGTTTTACGTATATACCATCAAGTATCCTGAATTAGATCGTGTATTGAAAATATCTTGTCAAAGCCTATTTCCATTTAAAATCATAAGCTGGGAAGAAACAAATAATTTTTCCAATCCTGCCAAAGCGCTAACCACGAAGGCAGAAGCCCGTAACACCGAAATGCTTCCTTATTGGGAATTGAATAAAAATGCCAACCAAAGTTTGAGAGATAGTTTGGGATTGCATTATAAGATAACCGAGTAAAAAGTATAAGGCAAAAAAACGGAGCAAAACCGCTGGTTCTGCTCCGCAATTTTTTTTGGAAAAGATTATTTGATTTTAAAACCAACACCGAGTTTATCCCATTTTACCTCAACCATGCCGGCATCTGAAATTTCAAAAATCATACGCTCCTGAGCTTCGGTAAGCTCACGAGGCTTGGCTGTAAAACGCATAACATCTTTTGATGCATCGTAATTATAATCCCCCCATTGATCCCAAACACTATTGATAATAAATGTCCATTCCTTCTCTCCCGGAATAGTAAACAGGCTGTATTTTCCTGATTTTAACACTTGGCCATCAATTTCAACATCATCAGAAATCGTCAACGTCGTTGCTTCATTAGCTCCTGTGCGCCACGATTTTCCGTAAGGAACTAAATCTCCCCATACGGTACGACCCTTCACTGCAGGCGATGAATAATCTATAACTACTTCTGTACCATTTACCACTGCTTCAGCGGTCATTGGCGGGCTTGGTCTGTCTGCTTTGTCTTGCGCCTGAAGGTTTAAACAAAGTAAACTAACGAATAGAATTAAGCTGGTTTTCAATAATTTCATTTTATTTTTTTTTAGTTTTTATTCCTGACTTATTTTATGAACGTCGTTGTTATCGCGTTCAATTTCATCCTTTACTGCCTCAATTTTCTTGCCAATCATTGCCATTTCCCTATGTCCGTTGGCCAAAAGCCATTTAAACGCAGGTTCATCTCCATCGCCCACACCTGCAACACGTGCAAGAACATCAAAATCACTTTTAGACAACCATTCTATTGCACCTTTGTTCCCTTCGGCTCCAGAAATAGTTGCGGCGAGATGTCTAAAATTATTTTCAAAGAGCCATTTCTTGGCATCATCTTTATTGCGGAGCGCAAAAACAAAGATACCCAGCTCGGGATATCCGTTTTCCATAAGCCATTCTCGAATTTTTTTATTACCGCTAATGGCCTCACCCCAGGCGAGTAATATTTTGGCAGGATAAGAGGTTTTCAATATTCTAAATTTTAGTAGTTACTTTGGCTAAATTAAAAAAACTCAATGGATATGAATTTTGCTGAACCAATGCTGAAAGATAACGCTTTAAAAGGAAAAACTATTGTGGTAACCGGCGGCGGCACGGGTCTGGGTAAATCTATGTCCACATATTTTTCGCAACTCGGTGCAAATGTGGTTATTACAAGTAGAAAACTTGATGTACTCGAAAAAACAGCAGCCGAAATGCGCGAAAAAACCGGAGGCAAGGTACTGGCAGTTGCTTGCGACGTGCGTCATGAAGACCAGATTCACGTACTTCTTAAAAAAACACTTGATGAGTTTGGAGCCGTACACGGCTTGCTCAACAACGCTGCCGGAAATTTTATTAGCCCTACCGAGAGGCTAAGCCCAAAGGCTTTTAGTGTGATTATTGATATCGTTCTTAAAGGTACGATAAATATGACCATGGTTTTTGGTAAACACTGGATTGAAATAAAACAACCTGCCACAGTAGTCAATATAGTAACCACATATGCCACTACGGGTTCGGCATATGTCGTACCATCTGCATGTGCAAAAGCAGGTGTGCAGGCCATGACCCGCAGCCTGGCGGTGGAATGGGCAAAATACGGCATTCGTTTTAACGGAATCGCTCCGGGTCCATTTCCAACAAAGGGAGCCTGGGACAGATTATTGCCTGAACCGTTGAAAGAAAAAATATCGATGGAAAAAAGAATTCCGCTTCGTAGAACTGGGGAGCACCAGGAACTCGCTAATTTGGCGGCCTATTTAATGAGTGATTTTGCAGCTTATATGAACGGTGAAATTGTGACAATAGATGGAGGTGAATGGCTACAGGGAGCAGGCCAGTTTAATCAACTGGAGGCAGTTCCTGAAGAAATGTGGGATGCCATAGAAGCTTCTATCCGAAGCAAAAAAGGTAGTTAATAGTGTTCGACGAAGCCAGATGATTATTCATCGATTTTCTATCGTTATCAATTAATTTCTCGTAACAAAAAATCAAGTATTACAGTAAACAGTCGGGAATCATCACTAAAGATTCAGGACTGTGAGACACTACTTGACGATATTATCACTATTTGCATTTACATGTATTTTTGGCCAGGAGAGCGAACAAACTCCATATGGCGACTTTAACGAACACACTGAAGATCAGTGTGCTCATACTGATATACATGAGCGACTTATGTTGCAAAACCCGCAATACCGGGCCGAGCAGGAAGCACAGCAAATCGCTATTGAAAATCTGGTTGAACAATATAAATCAGGAATGGTTCCTAAAACCGGAACTATTCATACCGTTCCTGTTGTTGTGCACATTATTCACAAAGGCGAAGCTATTGGCACAGGATCGAATATTTCTGACGAGCAGGTTTACAGCGCTATAAACGCTTTGAATCAGGACTACCGGAAAATGATTGGTACGGCAGGCGATGGAGACGGTGCAGATATTGAAGTAGAATTTTGCCTCGCACAACGCGATCCTAATGGGAATGCCTCTACCGGAATTAACCGTATAAGTGGGTGTAGCGTGACAGATTATTGCACCGAAGGTATTACTGCCGGAAACGGTCAGGGAGCCAGCGAAACCTCAGTTAAAAATCTTTCGCGTTGGCCAAATCAACAATATTACAATATTTGGGTAGTTACCGAAATTGAAGATAACAACGGAGGCTCTGGAATTCAAGGGTATGCCTATTTCCCTACAACCTCAATAGTTGATGGTACAGTATTGCTCTACAATGCTTTTGGAACTATAGGAGCATTAAAATCTTATACCAATAAAAACAAAACTCTTACCCACGAAATTGGTCATGCTTTTGCCTTATTTCACACCTTTCAGGGAGGCACTTGTACTGAAACAAACTGCACTATGCAAGGCGACAGGGTTTGCGACACCCCTCCTACCACTTTAAATTCAAATTGCAACAACCCCGCTTGTGGAGGTACCCAACAGGTAGAAAATTACATGGACTACACCAGTCAGAACTGTAAAAACATGTTTAGCGAAGGTCAAAAGCTACGTATGCGCGCTGCCTTGGAAAACTCGCGAATCAATCTGATAAATTCTAACGGCTGCGAACCTATCACAGTTACTCAGGCCGATGCTTCTATTATAGCCATTACTAAACCGGTGGGAAATTCGTGTATAAATATGATACAGCCCGTGGTCACGCTTACAAACGTGGGGAGTGTAAATTTAAACAATGTCACCATCCAGTACAAAACGACAGGAAGCTGGCAAAACTACAGCTGGACAGGGCTTTTAGGACAAAACCAATCGGTAGATGTAACCCTACCGGTATACAATGGTGGCTGGGGTCAGCAAACGCTTTATGCACGCACGAATTTACCAAATGGAAGTACCGATGCAAACTCATCAAACGACCAATCTACAGCGGGATACAACGCGGTACAGAACGGACATACACTTACACTCAACATCGTAAAAGATGTGCTGGGCGGGCAAACCACTTGGTTAATACGCAATAGTGCCAATGAAACTATAGCCAGCGGTGGTCCTTATGCCAATTTTCAAAGTGGAACCATTGAAACAGAAATTGTTTGTGTGGACAATGGTTGCTATGACTTTGTGATAATGGATATAATGGGCGATGGAATATGCTGCGAGAACGGCAATGGCTCATACACCCTAGAAGATGAAAACGATAATTTGCTCGCTTCGGGTGGTGATTTTGGAACCCAGGAAACAACTAACTTCTGTTTTAGTAGTGGCGGAGATCCACCGGTAGCTAACTTTTCGGCAGCTTCAACAAATATTTGCGAAGGCGGTAGTACCACTTTTACAAATCTTACTACTGGAGACGTAGATAGCTATGAGTGGAAATTTTTTGGCGGAAGCCCCTTTACGGTAACCGGAGCAAATCCAGGCACAATTACTTACAATACACCCGGTACGTACAATGTACGCCTTATTGCTACAAACCAATTTGGAAATGATATTGAACTCAAATCAGATTATATAACAGTAGGATCAGTACAAACCTGGTATGCCGATACTGATAATGACGGCCACGGAGATCCAAACGCTACTATTGAATCATGCGCGCAACCAACAGGGTATGTGACTCTGGGCGACGACTGCAATGACAATAATGGAGGAGACTGGAATAGCTGCTATGACTGCTTAAATGTAATGAATGGAACCGCCGAGCTTGACAATTGCGGCATCTGCGATTCAAATGCAAATAATGACTGTGTGCAAGATTGCGCCGGTGCCTGGGGTGGAAATGCGGTAATGGATAATTGCGGCGTCTGTGACTCAAATTCGAATAACGACTGTGTACAAGATTGTGCCGGTGTGTGGGGCGGAAACGCAGTAATGGACAATTGTGGAGTTTGTGATTCGAATCCGAATAACAACTGTGTGCAAGATTGTGCCGGTGTGTGGGGCGGAAATGCTGTAATTGACAACTGCGAGGTATGTGATTCAAATCCGAATAATGACTGTGTGCAAGATTGCGCCGGTGTGTGGGGAGGTAGTGCATACATTGATAATTGTGGAACTTGCGATTCGAATTCCAACAACGACTGTGTGCAAGATTGTGCCGGCGTATGGGGTGGAGATGCTGCCATGGACAATTGCGGTGTCTGCGATTCAAACCCAAATAATGACTGTGTGCAGGATTGTGCCGGTGTATGGGGTGGAAATGCGGTAATTGACAACTGCGAGGTATGCGATTCAAATCCGAATAATGACTGTGTGCAAGATTGCGCCGGAGTTTGGGGAGGGAGTGCATACCTTGATAATTGCGGAACTTGCGATTCGAATTCCAACAACGACTGTGTGCAAGATTGTGCCGGTGTATGGGGTGGAGAAGCATATTACGACGATTGTGGAACTTGCGATAATATTATCGAAAACGATTGCATTCTTTGCGAGGGTGTAGGAATTACGCTTATTTCAAGCTTATCGCCTACATGTAACGGAAGTGAAAATGGCGAGATAAATATAACAGTTAGCACCGTTTCAAACGATTATACACTTACGTGGAATAATGGGATGACGGGAACAGTTCTTACTGGACTAGGTTCCGGCACCTATCAAGCTAGTCTTGTAGAAGGTGAGTGTACTGCCTTTCTGCAAGTTGTACTTACAGAGCCTGCCGCCTTGCTTATTGCCGTGCAAAGTATTGAAAACGACGATTGTGATGATAATCCTGCAGGTGCAGCATCTATCAGCGTAAGCGGAGGAACCGAGCCTTATATAGTGACACTAAACAACGTGGTAATTACGAACATGGTACTCAATAGCCTTTCGGCAGATACGTATGTGATTGACGTACTTGATGGCAATAGCTGTTCGGCTTCCGCCAATTTTACAATTGAGCAGATGAGCTGCGATAGTCTTTCTGAAACACAAGTTGAAGCGTCAATTTGCGAACAACAAAATGTTGGTTTTTACGACTCTGTAAATTGCCAACCGGTAGAAAACGTCTTGAATTATGCATGGGAACTGCGCAGATTGCCAGATTTGGACAATCCTATAAACTTTACTACCACCATTCCTTCTTTTAGCGGAAGCGATATACCTGCCTTGATACCAGGAATGATTTATCAAATTCGGGTAAAAGGGGTGAATCCACTTATTCCAAGCGATTTTGGATCGGCATGTGAATTACAATTTGCAATAAATGAATCTAAACTGATAAGTGGCGATTGTGGAAACCTAAACCTGATGATAGAAGACATAGTTACAGCCACCTCGGTGCAAGGAGCAACTGACTATGAATTCCGGTTCGAAAATCCAATTACTTTGGCCAGGCTTTATTACTATTCTGATGGAGAGAGCAGCTGCCCACTAGCAGATGTTGAAGATCTGGAATTAGAGGTAGAATACAATGTTTTAGTTCGTGCTAAATACCGCAATATTTGGGGCGAATACGGCGAAAATTGTATTGTAAAAGTGATACCTTTTATAGAAACGACGGCACTTACAGATGAATGGTGTGAAAATTATTCAATTAATTTACAATCTGATATCATATTACTGCAACCTATTGAAAACGCCTCCGTATATGAGATCAGAATTAGCAATGAAGCAGAAAACTTCGAAGCAAACCTTCAAAGTAATCAACCCGAATTTTCAGCTATTTCATTAGAAGGAGTTACTCCTGAAACTTATTATCAGGCTCAAGCGAGAGCTTTGAAAGAAGGAGCATGGACGCCCTGGGGAGAGATATGCAATATAGCATTTGGAAACCCGGAAATTCTAAAGCTTAATATGTTCATTTTCCCTAACCCGGGAAGCTACGGCAAGCAGGTAAATCTGCAAACGAAAGGAGACTGGGAGAATATCATAATCGAAATTTCTGATACTCAAGGGCATGGATTAGAAAAATTTAAAAGTGATTTTAAGAATTTGACTCCAAAGGAATTGAACATATCTAATTTTAAACCCGGAATGTACTTTCTGCACATTACACACGGAAAACAAACACTCTCAAAGAAATTACTGATACAGTAATAAATATATTTGAACGGATAGTTTAAGGGGAGAAGTCGCTGATTGGTCTTAGGACCGTCAGCGGCTTTGCCTTTAATACCTACTTGACTTTCTGCTAGCTGGATTTATCAATTAAAAGCTTATTATTGCGCTTTGTGAAATCCATCAACCGTTTATAATGCCAATAATTTTAGAAGTACAGGGATTGATAAATAACGATGCCATTACTCTTGGCATATTGATGGTCGTTTTGGCCATTATCTTCAAAACCAGCGGTTCACCCCGATTTGCCGGATTTTATAAATTCGTTCCCGCCCTTTTACTCTGCTATTTTGTACCAGCCATCCTCAACTCTCTCGGCTTATTTTCGGCCGAAACTTCAGACCGCCTTTATTTCGTAGCATCACGTTTTTTACTGCCGGCCAGTTTGGTTTTACTCTGCTTAAATATTGATCTGAAAGGCGTTTTTAAGCTTGGCCCAAAAGCCTTGATCATGTTTGGAACTTCTACTGTGAGCATTATTATCGGTGCTCCAATAGCCCTTTTTATAATGGGTCAATTTGAGCCCCAATTACTTGAAGGTGGTGGACCCGAAGCTATATGGCGTGGACTGGCAACCATAGCCGGTAGCTGGATAGGTGGCGGTGCCAATCAAACTGCAATGAAGGAAATTTACGGTGCAAGCGATACCCTTTTCTCTGCCATGATAGTTGTAGATGTGGTGGTGGCAAATATCTGGATGGCATTTTTACTGTACGGAGCCGGAATTTCTGACAAGCTCGACAAATCGCTAAAAGCAGACAATTCTGCTATAGCCGATCTCAAAAATCGCATTGAAAAACAGCAGCTTGCCAATGCGCGCATTCCATCGTTTACTGACATTATGATAATTCTCGCAATTGGGTTTGGAACAGTTGCCATCGCTCATGCGCTAAGCGACGCCATTGCTCCGGGAATAGAAGGAAGCATAACCGCTGCTTTAGAGGCCAATCCCGATTCGTGGATCAGGCTTTTTACCTCGTTTGGCAGTTCGTTTTTCTGGCTGGTGGTAATTGCGACAATTGGTGGTGTTGCGATTTCTTTTACAAAACTTAAAAAATACGAAGATGCAGGAGCCTCAAAATTTGGAAGCGCCTTTCTGTATGTACTCGTAGCAACGATTGGAATGCACATGGATATTGGTCAGCTTATTCGCGAATGGGAAGTTTTTAAGTACATTATTTCTATCGGATTTATCTGGATTCTTATTCACATCACCATCCTTCTCCTTATCGGAAAACTCATTCGCGCCCCATTTTTCTTTATCGCCGTAGGCAGCCAGGCCAATATTGGCGGTGCTGCCTCTGCTCCTATTGTAGCATCGGCGTTTAGCCCTGCGCTCGCTCCGGTTGGGGTACTGCTTGCCGTTTTGGGATATGCTATTGGTACTTTTGGTGCTATAGCTTGTGCAATATTGATGCAGAGCTTGACGATGTAGGTCATTTATTTTTGTTGAATACGTAAATATTTGGTATATTCGTACGTAAACAAATAATCATGTCCAAGAAATTAACTGTAAGTTTAGATCAAACTATTATTGAAAAAGCGAAGCTGTACGCTAAATCAAACAATACGAGTCTTTCTAAATTAATTGAGTCATACTTTAATTCTCTAACTCAACCCGCCAGTAAAAATTCCAAAATAACTCCTTTAGTGGAGAGTTTGAGCGGGGTGATAGAACTGCCGGCCGATTATGATGAAAAGAAGGAATACGCTGATTACATAATGAAGAAGTACAAATGACAAGACTATTAATCGATACAAATGTCATAATTGACTTATTGGCTAAAAGATCAGGATTTTATGAAGAAGCTGCTGAATTATTTTCACTTTGTGACCAAAAAAAATTAAGAATGGCTATTTCATCTTTATCTTTCGCAAACACCAACTATACATTAACCAAACAAACATCGTCGCGAGAAGCACGACAAATCTTACGTAAATTCAAAGTACTGGTTGAAATATTGAGCTTAGATGATAAAATAACAGAGTTAGCTTTAAACGACGAAGAATTTCCTGATTTTGAAGACGGACTGCAATACTATTCAGCGTTAGAAAATCAGATAGATATAATAATAACACGGAACAAAAAAGACTTTCAGAACTCTAAAATCCCTGTGCTAACTACAAAAGAATTTTTAGCGACAATTTAGCATATAATTCTGACAGATTTTAAGTAAATCCAACATTCATGCACGCAATCTGTTAAAACTGCTCATGCTCAAAATCGCCTACAGCAATATTTTCCTATTTTTTGCCGCCGGTTTCGCTTATACTGAAGTACCTGTTACTCTTACTACCTCTTTGTATTAACCTGATAAGACTCTCAGCCATTATATTTTCTTTTCATTTAAAAATGTGTATATTTGAATATGCCTATAAAAAGTCTATATACAAAAGAGTTGGGTGCTTTGGTTGCTGCTTCTGCAAAACCTGCACATCCTAATAGGTATCACGTTATGTTGGGAATAGGGCGAAAGTGGTCTGTTGTATTACAGGGAAACATTCGCGCCACGAGAGTTTTCAATACGAAGCCGGAAGCAGTTGAATTTGCAAAAGAATGTGCAAAAAAGATTGAAGGTGAAGTAGTCATTCACAAATCAACGGGAGATGTTGATGAATGGCTATCATTAGCGGGATAATTTAATACAGTTTATGGGTTTTAATAAAAACGTTTTCATAAACTGTCCTTTTGACGAGAAATATAAACCACTGCTTAAAGTATTGATTTTTGAGCTTATTTAATTAGGCTTGAGGCTCTGTCTCGGGCACGCGCTCGCGTCTCGCGAGGGTGGTCTTAACTGGCATCTTGCCAGGCTAAATTTTGAAGGGTCTCTGTCTTTTAGACTAAAGTTTGAAATTGGGAATAGAGAGAAATCCTTTTCACAGGAATCCGCGGGAAGTCTATCAAATCGTCCCTCGCAAGACGCGCAGCGATGGCTTCTTTATAAATGGAGATGTCTCAAGCTCAACAAACACCCAAACAATCTGTTAAAACTGTCCATGCTCAAAATCGCCTACAGCAATACTTTCCCCCATCTTTTGCCTCCCGGACATCGTTTTCCAATGGAAAAATATAGCCTGATTCCTGCTCAATTGCTTCACGAAGGCAGTTTTACCGAAGCCAATTTTTTCCATCCCAAGCCAATTGACGATGAGCTGATTTTAAAAGTTCATGACAAGGAATATCTTGAAAAATTAAAAACACTAAGTCTTTCAAAACGCGAGCAGCGCGTTACCGGGTTTCCGCTTAGCGCAGGCTTGGTTCAGCGAGAGCTCGAAATTACACAAGGCACTGTTTCGGGAGTTGATTACGCTTTACAGTACGGCGCTTCCGCGAATGTTGCGGGAGGCACCCATCACGCCTATCCAGGTCATGGCGAAGGTTTTTGTCTCTTAAACGACATTGCCATTGCATCGCATTATGCCATTGATAATTTAAGAAAAAAGAAAATACTGGTCATTGACTTAGATGTGCATCAGGGAAATGGGACGGCTTTTATTTTTAAAGGCGACGATCGGGTTTTTACATTTAGCGTGCACGGCGCCAAAAACTATCCGCATCACAAAGAAAAATCAGATTTAGATATTGCCTTAGATGATAATACAGACGACAATACTTATTTGAAAATCGTTCGCGAAAATATTCCCAAACTCATCCAATCACAAAAACCCGATTTGATTTTTTACCTAGCAGGGGTTGATGTTTTAAAAACGGATAAACTCGGAAGACTTGCGCTAACAATTGATGGCTGCAAAACCCGAGATCAAATTGTTTTTGAAGAAATTGCGAAGCAAGAAATTCCTGTAGTCTTCAACATGGGGGGCGGCTATTCAGAACGTATTGCGACTATTGTTGATGCCCATGCAAATACGTTTAAAGTAGCGAGGGAGGTGTTTTTTTGACCCATTGCACACGCTCGCATCTTGCGAGGGTGGTTACATCTGGCGTCCCGCCAGGCTTATCTTGACGGATTTCTATTCTGTGGTTTAAAAACTTTGCTCAGCTGTCATGCACCCTGTGGAATCGAAATTTTTACGCAAAATCAAAACCAAATTTTTTCACTGGAACCCGGCGGGACGCCAGACAAATCGTCCCTCGCGAGACGCGAAGCGACGGCATCCTTATTGCCTATTAAATACCATAAATTCTCCTTGCCTATTGCCTATTAATTCAAATACCGCCTTGTCTCCTTCCGCAAATACTGAAGAGCAATTTCACTTGGTAATTTCTCAACACGTGAAGCTGCTTCAAAAATCTTACGGCTCAGGTCAAGTCCAGAATTTTTATCGCCCATATTATCTCCGCAAACAGAGATAAACTTCACCATTTCTTCTTTTGCATTTTTAATCAGCTCCCACGCATTTTCAGAAATGTAAATCTGCTGCGAAAGGTTGTGGTCAAATTCTTCACGGATTGCGCGAAGCATTTCAGACTGGAGCATTTTGGCACTCATCCCCGTTTGGTGCAATCTCATCACCAATCTATCGGGAGAAATACGCTCCAGATATAACGCAAATCGCTCGGCAGCCTGAAGCTCAAGTTTTATAACAGATTCGCTCTGTCCGCTGCTCACTGTATTTTGATTGGTAGCCAATCGCAACTTTATCATTTGCTCGTCGCGGGTTTTTATAAAACGCATCGCTTCGTGAAAAAGATAAATTAACACAAAGCCAATGATTAAATAAGGAGCAAGTGCCAGAATTATGGAAAGAATATCGTTCATGATTTTTTATCTTAGAATAGGTTTACGATTTCAGTCTACAATGGTTTCTAGTCTGCGTAAATCAAATATTTAACGCGAATCTTTTTAAAGTCCAGCAAATCTTTTTGCCATTCAGCTCTTATTTCATTCGCCGTTTTTCCGGCCACCAAAGCTTTTCGCAATGCATCAGTTCCGGCCAGGAGATCAAAATATCCATCCTTCCGAAAAAAGTCTGCCTTGCTATCTGTTTCATTGTACATCCGTACAAGCCAGGAAATCTGCACAGTATCTGGTAGGTTTTTAAAATCGAGCTTTCCCGAAAGGTCATAGCCCACGCAAACTTCGCCTTTATGTTTTGGATCTGTTGATGCATTTTCAATAGAAACGGGTGTGAATTCAAAATCTCCACCTTTATTTCCAGGTTCACCAATAATCGTAAATGGAGTTGGCGTTCCCCTGCCCACGCTTACATCTGTACCTTCCAGAAAGCAGAGACTTGGATACCAATATATTGCATCCATGTTTGGCAAATTTGGCGACGGTTTTACAGGCAATTCGTATAGTGAGCTATGTGTATAGTTTTCACATTCAAATACTTTCAGATCGGCAGTTACGCCATCTTTAAGCCATCCTTCACCATTTATCATTTTAGCGCATTCGCCCAGGGTCATTCCGTAGACTACGGGAATGGGATGCATACCAACAAATGATTTAAACTTCGGATCGAGCACCGGGCCATCAACATAAAAACCATTTGGATTTGGTCTGTCTAGCACAACCATTTCCAAACCATTTTCGGCAGCGGCCTCCATAGCGTAATGCATCGTTGACAAAAAGGTGTAAAACCTGCATCCCACATCCTGAATATCAAAAACTATTACGTCAACATCTTTCAGCATTTCGGGTGTTGGCTTTTTGTTTTTTCCGTAGAGCGAAACAATGGGAAGTCCCGTTTTTGGATCTTTTGTATTCCCGATATGCGCACCATCGGGTGCATCGCCGCGAAAACCATGCTCTGATGCAAATACTTTTACAACATTTATCCCCGAGCCTAAAAGCGTGTCAACCGCATGCGTACCATCTACCAAACTGGTGTGGTTAGCAATCAACGCCACTCTTTTCCCCAAAAGGGCAGCCACAATGGAATCCATAGCGTAAATACCCGGCAATATTTGTTTTTCCGTAATCGTTTCCGCTTGACTTTTAGTTTCCGGAAAATGGTTTTGGGCAGATTGTGAGCTGCAAGATGCAATCAATGGCAAGAACAGGCAGCAAAGGCTAATGAATTTCATACTTTTACGCGCGTTTAGCAAAAACGCTAATTTGATACAGGGCATTGAATACTCCATTATTTATAGCAAAACGTTTAATTCGTAAAGAAAGTGTGGGCAAGGAACTCTCCCGCCCCATTGTGCGTATTGCCACTATTGGCATAGCACTCGGCATGGCGGTAATGATTCTGGCCATAGCAATCGTTACAGGTTTTCAGGGCGAAATTAGAGAAAAAGTAATTGGTTTTGGCTCTCATATCCAAATTACCCAATTTGGAACTGCCAGTAAGTTTGTTGATCCAAAACTGGAAATAGACCAGGCGTTTTATCCTTCGCTCGATACTGTTGACGGTGTAAAGCACATCAATATGTTTGCGCTTAAAGAGGGTGTGCTTGAAACCAAAGACAATATACAAGGCATTCTTGCAAAGGGTGTTGCGAGTGATTTTGACTGGACTTTTTTAAAATCAAAACTCGTAGAGGGAAGCGTTTTAAGCGTAAGCGACACGGCGACGAGCAACGATATGCTCATCTCGGAATTTCTTGCAAAGCGGCTACAAGTAAAGCTGGGCGACAAAGTTCCTGTCTATTTTCAGAACGCTAAAAGCGGAATGAGCCAGCGGAATTTTACGCTTGTTGGTATTTTTAATACCGGCCTCAAAGAGATGGACGAAGAATTTGTCTTTATCGATATTGATCAGATTAGAAAGTTGAGCCAATGGGGTATTGATGCCCAAATGATTTATAAGGGTTGCCAAAACGGGCAGACACTTTTGGCTGCAAAAGGTTTTGGCGGAAACGGTGATCTGCGGCTTAAATGGAGTGCCGATTCGCTGCGCGGAGAAGGGCCACATTCATTTTGCATTCAAGGCGATACCACCATTTACGTGGTGGCGACAGATAATACCCAAACTATTGGCGACACAGCATTTTTCAACTATTCAGGTGTGTCCCGTGCTGCTGGAAACTGCCACTGCCCTGCTGATAATTCATATACCATTTCAACTTCAGGCGGATCGGGAAAATACTATACCGGTGGATTTGAAGTGCAGCTAAACAGCTACGAAGATTTGGATAGAATGGATCAGATTTTATACGAGCATCTCAACTACGATTTAAAGACCTCTACCATAAAGCAAAACCTTCCTGAAATTTTTAACTGGCTGGAAATGCTTGATCTCAACACCCTAATTATTGTGGGATTGATGATTTTGATTTCGGTAATCAATATGACTTCTGCCCTGCTCATTCTCATCATGGAGCGCACCAATATGATAGGTATGCTCAAGGCGATGGGTGCCGGGTCTTGGTTTATTCAGCGCATTTTCATTATTCAGGCTGCCTACATTATTACCATTGGCCTCCTTGCGGGAAATGCGCTGGGCATAGGACTTGGATTGCTCCAAAAAACCTTTGGATTTGTGAAACTCGACCCGGAGAATTACTACGTTTCTGTAGTTCCGGTATTGCTTGACCCCATGGTGATTCTTGGGTTGAATCTGGCTACCCTGCTTATTTGTGTGGCTGCCATGTTGATTCCTTCGCTTGCTGTGGCGCAGATACGGCCTACAAAGGCTATACGGTTTGATTAATTCGAAGCTCCCTAATTATCTCTTCGCCATAATTTGTATTCAACAATCAATATTGTCAAAATGAATGACGGAAGAATTAAAATTACGACAACATTGAAATTTATTTCAATATAAGCCGGAAATAAGGTCAATACAAAAATAGAACTTGTGAAAATTAAGAGAAGCGAGCTACTTAGTCTTTGAGCATAATTCCAATTTGACAAGTTTTTTTTAGAGCGCGGAGTTCTATAGCCAAATAGGCCATTCATTTTCTTGGGTCTGAAAATCACAAATATGATCGCAATACTTACGAAGACCATGGCATTAATAATATTATGGTCCATTTTAGTTGTGAATTTGATCCATTATGAGATAAACTAAATCCGACTATTGCGTTTATTTTCTTAATACAAAATATTGATTCCCGCTTTCACCAATAATCCCAAATAAATCTAAACCCTAGCTTTTCTAATTCTTTCTTTTTTCTGTCTATTTCAATTGAGCATATTTGCCATTTTGATCTAAGTTGATTTGCCTTTTCTTCATCTATATTGGTATTGGAAATATTCACAAAAGTATTTAATCCAAAAATCCCTCTATTTGGAACCATCAAGCATTTTGATCCATAACCTCTGAAAGCGTTATCATAAATACATCCTATTTCCCTCGGATGAATAAACCCCCCTAAATATGCTTCGCGCAAGTCGTTCTCATAGTCTTTATAGGTGCAGTAATCATGAAGCATAATTACGATAGGAATATGCGTAATCAGTGAATTATTATCCAGTTTGTAATACCTGAGGCCCCTTCCGTACTTTTCAGACATACTATCTCTCAGACTAAGAAAATCTGCTGCTCTGCCTCCCAATTCCTTATGGATTTCCAAATCTTCAATCCCACAATTTCTTTCTCCGGGGAGGCCATAAACCAATGCCAACTTAAATAATGGTCCAGTTTCATGTCTTCCTTCTATGTACTTGGTTATTTGATCCTTGATTCCTAGTCTGTAAATATTGTTCAAACATTTTACATTTATTCTTTCCAGATAGCGAGAACGGTATAGATCATAATCGCGCATTAAGTCTAAATTAGGCAGTGAATCTTTTGTAAAATCAGTCAGCGCTGGAATGCTTGCTAAAACATATGGCGTAACACCAGACTCCATGGCTGTTATCAAAAACTCATCAATGGGACGACCCTCCTTATAGGCTATTTGAAAAGCATTTACAGCGTCTCTTGCAAAAATAAAATCAAAAGATTTGAAACACCTATCATAGTAAAACAATGAACTATCAACATTATTCTGAAGGAAGTAAAACTCCTCTGCTGCTAAAATCAGTTGATGATACGCGTCATAAGATTGACCATTTCCACGCTCCGATTTCAACAGAAGCAGAATAAACAGTAAAAAAATCAACCTCTTTTTCTTAGCAACTGAAAGAAGCTCAGCGATTATTTTAATAATTCCCACGTTGGTAATCCCACTTAGCTCCATCCTATGCTGCCCGGTTTTTAATATCGAAATGCACACAATCTGCTCCGCTTTTTCAGTTAGCACTGCTGCATGCAAAGTCTTGAAATAATCCTCCTAAGATATAAAATTGTCTTTGTAATTTGTTTACTTCAAATTTTGCGAGTTCAATATATGTTCTGTTGAGTAAGACACATTTGCTTGGACATTCATAATTCATAATTCATAATTCATAATTCATAATTCATAATTCATAATTCATAATTCGTAATTAAAACAACCCTTTAATAATCGAATCCAGATGCGTAAATTTGCAAAAAATTTAAAGCATGGCATTCAGAAAAGCTTACAACAATATTTTAGAGACCATTGGTGATACGCCACTGGTTCGCATGAACAAAATTTGCAAACACATCCCTGCAACGATTTATGCGAAAGTAGAATATTTCAATCCCGGCCACAGCGTAAAAGACCGTATGGCACTGCAAATGATTGAAGATGCCGAAGCATCCGGTCAATTAAAGCCGGGCGGAACAGTAATAGAATGTACATCAGGGAATACAGGAATGGGCCTTGCTCTTGCCTGTATCGTAAAAGGATACAAGCTCATTTGCACGCTCAGCGACAAGCAGAGCAAGGAAAAAATGGATATTCTACGCGCCATGGGTGCGGAAGTATATGTTTGTCCTACAAACGTCGCTGCCGATCACCCGGACTCGTATTACTCTGTAGCATCTCGACTAAATAAAGAAATTCCGAATTCATTTTATCCATTCCAGTACGACAATCCGGGAAATGCCAGAGCGCATTACCTTACTACAGGTCCTGAAATCTGGGAACAAACCGAAGGAAAAATTACGCATTTTGTAGTAGGTGTCGGGACTGGGGGAACAATATCAGGAGCTGGAAAATATTTGAAAGAAAAAAATCCAAATATCAAACTTTGGGGTGCTGATACATATGGATCCGTTTTCAAAAAATACCACGAAACGGGTGAATTTGATGAGAATGAAATATACTCATACATCACCGAAGGTATTGGCGAAGACATTCTACCTAAGAATGTCGACTTTAGTATTATCGACCATTTCGAAAAAGTAACTGATAAAGACGGCGCCGTGTATACACGCGAACTGGCTCGTAAAGAAGGACTGCTGCTTGGCTATTCTGCCGGATCGGCGTATGCCGTAATTGAGCAAATGAAAGATGAGCTTACTGCCGATGATGTGGTGGTGGTGCTCTTTCACGATCATGGATCGCGCTACGTAGGCAAGGTATATAACGATGACTGGATGCGCGACCGCGGATTCTTAAACGACCGAAATAAATCTGCTCTCGACTTGGTTAACAAACATGGCGACAAGCCTTTGCTTACAGTTGGCACAGAAGAATTGGTTTCGCACGCAGTAGAAAAACTTCGCAAATACGACATCTCACAAATTCCTGTAGTACAAGATGGTAAGTTTGTAGGATCGATAGACGAACGCGCTATTTTTGACGTGATGGTAGAGAATAAATCCATTGATAATATGAAAATCAAAGAGATTATGTCGAAACCATTTCCGATTGTAGAGAGCGATATGGATTTGAAAGACGTAATGAAAATGGTGAATAAAAATGTGTCAGCTGTTATTGTCAAAATCGATAATAATAAACATCACATTATTACGCGTCATGATTTGATTGCCGCTTTGCATTAAGTCATGTCTGGCTATAAAGCCCGATATCGGCGTTGCTCTTGTTTTGAAAACAGTCCTTTCGACTCCGCATTTCGACAGGCTCAATAACCACTCAAGGCATCGCATCGCGCCCCAGCGGGACTCATTGGTTTTCAATCATACGTGCGCCTTGCTATTGAACTTTGCTTAGCACAGCGCTTGATCTTGAACTTTTTGACTAAGACACTTGAGTGTCCGCTCAAAAAGTCCAATATCTGAGTTTATGACGATGAAAATCATTAGGATAATATTGAGCAGTATGATGAATTTTTCCCGTTAGAAGGGCGACCTGTAAGGGTCACATGTTTGGTGTGCCGGGCATGTTCCGCCTTACAGGGTCAAATGTGTTAATCTCATATTGAATATACACTTGAGAAAATTTACTATATTCTAAAATTTAAAACACAACCAAACCCGCTTTCTAAGAGATGTTTAAAACTTTAATCAATCAATTAGCCCTATGCCTGTTTATACTGATCAAATAGCACGTAAGTTTGAATTAAAAGCGCCACCTCAGCGTATCGTTTCGCTGGTTCCTTCCCAAACAGAATTGTTATGCGATTTGGGGTTGGAAGATAGCATTGTAGGAGTGACCAAATTTTGCGTTCACCCAAAACATTTGCGGAAAGCGAAAACGATAATTGGTGGCACTAAAAAACTGCATTTTGATAGAATTAATGCCTTAAATCCCGATTTGATCATTGCGAATAAGGAGGAAAATAACCGGGAAGATGTAGAAAAGCTTTCGGAGAAATATCCGGTTTACGTCAGTGATATTCAAAATCTGGATCATGCACAAGCATTTGCAAATGATATGGGTACCCTTACGGGAAATGAAGAAAAAGCGGCCTTGCTCAATGCCAAAATCAACAATGCAATTGCCAAATTAAAAAAAATCTCGGAAGGTAGCAAATCAATAAATGCGCTTTACCTGATTTGGAAAGATCCTTACATGGCTGCCGGAACTGACGCTTTCATTACAGAAATGCTGAATATTTGCGGTATTGAAAACAGCCTTTCAAAATGGGATGACGCAGGACTTCGGTATCCGGAAACAACGATTCAAGAAATCAAGTCACTAAATCCCGACGTCATATTTCTAAGCTCCGAGCCCTATCCCTTCAAAGCCATTCACGACAGTGAAATTTTAAGTGAAACAGGTATAAAAACCATGGGCGTAGATGGTGAGGCATTTAGTTGGTACGGATCCAGAATTTTGCATTGCCTGCCGTATTTACAGAAATTCGCACAAGAAATCAGCTCATTTTACCGTTAGTGTGAATACACTAGTTTCTCTGTCCAAAAAATGTAATTTTGAGGGCGCTAAGCAAATGGCTAAATTGAAGAATTTTCTTTTTATAATCCTTTTTTTGACCTTGACCACAACCACTGTTCATGCTCAAAAAATTGGTCTCGTGCTAAGCGGCGGCGGTGCAGCAGGCTTGGCTCATATTGGCGTATTAAAGGCTCTGGAAGAGAATGATATTCCCATAGATTACATCAGCGGTACATCTATGGGAGCGCTGATTGGTGGCTTATACGCATCGGGATATACAGTAGAAGAAATTACCGAAATTGTAAAAAGTGAAAACTTTAGTCTTGCCATAAGCGGCGAACTCTCAAATAAAGATGTTTATTACTTTACCCAAGACATTTTAGATGCTTCGATTATTCGATTGAAAATTTCACCAAAGCGGTTAATTCGTAATTCTATTCCTACCAACCTGATTACTCCAGACTTGATGGAGTACATGTTTCTCAATCTATTTGAACAACCTGCCGCGAAAGCACAATACGATTTTGATAGTCTGATGATACCGTTTAGATGTGTAGCATCTGACATTACACAAAAGCAAGAAGTGGTATTTGACGAAGGTAGTCTCGCTCTTGCTTTGCGTGCATCTACCACGTATCCGTTTTATTACAAGCCGGTAATTATAGACAGCACCTTGCTTTTTGATGGTGGCTTGTACAATAACTTTCCGGCAGATGTAATGTACGATGCCTTCTTACCCGATGTAATTATTGGAAGCAATGTGGCATCGCAAATTGAACCCCCAGATGAGGATGACTTGCTTTCGCTGGTGCGAAATATGATAACCAGCCCGCGTGATTTTACATTAAAGTGCGAGGAGGGCATTGTTATTGAACCAAAATCTGATATTGGAGTTTTTGACTTTTCTGATATTGAAGCTGAAATACAGAATGGCTATAATGCAACCATTGACAGCATTGCCAAAATAAAGATAATGACGCATAATGCAAGGCGCACCGCGCAAGACAGGAATATTATGCGCAGTCGTTTCAGATCAGATTTTCCCGATCAGAATATCAGCGATATAAAAATCAGCGGCGACTTAAATGCAAATCAGGAGGAGTATATCAAATCTACCCTCGGTAAAAATGAAAAAGACAACGTCTATACATTTCAGGATTTTAAGCCGCAGTATTTGCGCCTGGCACAAGACAGCAAAATTAAATACCTACAGCCCATTGCAACCTACGACTCTACGAAAGACGCATACTCCATCGATTTAAAAGTCCGCAGAGAAAAAGATCTCACCCTATATTTTGGCGGTAATTTTTCATCGCGCCCCATCAATATTGGTTATGTTGGTTTAAAGTACAATCTCTTTGGCAGAACGTCGGCAACGCTCATGGCAAATAGTTACTTCGGAAAATTTTATGGCTCTATTTTACTCCGGGCAAATGTGGACTTTGGTGGTAAAACACGCATGAGTATTTCACCCCTTTTTGTGGCAAACAGATGGGATTATTTTAAAAGCTTCGCAACATTTTTTGAGCTTTCAAAACCGTCGTACATCATAAAGAACGAAACCTATGGAGGATTTATTTATACGGCTTCATGGGGCAATAATACAGTGATACTCGGTGATGTGAAATATGGCGAAACAGACGATAGGTATTACCAATCTGATAATTTTACGGTGCTCGATACGGCAGATCTTACCGAATTTAGAATGGGTACAATAGCTGCAGGAATAGACCGCAATACCTTAAACAGAAAGCAATACCCAAGTAAAGGAAGTAGGATAGAATTACTGGTGCGCGGAGTATTCGGAAACGAAACCACCACTTTTGGAACCACTGGAAATGATGCCGACGATTTCAAAGAAAGCCATGCATGGGTTGAAACAAGCTTTAACTATCAGAACTATTTTTCAAACCTGGGGCCGGTTAGTTTTGGCTTTGATTTGGAGGCGCTGTACTCAAACAAGCCCTTTTACGAAAATTATTACGCCTCCATTATTTCTGCTCCCGCTTATCAGCCCATACCCGAAAGCAAGACGATTTTTATCAATGAGTTCAGAACCACCGAATATGCAAGCTTCGGGCTAATATCCGTTTTTTCGATCAGAAAAAATATTGACTTCAGAATGGAAGGCTATGTATTTCAACCGTTTAGATCTATTGTAGCCGATGCGAATAACGAAGCAATTTACACCGATCCTTTTGAAAACAGGTATTTTATCGGCTCTAGCACACTTGTTTATCACAGCCCGTTAGGTCCGGTAAGTTTAAATCTAAACTACTACGACAACCGCGAAGAAGGCCCATGGAGCTTTTTCTTCAACTTTGGGTTTACCATTTTCAATAAGAGCGTTTATGAACTTTGATGATTTGTAGGCTCGACGATTCATCGCGAGGTCCAAATGAAATCATCTAAAGACATTCCCAGGATTGGCATAAGCCTCTACATCCGCACGTGTAATTGTAACTCCACCCAAAATAATCAGGCGCTCTATTACATTTCGCAGCTCTCTGATATTTCCGGTCCAGTTAATTTCTTTCAAAGCCTCATAAGCTCCATCTGCAATAGTCTTTGGCTGAATGCCTTGCTCCTGGCAAATGAGATTCATAAAGTGATCGGCGAGAAGCGGAATATCATCTTTTCTATCGTTAAGCGCAGGCACCTGAAGGAGAATTACGCTTAAGCGGTGGTAGAGATCTTCCCGAAAATTTCCATTTTCGATTTCCTTTCGCAAATCTTTATTTGTAGCGGCAAGAATGCGCACATTAACCTTTATCTCTTTCTCACCACCTACTCTGCTTATCTTATTTTCTTGCAATGCTCTTAATACTTTAGCTTGGGCAGATGCACTCATGTCACCAATTTCATCTAAAAACAATGTTCCACCATCTGCCTGCTCAAACTTTCCTTTGCGCTGCTTTATTGCAGATGTAAACGCACCTTTTTCGTGGCCAAACAATTCGCTTTCAATCAATTCTGACGGTATAGCAGCACAATTCACTTCCACAAAAGGTGCCTTATTTCGATTACTCAAAGCATGGAGCTGTCGCGCCACAAGCTCTTTTCCGGTTCCGTTGGCGCCAGTAATAAGCACCCTTGCTTCGCTTGGCGCCACTTTTTGAATCATATTTTTAATCTCCGAAATAGGTTCAGAGGCTCCTATGATTTCAAAACCTTTAATAAGATTTATTTTCTTGCGGAGGGTTTTCGTCTCCGCTTCGAGGGTAGATCGTTCGAGCGCATTGCGCAAAGTAACAAGGGTACGATTGAGATCAAGTGGCTTTTCTATAAAATCATAAGCTCCTAATTTGATCGCCTCTACAGCCGTTTCTACATTTCCATGACCCGAAATCATTACGATTGGAGTTTCTACTTCAGCTTCCAAAGCTTTTTGCAACACCTCAATCCCATCCATTTTAGGCATTTTAATATCGCAAAGCGCAACATCATACGCTCCTTCGGTTAATTTTTTTAATCCTTCCGGGCCATCTTCGGCCAGATCTACTGTAAACTTTTCAAATTCAAGAATCTCTTTTAAAGTATTGCGAATACTTCTTTCGTCGTCAATAATAAGAATGTGGGGCATAGTTATAAATTTCCTTTGAGCACATCAAAAAGCACGCCTTCTTTTAAAGCGTACCTTGAGAGCTTAACTACTGGTATATTGGTTTTTTCGAGAACCAGCAAAACAAAAATCGCCGACATATTTATAATATTTGCGCGTATTGACGCCATACCTATCATATCCTGACGCTGAGAAATAGTAGTGGTTATGAGTTCATTTAAAAAGGGCTTCAATTCGTCTATATCAAATTGCAAAGCGCTTCGTAATGCATCCTGTTCAAAGGTATTTTTGCGGTTAGCTAAAACGTCAGAATAGCTATCAAAAGAGCCGGAAGACCCGATGAGTATTTTGACCTGTTCTTGCTTTACCACGTCAAACACCTCCGACATGGTTTGAATCAAATAAGATTTTGTTTCCTCAATTTGAGCTAGTGTGATGGGATCATCCGGTTCCATTTTTTCGACCAATCTTGTAACACCAAGCTCATAACTCTGTTTCCAGATAATTTCCTGATCATTGGCCACAATAAACTCGGTACTTCCGCCACCGATATCCATAATAAGCGCATTTTGATCTGTGAGCGCTCCTGACATTTGAACTCCCTGATAGATCATACTCGCTTCATGCTCACCGTCAATAACACGAATTTTGACCTGAAAAGCAGAATACACCTTATCAATAAATTGCTGGCTATTGCTGGCATTGCGAACAGCTGCCGTGGCAAATGCCAGAATACGATCGCAATACTGATTTTTAATGACGCTTATTTGGGCGTGGAGCGCCACCATTGCGCGCTCCATGGCTTCTTCGGTTATATAGTTTTTGGCAAAACTGCCCTCGCCAAGCTTTACACCCACTTTAGAGCTGTAAACTTGCTTATAGCCGCCAACATCGTCAATTTCAGCGATTAGCAGATTGAATGTATTTGTACCTAAATCTATAATTCCGACTTTCACCTGATTATTTGCGTTTTGAGATTGAGGTAAATATAAGATTTTGAAATTGAGATTTCTTCACTTTTAAAACCTTTTAAAATTAGTTGACTTTCAAGTCCAAGACAATCAAAGAGATAGATTAACTCGTAAATCGAGATTTATGAATTAAACCGCATCCATTTCCAAAGCTCTTTGTAAGTTATCTTTTTACCGTACATCAATATCCCTACGCGGTATATTTTACCTGCCATCCACACGGCTCCAATAAATCCGGCAACAAGTAGCGCCATAGAAAGGGCAAGTTGCCAGACGGTTCCGGCATCAAAGCCCATTGCTACGCGCACCATCATAACAATTGGCGAAGTAAACGGTATTTGGGAAAACCAAAACACAGCTCCTCCTTCGGGATTTGTCAAAGCAAATTGAGCGACGATAAATCCAAAAATTAGTGGAATAGTTATCGGCATCATAAACTGCTGGGTATCCGTTTCATTGTCAACTGCCGCGCCAACTGCTGCAAAAAGGGAAGCGTAGAGCAGGTAACCTCCTAAAAAGTAAAAAAGGAACATTCCCAGCATAAGCGGCCAGTTAATGCGAAAGAGAAACAACTCTGCCATATCGCTTATTACGGCCTGGTTCATAGGGTCGCTTGTGGCCTGCTCGGCGGCAACCTGGGTGGCCTGCACCTGCTCTGCCATCGTTGCCGCATCGGGCAATATTAAACCTGAAACCACTGTAAAAATAATACCGGTAAGAATAACCCAAAGTAAAAATTGGGTTAAACCAACTAGCGCAATGCCAATAATCTTACCCATCATAAGTTGAAATGGCTTAACAGATGAGATTATAACCTCAACAATGCGACTGCTTTTTTCTTCCATTACACCGCGCATTACCTGTACGCCATAGAGAAAAATGAAGAAATAAATTAGCACAGCAAAGCCAAAACCAACCATTGCCTGCTCCTGCTTGTAAGAGGTGCCGCCATCTTCAGAATCAACGCTAAGAATTTCTACATCAGTTCGTATGCTATCATACACACGTTTATCAATAGCATTCAGCTTTAGCTTTTCATTTTCTATAACTTTCTCTACCTGCGATTTAATATAGCTGCGTGCTTTCACGCTTGGCAACTTTCTAAAAACAAGCTCTGCTTCTGGAAAAGTCACAATATCTTCGCGCATTACGAGCATTAATGAGTATGCACTAGAATCAAATTCGGCATTGGTGAGTGCGTCATGTGTATATTGAAACTTCATCTGCGGAGTTTCCTTAAATTCTTTCCAGAAAAGAGATTTTGGCTGCGAAAGGCTGTCGGCCGAAATTTGTGGTGTATTATCAACTACCAATACGTTGTACACACTCGAGTCGCTCATACCGAGATAGATACCAAGGCTCATTAACCCCGCAATAAATACCGGCCCAAGGAATGTCATAATAATGAATGACTTCTTTCTAACCCGTGTAAGGTATTCTCTTTGGATAATCAGGTTTGTTTTATTCATGGCTATCCGATTTATTTTCAACTACTTTAATAAAAATATCATTCATACTGGGTATCACTTCGTTTACCGCTTCTACTTTTATCACAGCTATGGCAACAGCAAGTAGATCGTTAACCGTTGACTTATTGAGCAATTTAATACGTGCAATTTGCGACCCGTCTCTTTTCCAATGGTCAATCAGTTCAAAATTCGTCCACATTGCATTTGTAATAGAGATCATATCACCCTGAAACTGCAGGTCGTAAACGCCCTCTTTATAGGCATCTCTCACGGTACCGATAGACCCTTCGAGCATTTTTACAGAATTGTGTATCAGACCAATATGGCTGCAAATCTCTTCAACAGATCCCATATTGTGCGTAGAAAGCATAATAGTGGTACCATTTTCCGAAAGGCGCTTAATCTCTCCTTTTATCAAATTTGCATTAATGGGGTCGAAGCCGCTAAAGGGTTCATCAAGAATAATAAACTCCGGCTCGTGCATTACGGTGGTAATAAATTGCACCTTTTGCGCCATTCCTTTTGAGAGCTCTTCTACTTTCTTATCCCACCATCCTTCAATTTCAAAACGCTTAAACCATTCTTTCAGCTTCTCATTGGCGTCTTTTTTCGACATTCCTTTAAGCTGTGCCAGATAAAGAGCCTGCTCGCCCACCTTCATTTTTTTATAAAGACCGCGCTCTTCGGGCAAATAGCCAATTCGTGAAACATGTTTGGGGCTTAAAGGCTCGCCATTAAAAAATACTTTACCACTATCAGGGCCGGTTATTTGGTTGACAATACGAATAAGCGTGGTTTTACCTGCACCGTTGGGCCCCAGCAACCCGTATATACTGCCCTTGGGCACGCTAAGACTTACATCATTAAGGGCGATGTGATTGGCGTAAGCCTTGGTAATATTCTCAACTTTGAGAACGTCCATAATTTATTTGTTTTAAAAAATCCAAATCTAATTCAAATGGTTAATATTTTGGAAGGTGAAGCCGATAATTCTTTTCAATACGAGTCTCACTAATTTAAGACTACTCAATTGCTTCCACAATCGGAGTTCCGGTTGTGCCACTCGGTAGCGGTATTTGTAGAATCATAGAGAGAGTTGGAGCAATATCGCGAATATTTGTTTCACGATAAATCTTTCCCTTTTTCACTCCTTTCCCATAGAGTATAAACGGAACATGGGTATCGTATTTCCAGGGTGTACCGTGTTGAGTTCCTACACTTCCATAGTCCATCCATCCACTGTTCAGCACCCATATTACATCGCTCGCTACGGCAGGATATATGCCACGTTTAAGATTCTTTATCGGAAATTCTTCTGATGCGCTTTTCACAATATCAGCAGTGGGATAAGCTGCATATATCCCGGGAAAATAAGCGAATCTCTCTGCAACAGCTTCAGCCAAATCAGATATTTTCAATCCGGCGGCAGCCACTTTTTCCTTATCAAAATACAATTCGTTACCTTCTAAAGTCTCCACGAGATCCATTCCCGATGGATGAAGGGTAAGCATAACTTCTTCTAAAGCCTTAGCGGCAGAATCAGTATCGATATATCCACCCGGTAGCTTATTGTCCAGACTAAACTGAGCAACTTCAGCGCTGCCGTGATCTCCGGTTAGAAATACAATATAATTATCCTTACCTATCTGTTCATCAAGAGTATTCAGCAGCTTGGCAATATCGGCGTCAAGCCTGATATAGGTATCTTCTACCTCAATAGCCCTTGTTCCATATACATGACCTATTTCGTCTGTGCTTGAGAAGCTTACGCTCAAAAAATCGGTAATAGCATCTTTTCCAAGTTCCTCTTCTTCAATAGCTTTTAGCGCAAAATCGAGTACAATTGAATTACCAAATGGCGTAAGCTTTAGTATATCGGCATTTCTATTGTGCGGCGCCAGCTTCTTTAAGTTTTTGGGCAGAACCGGGCGATCTTCTTCTGCGAAAATCATTTCATAAGGACTATCATCGGCTGTACTTGCCTTGTACTCCAGATCTGGCGAAAAGCGCTGCCACCCCTTTTTGATATACGCATTAGCAAGTCCGCTGTTGTTAAAATCAGTCACCCATTGCGGAAGCTCATCCATATAAAAGCTGCTGGTAATAAACACACCGTCATTATACCAATAGGCACCATTTGCCAAATGGCCTGCCGGCAAAATAGCACCGCGATCTTTTAAAGAAACACTGATAACCTTACTTCTAAAATTCCAGAAAAGCTTGAGCTCATCGGTAATAGTTGTCGTTTTTAAATTTTTAGGACTGCGCTGACCGGCAGATGTGCTAAGCCCTACAGATTTAACAGAATTATCGCCAACGCAATAAAATATCTCTTTGGCGTGTGGATCGTACCAGTTATTGGCAGAAATGCCGTGAACAGCCGGGGTAGTTCCTGTGTAAATCGAAGCATGTCCCGGCGCGGTAGATGTGGGCATATATGTGTACTGATGATTTGCAGCGTAAAAGCCTTCATTCATCAGACGCAAAAATCCACCTTCACTATATTGATCGGCGTACCGGTACAAAAATTCATTCTTCATTTGATCTACCACGATACCCACCACAAGCTTTGGAGCATTTTCTGTTTTTTGGGCGTAAGCCAAAGAGAAATGAAATAGGAAAGCCAGTAAAATGATTCGTTTCATGTCAATTGTTTTGAAATGATGTAAATAAGAACGAGGCAGGTTGCTACGCTAATTAAAACATTAGCTCCCGCCCATATCCATTTGCCTTCATTAATTAAGATAAACGTTTCGAAACTAAAGGTAGAAAATGTGCTAAAGCCACCGCAAAACCCTATTACCAAAAAAGGAATCCACAGTCCTTGCAGGTATTCTTTACCGATAGATACCACCAAAACTGCCAATAACGCAGAGCTCAAAACATTCGCCATGAGCGTACCCAATGGAAAAACGGTATTTCCAAAAGCCAAAACGCTCAATCTACTTATTGCGTATCGGGCTATAGAGCCCAATCCTCCTCCTATAAATATGGCGATTAGTGTTTTCATTTCTCCTTAAGCACAAGGTATTTAAACAGTTTGTAAACCGAAAACCCAATAGTGGCGCCTAGTAATGAGCCCACCAAAATATCTGAAGGGTAATGCACACCGAGGTAAACGCGTGTGTAGCAAATAAATGAAGCCCAAAGAATGAGTAAAGGCAAAATTTTAGGGTACTGCTTCCGCAGAAGGAGCGCCACGAAAGTGGAAATTCCGAAAAAGTTTGTTGCATGCGAAGACACAAATCCAAAAAGTCCTCCGCGGTATTCATTAACCACATGCACGATTGGCCCGATAGTCAAATTTCGCGAAGGCCGGTATCGCTGAAAAACTTCTTTAAAAAGTTCTACAGAAATACGATCGCTTAAGGTGATAACCACAGCAATGGCAAGAAGCGACCAAAGCATAATTTTCCAACCATAAGTTTTTGCTACGAGGTAAAGCAATACGGCATAAACCGGAATCCAAAACACCGCTTTTGTCATGTAAAACATGGCCTGATCGAGCCACGGTTGGTGCAGTCCGTTCAAAAAAAGAAATATTTCTCTGTCAAAATCTTTTAAGGCCTCAAACACAATTATTTATTTAAATGCTTCCAAATAAGATCTTTTAATTCCATCAATCCTTGCTGTGCAACAGATGAAATAAAAACGTAGGGAATATTCGGTAAATCGGGTTTTATTTCTGCTATCAGCTCGGCGTCGAGCAAATCTGTTTTTGTAATTGCAAGCAGTCTTTCTTTATCGAGCAGTTCGGGATTGTGGGCGCGCAATTCGCCTAGCAAAATTTCGTATTCCTTGTAAATATCGTCGCTATCTGACGGAATAACAAAGAGTAAAACGCTGTTGCGCTCAATATGTCTCAAAAATCGCGTTCCCAGGCCTTTTCCTTCGCTGGCGCCCTCTATAATTCCCGGAATATCGGCCATTACAAAAGAGCGATCATCGCGGTATCCCACAATACCCAAATTGGGCACCAGAGTGGTAAAAGGATAGTTGGCAATTTCGGGTTTGGCAGCAGATACAACTGACAAGAGTGTTGATTTACCGGCATTTGGGAAACCCACTAAACCTACATCTGCCAGGACTTTAAGTTCTAGAATCCGCCATCCTTCTTCGCCTTCCTCACCCGGCTGGGCATAACGCGGCGTTTGGTTTGTACTAGATTTAAAATGTGCATTTCCCTGTCCGCCTCTACCACCTTTTATAAGAACATACTCCTGGCCCTCATCGGTAATTTCAACAAGCGTTTCACCAGTTTCGGGATCTCTGGCTATGGTGCCAAGTGGTACATCAAGATATTCATCTTCGCCCGATTTACCGGTACTCGTTTGTTTACTACCGCCCCCACCGTGGCCTGCCTTTACGTGCTTTTTGTACTTAAAATGGAGCAAAGTCCACAGTTGTGCGTTTCCGCGAAGAATAATATGTCCACCGCGACCTCCATCTCCCCCATCAGGCCCACCTTTTGCGGTAAGAATATCACGAAATAAGTGCTTTGAACCGGCACCGCCACTACCAGACTTGCAGTGAATTTTTACGTAATCTACAAAATTGCTACTTGCCATTTTTATCTACAGCATCAAAAAGACGCTGGCTTATTTCATTGATTGAGCCTATTCCATTTATTTCAACAAGCTTATTTTGTGCGCTGTAATAATCGGCAACGGGAGCTGTATCGCGCTTATAGACATCAATTCGGTTTGCAATAATTTCAGGATCGGCATCATCTGTTCTACCGCTTGTTTCAGCGCGTTTCATCAGGCGGTTTTTCAGCTCGTTGTCTTCCACATTGAGCGAAAGCATAAGGGAAATTGACTGATTTTTACTTTCCAGAAAAGTATCAAGAGCCTTTGCCTGAGGCTGCGTACGTGGGAAACCATCAAAAATAAACCCATTCGCATCGGGATGCTGATTGGCTTCAGACTCAAGCATTTTAATTGTTACTTCATCTGGCACCAAATTGCCGCCGTCCATATATTTTTTCGCAAGAGAACCCAGCTCGGTTCCTCCTTTAATATTTCTTCTAAAAACATCGCCGGTTGAGAGATGCACCAGATTATAGCGTTCTACCAATCGTTCTGCCTGCGTTCCTTTTCCGGCGCCGGGAGGTCCGAATAGTACTATATTAATCATTTCTTACGTTTTAATTTGATAAATATCATTTAAATTTCGCCCATATCCGTCGTAATCAAGTCCATAGCCCACCACAAAAAGATTCGGTATTTCAAACCCAACATAATCGAGTTTGTGCTTACCATGATATGCACTGGGTTTGCAAAGCAGCGTTGCAATTTTAATACCCGCAGGTTCTTCTTTTTGCAAGCGGTCAATCAAAAAATCTACAGTATGACCGGTATCTACAATATCTTCAAGAATTACAATATGCCTGCCTTTGAGGCTGACATTGAGACCGATTAGCTCATTGACCTTTCCCGTTGTTTTCGTGCCGACATAAGAACTAACTTTTAGAAAATTAATCTCGCAAGGTGTATCGACGTGGCTGAGTAAATCTGCCGAAAATCGAAAGCATCCATTTAAAATTCCGAGGAAAATCGGGTTTTTTCCGGCCAAGTCAGAATGAACTTCCTGTCCCAGCTCTTCAATGCGTTTCTGAATTTTTTCAGATGAAATATAATCTACAAATTCCTTGTCGTGAATCTTTACTCCTGTCATAAATGGCAAAATATAAGTGTGCGAAGGTAATGAATTCAGATGCCATTATCATTGTGCTAACTTCCATAATCTCTTATAAAAGTTCTAAGTTTGCACCGAAAAATAATAACCATGACAAAATTATACTCCCTTTTAACCCTATTTATTATCCCTTTTGCCCTTGTGGCACAATACACAACTCCGGGTACTGGTCAAACTTATTCGCTTGACGAGTTGGTAACCCTTAGCAATGGAGCAGTGACCAGTGGCGGAAATGAATATCAAATTCATCAACCTTTATTCATAGCGGCTACTGATACTTTTGAGATTACAACAAATAACACGGTACGCATTGCCCCAGAGGCACTAATAACCATTGAAGACAGTGCAGTTTTCAACGTATTTTCAAATGCACTTTTCACAAAATTAAATCCTGATTCAAACTATGTAGGTTTTAGGTTTGAATCTCTCAGCAATGTAAATATAGAAGGACCCATCTTTGAATATGGAGGTGGGTTCAAATCCATTACCGGAAATCTACAAATGGTAGATTGCATCATGCGCTATCATAACGGTGGCAGCTCAAGCAGCGCAGTTGTGGGTCTATCTGCCGGAAAACCACTTTTTAGCGACTGTACTTTTCTCGAAAATGACAAAGCGGCAATTGGAAGCCCTGCAAATGGAAGCGTAGCGCCTACCATCATCAATTGCACCTTTACAGGAAATACAATGGAAAATCAAAACAGGCCACAAATTAACCTTGGCCCATCAGGAATCGACACAACTTTTATTATCAACAATACCATTACAGGCTATCCCGAAAACGATCAAGCTGGAGGAATCGCGATAGCCGATTTTTTTGGAGGGGGCACTTACGCAGTTATATCAGGAAATACCATTCGCAACAATCGCTACGGACTTACTGCCGTAGGTAAAGCATACACACTCATTACCGGCAATATCATCGAAGACAATAACACACAGGGAAATCCGGCTCTTGGTGGCAGCGGAATTAATATAAACAGCGGTGGTGAAAACAGCCACGTGATTCTTGACAATGAAATACGCGGAAACCTTTGGGGAATCACCACTCAAGGCAACGCAATGATAAATATGGGCAATCTGGATGATGAAGAAATCGGAGCCGGAAACAATGTCTTTTCCGGAAACGGAAATGGTGGCGAAATCTTTGCCTTTTATAACAATACGCCAAATTTTGTGTTTGCTCAGGCAAATTGTTGGACAGAAGACAATCAGGATGCAACAGAAGATGATATTGAGGACCTTATCTTTCATTTTGCTGATGCAGATTCGCTTGGGATTGTAGATTACAGCAATTGGCTATGTGGTGCAATTGTTGACCCCACTGGCGTAAACGAAATTTCAATAGATAATTTGGCGCTTATTTATCCCAATCCGGCGGTAGATTTTGTGAATATTGAATTGGCTGAAAAAGCCGAAAGCATTCGTCTTTACGATTTGAGTGGACGCGTTTTGCAAAACATTTCCACCAATCAGTCAAAGAATTTAAAACTTGATCTTTCTCGTTTCCCGGCAGGAATTTACCTGATACAGATTAGCGGAAGGGACTTTATTGCAAATGGAAAAATCATTCTTCAATAAATAAAAACAATGGCAAAGAAGCCGTACAGTAAAGATTTTAAACTCGGCGTTCTAGGCGGCGGGCAATTGGGCAGAATGCTTTTGCAGGAAGCTGTGAATCTGGACATTAAGCTTGCTGCTTTAGATCCAAATCCCGAAGCACCTTGCCACCAGATTGTAAATTTTTTCACCACAGGCGATTTTAACGATCGCAAAACTGTGCGCGAGTTTGGAAAAGATCTCGATGTGGTAACCGTTGAAATAGAGCATGTAAGCATTGAAGGTCTGCGCGATTTAGAAAAAGCCGGTGTAAAAGTTTTTCCCCAGCCAGATATGCTGGAAATTGTGCAAGACAAAGGCCTTCAAAAAGAATTTTACAAGGAGCACCAGATCCCATCAGCGCCTTACCGGTTATTGAATAACAAAGCAGAACTTTACGACAATACCGACTTTTTGCCCGCAGCTCAAAAATTGCGCAAAGGTGGTTATGATGGCCGCGGTGTATTTGTGATTAAATCAAAAGATCAGATTGAAGAAGGTTTTGATGCACCAACAGTTTTGGAGAAATTTGTTGATTTCGAAAAAGAGCTTTCGGTTATTGTAGCCCGGAATGAAAGCGGAGAAATCAAGACTTTTCCCTCCGTTGAACTAGATTTTAACCCAAAGGCAAACCTGGTGGAACTGCTTTTTGCTCCGGCAAATATTTCGGATGAGATTGCCAAAAAAGCTGAGAACATCGCACGAAAAACAATTGAAGCTTTTGGACTTGTAGGAATTTTAGCGGTAGAGCTTTTTCTGACCAAAGAAGGAGAACTTCTGGTAAATGAGGTAGCCCCGCGCCCACATAATTCAGGTCATCAAACAATAGAGGCAAATATTACTTCGCAGTACGCGCAGCATCTGCGTTCTATTCTAAACTTTCCGCTTGGCGATACCGATTTATTACGGCCGGCGGCCATGGTAAATTTGCTGGGCGAAGAAGGACATACCGGACCCGTGATTTACGAAGGCCTCGAAGAAGCACTGCAAATTTCAGGGGTTTATGTGCACCTTTACGGAAAAACCGACACCAAGCCGTTTCGTAAAATGGGCCATGTAACCATTACTGCGGCTACAGCCGATGAGGCTCGTGAGAAAGCAATGCGTGTAAAATCGATTATAAAAGTTAAAGCAAAATAAGATGGTAGGAATTATAATGGGTAGCAAAAGCGACCTTCCGGTTATGCAGGAAGCCATTGATATTTTGAATGAGCTCGGCATTGCCCACGAAGTAGAAATCGTAAGTGCGCACCGCACACCAGAGCGTATGTTTGAGTATGCGAAAACCGCCGAGGAGAGAGGTATTCGCGTAATTATTGCCGGGGCAGGCGGGGCAGCTCACCTTCCGGGAATGACGGCATCTATCACTCCCCTTCCGGTAATCGGTGTACCGGTAAAAAGCCGGAATAGCATTGACGGATGGGATTCGATACTGAGTATTTTGCAAATGCCCGGAGGGGTTCCGGTAGCCACGGTAGCTCTAGATGGAGCCAAAAATGCGGGAATTCTCGCCGCGCAAATTATGGGCGTAGCCGATGAAAATGTGCGCAAGCGTATTTCAGCATATAAAGAAGGGATGAAAGACAAAGTTTTGAGAGACGCGAAATTGATTTAGGGTTTATGATTTTAGATTTATGATTTCAGATTTATGATTTCAGATTGAGGTCTCAAAGCTTTCCGGGTTATTGAGAGATTTCAGCGAGATAAATGTCATTTTGAAAATGCGGGATTCAAATTTTGCACCTACCCACACGCTCAGTTTACCACGCTTTTTGGCGGCGTCTTGATGTGCCCGTAAAAAGCGAAGGTTGGGGATAGGGTGGCATACTCTGGCGCCACGTCAGGATTTTTTTCCGTATGAGTTTTCAAAAATAACTGATTATGAAAAAAATCGTATTTTTGAGAGGAGCTACTCAAATGAATAGCAATATGCAAACTTTACAAATAAAAATAAGCAAATCTGACTTTGAAAGGTATAAGTTGAAAAGTACAGAAATCAAATTTACCGACTTGGTTGAATTGATTAGCAATGAATATGCTCGAGAAACACTTTTGGATTGCAATGAAATTGCCGAACAAGAAGGTCTTTCTAAAATGACATCCGAAGAAATAAATGCTGAAATAAAGGCTGTAAGAGATGCTAAAGATCATTCTTGACACAAATATTGTCGTCTCAGCTCTGATTTCCAACTCAATCCCTACGAAGATCTTATATGAATTGGTTCTAGCCAAAAAGGTTCAAACATGTTTGTCCGACGAAGTATTTACAGAATAACTTGAAGTGATGAATAGGAAAAATTTGCCAAATACTCCAACGTTAAAACGAAAGCAGATATAGTGCTAAATCAACTTCGTAAATTATCGATTTTCTACAAACCCAACCGAAAGATTTACGTTTTAAAAGATAAAAGTGATAATAAATTTCTGGAATTGGCAGCTGCAAGTTCGGCGGACTATCTGATCACAGGCAACACACTTGACTTTCAAATAACTGAATTTGAATACACAAGAATAATGACCCCAAGAGAATACTGGGATGAATTTGAAACGAAAAATTAGCTGTTATTTCGATTCCAAAGTGAACCATTCTCCAAAAAAATCACATCCCTACTGTAAAGCTTTGCTTATTAGAAACTGCTTATTGAAAATTATCATCGTAAAACGAAAGTATGATTATCAAAAATCGGCTTAGCAAATAGCGCTCGCCGTGACTCTTCAACTTCATCTCGCTCCAGTATTTGCTCAATCCTATCTGAAGTGATTTTGATGAAATCCATTTTCTTTATTCGGTGCAGCTCGCCATTTTTATTTTTTTCAATTCCGATAAAACCTCTGTTTTCAAGTATCGCTGACAATAAAAAACTACCGCTGCCACTGGCATTGTCTAGTATTACATCGCCCGGATTTGTGTAGGTTCTTATCAAATACCTGCCTAGCGCAATCGGCTTTTGGGTTGGATGCAATACCGGGCCTTCACTCTCGGCTGTTTTTACATATACAAAATCATCAACGGGCTGGTTTTCATAAAAAACGATGTCATTGGGATATCTCTTACCTTTGCTTTTTACGTGGCTGGGTTCAAACAAGCCGTAACTCCCGGTGTTCTGGGCTTTTCTCACTCCTTTATCGTAAGCTTCCCCTGGAGTCATTTGCGGATTGTATGTCGGCGGATTTTTATAAAAAACACAAATATCTTCATGTTTTCTAAGAGGTTGCTTTTTGGCATTTAGAAAATTTGTGGATTTAGACTTTATCCAAACCACCTTGTATTTGAATAATTTTTCGTTGCTCAAAATAAGTCGGGCGGTAAAAATACCTTGCGCAGTTAAAGCAATGGCACCATTGTCCTTTATTATTCTTTCATACTCATTCCAAAGCTTTTTGAGATCTATTACCGAATCCCATTTATTCTGGGTTGTGCCATAGGGCAAATCGCAGAGAATCATATCGATCGACTTGTCCGGAAAACTTTTCATCACATCCAGACAATCGCCCTGAATAACCTTATTCAGATACTCTTTTATTCCTTCTGCCATCAGGTAAAGTTAAATGATTATTCTCATAGTTTGAAATGCGAGAAGTACAACGACTTTAATCGTAGCTTGTCGATATGAAATGTAAACTTAGAATACGTGATGCAAGAAAAACTCAAGCAAACTGGAAATTAATGATGGTAACCAACACCATATACTATAAGAAAATGATTTTGACCCAAAATTGTTGAAATACGGAATGATCCATGTTTACATCACCGATTTCAATATGTAACGATTGTCATATTCCATTTCAAATTCTTGCAGCAATTTCAAATATTCATCTGTAAAGGATATCGCTTTATGATGTTCATTTTGATTTTTGTTGTATCTTATCACATTCGGAACATCACGTTTTGAATATGAAAATGCACCATAACCCGATTGCCACGAGAATTTTCCATTCGCGAAACCTTCATCATTTATCCATACAGATGAATCATGTTTCACCTGTTTTAAGAGATCCGAGATAGATTGTGTGGGACGCATTCCGAAGAGAATATGGATATGATCAGACATGCCGTTAATTTGTTAAATTTTATGGCTGTGGTTCTGAATAATTCCAGTAATATATTTATAGAGTTCGTCTTGCCAATCTCTCTGAATGAGACTCTGTCTGTTCCGCACCGCAAAAACGGTTTGGATATGAATTTGTGTGTAGGTATTTGCCATTAATAATGTTTCATATTGCGTACCTCACGGCACGCCGGTTCGTTTATAAATTCTAGGAGCTACCCATATTTTGTCATCTACCAATATTTCGTCCCTAACGGGACGTCAATGGATGGATAAATTATATCATCCCATATTTTATCCCGAACGGTGACGAATACGGATGGATAAATTGTATCATCCCATATTTTATCCCGAACGGTGACGAATACGGATGGATAAATTATATCATCCCATATTTTATCCCGAACGGTGACGAATACGGATGGATAAATTGTATCATCCCATATTTTATCCCTAACGGGACGTCAATGGATGGATAAATTATATCATCCCATATTTTGTCCCTAACGGGACGAAAATGCATGGATAAATTTCGGCATTTTTAATTTAAATCACGAATTTCTATAGAGGAACGACGGAGATGGATGAATTTTCGACACTGTCGCGTTAGGGACTTAATATCGGTAGCCTTAATATCGGTAGCCAAAAACGATTCATTCCGAACATAACGTGCCTTTAGGTACGTGATACGTATTTGCATTAATTTAATTGTGCCAAAAAAAACCATAACCGACACATTCCCCAAAAAACAAGTATTGTGATTTGACTCACACGAGAAGCATTCTAGTCATTGTATCTTTGCACCAGTTATGATCATGGAATATATTCAAATATTTTGGGAAGCTACAAAGAACTACGGCCTGTGGCTCTGGCGGCAAATAACCTTTCAGGAAGGGCTGTGGGGAAATTATTTCTACTACCTCATTGCCATATCTCTGTTTTTTCTGGTTTTAGAATGGCTCAGACCATGGCGAAAAAACCAACCCAAATTCAGGGGTGATTTTTGGCTCGACGCCTTCTACATGTTTTTCAATTTCTTTGTTTTCTCGCTGATTATTTTTGCAGGATTGAGCGAAATAGGTGTCAATCTATTCAATAATTTTCTCGCGCAGCTGGGCATTACCAATCTTGTTTCACTTGAGGTATCATCATGGCCGGTATGGGTGCAGCTGCTTACACTTTTTGTCGCAAAAGATTTTATAGAGTGGTGGATTCACCGCCTGCTACACCACGTTCCAGCCTTGTGGGAGTTTCACAAAGTGCATCATTCTGTTAAGGAAATGGGCTTTGCGGCACACCTGCGTTTTCACTGGATGGAAAGCGTACTTTACAAAGGAATAGCCTATATCCCACTGGCAATGATCGGTTTTGGAATAGACGATTTCTTTATCGTTCACATGTTTGCCATCGCAGTAGGCCACTGGAATCACGCCAATTTCAGAGTAAAAATAGGACCATTGAAATACATTTTCAACAACCCCGACATGCATATGTGGCATCATGCCTATAACCTGCCCGACTCGCATAGGTATGGTATGAATTACGGCTTGTCGCTGAGCTTATGGGACTATATTTTTGGAACTGCCTACGTACCTTATTCGGGGAAAGATATTGAAATCGGATTTCACGGCGATGAAGAATTTCCGCATAAATTTGTGGGGCAGATAACCCATGGCTTTGCAAAACCACCAAAAAGTCAAAATCTGAAATCTAAAATGCAGCCAGTTGAAAAATAAGAAAATTCAGAATATCCTTTTTGCATTGCTTTTCAGTGCTACACTTGGCCTGGCGCCGTTTACACCCGAGCCGCACCTTTTTCAAAAGTGGCGGTGGCTACTTGATGGAGCGGTGGGTATGCAGGCTATCGATTGGTTTGATTTGGTAATGCACAGCTTCCCTTTCTTACTGCTCATTTTCACTATTTTCGATTATTTTAGATCTCGCAAAACTGCTCCGGAAAAATCTACAAATGAGCTGAAATAATATCCGCAAAAGCGAAATTTGTGATTTAAATCAAAAATTTAAGAATGATTTGTACTTTGCGACAAATCATTTTTAGTGCGACTCATAACCATTTTACTTATTTGCCTACCGCTGCTAAGCTACGCCGGTGGCGAAAACGACCCACCCGGAGCGCGATCGGCAGCGATGGCAAACGCGGGTTTAACCTTTACCGATATTTGGAGTATCTACCACAATCAGGCCGGCCTGGGATATATTCAAGGCCCTACAGCGTCAATTTTTTACGAAAATAAATTTCTGATCAGCAATTTTGCTTACGCCGGATTTGCCGGCGCCATTCCCCTAGGCAATGGAGCTATTGGCGTAAGCTATACCAATTTTGGCTATTCGGCATACAACGAGGGCAGGGTAGGACTGGCTTACGGAATGAAGCTTTCAGAAAAATTTGCCGTTGGAGTCCAGCTAAATTATCACACCTTGCGGATTGATGCCGATGGGTATGGCAGTAAAGGCGCTATAACTGCCGATGTTGGATTTAGACTGCAAGTGTCAGATAATGTGAGTCTTGCAGCGCATATCTCAAACCCAACACGCACTAGTTTAAACGATTTTGACGATGAACGCATTCCTACCGTAATTCGTTTTGGCGCGGGCTACCAAATAAGCGAAGACCTGCTGGCGACCGGCGAAGTGGAAAAAGATATTGATATGAATCCCATTTTTAGAGCGGGCATGGAGTATCAGCCGGCCGACATTTTATTCCTTCGCATCGGTGTATCGAGCAATCCCGGCCTTTTAGCTTTTGGGTTTGGCTTAAATTTCGACGCCTTTAAACTCGATCTATCTACCACTTACCACAGCGCGCTCGGCTATTCACCGCAGATCGCACTTACTTACGCACCAGGCAAAAAATGAAAAATTTAGTCTGGATAGCGTTTGCCTTTTTATTTTGCCTTTCGGCGAAAGCCCAGGAAGGTGTAAATGATGCTATGGACAGAGCACTGATTATTGAGCAGCGCATTGAGCAAATTGCCGAAACCTCGGAAGATGAAAATCTGGATTACAATACGCTTTTTGAAAAACTGTCAGTGTATATCGATTTTCCGCTAAATTTGAATTCGGCTACCGCTGACGATCTTTACAGTCTAGGCTTTTTATCGAATTATCAGATAGGCGAATTTATGGAATACCGCCTTGAATACGGGAATTTATTTTCCATATTTGAGCTTCCGCAAATAAATGGATGGGACGTTTATACCGCCGATCTTATAGAGCCCTTTGTGATGGTAAGCCCTGAAACGGCAAACCGAAAGATCACCCTGGAGAAAATGCTCAAATACGGTAAAAACGAATGGGTGGTGCGGTATCAACGCATACTCGAAGAGCAATACGGCTACACCGATGCCACACCCGAAGAATGGGAAAAAAGCGAAAATGCACGATATCTGGGTTCGGCCGATAAGGTTTACACTCGCTACCGCTATCGCTATGACGACAGAATAAGCTTTGGAATTACCGCAGAGAAAGACAATGGCGAAGAATTTTTTAATGGAAGCCAGAAAAACGGATTCGACTTTTATTCAGCGCATTTACACTTGAGTGATTTTGGCGTCGTAAAGGCCTTATCTCTTGGCGACTATCAGGCGCAATTTGGGCAGGGACTCACCTTTTGGTCGGGGCTCGGCTTTAATAGAAAAAGCTCATTTACAGTAAGCACCGCCCAGCGCGGACGCGGTATTGGCGCATACACTTCTATAAACGAAAATTTGTTTTTGCGCGGCGGTGCTGCAACTGTTGGGCTTGGCAAGTTTGATGTTTCTGTATTCTATTCGGGCAAAGAGATAGACGGAAACCTTTTAGAACAAGAGCAAGATACCCTTGATTTTAGCGAACCTGAAGTGCTGGTTTCTTCGTTTCAGGAAAGTGGCTACCACAGAACAGCATCTGAGGTAAGAAGCAAAAACTCCATTTTTCAACAGCATTATGGCGGGAATATTTCTTTTGACCATGAAAGGCTGCATCTGGGAGTTACTGCCGCACGCATGGAGCTTGACGGCGCCATAAATCGAGACATTAAAGAGTATAGCAAATTCCGCTTTAGCGGAAGCGAAAACACAATTATCGGTGGCGATTACAGTTATAAGTTTCGCAACTTTTTCTTTTTTGGTGAAACCTCGCGCAGTGAAAATGGTGGCTTGGCTACCATGAACGGAGTGAACATAAACATGAATCCGCGGCTTAGCGTAAACATTACCCAGCGGCATTACGACACCGACTTTCAGCCTGTGGCTTCTGTTGGTTTTGGTGAAGGGTCGTCTGTAGAAAACGAATCGGGTGTGTATCTGGGCATTGAATTCCGGCCGTTTAAAAAATGGAAATTCAATGCCTATTTCGATCAGTTTAAATTTCCGTGGCTGCGGTACCAGGTTGATGCACCCTCATCGGGATACGATTTTTTAGCCCAGCTTGATTATCAACCGAGCAGTAGATTTGGAGTTTACATTCGCTATCGCGATCGAGAAAAGCAAATCAATACACGCGAAGATGTGGAAGGGTTGGATAATATTGTACTCAACCCGAGGCGCAATCTCCGTTTAAACTTTAGCTATAGTGCTGCCCGCAATATTCAGTTCAGATCCCGGGTTGAGTTTTCGGAATACAAGCGCGGTGCAGAGCCCGTATCGCGCGGATTTATGGTTTATCAGGATGTTAGCTACGACTTTAAAAAGCTCCCTTTAAAGTTTACATTCCGCTACGCTTTGTTTGATACCGACACCTACGATTCGCGGATTTATGCCTACGAAAACGATGTGCGGTATTTCTTCTCGATTCCTGCCTATAGCGGCCGAGGTACACGGGTTTACGCAATGATAAAGTACGACATTGGTCGCAATATTGATTTCTGGCTCCGCTGGGCGCAATATTATTATACCGACAGAAATGAAATTGGCAGTAGCAAGGAATTGATAAATGGCAATACTAAATCTGAGATTAAAGCCCAGTTTCTCTTTAAGTTTTAGGGTAAAGATTTATTACGATGCTTGGAAATGTGCCGGTGCAATCTGAAACTTTTAAGAGTCGGTCAAGACAATACTGCCTGAACATCGCGAATAGCTCTTGGGTCTAATATTAACTCATCTAATATTAACTCAAATGCCTTTATTTACGGTTTATCTTTAAATGACAAACGGGTATGGGCTTCTTTCCAAGAAACCATATCTTCAGTTTAGACGTTCTAATTCTTTCTCTAACTATAGCTTTATGCTCTTCTGATATCTCAATTTCATCAGTTACTTCAATACCTAATTGCTTAACGAACTCCATGAAAAATTCCAGATTCTTCTCTGGTATTATGAGTGTTATCTCCTTCATTTCTGTGAGTCATAATATGTGGTCTTAGTTTTCATACTAAGTCTGGTTTTAATTCGAAAAGAAAGATGACAAAATCTTGGCTTTTCTCATCTCTATCAGATGAATAAATCGAGCGGATAGGAGTTATTCTGATCAACTATCGACCAAATGAAAAAAACGTATGCACGTCAATACTACCAAAATCAATTGTTTCTATTTTTGATGCGGAATATGGTCTCAACTTTGACCATGCAAAAATTCGTTATCTTTATAACCAATAAAATAAACGACAATGTATACTACTTAACATTTAGCATCGGCACAAGATGTAAACACAGACATACTTGACGCAATTAAAGCCACTTTTAAATCAAAACCTATTACAATCATTGTGGAGGAAAGCGATGGTGATCTGGAGCTTACAACTGAAATGAAAACTATTTTAGACGCTCGCCTTCAAGAAGACGAAAGCACACATCTTTCAGCTGACGAATCTCTGAAAGAGCTCAATAAAAAATATGGGATTTGAATTAACCATTTCGCCCTAAGCTCAAATAGAAATAGATGAAGCTGTGGAATATTATGCAGAGAATAGTGTTGATGCTCCCTTAAAATTTATAGCCCAAACAAAAGCGGCTTACAACACCTTAAAAGTAAATCCTTATTTCAGAATCAGATATAAAAACATTCGAGCCTTAAAACTAAAGGGCTTCCCTTACGCTCTTTACTTCGTCATAAATGAGAACAACGCACCATCAAAATCCTCTCATGTTTCCAGAGCCAACAAGACCCAGACAAAAGACCTCAAGCCTAGTTCAAATCGATTCTAACTAATCTATTTCTATAAACTAAAACTTTTCGCATCACTTACCACAACATAGATGGAGCGTAAACTAAAATACCAAACAATTGATTGCATATAAAATGTATATTTCTTTGCGAACTTTGCGCAAAATCTTGATGCCTTTCGGCCGGAGGGAGTCAATATTGGAGCGTTTAAAAAGCGTAAAATTTTAAAGCTCTGCCATTCCAACAAATTTATTTTCTCTAAATGAAAAAAGTCGACATTTCAAAAATAACCCTCATTGCCATCATGGTATTGATGACGGCCATTTCATCAAATATAAACTGGGGCAAAGAGCGTTGGAAAGGCATTGTAGAAGCCGATGGAAAAGGCTACTATGCCTATTTACCTGCCGTTTTTATTTATCACGATTTAAATTTTGGGTTTTTCGACCACATTGAAAAAGAGAAATATTACAACCCAAACAGGTATTACGATTACAGAGCCAACTCCGGAACCGGTCAACTTATCAATAAGTATTACAGCGGTACGGCTGTAGCCGAATTGCCCTTTTTCGTGATGGCTCATTCCCTCACGATTGCAACCAATGGCGATGCAGACGGCTACTCAAAATACTACATGATTTTTATCAATATCGCGGCGCTTTTTTACCTGTTCTTGGGATTGTTTTATCTGCGCAAAACGCTTATCGCATACGCCATACCGCGATGGGCCATTTCGGCAACACTTGTAGCAGCGGTTTTTGCCACAAATTTATTCGTCTATACCGTGGTTGACACCGGACTTTCGCATGTTTTCAGTTTTGGGTTTATCTCGGCATTTATTTATTTCACCAAGCGGTATTTCAATACGCCAAAAGCAAAATCGCTGCCTGTTCTTGCACTGTTGCTTGGAATAATAGTGCTAATACGCCCAGTCAATTTGCTGATAATCTTGAGCTGGCCATTTTTGGCAGGCAGCTTAAAATCAGTTAAAGAAGGATTGAAATTTGCTATCATTCATTATAAAAATCTCATTTTTAGCGCGGCTATTTTTGTGATTATAGTTTCCATCCAGCTTATTATTTACAAAATCTCTACCGGCCAACTTATTGTTTATTCTTATCAGGAAGAAGGATTTAATTTTTTAGATCCGCATTTCATTGATATTCTTTTCAGTTATAAAAAAGGGCTATTTCTTTATACACCTATGTATTTGCTCGCCATGTTTGGTCTGATTCCCTTTTTCAACAAAAGGAAGTTTGCAGTACTTAGCTGGCTCATATTTTTTGTCATAATTACTTACGTTTTTTCTTCCTGGTGGATGTGGTATTACGGCGGTAGTTTTTCTTCGCGGGTTTATGTGGAATACATTCCGCTTTTTATGATTTTGTTTGCCGTTTTATTGGCGGAAGCCAAATCTAAAAAATGGCGTATTGCTCTGCTTTCGCTGACTTTTTTGCTCCTAGTAGTTTGTCAAGTTCAAACCTATCAATACCGCTATTACGAGATTCATTGGGATGAGATGACAAAGGAGAAATATTGGGATGTATTTTTGATGCGGAATAGATTGGGGTAACCTGGTGCTTTGTTTTTAGTTTTTGGTTGTTGGAGCGGAGTGATAAGTGAAGATTTCGCTACGCGAACGGAGTTTTACCGCAACTTAGGGAAGCGATTTCACGACCAACGAAAGCCCGCAGGTGTGCTAAGCGTATAGAGATCTCGATGATGAAAGCGATGCTGAATTCAACATATCGGACCCTGGAGGGGCCACATGTTTATAGAACTTCAATTGGCTGAATCACAACCGTTTGGCGGCATTTTTGATTGTTATCTTAAAGACTCGATATGCAATATTTGATAAAAGATTCACATTATAAAAAAGTTCGTTGCCAAATTCAAAAATGATGACAAACCATTATCAAGTAACCGATTGCGTGCTCAATTCTAACTCAATCACTTTCTAATACCAACCCCATCTTTTCAACTTCCTTCCAATAACCCGGAAAAGATTTTGAAACCACACCCGGATTTTCAATCTGGATTTCTCCAAAAATGGCAGCAAGCGGCGCAAATGCCATCGCCATGCGGTGATCCTTATAGGTTTTGATTATAGGTGTACCAGCAGGTTTTTCAAATGAAAGAATTTCTAAAAAGTCTGATCCGGCTTTGCAGAAAACTCCACATTTTGCCAGCTCATTTTTTAAAGCTTCTATGCGATCAGTCTCTTTGTGGCGGAGCGTTTGTAAACCTGTAAGCCTTACCGATTTTTGAGCAATTACGGCAGCAATAGCAAATGTTTGAGCCAAATCAGGGCAGCCAATGCAATTTATTTCTTCGGGAAAATCAGGTAAAAGCTTCTTTGCAATACGCATATTCCCATCAGTAAAATGGCTGATAATGCCGTAGTGAGCAAAGATATCGGATGCAACTTTATCGCCCTGAACAGATTCAAAAGGCAAGCCATTAATAGAGAGCGTAGTTTTCTCCAAGGCCATTGCCCAGAGATAAAAATACGAAGCCGCACTCCAATCAGGCTCTACAACAAAATCAGAAGAACCATAAGCTCCAGAGATTTTAATATCGCTTTCCTGCTGCTCTATTTTCGCTCCGGCTTTACGCATGAGGCTCACTGTCATATCTACGTATGGCATTGATACCTGGCTTTTATCAATTTTAAAAAGCAGAGGCGCTTCACAATAAGGTGCAATAAGCATCATGGCAGTAATAAACTGGCTACTGCGACTTCCGTCGATGGTCAATTTACCGCCATTCAATTTTTTTCCGGTGATCTCAACAGGCGCAAATCCCTCTTTTTCGATGTACTTGAAGTCGGCTCCGAGTTCGCGCAGTGCATTGGCAAGTTCTTTTACAGGTCGTTCATTTAGCCGGGCATCGCCACGCAAAACGCGAACACCAGGCGTAACCGCGGCCCACGCCATTCCAAAACGAAGGGCAGTACCGGCAAGTCCGAGATTTACTTCGCCAGATTTAACGCCTAAAGCAGTTTCCAAAATTTGAGTATCGTCTGCAGAACTGAGATTTTCAATCCTTATCAAATTACCGCTAAGGGCACGCATAATAAGCAGCCGATTGCTTATACTTTTAGATGCCGGCAGATTGATTTGCACATTTGACTGCACAGAATTCTTTGACGCGGAAACTGTGATCAATTCACCCATCGCGCATAAAAATTCAGTGAGTCAATAATTACATCAGCTTTTACCGCTTTGTCAATTACGGCATTTCCTATTCCCTGAATCAAACTCATTTTTATTTCGCCATCGCGATTTTTCTTGTCGTGGTTCATCAATTCAATAAGCCGATGAAAAACGAGCTGATCAATAAAAATCCGGGTGTAATGACTAAATATAAATGCAGTTATTTCCTGAAGTTCATCTTCACGCAACATTCCCATACGGTGCGAAATAAAACTCTCGCAGACCATTCCCATAGCCACCGCCTCACCATGTAAAACTTCCTTGGTATCGCTTTCAAAAGAATACGACTCAACGGCGTGGCCGATGGTGTGACCAAAATTTAAAATTTTTCTCCGCCCTGATTCAAACGGGTCGCTACTTACAATTTCGTTTTTGATTTTTATAGAAGTCAAAATGGATTCATCGAGACTTTCAAGTTCAAAAAAGCTGACCTCTTTTAGCTTTACCCAATAATCCTTATCGCAAATGAGGCCATGTTTAATCATTTCAGAAAATCCACTAAGAAGGTGCTTTCGCGGAAGCGTACTCAAAAAATCAGGATCTATAAAAACGGTATTGGGATTATTAAAAAGACCAATTTCATTTTTGAGGCCGTCATGATTTATGCCAACCTTGCCCCCTACCGATGCATCTACCTGGGCGAGCAAAGTGGTGGGAATATTAAAAAATCGTATTCCACGCTTGTAAGTACCCGCAACAAAACCGCCTAGATCGGTAATTACACCACCACCCAGATTGATCAAAACACTGCCACGATCGGCATTTAACTCGCTGAGCACGCTCCACAACTGTGTGCTGATTTCTATGCTCTTACTCTCTTCGCCAACACCTATTTCAAGTACTTCGGCGTCGCTAAGAATACTTACTTTCGAAATTAACGCAGGAAGACAATATTTTGCTGTATTTTCATCAACTAAAATGAATAACTTCGCGCCCGAAAATGCTTCTGTGGAAAGTAATTCAGCGAATTCTCCAAGGCAGTGTCTGCCCAGAATGACCTGGTGACCATCTGATTTAATATGCTGAATAGCTACAGTTGACATCGTGAATAGGGTTAAGATTGCAAGCGGCTAATATATGACAGCTTTTTGAGAAACGAAATGATTAAAACAGATCAAAATAATACCACCATTCCCGGTCAGGAATCCGGGTTTCTATCTTTAGAGAATACCAAAATTGCTTTTTCAAGCAAAAGCGATGCAGAATTAAAGCGGGCTTATTGGCTTTTTAAGCTAATTGCCAGTCCGTTTATAATGATTTGCGGAAAGTACCTTACCATTTTTGCGCTCAAAGTAAATCTTCCGATAAAGGGGATGATTAAGAAAACCATTTTCAAACAATTTTGCGGCGGCGAAACCATTGCAGAATGCGCAAAAACTACACAAATTTTAGATAAGTATAACGTTGGTACTATTCTGGATTACAGCGTAGAGGGCAAAAACGACCGTGAAACATTTGAGGCGACCTGCACCGAAATTTTACAAACAGTAGAAACTGCACACGGCAATCCGAATGTGCCTTTTTCTGTATTTAAGGTAACCGGAATGTGCCGGAACGAATTGCTCGAAAAAATAAGCTCGGCTCAACCGTTAAGCGAAGAAGAGCTGGCAGAATATGCACGCCTTCAAAACCGTGTAGATAGAATATGCGCCAAGGGAGCAGCTACGGGTACTCCAATATTTATCGATGCCGAAGAGACCTGGATGCAAAAAGCCATTGACGATTTGGTAGTGGAAATGATGGCGCGATATAACAAAGTAGAAGCTATAGTTTACAACACATTGCAAATGTATCGCCATGACCGCATTGCGCATTTAATAGAAGCTTATTCGCAAGCCGAAGAGAACGATTATATTTATGCTGTAAAGCTCGTGCGCGGCGCCTATATGGAAAAAGAGCGGTTGCGCGCAGAGCAGATGGGCTATGTTTCGCCCATCCAACCAGATAAAGCAGCAACCGATCGCGACTACAATGCTGCCATTTCATTTTGTCTTGACCACCTTGATAGAGTTGCTTTTTGTGCAGGAACACACAACGAAGAAAGCTCGCTATTTCTGGCTGACGAAATTGACCGGCGTGGTCTAGGCCGAAAAGACAGACGCATTTATTTTGCCCAGCTATTTGGAATGAGCGATCACATTAGCTTTAACCTCAGCAATGCCGGGTTTCTGGTGGCAAAATATGTACCCTATGGCCCTGTAAAAGAGGTAATGCCCTATTTAATTCGACGTGCCGAAGAAAACACTTCAGTAGCAGGACAGACTACCCGCGAGCTAAACTTGATTCTAAAAGAAATCGAACGGCGGAAGCAAATCCTTAGGGCTTAAAAAAACAAAGTTGTGGGAGCACAACCGGTCTTATCGTATTACACATCAGCCTTCATATTCAAAATTATTCGTTTCTTTGACGCCGTTTTGAATAACGAAAAACGTGTAATTCCTTTATATTAAGCAATTTAACCCAATTAAATAAAAGCTATTGCGCTAAAACATCTTTTCAAATATTCTGAACAGAATGGCGAATAAATTCTATTCTTAAAATCCACGCTAAAATGAAAAAACTTTCCTTCTTATTCCTTCTGGGAATTCTTCCTTTTTTATCCTTCAGCCAGGTCAATGTAGATGGACTTAACGACGCCGACAAAGCCAAAATAAAAGCATTGCAAGAAAGAGCTGCAGCGACCGATACAATTTGGAAATTTGGAGGTTCGGCCGGATTAAATTTCAGCCAGGCCTACTTCAGTAACTGGGCTGCCGGTGGTCAAAACTCAATTTCCGGAACGGCATTTTTTAACGGATTTGCGAAATACACAAAGGGCCGCAATAGCTGGGACAACTCAATAGATCTGGCCTATGGATTGCAGGCGCTTGACAAAAAAGACCCGATTAAAACAGACGATAAAATTGATTTGACATCAAAATATGGCTACCAACTCAAAAATCCAAACTGGTATTATTCTGCCCTGTTTAATTTCCGATCGCAGTTTGCTCCGGGTTACGAGATTGAAGATGGTGAGGAAATAGGCCCGAAAATCTCGGATTTCTTTGCACCGGCATACATGATTTTTTCGCTCGGTATGGATTATAAGCCAAACGATAATTTTTCAGCACTTCTTTCGCCACTTACAACTAAAATTACGATTGTAAACGATGATAGACTAGCGCCTGATTTTGGAATTGATCCAGGAGATAATGTGAGATTTGAACTGGGAGCATTTGTAAAATTGACTTATCAAAAAGACATTTTTGAGAATGTGAATCTGCTTACCAGAATTGACCTATTTTCGAATTACGCCAACAATCCACAAAATGTGGATGTGAACTGGGAAACACTTATTTCGATGAAAATAAACAGCTGGCTTTCAGCATCTATCGCTACACAGCTCATATATGACGACGACATTATGATTGTAACAGATTCACGTGAAGTGATTGTTGATGGTGAACCAACTATTATCGAAAAACGAGGCCCGCGCACACAGTTTAAAGAAGTTTTTGCCCTTGGTCTTTCAGTGAAGTTTTAGGATTTCGGATTATTCCCTTCGGTCATGAACGCTTTGCTAAGTTGTTGATTTCAGATTTCAGATTGGGGATCGAGGGATGCAAAGCCTCGTCGATTTATCGAGAGGCTTTTTTGTTTGCGAATGCTTGATTTTTGGATAGCATTCACTTTATCGCGGAAAAACGATTCATTTCTATAGGTAGCGTGATGCATTTCGGTTTCATATTTCTCACAAAATGATAAATTGCATAACTCTCGCTATCAGATATTTAAAATGACGTTATTTATAATCTGCGCTGCTGCGAAATCCAAAGGCTCCAAACCCGATCTCTGCAACAGGAATTTGAAATCATCAATCTAAAATCATCAATCTGAAATCTTCAATCTGAAATCTTCAACATGGATGCTTTTTTTATTTAAATTAGCCATTTATAACACAAATTATGCTTAAGAATTCTCTAACAATCAGCGCATTACTTTTTGTAAGCCTGGCATTTTCGCAGCAGGTTGAATATAAAGTTGTAACATCGGTTGAGTCTATCGTTCCTATGGGAATAGGTCGATCCCGTATAATCGAATCCCAGCAGGAAATTTCTATTGAAGATTTGACCACTACCAGGACGGACGGCAAAAAAAGTGACCAGGGAACCGTAAACAGGAAGGATGCCAAAATTGACCATTTTGATGAAACGAAACTACTTAATTTCTACAGCGCAACGGGTATCAATTTTCAGAATATTGCATCAAATGATGCCCTGATTGCCGATAAAATCAACAAACTCGTTTCAGCAGGATGGGAATTAACATTTGTGGTAAGTGGTGTGGAAAGTGATTCAGGCAAAGACGACGGAACTGGAATTTTCATTATCCGGTATTTCTTTAAGCGAACGCTTAAATAGATAAATAGGCTCTTCGCCATTTGCGCTGCTGCGAAATCCATAGGCTCCAAACACGATCTCTGCAACGGCAATCTGAAATCATCAATCTAAAATCAGATCACTGAAATATCTTGTCGCTAAAATTCAGTAAATACAATCTTTCGCTGGCACGTGTTACTGCGGTATAGAGCCATCTAAAATACTCTTCGTTAATCATATCTTCAGTTACGTAGCCTTGATCTACAATTACCGCAGGCCATTGACCACCCTGGGCTTTATGGCAGGTTACTGCATAGGCGAATTTTATTTGCACTGCATTGTAATATTCATCTTGCTTTACAGCTTTTTTACGCTCTGCCTTTGTCGGCAAATGGTTGTAATCTTCTAAGACGCCACGGTATAATGTTTCCCAGTCTTTACTGCTCATTGAGGGGCCATCTACGTAAAGTGAATCTGTCCAGAGAACCATTTCAACTGGTGGCTCGTCGGGATAATCAATTAGACGGCTACTTACGTGAATAAAATTAAACCCGTAACGATTTACTTCTTTGCCAATGCGCAATACCTCCATTACATCGCCATTTGCTATAAATCCCGCTTTACTATCGTCGCCCAGCCAGTGGTAGTTATTTTTTACCGACATAATATAATCGCCGGCCGAAACAAGTTCTTCCCGGAAGAAAACACGGGCTCTTATTTCCTGATTAAACTGGTTGCATCGCTTATTTGATCTGCTCACAATGACACTTCCCTCTGTGCCGAACTTTCCAAACACTTCTTCCAGATAATCCTGAAGTTCCATTCCTGTAATTTGAATAACATCGGGTTTAGCAGGCAATTTTAGCGGAAGCTTATCCATACTGCCCCCCTCCAAACACGAACGAATATCTGTTGCAATGTCTAATATTCCCGAATCATCTTTTTGGCGCATTACTTCTGTGAGTTCGCAGAGGGCGGCAGTTAACGAAAACTCACTTTTCAAAAATTTTAAATCCAACGCCGGACTTATTGGACTCCCTACGGGTGGCAACTGTGCGCCGTCTCCTATAAGCATAAGCCTGCAATTCTGACCGTTATAAACGTATTCGAATAAATCTAAAAGGAGATTTCCACCTCCCGGTGCTCCATAATTTTCCCAACCGATCATTGATGCTTCATCGACTACAAAAACCGTGTTTTTATGCAAATTTCGGGCAGGAGAAAAAGCCATTCCCCCATTTGGAGTGCGTTGCTGAAAGTAAATTTTTTTGTGAATGGTATAAGCGCGGGCATCCGTATATCCACTAAGAACCTTGGCTGCCCTTCCCGTGGGAGCCAGCAAAACCGACCCCATACGAACGGCCGGCAAGGTGCGTACAAGCGTATTGACCATACTCGTTTTTCCGGTACCGGCATATCCCTTTACCATTAGCAGGCAATTGGGCTTGTCGCTAATCAGAAAACGAGCCATAGCTTTGATCAGCCGATGCTGAGATTCGGTAGGAATAAAGCCGAAATTATCGAGCAATAAGCCCTCAAGCTCCGGCGCACTACTTTTTGAATCGCTGGGATTGCTCATAATTCCAACAAATAACGTGACTTTAATGCTGAAAACAGGTAATTGTTCCTTCCCAAATTCAACCTTTGCTTAATTCGTTGCATCAAAGTAATGATGAAATAAAAAAAATTGTAGATTTGTTGCCACTCGTTTAAAATTAGAGCACATGCAAGAAATAGGACGCATAGTAGGCAGATATCTTTTTCCAATTCTGTTAATATTGATTGGACTTTCGTTATTACTCTTTTCCCAAGGTCAAACTATCTGGTATAAACTAGGCGGCGCGGGCATTTTAATTGTAGGAGTGCTGGGCTTCTTGTTTGTAAAAGGAATAATAAACAGACAGGTGCAGGTAATCGTTGCCGTAGTAATTGCAGTAGGTGCTTTATTTCTGGCGTTTAAAGATTACGATGTAATTAAAGACAGGCTAGCTTATGACACAAAGAAGCAAAAAATAGAGTCGCATATCATTCAAAGACTAAAGGATATTCGAAAAGCAGAGGTAGCTTATCAAAAAGAATACGGAGCGTATACTCCAAGTTTTGATACCCTTATCGATTTCCTCAAAAATGGACAAGTTTCACTAATTAAAAGATTCGGTGCACTTCCCGACACTGTTCCCACAGAAGAAATGGCACGTGAGCTTGGTTTAATTCATCAGATGCCCGATTCGCTGACAGAAGAACAGGTTATAGCCTCTGGAATGATTGTCCGCGACACAATACTTGTACCGGTTGATACCTACGTTTTTGACCAATCAGATTCAAGTAATAGAAAATACAAATTATATCTCGATTCCCTTCCGTATGTGCCGTTTGGAAAACACAAATTTGTGCTCGAAACAGGGACTGTTGAATCGGGTGGTGTTACCCAATCGGTTTTTTTAGTAAAAGACCCCAAACCTTTTGCTAATCAACTTATGGTAGGATCACTTGAAAAAGCAAATACAAGTGGTAACTGGAAAGAGTAAGATGATAGAAGGGCTCACACATTTTAATAGCCACTCTAAAGCTGATATTCAATCTATTGGGCTCATTTTTGAGCCCAATTTTTTTACAGCCTATTTCTACGGCGATTTAGATGCAAGAATTCCGGTCGCTTATGGCACTTTCAACTCTACGGTGCCGCTTCAGAGCAGCGAAATAAAAGCACTCAAGCCTATTTTTGCATTATCCTTTATGGGCGATTATACCCTTGTACCCCAGCAAGTATTTAATGATGAGGATGCCGGAAAGTATCTCAGCTTCAATACGTCGGCTGCTGCCAATGAAGCCGAATGGAATAGAATAATCGGTCTCGACTCTGTGCTGATATATAAACGCGACGAAAAATCTGAAACGACGGTAGAAAGAATATTTCCAAGTTTGCGCGTAAAACATGGTGTTGGCGCCCTTTTAGAATTTTGCAGACAAAACCAAAATGAAGACCATGAAGTTTTCTTTCATCAGTCTGGCGATGTTTTCGATTTAGTAATTTTCAGCAAATCAACCTTACTTTTCGCTAATTCCATTCACGCCAGCCATGCAGAAGATGCGCGTTATTTTCTGCTTTACACCTTAAAAACGCTTGGATTAAACACCGATATTAAAGTGAATTTTCTAGGCGCTTCCGCGAAAAACGAAAAGGTGATAGCCCTTCTAAAACCGTATTTACCTAAGTTGAACACAACGTTTAAAAGCCACGCATTTAGCGATAAGACATCCATAACAAATCTCCCCGATTCGCGTTTTGCAGCCGCTCATTGGGCAGGAATATACGCCTCTGTATGCGCATTATAAGCGGCAAGTATAAAGGCAGACGATTGTCGCCACCGGCCAATATAAAAGCACGACCTACAACCGACATGGCTCGGGAAGCACTTTTTAATGTTTTGCAAAACGAATTAGACATTCACGGAGCCGATGTGCTCGATCTCTTTTCGGGAACAGGAGCCATTTCACTCGAGTTTATTAGCCGCGGAGCAAACTCGGCCACAGCTATTGATGTGGAATATCTTTCTAAAAAATTTCTGGACGGTATAAAGAAAGAATGGGAAATTGACAATCTAAAAACCGTAAAAGCCGATGTTTTTAAATTACTCAAAAAGGCCGACCGTAGTTTCGACATTGTTTTTGCCGATCCACCTTATGCAGATCCGCGTTTTCCCGAATTGCCCGATATGATTTTTGATTCGGGATGGGTAAAACAAGACGGCTTATTGATACTGGAACACGGCTCTGAACACAATTTTGAGTCAAATCTGCGTTTTCAATCGCATAGACAATATAGCAGTGTGAACTTTAGTTTTTTCCGGAATTAAGGCAAATCGTCGGGAAAGGCTAATTTTGTAGTCCAAAATTAAGATTTTGACAAAAGAGAGAATCAAAGAACTGATTGCAAAAGAAATTGAAGCAATTCAGAATATCCCCATCGACGGGCAAATACGCGACGTCGTAGATTTGATATACGAACAAGTGCATGTAAAAGGTGGCAAAGTAGTGGTAAGCGGAATGGGAAAAGCAGGCCAAATAGGTGTAAACATTGCTACTACACTTAGCTCTACCGGCACCACGGCAGTTTTTATTCATCCGGCGGAAGCCCAACACGGCGACTTGGGAGTTATTCAAAAAAACGATGTGATTTTCGCCATTAGCAATAGCGGCAGAACACGCGAAGTTATTGAGCTTGAGTTTCTTGCCAAAAGACTTCATCCGGGTATAAAGTTTATCGTCCTTACCGGAAATAAAGATTCAGAGCTGGCAGAAAAAGCCGACCTCACATTATTTACCGGTGGCCCCCCGGAAATTTGCCCGCTTGGGCTTACTCCTACCACATCTACAACTGTAATGACTGTAGCCGGCGATGTACTCGTGGTGTTGCTCATGGAAAAAATAGGTTTTACAAAAGCAGAATATGCCAAGCGGCATCACAGCGGCTACCTTGGACAAAAAGCAAAAGAAGAATGAGAAAGTTTTTTTTAATCGCCGGCCCTTGCGCCATCGAAGAACGCGATACCGCATTTACAATTGCCAACGAAGTAAAGCGAATCTGCGACAATCTCGGCATTGAGTATATCTTTAAAGGTAGTTACGAAAAAGCTAACCGCAGCAAACTCGATAGCTTTACCGGAATCGAGAAGCAAACAGCATTGGAGATATTGAAAGAAGTGAGTGATAAACTTGGGATCGATAATATTACAGATGTGCACGAAAGCTATGAGCCGAAAGAGATTTCTGATTATGTTACGCATTTGCAAATTCCCGCTTTTCTTTGCCGTCAAACCAAGTTATTGCTTGCAGCCGGTGAATCGGGGTGCACTGTAAATATCAAGAAAGGACAGTTTTTAAGTCCTGAAGCGATGAAATTTGCAGTAGAAAAAGTGCGCTCAACCGGAAACGATAAAGTTTGGGTTTGCGAACGGGGAACGACTTTTGGATACACTGACTTAATTGTTGATGCCACAAGTATTTACCGTATGAAAAAGCTTGGCGTACCCACCGTAATGGACTGTACCCACAGCGTTCAAAAGCCAAATCAAACTTCTGGAATTACCGGCGGCGATCCAGAATTGATTGAAGCAATTGCTCTATCTGCTGCTGCAACCGGCGTTGACGGACTCTTTCTGGAAGTACACCCGGAGCCGCATAAAGCGCAAAGCGATCCTTTTACCATGCTACAGCTCGATAGATTGGAACCAATTTTAGAGAAATGCATGAAAATTAGAAAAGCATTAAACTATTAGACGATGGCAAGAATTGCAGTATTTCCCGGATCGTTTGACCCCATTACAAAGGGTCATGAAAATCTCATAAGACGGGCTCTTCCCCTTTTCGACAAGGTAATTGTGGCTATTGGTGTAAATGCCGATAAGAAATATATGTTTAGCCTGGAAGAGCGTAAAGAGTGGATACGCCAAACATTTTCGTTTGCAGAAAATTTTGAGGTGGGCAGCTACGAAGGCCTTACTGTAAATTATTGCCGCAGCGTAAACGCAAATTACATTATCCGCGGCCTGCGCAATGCCGAAGATTTTCAATTTGAAAGCTCTATTGCCCAAATGAATCGCGAGTTGGCCGCAGAAATTGACACAGTTTTTTTGGTGACCAGCCCCGAATATTCGGCTTACAGCTCGTCTATTGTGCGCGATATTTTGAGAAACGATGGCGATGTAAGCAAATTCATTCCAAATTCTATTCAGCTGAATGACGATTTATAGAGGACTATCCATATTATTCGTCTTGTTTTGCCTATCGGCGAAGGCCCAAAAAGCTGAAATCTCGGGAATTGCCAAAGAATGGTCCGGAAAAGAAATAAGGCTTCTAATTGAAAACGATCCCATTACAAAAACTTTCAGGCAGGTTGATTCTGACACGATTGTATCTGACGGAAGTTTTAAACTCACTGTTGACACCAGCGAAACTGCGCTCTACTGGCTGGCTGTCAAACGCTTTAAATCGCCTATATGGATTTCGCCCGCTACTGTTTATCCCATTTCTATCATTCCAAAGCCCGAAAATATTCTTGTGGATACCTGGCAAAACGGAAGTTTTGAATACGCTTTTCTGGCGCTTGACGCTGTAGACGTAAATAAAATGCTGGCCGATTTTGATACAAAGTATTATGATTTTTACCTTGATAATTCCCGGTTTATAGGAACATCACAACTTAAAAGAAAAGTTGCCGCATATGCCGAAGAGCAAAAAACGGATTCTGCAAACGCCTTTATTCATACCTATCAAATATACACCTTCGCAGAAATGAAACTTTCGAGCGGATTCAAAAAAAGCGATCTTTTTGAAGAATATTTGAACGATAAGCCCATCGAGCTGCAAAACATTGCCTGGTTTGATTTTTTTAATCTCTTTTACGCTGATTATTTCCAGACTTACGATCTGAAATTTGGCGGTGCTACAATTGCCAATAGGCTCAAAACAGGCCTACCGCCCGATAGCTTGTCGATTTTATTTAAGCAAGATGATTTTTTGCAAAACGATACCATTCGCCAGCTGGTAATCTTAAAATCAATTTCAGAAAGTTATTCCAATCCTGCATATCCTCTTGATAAACTCATAGCCATTGTAAATCTTATTGGCGAAACACCGGCATCAACAGAAGTGGGTGCCATTGCCAATCGATTAAAAGCAAAGATGGAAAACACGCTTATCGACAGCAACTTGGCGACCATTTCTAAAAACTGGAAACCGGGGTATATTGCTGAACAAGACACCTTGCCGACTATTTTGATGGTGACCACTGAGGGTAGTACTGCCTCCGAAAAAGAAGCTTTGGTTTTGAAATCGCTTTTTGAAAAGTATGAAGGCATTGCTCACTTTGCTGAAGTGCGAATCAGCGATGGGTCAAAACCGGCAACCCGCCCGTGGAAAGTTTATTACCCACAGAATCAAATGCAGTTTTTAGACCATTTTAATATTTATGGATTCCCACATTTTATATGGGTGGATGGCAACGGCACAATTCGTGAAAACGGAATTGAAAAGCCCAGTGAAGGTTTAGAATCACGACTGTTTAAAGTACAGACAGAGACAGATAATAGGAACAGAATCAAGGTCGGACAATAGAACGTAAACCTTTTATTCTCGGAGGAAAATCGACTCCCACCTCAATTGCGATAAGGAGCTTACTAGATTGATCCAGCTACAGTTACCGCCAGACATATATGAACTGCCGAGATAAGCATTGAATTGTCCTTCAATATTTTAAACACCATTCAAAAAGTGCCTCTCGAATATTCTCTTTTTCAATCTTAACAAAATTCAAGTACGCCTGGCTAACCGGCCAAAGCTTTTTTCATTATTGCCAAATCAATCGCCACTGCGTGATGCTAGGCAAACCTTTCGCTTTCTCTACCACCTTTAAGAATATACGTAGCTGATAAATCATATAATTCATAAAATTTATTTATGCTTTACATCACAAATATAAATAATAATATATGGATTAGAATCTCATACTTTGTACTGCGATTAAAAAAGTATGACCACTTCAAATATGGCACAAAGTCTCACAACGAAAAAGGAAGAGTTTGACTTTATAAAAGGCGACTTTGCTGCGGAAGATGCACAGGAAATTATACGCCACCTTTTTACCAAAAAAATAAGCTTTCACGAGCTAAAATCATTTAGTGCGCAAATTCAATTCGGTAAATCGGATCAAGATTCTCTAGACCGAATTAAAATCTTGAAAAACCGCATGAGCGCCATTGAGAAAGAAATTTTGATAGCCAAAGAACAGAGTAAAACGGTGCGCCTATCATCAAAAATATATATTGAACTTATCTAAACATCTTTCTAATAGCCAACTTATTTGCTATGACTGAACACCTACTAGCATCAATTGCCTTACTTTCTCCATTAGCATTTATTTTAACAGCTTTGATTTCATGGTTCCAGCCTGGAATCAGGCCTAATCTGGTAAAAAAACTGGGAGTTATCTCAGCCACTATTAGTATCACCATCGCCATAGTTTGCAGCGTTTTTGTTGTAAAATATTCCTTTCTGGAAACGGCTTTTTTTGGGATTGCTAATATTGGGTTAAGCTTACGGCTTGATTCAATTAGTGTAATTATGTTTTCTATGATTGCCCTGCTTAGCTTTATCATCATTCGTTTCAGCCTTAATTATTTAGATGGTGATAAGCGCCAGGGAGCTTTTATAGGTAGGCTCGCTGCCACCATTGCCGCAGTGCAATTGCTGGTACTCTCGGGAAATTTGGGTCTCTTGTTTTTAGCGTGGATCTCAACAAGCATCACTTTGCACCGTTTGCTTATTTTTTATCACGAAAGGCCAGGTGCCATAATAGCAGCGCGCAAAAAATTTATTATTGCTAGAGTAGCAGATGTCTGCGTTTTATCAGCCATTAGTATCCTTTACCAAATGTTTGGCACAGGAAATTTTGGAGATATCTTTACAATGATTAAATCTAATGTGGCCGCAAATATATCGATGGAAGGAATGGAAATTGTAGCATTGCTATTCGCAGCAGCTGCCATTTTAAAATCAGCACAATTTCCAACTCATGGCTGGCTTATTGAAGTAATGGAAACCCCGACGCCAGTATCTGCGCTGCTTCACGCAGGCGTTCTAAATGCCGGCCCATTCCTAATAATACGAATGGCTTATATAATGGATGCAACTACTTATGCTTCAATTGCTCTATTAATTATAGGTGGCTTTACCGCTCTATTTGCATCCGTAGTTTATCTCACCCAAACATCAGTGAAAACGGCTTTGGGATATTCCAGCGTTGGCCACATGGGGTTTAGTTTGATGGTATGCGGCTTAGGTGTGTTTCCGGCTGCTATGCTTCATCTGGTCGCACACTCATTCTACAAAGCTCACTCTTTTTTATCATCAGGAAGTGTAATCGATTTGATTCAATCTGCCAAAATTGTTTCTGCAAAACGAATAGGAAGCCCATTGAGAATAGGACTTGGAATTATACTCTCCTTTTCAGTGTACACTAGCTTTGCGCTAATTTGGGGAATTGATCCGAACACAGAGCTCGCACTTTTTGCCATTGGTGCAATAATAGTAATGGGCCTATCACGCCTGTTTACTGCAGCGCTCGATTCGACAGTTAGTTTAAAACTCATTTTAAGAGCCTCGCTACTTGCTGTGGTTGTTGCTGCTGCATTCTTTACTTTAGAAGCTGGAGCGCATCACTTACTGTCAGCTCAAATTCCAGTCCTCACAAATCCCAGCATCTTGGAAACAGGGTTGATAAGTGCCATCCTCATCATTTTTGGAATAACCGTTTTCATCCAAATCTTAGCACCCCTTTTTCGCGCCAAGCCAGCCTACATCAACTTGGCTATTCATTTAAGGAATGGACTGTATGCCAATGCCTTATTTGACAGAATGGTGAGAGCCCTCTATTCACACGGCAAGCCTGGCGAAGAACTTATAGACCCTTCTGATTTGAGACATAAGAAATCAATAAAACAAGTAGCATTTAAAGAGCAACCTGTCTAATTAGTGTCTGTCCATAAAGTCCAATATCAGCGTTGCACTTGGACTTTATGATCCAGCCACTTGAGTGTATTGACAGACTCTAATTAAGGTAAACCCAATTCCTAAAATTATCATCAGAAAGAAAAGCATCATGGTAGAAAATTCATTACGAAACGCCGGCTATTTTGAAAATTTAAGCGACGAGCAAGCCAAGCTGCTAAGCACATTAAGAACGGCTTGTAAAAAAATTGCTCCTGTATGGCCTTTAGAAAATTTTGTAGCGGTAAATCCATATCTGGGTCTTACGGACAAAAAATTTACCGAAGTGGCGCAGGAATTGGCGTATGCAGGAGCCATACAAATGACCCTTCCGGGTGGTTTTTATTTGGAAAAGATAAAGGCAGGAAAAATAACAAATGATGATATAGCCGCAGCTTTAAGAAGAAGAAACAGCAAGATAGAGGTAAAGGATTTTATTCAGAAAATTAATAAGCGACCTGAAAAACCCATAAAAATCAAAACCATTCCGATTATTGCAGAATCAGCCGCGCAGGTAACTCACAAAGATTGGAGCCGACTGGTTATTGCCAGAATTTCTGTTTGGGCTGCGTCTTATTTTGATAATGGCCAGGCTATTTGGTCGGCAGCCAATAAAAACAAAGGGTTGTTTATGGCCTGGAAAGCGGAAGCAGAAATAGATCGTACTCCCGAGATTAGTGGTCTTAAAAATTTTAGAAAACACATTAAACAACTCCCTGATCACCCATTGTATGCAGCGCAAGTAGCTCTTGATAAAATAGGTATTCCCGAGGAAGGGATTCCGCTTTATTTGCATAAAATTCTTTTGGGTGTTGGCGGATGGTCAGCCTATGCAGCGCGATTAGATTGGGATAGCGAACTATATGGTGGCAAAGATGGGAAGCTCATAGAGTTTTTGGCCATTCTTCTCTGCTGGGAAGCTTGCATACTCGATAGTTTGATGCACACATCGCTTTCACAAAAATGGAATGAAAATAAAGCTTTATACGGTCAGGTCAACATCCAAGTAGAAATTCAAGAGCAACTCTCTGAAAACTTGATTCTTCAGGAAGCTTTTGACATTGCGGCGCAGCGTAAATTGATAAGTAAATTTAAAAGTCAAAATTATATCAACGACAAATCTGTCCGTCCCAAAGCTCAAGCTGTTTTCTGTATTGATGTGCGTTCAGAAGTTTACCGCAGAAACCTCGAAGCGGTTAATGCTAAAATCGAAACCCTCGGGTTTGCCGGTTTTTTTGCTTTTTCTATCAATTATCTACCTATTGGGCATAAGGTTGGCGAAGCACAATGCCCGGTTCTGCTTAAAACAGGACCGAATATTCTGGAACAAATGCCCGATGAAAAAGAACAGAAAGGCGTATTTAACAACAGGATTTTAAGCCGGCAAATTCAACAAGTTTGGAAAACATTTAAATCTGGTGCTATAACCTGTTTCAGTTTTGTTAGTCCATTAGGTCTCACCTATCTTCCAAAACTATTTACAGATTCATTTGGCATAACCAGGCCGGTACCCAATCCAAATAAAACCGGTATGACCAATAATACCTCTAGTAAAAAAAGCATAAGCCTAAAATCAGAGATCGTTGATGGGAAATCTTTCGGAATTCCAATAGATCAGCAAATAGAAATGGCGAAAAACGCGCTGATTGCCATGTCCTTAGCAGAAAATTTTGCCCCCTTTGTTCTCATAACCGGCCACGGGTCAACAATGGTAAATAATCCGCATGCTTCGGGATACGATTGTGGCGCATGTGGAGGACATACCGGTGAGGCTAATGCCAAAGTAGCCGCAGCAGTTTTAAATAATAATGAAGTAAGAGAAGGGCTTAAGAAAGCGAATATTTTTATTCCGAAAGACACTACATTTTTAGCGTGCCTGCACGATACCACAACTGATGAAGTAGGCATATACAATGAAAATGATGTACCCATCAATCAAAAAGAAGCTTTGGCCGAAATTAAAAAATCTCTCAGGTTGGCAGGTAACGCGACCAGATTAGAGCGATCGCTTAAGCTTTCACCAACTGGAAATGATGTGAGCAAGTCTATTATTGCGCGAAGTAAAGACTGGTCGCAAGTGCGGCCGGAATGGGGTCTGGCAGGCTGCTCTGCATTTGTAGTCGCACCGCGCTCAAGATCTAAACACATTGATTTAGGCAGTAGCACGTTCTTACATTCCTACAACTGGAAAAGAGATACCCAATTCTCAGTTCTGGAACTCATTATGACTGCCCCAATGGTTGTTACCGCATGGATAAATCTGCAATATTACGGCTCTACAGTAGATAACAAAACCTTTGGTTCGGGAAATAAAACCCTCCACAATGTTACAGCCGGCATCGGCGTATTAGAAGGCTACTCGGGCGATTTGCGCGTAGGGCTGCCCATTCAATCCATTCACGATGGAGAGCGTTATCAGCATGAACCCTTAAGGCTAAATGTAATAGTTGAAGCGCCCATGGCAGAGATGAATCGTATCATTGAAAAACACCAAATGGTGAAAGAATTGTGCGACAATGGCTGGATTAATTTACTGGCTATGAACGAAGAAGGAATGGTCTCGCACCGCTATACCGGAAATTTGAGTTGGGAAAGACTAAATGCAGTCTCAAGTACCAATTGAGCCAAAAATTAAGCACCAAGCACCAAAAACTGATTAACAACCTCTTTTATAGAAGCATACGTTTCCAGATTATCCCAATTGAATTCTTCTATTTTCACCCACTCCACTTTATCAATCCCCTCATCGCCTTGCGGAACAAATTCTTCTTGATTGCTAATCATGGAGTACCAAAAAGTGCGTTTTAAATAAGTAAAACCCTTCATTGAGTAAACGTGGTATGTGGTGGTAATTTTGTCAACCAGCTGCAAGTCTGTAATACCACATTCCTCTTCTACCTCTCTCAAAGCTCCATCACTGGCGTGTTCGCTTTCTTCGAGCTTGCCCTTAGGCAAATCCCATAAACCGTTCCGGTGAATAAGAAGTAATTCATTCCTGCTATTGGTTACTAAACCACCTGCAGCATCAATTTCCACAAAATGACTTCTAAAATCGGCCCAAAGCTCTTCTACATCAGTGCTTAAAATAACTACTGCACTAACGAATTTTGATTCATTGAGCAAGGCAATCACAAAGTGTAGCTCTTCAAAATCTTCATAACGCAAAAGTAAGACCCCCTTACCGAGGACATCATATTCATATTTATCTGTAAGTAAAACGAACTTGTCGTTGAAGAAAACTTTATACATTTGCAGCCATGCAATCTAAACGTGATTCGGCTCTAAAAGTAGCAGAATTTCTCCTACAAGTCAAGGCTGTTAAACTTCAGCCCGAAAATCCATTTACCTGGGCAAGCGGATGGAAGTCGCCTATATATTGCGACAACCGTGTAACCCTCTCATATCCAAAGATTCGGACATTTATACGTCAAAATTATGTGGATGCCATTTTAGAAAATTTTGGAAAACCAGATGTAATAGCGGGCGTGGCTACAGGCGGAATCGCTCAAGGTGCCCTTATCGCTCAGGAGCTTGGAGTTCCTTTTGTATATGTACGTTCGTCTACTAAAGGCCACGGCATGCAAAACATGATTGAAGGTCATTTAGAGTCAGGCCAGTCTGTTGTCGTTATTGAAGATTTAGTATCAACCGGAAAGAGCAGTTTGCTCGCGGTAGATGCGCTTCGCGCATCAAACGCATCGATAAAAGGCATGGCTGCCATATTTACTTATGGTTTTGAACGCGCTAAAGAAGCTTTCGAAAAAGCAGACGTACAGCTGGTAACTCTAACAGATTACAGCAACCTGATAAAGCAAGCCGTAAAAGCCGAATATATTGACCAAAAAGAAGTAGAATCATTAGAAAATTGGCGCGTTTCGCCTGAAACCTGGGGACAGTAAGCAATGAAAATAGAAAGTAAAAAAGTAAATGTACCTGCGGGTCGCGAAAAAGTATTCAAATATATTACTGATCTAAATAATTTCAATAATCTTCTTCCAGAAGACCGCATTTCTGAATGGGAAAGCACTGAAACCTACTGTAGTTTTAAAGTACAGGGTACGGCAACAATAGATTTAAATTTGAAAGATAGTACCGAGTTTGACCACATCCTTCTTGAAAGTGGCGAAAAATCACCATTTCCATTTACATTAAATATTTATTTGTCTGGAAATGATGACGAAACCACGGTTTATCAAATAATGGAAGCCAAGGTAAATCCATTTTTAAAAATGATGGTGCAAAAGCCGCTTACCAATCTTTTTGATTTCATAGCTGACAGGCTGACCGAAAAAGTTAGTAATTAATCGTGACTTCTTTTGTTCGGTAATTTAAGGCATTCCCTTGTTTTGATTTAACGAGCATTACGCCGGCATTATCTACTTCGCGTATTTTTCCATAAAAGCTGCGGTTTTCTTCTGTGAAATTTATCCATTCATGTGCACCGTATAGTGCATTCATATAGCGCCACTCAATATCATCATAATAGCCGTCAGTAATCGGCTTTAGACAAGCGTTTAGTTCGCGAATTAAATCGGTCAGAATTTCATTCACAGAAATTGATTCTCTCAATTGCAGCGCGATACTCGTGGCTTTTAAGCCTATGGGAAATTCGCCTTGATTCACGTTTAATCCAAGTCCAAAAATGGTGTACTTTTGTGAATCAATTATTTTGGTTTCGAGTAGAATACCGCAAATTTTTTGGTCAGAAACCAGTATGTCGTTGGGCCATTTTATAGAAACATCTGTTTTAAGTCGCTTGCAAAGCAGGTCGTAAATTGCCACCGAAACAGCTTTAGAAAAAATAAAATGCTCGTGGATATTCAGAAAATCTGACCTTAAAGCAAAGCTAAAAGTGAGGTTTTGACCGGAAACACTCTGCCAAAAGCTGCCGCGCTGTCCGCGCCCTTCCGTCTGAAAATGTGCCAGAATTACATCTCCCTCTTCGTAATCACCGCTAATTAGCTGTTTGGCAACATAGTTGCTTGTGCTATCAAGAGAATTAAACTGAGTAATTTTATTTCCTATCATAAAAAGGTGATTTGCATCTGATCTATACCTAAACGATGGGCTAAATTGCTTAATTTTGCTGACTTGAGTAAATCAAATTAATGGTAAACAAAAACATTACTTCATCCCAAGACCTCGCCGAGGCCGCTGTGCGCGGAATTCAAGAGGTGAAAGGGCACGAAATATTATCTATTGACCTGCGAAAAATCCACAATTCTGTTAGTGATTTCTTTATCATCTGCCATGGAACTTCACATGTTCAGGTAGATGCTATTGCGCGTTCTGTAGAAAAAATAATTTATAGCGAAACTGGCGAATCGCCGTTTCATAAGGAAGGAAAAGAAAATGCAGAATGGATTCTGCTAGACTACTTTAATATCGTAGTCCACATCTTTAACGAAGAAGCACGGGAGTTTTACAACCTCGAAAAACTTTGGGCGGATGCCGATGTTAAACAAATTGAATATCAGTTTTAAGCTGATTGATAAATTAGGGAAATGACAGAAAAGAAAGATAATAATAAAGACAATAAGCAGTACAAAAACCTGAAGAAGAAAATTACGCCTCCGACGGGTGGTAGTGGTGGCAACGGCGATAAGAATTCAAAAAAGCCTTTTAACTTCTACTGGATTTACGCCATTATTGGAGTTGTGCTTATATCGCTCAACCTTTTTAACTGGAATGGCAACATGACAGACATCAATTTGACCGAGTTTGAGCAAATGGTTGAACAAGGTGAAGTAGAACGCGTAGTGGTTTACAATAAGCAGATGGCCGAAGTGTTTTTAAAGAAAGAAGCACTAAAGAAGGAAAAGCACAGCAAGCGCATTAAATCTCCGCTTATTTCAGGAGCACAAAATTCGGGTCCGCATTATAAATTTGATATTGGGCCGGCAGACAGCTTTCAGGAAAAACTAGATAGCTGGAGCAGCGAGTACAACCTGGCATATGATTATAAAACACGCAGCGATTGGGGTAAGGAACTCTTTACCTGGGTGCTCTTTATCGGAATTATGATTGCTGTATGGATGTTTGTTATGCGCCGAATAGGCGGTGGCGGTGGTGCCGGCGGACAGATTTTCAATATCGGTAAATCAAGAGCGCAGTTATTTGATAAAACCAAACAAACCTCTACAACATTTAATGATGTAGCCGGTCTGGAAGGTGCCAAAGAAGAAGTGCAGGAAATTGTAGATTTCCTTAAAAACCCGAAAAGATATACCACTCTGGGTGCTAAAATTCCAAAAGGAGCACTTTTAGTAGGACCTCCCGGAACAGGGAAAACCCTGTTGGCGAAAGCCGTTGCAGGAGAAGCACAAGTACCGTTCTTCTCACTTTCGGGTTCAGACTTTGTAGAAATGTTTGTTGGAGTTGGCGCTTCGCGCGTACGCGACTTGTTTAAGCAAGCCAAAGAAAAGGCACCGGCAATCATATTTATCGACGAGATTGATGCCATAGGTAGAGCACGTGGTAAAAACGCGAGCATGGGCGCCAACGATGAACGAGAGAATACACTAAATCAGCTACTTACAGAGATGGATGGTTTTGGAACAAACAGTGGAGTAATCATTCTCGCGGCCACCAACCGCGCCGACATATTAGACAGAGCACTTATGCGTGCAGGTCGTTTCGACAGACAGATTTACGTTGATATGCCTGACTTAAATGAGCGAAAAGAGATTTTTAAAGTCCACCTAGCTCCTATTAAAGTAGACAAATCTATTGATGTTGATTTTCTTGCCAAGCAAACACCTGGATTTAGCGGTGCAGATATTGCCAATATTTGTAATGAAGCAGCACTTATTGCAGCGCGACGCAAGAAAAAAATGGTAACCAAGGAAGATTTTCTCGATGCCGTAGACCGTATTATCGGAGGCCTTGAGAAGAAGAATAAGATTATTACCAAGAAAGAGAAAAAAGTTATTGCCTATCACGAAGCTGGTCACGCTACTGTATCGTGGTTGCTTGAGCACGCTTCTCCATTGGTAAAAGTCACCATTGTTCCCCGTGGGCAGTCGCTCGGCGCAGCGTGGTATCTCCCTGAAGAACGCCAACTAAATACCATTAATCAAATACTTGATGAAATGTGTGCAGCCCTGGGTGGACGAGCCGCAGAGAAAGTGGTTTTTGATGAAATTTCTACCGGCGCTTTAAGCGATTTAGAGAAAGTAACCAAGCAAGCTTATGCGATGGTAACAGTGTATGGACTGAATGAAGAAATTGGAAACATTAGTTTCTACGACTCTTCAGGATCGTCTGATTACAATTTCACCAAACCGTATAGCGAGAAAACATCTGAAAAAATTGACGCGGAGGTTAAAAAAATTATCGAAGCTCAATATGAACGTGCTAAGCAAATTTTGCGCGAGAATGAAGAAAAACTTACCCTACTTGCCACTCAGCTGCTAGAAAAAGAAGTGATTTTTAAAGAAGACTTGCAGAAGATATTTGGCAAGCGACCTTACGAAACTGAGGAGCATTTAATACCGACCAGCCATGAAGATGACGAAAAAAAGCTTCGTCCGGCTAGTGAAAAACCAACTTCATTAGGTGAAGGAATCTCTGAAAATCTAGAAACCGAAGACGATCAGGAAAACATTGCCGAGGTAAATACCAAGGACGGAAAGGACTAAGAATAGATGGAAAAGGATTGGGTCTTGGTTTACAGCTCTAGGCAAATGCATAAAATTCAGCTGTTGAAGCATTTACTCAGTTCATATGACATAGAATCAATTGTTTTAAACCAACAAGATTCTATTTACGTAACCATCGGCGACATAAATTTATTGGTCTTAAACACCGATGTTATTCATGCAAATAAAATAATTAGCGAAGCCCAGTTGTGAGAGAACTCTTTTTAAGAATATCAACAGGGCTAGTGTTCCTTATAGTAGTAATAAGTTCTATTGTTTACAATCCTTATACACTCGCTTCGCTATTTTACGTGGTGGGTGTATTGGGTATGCTTGAATATTATAGTCTTGCCAAAATTGGTGGTACCCATCCGCAAAGCACGCTGGGGGTAATTACCGGTACTGTTCTTTATATAGCCATAGAATTAGTGAAGCTAAATGTAGTGCCCATACAATACGTGGGATTGAGCATACCATTCTTTATTGCAATTTTCATCTATGAGCTGTACCGCCAGCGGCCAGACCCTTTCAATAATATTGCCCATACCATCATCGGAATTATTTATGTAATGGCACCGCTTGCATTGCTAAACGTGTTTAGCTTTGAAGAAATCATTCACGAATATCAACCTGAAATTGTTCTTGGGTTTTTCGTTATGCTTTGGCTGAATGATACCGGTGCATACGCTTTTGGCAGACTGTTTGGCCGACACAAACTTTTTCCGCGTATATCGCCCAATAAAACTTGGGAAGGATTGATAGGTGGAATGCTTGCCGCAATAGGTGGCGGATGGATAATATCCATATATTACCAACAATTTACAGTTCAAAATTGGCTTATTCTCGCCATTCTAATCACCATCTCGGCTTCTTTTGGCGATTTGGTTGAGTCTATGTTAAAGCGCAGTCTCAAGGTGAAAGATTCCAGCAATTTATTGCCCGGACATGGCGGAATATTAGATAGATTTGACGGCGTATTGCTGGCTAGCCCAATCGTATTTACGTACCTTATGATTTTTGTCCATTAACTTAACTCTACAGAAACATGAAATTGCACCGCGAAGGAACCCTTATTATGCTCACTACTTTCTTACTTATCGTGGGTATCAATCTATTGGTTTATTGGCTTGCGCCGAATATATTTCTCGCATTTTCCATTCCCGTTACACTGATTTTTTTCTTTTTGGTTGTGCAATTTTTCCGCGTTCCGAAGCGTGTTATTACATCAGATGAAAATCTGGTAATATGCCCTGCCGACGGAAAGGTTGTAGTAATTGAAGAAACGACTGAAACTGAATATCTCAAAGACAAACGTATTCAGGTATCCATATTTATGTCGCCATTAAATGTGCACATAAACTGGTACCCCATCAGCGGAATCGTCAAGTACTTTAAGTATCACAAGGGAAAATACCTGGTGGCTTGGCACCCAAAGTCAAGCACCGATAATGAACGTACTACAGTTGTGGTTGAAAACAGTAAGGGTGTGTCTGTACTTTTCAGGCAAATAGCCGGAGCGGTAGCCCGTCGTATTATTTGCTATTCAAAACCGGGTACTGAAGTTAGCCAGAGTACCGAGTTTGGTTTTATCAAATTCGGATCGCGTGTAGATGTTTTCCTTCCGCTTGGCAGCGAAATAAAAGTGAATATCGACGACAAAGTTGTTGGATCTAAAACTGTTTTGGCTGTTTTACCAAAAAGCTAAGTTTTACAGAATAACCTTCAACTCTTCAAGCGATTTAATCTCAAAAGTAATATCGTCGTGATCGTGTGAAATTTCTAATGGATTGAAATACACCTGATCCATCCATACTTTTTTTGCACCCAATATATCCGCCGCCAAATCGTCGCCTATCATTAGCGAGTCTGCCGGAATAGTCTTGGCTAGTTTGCAGGCCAGATTAAAAACTATCGGATCGGGTTTTCGCGCCATAGCCCGCTCGCTGGTTATTATGTGTTTAAAAAACGGCTGCAAACCAGATTCCTGCATCTTAATATTTTGCACCTCTTCAAATCCATTGGTGATAATGTGTAGTGCGTATTTTTCGGAAAGATACTCAAGCGTTTCAATCGCTTTAGGCATCAACGTTTTTTGGTATGGACTTATTTTGATGTAGTTTTCATCGAGTTTAACTCCCAAATCTTCATTCTCACAACCAAAATGAGCAAGTGCTTCGCTAAACCGTCGTCTCCTCAAATCATTTTTTTTGATATTACCCATGCGATACCATCCCCATAACCGCTCATTGATAAGCTGATACCGCGAAATAAACTCATTTAAATCGGCTACTCCTTCTCCCTTTAGATTAAACGTGTCATATATTTCACTTAAGGCAAATTTCGAATTTGTATCAAAATCCCAAAGGGTTCTATCTAAATCAAAAAATAAGTGTTTGTAACGGCGCATTAATTTACCAATTTGATTTTATATAAAAAACAATCGTTGTAAGAAACAGCGACCAGATAAAAGTAGATAGAAGCAACAAGGGATAGGTGAGTTTATTATGTCGGTAAAATTTTGCTGCTACTACGCATCCTATTGGAATACTGAGCAACGCCGGGGTAATGATGATTAACCCTATTAACCCAAACGAAACCTTGATTTTAATAATACGGCGATTCTTTTTGGTAAAAACTTTTTTGGGAGAATTTTGAAAACGAGAAAATTTAGATCGTGATTTTATCCCTTCAATTTTTTCTATTGCCCACATCCCGAAAAAATAGAAAAATGTTATCCCCGTCATTCCACCAACAGTGGTAATAAGAATGGTTTCAAAAAAGGAGAACCCCGAAACCAAAGCAGTACCGGGAGCCCACATAAACTTTACAGTACTGAGAAAGAACACGCTCAATATTTTAGCAATGATCGTGCTCACCTCTCATTTATTTTGCGCCATAGCAAAGGTCTCCTGCATCTCCCAAGCCGGGCACAATATACGCTTGAGCAGTAAGCTCATCGTCAATTGCCCCTACCCAGATGGTGGTGTTGGGAGGAGCATTTTTTCTAACCAGGCTTATTCCTTCTTTGGTAGCGAGCAGGGTTACAATATGATTGTGAGAAGGCGCACCGTTTTTAAGTAATGCCCTATGTACTTTCACCATTGATGAACCCGTTGCCAGCATGGGATCAACAAGTATAAGCTCACGCTTATCCAAATCAGGACAGCTCATATAATCTACTTCTACTTTAAAATCGCCTTCATCTTTTGAATGCATTCTATATGCTGATACAAAAGCCGAATCAGCATGATCGAAATAATTTAGCATACCCTGGTGAAAAGGAAGTCCGGCGCGCATAATTGTTGCCAGCACAGGATACTGCTTTGGCACCCGCATACTTGCACTACCCAGAGAAGTGGTAACATCTACAACTTCATACTCCAATTTTTTACTAATCTCGTAGGCGAATATTTCACCAAGACGTTCCAAATTTCTTCTGAAACGCGCCCGGTCTGTTTGAATTTTTTCATCGCGCACTTCACGTAAAAACTGGTTAAAAATTGAATTCTGAAGTCCTATTTCTTGAATCATGTTCTGGTTTTAAAGATGCTAAAATTAAGGATTTCAGCGGTGAAATACCTACTAATAGCTGTTTTATGATAAAAATCATATCAACAGTTTCAATATGACAATCAAAAGCATAAAGTCGCTATCATTAATCTAATCTATATACACATCGTGGTCTGAAAGTTTTGAGAATGTATAACAACAATCAATCAACGCCTTCCCGCGCCCCCGACCCCTAAAGGAATTAGCGTGTACTTAAGAACTCCCTGTTATTAGGCGTTCTATATGATTTGTCCTGTCTTTCCTATGTTCATAGCTACAATAGTAAAGAATCCTTTCTATATGCTTTGGTAGACTAT